>NZ_JBHRWL010000009.1:0-438128 GCF_042647945.1 Streptomyces lusitanus
CGCCCCTTCCCTTCCCGTCCCCGGGGGCGCTGCCCCCGGACCCCCGCTCCTCGAACGCCGGAGGGACTACATCCAGCCCCTCCGGCGTTTGAGGAGCGGGGTCTGGGGCGGAGCCCCAGTTTCGGGACGGGAAGGGGCGGCGGGGGCGACCGACACCTGCGGCTACACCGGCCGCTGCAGCACCGTCATACTCCGGTCCGTCAACGTCAGCCGCGTCCCCGCCGACACCTTCGGCCCGCTCCCCGGCGGCACGCCGTCCGCCCGAGCCGTGTCGACCACCACCTGCCACTGCGCCCCATGATCCACCGGCACCACGAAGTCCAGCGGCTTCGGCGAGGCGTTGAACATCAGCAGGAACGAGTCGTCGGTGATCCGCTCCCCCCGCTGCCCGGGCTCGGAGATCGCGTTGCCGTTGAGGAACACCGTCAGCGCCGACGCCGGCGCCGACTCCCAGTCCCGCTGGGTCATCTCCTCGCCCTCGGGGGTGAACCAGGCGATGTCGGAGAGGTCGTCGTGGGTGCCCTCCACGGGACGCCCGTGGAAGAAGCGGCGGCGCCGGAAGACGGGGTGGTCCTTGCGCAGCCACACCATCGCGCGCGTGAACTCCAGCAGCGTGGTGTCCGCGTCCTCGCCCTCCGGCCACGCCACCCACGCCAGCTCGTTGTCCTGGCAGTAGGCGTTGTTGTTGCCGTGCTGGGTGCGGGCCAGCTCGTCGCCGTGGCTGATCATCGGCACGCCCTGGGAGAGCATCAGCGTGGCGATGAAGTTCCGCATCTGCCGGGCCCGCAGCCGCAGCACGTCCGGGTCGTCGGTGTCGCCCTCGGCCCCGCAGTTCCAGGACCGGTTGTGACTCTCGCCGTCCCGGTTGTCCTCCCCGTTGGCCTCGTTGTGCTTGTCGTTGTACGACACGAGGTCGTGCAGGGTGAAGCCGTCGTGGCAGGTGACGAAGTTGATGGAGGCGAGCGGACGGCGCCCGTCGTCCTGGTAGAGGTCCGACGAGCCGGTCAGCCGGGAGGCGAACTCCGCGAGCGTGCGCGGCTCGCCCCGCCACAGGTCCCGCACGGTGTCCCGGTACTTGCCGTTCCACTCGGTCCACAGCGGCGGGAAGTTGCCCACCTGGTAACCGCCCTCGCCGACGTCCCAGGGCTCGGCGATCAGCTTCACCTGGGAGACCACCGGGTCCTGCTGCACCAGGTCGAAGAACGACGACAGCCGGTCCACCTCGTGGAACTGTCGGGCCAGCGTCGCCGCGAGGTCGAAGCGGAATCCGTCGACATGCATCTCGGTGACCCAGTACCGCAGCGAGTCCATGATCATTTGGAGCACGTGCGGGGACCGCATCAGCAGCGAGTTCCCGGTGCCCGTGGTGTCCATGTAGTAGCGGGGGTCGTCGGTCAGACGGTAGTACGAGGGGTTGTCGAGGCCCTTGAAGGACAGCGTGGGGCCCAGGTGGTTGCCCTCGGCGGTGTGGTTGTAGACCACGTCGAGGATCACCTCGATCCCCGCCTCGTGCAGCGCCTTCACCGCCGACTTGAACTCCAGCACCTGCTGGCCGCGGTCGCCCCAGGACGCGTAGGCGTTGTGCGGGGCGAAGAAGCCGATGGTGTTGTAGCCCCAGTAGTTGTTCAGCCCCATGTCGACCAGCCGGTGGTCGTTCACGAACTGGTGCACCGGCATCAGTTCCAGCGCGGTGACGCCCAGTTCGGTCAGGTGTTCGATGATCGCCGGGTGCGCCAGGCCCGCGTAGGTGCCGCGCAGCTCCTCGGGCAGCCCCGGGTGGCGCATGGTGAGCCCCTTGACGTGGGCCTCGTAGATCACCGTGTGGTGGTACTCCGTCCGGGGGCGCCGGTCGTCCCCCCAGTCGAAGTACGGGTTGACCACGACCGACGTCATCGTGTGCGGCGCCGAGTCGAGGTCGTTGCGCCGGTCGGGGTCGTCGAAGTGGTAGCCGTAGACCTCCTCGCCCCACTGGATCGAGCCACTGATCGCACGCGCGTACGGATCGAGCAGCAGTTTCGCGGAGTTGGTGCGCAGCCCCCGCTCGGGGGCGTACGGCCCGTGCACACGGAAGCCGTACCGCTGCCCGGGCATGACCCCGGGCAGGTACGCGTGCCGCACAAACGCGTCGCTCTCCCGCAGCTCGACCGCGGTCTCGGAGCCGTCGTCGTGCAGCAGACACAGCTCTACTCGGTCCGCGGCCTCCGTGAAGACCGCGAAATTCGTTCCGGCGCCGTCGTACGTGGCACCGAGCGGATACGCCTCGCCAGGCCAGACCTGCATGGACACGACTCTTTCAGGTGTACGGCGCCGGTGGGGGCGCGTTGGCTCCGAGTGGTCCCCGTGTCTCCCCGAACGGGCGGGATCAAGGGCGGGTCCACCCTCTACCCATGCCCCGCCCTCCGACGGCCGCACATCCGGCGATTCCGCTATGAACAAGCTCACTCCCCGGTCCCGGGACGCGGAACGGTCGCTTATGAGGGGGAAGTTGGGAAACGACCCTGTCCATCGGGCTGCACCGCGCACCGCATGCGGAGTACTCTCCTTGATCGTTGGACGGGAGTGCTCGGGGGACTGGAAGGCGGTGCGCGGGTGGGCTCGGGAGGGCTGGAACTGCCCCCTGGTGACGAGGGTCACGAGGGGAGCGGCTCCACGGACGTCCCGCCCGGTGCGGTGTCCCTGGCGCGGCCGATGGACGCGGGTGCGATCGGGCCGGAACTGGACTGGGGCGCGGACGCGTGGCGCGAGGTGCGCACGCGCGCGCAGCGGGCCGGCCGGGCCTACATCTGGCTGAACCTGGTCGAGCAGCGGCTGCGCGCGGTCGTCGCCGCCGTGCTGCGCCCGATCTACGAGCCCGTGCACGGCGACGACTGGGTGGTCGCCGCCGCCGGGCCCGCCGGACAGGAGTGGGTGCAGCGCGCGGTCGCCGTGCGCGAGGTCAGCCGCCGCAAGGGCTACCTGCTCGATCCGGCCGACGACAACGTGCTGTCGTTCCTCACCCTGCCGCAGCTGCGCGAGCTGATGGTGCAGCACTGGCCGTGCTTCGAGCCGTACTTCGACGACCGCCGGGACGTCGAGCTGGCACTGGACGAGCTGGAGGTCACCCGCAACGTGGTCTCCCGCAACCGGGCCTTGTCCGAGGCGGTGCTGAACCAGGCCGAGCGGGCCTCCGCCCGGCTGCTGGAGATGCTCGGCGCGGGCGGCGACGTGCCCTCGGCGCGCCGGCTGCCGGTGGACGCGGTCGAGGACCTGGTCGGCGACCGGTACGCGGACGTGGTCGCCGTGCACCCGGACCGGGTGCGGCTGCTGCGCCAGTTCCCCGCCGAGGACATGTTCGGCGGCGCCCGGCGGCTCGACGCCGTCGGCATCGGTCTGAACCTGCTCGTGCAGAACTTCTCCGGCCGCCGCCTGGTGCGGCTGGCCGAGTCCGGCTGCCGGGTGCGGCTGCTGTTCCTCAACCCGGCCTCCAGCGCGGTCAAGCGGCGCGAGCGCGAACTGGGCATCAAGCGGGGCGAGCTGGGCCGCTCCGTGGAGATGAACATCCTCCACATGCGCCGGGTGCGGTCCCGGCTGCGGGACCCGGGCGCCTTCGAGATCCAGGTCTACGACGAGACGCCGCGCTGCACCGCCTACCTGGTCGACGGCGACGGCTCGGACGGCATCGCCGTGGTGCAGAACCATCTGCGCCGCACCCGCGGCATGGAGGCGCCGGTGCTGGTGCTGCGCAACGGCACGAAGGTGGTCAAGCCGGGCGAGATCGAGGAGGGCGGCCTCTTCCCCACCTACCGCGAGGAGTTCGAGCAGATGTGGGCGGATTCGCGGCCGGTGTCCTGAACCTCCGGGTCCGCGCGGGTTCCGGGGCCGCCCGGTCCGCCCGGGAAACGGAATGCGATCCTCTGGTTGTCAGTGGCGCGTGCGAGGGTGAAAGCCACTGGGGGAACGCACCGCACAGAAGGGGGGCAGCCCATGGGCTGGCACCGGGAGCTGCTGATCGGCTTCGACCTGGAGACGACGGGGACGGATCCGCGCGAGGCGCGGATCGTCACGGGAGCCGTGATCGAGCTCCGCGCGGGGGAGACGCTGGGGCGCCGGGAGTGGCTGGCCGACCCGGGCGTGCCGATCCCCGCCGACGCGGTCGCGGTCCACGGCATCAGCAACGAGCGCGCGGCCGCCGAGGGCCGCCCCGCCGACCAGGTGGCCGACGCCATCGCCGGAGTCCTCGCCGCCTACTGGAAGACCGGCGTCCCGGTCGTCGCCTACAACGCCTCGTTCGACCTGAGCCTGCTTTCCGCCGAGCTGCGGCGGTACGGACTGCCGTCCCTGCGCGACCGCCTGAGCGGCGCCGACCCGGCCCCGGTCGTCGACCCGTACACCATCGACCGCGCCGTCGACCGCTACCGCCGCGGCAAGCGCACCCTCGAAGCGGTCTGCGCGGAGTACGGCGTCAGGCTCGACGCGGCGCACGACGCGACGGCGGACGCCCTCGCCGCCGCCCAGCTGGCCTGCGCGATAGCCGACCGCCACCCGAAGGTCGCGGCCCTCGGCCCGGCGGAGCTGCACCGCCGTCAGATCGAGTGGTACGCGGCCTGGGCGGCGGACTTCCAGGACTTCCTGCGCCGCAAGGGCGACCCGGCCGCCCTGGTCGACAGCAACTGGCCGCTGCGCGAACCGGCGCAGGAGCCGGTCCGGCCCGGGCTCACCTAGCCCTGACGCCCTGCGTCCGGATCAGGGCGGCCGTGAGGCACACAGTGTCCTTGGCCGGCCCGGGCGGGGTCCGGTGCGGGCGGCCGCACGGCGGCGGGTGGGGGGCCGCAGGCGGCGAGGGAACGCGTGCCGGATACCGCGCGACGCCGGGACGAGCCGCGTCGAAGGCCGCCCCGGGAGCCCCGGAGCCGCGGGAGCCCCGGAGCCGCGGGTTCGACGGGGCACCGCTCAGAACGGATACCAGCGCACGGTCTCGTCCCCGTCCCGCAGCGACGCCACCCGGCGGCGGAACTCGGCCAGCGCCTTGGGGTTGCCCGGGGCGTGCTGGGCGACCCAGGCGCAGCTGGCGGTCTCCCGCGCCCCACGCAGCACCGAGCAGCCCTCCCACTCCCGCACGTCCCAGCCGTAGGCCGCGGTGAACGAGTCGTACGCCTCGTCCGGCAGCCCGTAGCGGTCGTGGGAGAGGGCCATCACCACCAGGTCGTGCTCGCGCAGGTCCGAGGAGAAGGTCTCCAGGTCGATCAGCACAGGCCCGTCCGGGCCGACGTGCACGTTGCGCGGCAGCGCGTCGCCGTGGATCGGCCCGCGCGGCAGCCGGGGCGTCAGCGCGGCGGCGGCCGCCGCGAACCCGTCGCGCCGCTCGCGCAGATACGCCGCGTCCGCCGGGTCGATCGCGTCGCCCGCGAGCCGCAGCCAGCGTTCCACGCCGTCCAGCAGCGCGCGGGGCGGCAGAGCGAACGGCGGCGGGGGCAGCGCGTGCACGCGCCGCAGCAGCGCGGCCAGGTCGGCAGGCTCGGTGGGCCGCACCGGGTCGGGCAGCCGGTGCCACACGGTCACCGGGTGCCCCTCGACCAGCAGCGCCTCGGACCCGGCGGGACGCACGGCGGGCACACCCTGCTCCGCCAGCCATCCGGCGACGGCCAGCTCGCGGCGGGCCCGCTCCAGCAGCTCCGCGTCCCGGCCCACCTTGACCGCCAGGTCCCCGGCGGCGAACACCGCGTTCTCCCCGAGCGCCAGCAGCCGCGCCTCCCCGGCGCCCCGGGGCAGCACCCCCGCGGTCTGAAGAACCTCCCGCGCCCGCGCCTCGTCCATCGCTCCCGCCTCCGTGTCCTGCCGTGGCCCCGTCGGCCCCTGCCGGTCGCCTTGGCCCGGCCGTTCGCCGGCCAGTCTCGCATTCGCACAGGTCGGATGGTGTGCGCGGCCCCTTGACGTGCGGTGTCGCGTTCACGACCATGACCGGGCCCACCCCCCACCGTGCAAAGGGGCTGATGCCGTGACGTCGGTGACCGAGGCCAGGAGATCCGAGCCCCGCGCGCCCGACCCGAGCCGGCCGGCGCGGCGCGCCGTCGATCACGGCCCGTGGTTCCTGGTGCTGCCCGCGCTGATCCCGATCCTGGTGCTCAGCGTCGGCCCGCTGCTCTACGGCATCCTGCTGTCCTTCACCGACGCCCAGTCAGGCCGTACCGAGCCGACCCGCTGGATCGGCACGCTGAACTTCCAGGACCTGCTCCACGACACCCTGTTCTGGGAGTCGTTCCGCATCGGACTCGTCTGGGCGGTCGGCGTGACGGTCCCGCAGTTCCTGCTGGCGCTCGGCCTCGCCCTGCTGCTCAACCAGGACCTGCGGCTGCGCTGGGCGGCCCGCGCGCTGGCGATCGTGCCCTGGGCGATGCCCGAGGTCGTCGTCGGCATCATGTGGCGCCTCACCTACAACCCGGACGCCGGCATCCTCAACGAGACCCTGCGCGACCTCGGCCTCGACGGCGACCGCGACTGGCTCAGCGGGCTCGCCACCGCCCTGCCCGCCGTGATCGTCGTCGGCGTGTGGGCGGGCATGCCGCAGACCACGGTGGCGCTGCTCGCCGGGCTCCAGAACACCCCGCGCGAACTGCACGAGGCCGCCGCCGTGGACGGCGCCGGCGCCTGGCGCCGCTTCCGCACGGTCACCTGGCCCGCGCTGCGGCCCGTCGCCCTCGCCATCACGGCGCTCAACCTGATCTGGAACTTCAACTCCTTCGCCCTGGTCTACGTGCTCACCAACGGCGGCCCCGGAGGCCGCACCCGACTGCCCATGCTGTTCGCCTACGAAGAGGCCTTCCGGTACGGCCAGTTCGGCTACGCGGCCGCCATGGGCTGTGTCATGGTCGCCGTGATCGCGGTGCTGCTCGCCGTGTTCCTCGCCGGCCGGCTGAGGGGAGGTGACGAACGGTGAGAACCCGTCCCGCCGCCCGCGCCGGCCAGTACGCGGCCCTGCTCGCGTACCTGGTCTTCCTGGGCTTCCCGTTCGTCTGGCTGGCGTCCACCGCGTTCAAGCCCCCGACCGAACTGGCCGGGCTGCACCCCACCTGGATCCCGCAGGACCCCACCCTCGCCAACTTCCGTCAGGCCTTCGACGAGCAGCCGCTGCTGCGGGCCGCCCTCAACTCCCTGCTCACCGCGTCCGCCGCGGCCCTCGTCGCGGTCGCCGTGGCCACCCCGATGGCCTACGTCATGGCCCGCCACCGCGGCGCCCTGGCACGGGCGGCGACCGGCTGGGTGCTGGTCAGCCAGGCGTTCCCGTTCGTGCTGCTGATCATCCCGCTGTTCCTGGTGCTGAAGAACCTGCGGCTCATCGACTCGCTGCCCGGCCTGGTGCTGGTCTACGTCGTCTGGGCGCTGCCCTTCGCCCTGTGGATGCTCACCGGGTACGTCCGCGCGGTACCGGCCGAGCTGGAGGAGGCGGCGGCCGTGGACGGCGCCGGACGGCTGCGCACCCTGGTGTCGGTGACCGTGCCGCTGCTCGCGCCGGGCATCGCGGCGACCGCGCTGTTCGCGTTCGTCACCGCGTGGAACGAGTTCTTCTTCGCCCTCGTCCTGCTGAAGACGCCGGAGCAGCAGACGCTGCCGGTGCTCCTCACCCGCTTCATCGGCGCCGAGGGCGTCGCCGACCTCGGCCCGCTGGCCGCCGCCGCGTTCCTCGCGACGCTCCCGTCCCTGCTGGTGTTCGCGCTCATCCAGCGCCGGATCACCGGCTCCCTCCTCGCCGGGGCGGTGAAGGGCTGATGACACGCCTCAGGATGCTCGTCGGGGCGCTCGCCCTCGCCCTGCTCCTCGCCGGCTGCTCCTCCGGCGGCACCCGCGACGACGGCCGGGTCACCCTGCGCTTCCAGTCCCTGGCCTGGCAGCAGGAGTCGGTGGAGGCCACCAAGGCGCTGGTCGAGGAGTGGAACGCCCTCCACCCGGACATCCGCGTGGAGTACGTCCAGGGCAGCTGGGACAGCGTCCACGACCAGCTGCTCACCTCCTTCGAGGGCGGCGAGGCGCCCGACATCGTCCACGACGCCTCCGACGACCTCGCCGACTTCGCCTACGGGGGCCACCTCGCCGACCTCACGGAGCTGCTGCCGAAGCGGCTGACCTCCGACATCCCCGCGCTCGCCTGGCAGTCCGTCACCTTCGGCGACGGCGTCTACGGCGTCCCCTTCCTCCAGGAACCGCGCGTCCTCATCGCCGACGCCGCCCGCCTGAGGGAGTCCGGCGTCCGCGTCCCCACCCCCGAACACCCCTGGAGCTGGGCCGAGTTCCGCCAGGTGACGAAGGACCTGTCCGGCGACGGCCGCTACGGCGTGGCCTGGCCCCTCAAGGAACCGGTGTCCGCCACCCTCAACCTGTCCCTCTCCGCGGGCGGCCGGCTCTTCCACCGCGACGCCGACGGGAAGGTCACCGTGCGGTTCGAGGAGGGCGACGAGGTCGTCCCGCGCACCATCCACGAGCAGGTGAGCACCGACCGCAGCGCCTCGCCCACCACCCTCGGCAGCGGCGGCTCCGACACCCTGCCCGGCCTCTTCGCCGGCAAGTACGCGATGGTGCCGCTCGGCTTCTCGTACCGCCAGCAGATCGTGCAGCAGGCGCCGAAGGGCTTCGAGTGGCAGGTGCTGCCCGCACCGGCCGGGGCCGGCGGACTCGCCCAGGGCGTCAGCCCGCAGACGCTGTCCGTCGCCGAGGACTGCCCCCACAAGAAGGAGGCCGTGGCCTTCCTGGACTTCCTGCTCCGGCCGCGGAACATGGTGCGCCTCGCGCTCGGCGACTGGATGCTGCCCACCGGCCGCCAGGCCCTCGCCGACCCGGCCCTGCGCACCCCCGAGCACGGCTGGGCCACCGGCACGGCGCTCGCCGCCCATCTGCGCCCGGCGCCCGCGCAGTCCGTGCGGGGCTACCCGGAGTGGAAGGACAAGGTCGCCACCCCGGCGCTCCAGGAGTACTACAGCGGCGCGATCGGCCTTGACGAGCTGCGGAAACGACTGGAGGAGGACGGGAACCTGGTGCTCGCCCGGTACCAGCGGTGAGCGGTGCGTGCGGGTTTTGAGTTGCACGAGACGTCTCGTCTCGCTTAGGCTCGTCGCATGACCGCTCCCGCACACATCGCCATGTTCTCCATCGCCGCCCACGGGCACGTGAACCCGAGCCTCGAGGTGATCCGCGAGCTCGTGGCGCGCGGCCACCGGGTGACCTACGCGATCCCGCCCCTGTTCGCCGAGAAGGTCGCCGAGACCGGTGCCGAGCCGAAGCTGTGGAACTCCACGCTGCCCGGCCCCGACGACGACCCCGAGGCCTGGGGCACCACCCTCCTCGACAACGTCGAGCCGTTCCTCGCGGACGCGATCCAGGCGCTGCCGCAGCTCGTCGAGGCGTACGAGGGCGACACCCCCGACCTCGTGCTCCACGACATCACCGCCTACCCGGCCCGCGTGCTCGCCCACCGCTGGGGCGTGCCCGCCGTCTCCCTCTCGCCGAACCTCGTCGCCTGGGAGGGCTACGAGCAGGAGATTGCCGAGCCGATGTGGGCGGAGCCGCTGAAGACCGAGCGGGGGCAGGCGTACTACGCCCGCTTCCGGGCGTGGCTGGAGGAGAACGGGGTCACCCTGCACCCCGACGACTTCGCCGGCCGACCCGACCGCTCCATCGTGCTCATCCCGAAGGCGCTCCAGCCGAACGCCGACCGGGTGGACGAGCGCGTGTACTCCTTCGTCGGCGCCTGCCAGGGGGACCGGAGCGCCGAGGGGGACTGGCAGCGGCCCGCCGGCGCCGAGAGGGTCGTGCTGGTGTCGCTCGGCTCGTCCTTCACCAAGCAGCCGGCTTTCTACCGGGCGTGCGTCGAGGCGTTCGCCGGGCTGCCCGGCTGGCACCTGGTGCTCCAGATCGGCAAGCACGTCGACCCGGCCGAGCTGGGGGACGTCCCGGGGAACGTGGAGGTGCGGTCCTGGGTGCCGCAGCTGGCGATTCTGCGGCAGGCGGATCTGTTCGTCACCCACGCGGGTGCGGGCGGCAGCCAGGAGGGGCTGGCCACGGCCACCCCGATGATCGCCGTGCCCCAGGCGGTGGACCAGTTCGGCAACGCGGAGATGCTGGAGGGGCTGGGGGTGGCGCGGCACGTGCCGGCGGAGGAGGCGGGGGCGGAGGTGCTGAGGGCGGCGGCCCTCGCGCTGGTCGACGACCCGGAGGTCGCCCGCCGTCTGAAGGCCGTCCAGGCCGAGATGGCGGAGGAGGGCGGCACGCACCGGGCGGCGGACCTGATCGAGGCAGAGCTTCGGAGGTAGCCGCACAGCTGCGGGCAGCCGCCACGCAGCCGCGGGCGATCATCCGCCTAGCTGCGGGCAGTCGTGCCGCAGGGCGGCACGGGTGGGCGCAGCGGCACCCGTTCAGCACCGGCAGGCGAACCTCCGCCCGGCCCACCTCAACACCGCCCGGTGTGCAGTGAACGGGGGGAGGTCGCGCAGCACGGCGCTTGCGAGGTGCCGCCGCGCCCACCCGTGCCGCCCCAGCGGCACGACTGCCCGCGGTTACGCGGGGATCACACCGGGACGCGGTCCCCCTCGTCGTCCCGGGACGCCCCCGCCGCCACCGGCACCGCCGGCGACTCGTCGTGCGTCAGGTCCGGCAACCCCCGCAGCCACTTCGGGAAGTACCAGTTCCGCTCACCCAGCAGCGCCATCACCGCCGGCAGCAGCACCCCCCGGATGACCGTCGCGTCGATCAGCACCGCGGCCGCCAGGCCGACACCCATCTGCTTCATCGACTGCATGGACAGCGTCCCGAAGATCGCGAACACGGCGACCATGATGACCGCGGCGCTGGTGACCACGCCGGCCGTGGTGACCACCCCGTGCCGGATCGCGTCCCGCGTCTCGAGGCCCCGCGCCCGCGCCTCGCGGATCCGCGACACCACGAACACGTGGTAGTCCATCGACAGGCCGAACAGGATCACGAAGAGGAACAGCGGCAGCCACGTGATGATGGCGCCCACCCCTTCCGCGCCCACCAGGGACGCGCCCCAGCCGTGCTGGAAGACCGCCACGAGGACGCCGTACGCGGCGCCCACCGACAGCAGGTTGAGCACGATCGAGGTGACCGCGACCGTCAGCGACCGGAACGACAGCAGCATCAGCAGGAACGCGAACACCACCACGAACGCGAACACCGGGACCACCGAGCCGACCAGCTGGTCGTTGAAGTCCTTGTTGCCCGCCACCTGGCCGGTGATCGGCGCCTCGACCCCGTCGACCGCGCCCAGCGTCGCGGGCCGCACCTCGTCGCGCAGCTTCTCCAGGCTGGCGCCCGCCGCGTCCTGGTCGGAGCCGCCCACCAGCGGCACGTAGACGAAGGCCAGGTTCTGCCGGTCGTGCAGCTTGATCTCGACCGGGCCGCGCGAGGCGCCCGAACTGACCGCCTGCTCACGGAAGTCGGCCAGCGCCGCCCTCACCGCCGGCGCGTTGATGTCGTCCGCCTTGACGACCACCTCGGCCGGCTCCGAGCCGCCCGGGAACGCCTCGTTGACCCGGTTGTACGTCTGCACGATCGGCAGCGAGTCGCCGAACTCCTGGTCCAGCGTGAGATTCTGCGTTTTCATGCCGAGCGCGGGCGCGGCCACCGCGAGCAGCGCACCGGTCGCCACGGCCACCGACAGCACCGGCCGGGCGAGGACCCGCTTCAGCACGGCCGCCCAGAAGCGGCTGTCGTTGCTGCCGCTCGTCCGCCTGCGCAGGAACGGCACCTTGCCCTTCTCGACCCGCTCGCCCAGCAGCGACAGCAGCGCCGGCAGCACGGTCACCGAGCCGGCCATCGCGACGGCCACCACCATCAGGGAGGCCAGGCCCATCGCCTCGAACTCGGCGATCCCGGTGAACAGCATGCCCGCCATCGCCACGCACACCGTGACACCGGAGACGACGATCGCCCGGCCGCTGGTCGCGGCGGCGATCCGCAGCGCGGTCCGCGCGTCCCGGCCCGCCGCGCGCTCCTCGCGCTCGCGGCGCAGATAGAACAGGCAGTAGTCCACGCCGACGGCCAGACCCACGAGCAGCATCACCGAGTTGGCGGTGTCGCTCATCGGCTGGAGATGGCTGACGATCCCCATCAGGCCCATCGTCGCCATGATCGCGGTGAGCGCCAGCGCGACCGGCAGCAGCGCCGCCACCAGCGCGCCGAACGCGATCAGCAGAATGCCGAGGGCGACCGGCACCGCCGAGTACTCGGCCTTCTTGAAGTCGTCGCCGAACGCCTCGTCGAACGTCCTCATCATGCTGGCGCCGCCGATCTCCTCGATCCGCAGCGAGCCGTGCTCCTTCTGGACGTCCGCCACGGCGTCCAGCACCGGTTCGATCCGCTCACCGGCCGTCCCGGGGTCGCCCCGCACGTCGAACTGGACCAGCGCACTGCGCCCGTCCTTCGAGACCGTGCCGCTGTCGTACGGGGAGGTGACGTCCGTGACCTCGCCGGTTCCCTGCACGGCCGTGACCACCGCGGCGACCGCCGACCGGAACTCCGGGTCGGTGGACGTCACGCCGTCGTCCTTCGCCTGGACGAGCACGGTCTCCGAGGCCGGCTCCTCGATCCCGGCCTCTTCGACGATGCGGGCCGCGGTGCTGGTCTCCCCCTTGAGCTGTTCGCTGTCCTCGACGTCGACCCGGCCCGCGGCCGAGCCGAGCCCCATCGCCAGCACCACGAACAGCACCCAGATGCCGACGGCCGCCCACCGGTGCCGCGCGCTCCAGCCGCCGGCCCGGGCGGCGAGCCCCCGTACCCGCGCGTCTCGGTTCCCCATGACGGGTTCGCTCCCTCGTCCGCGGCGGCGGCCCCCTGCCGCCACCTGACGTCTCGACGCTACGGGCGGCCCGGGGGCGTCTCGTCGTGCTGCCCGGTGAGCCTGCCGCGTCCCGGCTCCTCCCGACGGCGCGGCCCGCCTCCCCACTGGGAAGGACCGTGGCCCCTTACACATGTCCGGGACACCGGGACGACGGGATCAGGGACGACGGGATCAGGGACGACGGGATCAGGGGCGACGGATCAAGGACGGCGGATCAGGCCGGCGGCCCGTTCCGCAACCTTGTTGAACAAGTCACAGCAGCGCGTTCAAGTTGCTCCCGCCCCCACCCGTCGGTCAGAGTTGCGAGGCCCGCCGCGCATGGGCCCCGGCCGTCGTGCCCGCCCCCACGGGGCACGACGGCCGCACTACAGTCGGGGCCATGACGACGAGATACGCGGCGCTGCTGCGCGGCATCAACGTGGGCGGCGGCAGGAAGGTCCCGATGGCCGAGCTGCGCGGCCTGCTGGAGAGCCTCGGCCTCCTGGACGTGCGCACCTACCTCCAGAGCGGCCAGGCCGCGTTCACCGCCGGCCACGGCGACGAGGAGTCGCTGGCCGCCGACCTGTCCGGGGCGCTCGCCGGACGCTTCGGCTTCGACGTGGACGTGATCGTGCGCGGCCACGCCTATCTGCGGAGCGTCCTCGACGACTGCCCCTTCCCGGCCGACACCCTGGAGCCGAAACAGCTCCACGTCGTCTACTTCTCCGCACCCGTCACCGAGGACCGGTTCGCGGAGATCGACCGCGCGGCGTACCTCCCCGAGGAGTTCCGCCTCGGCGACCGCGCCCTCTATCTGTACGTCCCCGACGGCCTCGGCCGCTCCAAGCTCGCCGAGCACGTGTCGAAGCCCCGCCTGAACAAGGGCGTCGTCGCCACCAGCCGCAACTGGAACACGGTGCGCAAACTGGTGGAGATGACCGAGGCCTGACCCCCGCGCGGGCTCAGGCCCCCAGCGCCGTCAGCAGCGGCGTGCGGGCCTGGTCGTAGCGCTCCAGGAGGACGCGCGCGACCTCCGGCGACGGGCCCAGCACGTCCGCCAGGACGTCCGCCCCGGCCGCGCCCCGCACGATCCGGTCGGGCAGCCGCCCCGGCGCCAGCACGTACGGGGCGACGGCGACGCGGGCGCAGCCCAGCTCCCGCAGCTCCCGCACCGCGTCCTCGGTGCGGGGCACCCCGCCGGGAATCACCGCGGAGGCGAACGCAGGCCGCACGGCGCACCAGCCGGTGTGCCGCCACTCCCGCGCGATGTCTGCGATCACTGCGATCGCCTCCGGGTCGGAGGACCCCGCCGAGGCCAGCACGACCCCGGTCGAGGAGGTGTCGGCGGGCGTCAGGCCCGCCTCGTACAGGCGGCGCTCCAGGGCCGCCAGCAGCAGCGGGGACGGGCCCAGCACGTCCGCCTGCCGGATCCGCAGCCGCGGCGGGGCCTCGGCGAGCACCGCGGGGATGTCCGCCTTGGCGTGGAAGGCGCGGGTCAGCAGCAGCGGCAGCGCGACCACGTCGCGCACCCCCTCCGCGTCCAGGGACGTCAGCACCGCGCCGACGGACGGCACGTTGAAGTCCAGGAACCCGGTCTCCACCCGCAGCCCGGGACGCAGCGCGCGCACCCGGCGCACCAGGTCGTGCACGGTCGCGGCGTGCCGCGGATCGCGGCTGCCGTGGGCGACGACGAGCAGGACGGGACGACGCATCACACGCACCTCAGCTCTTCACCAGCAGTCCGCGGGTGCGCAGCACCCGGCGTTCGAGGGGGCTGAAGATCAGCAGGTCGACGGCGATGCCGACGGTGAGGATGAGCAGGATCGCCTCGAAGACCATGGCCATGTCGCTGGCGTTGCGGCCGTTCTCCAGGAGCTGTCCGAGGCCGACGCCCAGGTCGGGGAAGGAGGCGATGATCTCGGCGGCCATGAGGGAGCGCCAGGAGAACGCCCAGCCCTGCTTGAGGCCCGCGACGTAGCCGGGGAGGGCGGCGGGCAGGGTGATGTGCCAGGTGCCCTTCAGGCCGGTGGCGCCCAGGGTGCGGCCGGCGCGCTGGAACAGCGGCGGGACCTGGTCGACGCCGGAGAGCAGTCCGTTGGCGATGGAGGGCACCGCGCCGAGCAGGATGACCGCGTACATCATCCGGTTGTTCAGGCCGAGCCAGATGACGGCGGGCGGCACCCAGGCGACCGAGGGCAGGGACTGGAGGCCGGACAGGATGGGGCCGATCGCGGCGCGGACGAGTTTCAGTCGGGCGAGGAGGAGCCCGAGCGGGGTGGCGATGAGCAGGGCGAGGCCGAAGCCGAGCAGGCCGCGGGAGACGGAGGTCCAGATGTAGCCGAGGAGTTCGCCCTGGAGCCAGGCCTTCTCCAGCACGTGCCAGACATCGGCGGGCGCGGGCAGCTTGGTGGGGTCGTCGACGACCTCGAAGGTGATCAGCGACTGCCACACGGCCAGCACGAGCGCGACGGCCACGATGGGCGGGAGGACCTTCTGGGTGAGGGTCTGCCGCAGCGGCCTGCGGGCGGCCTGCACCGACTCCAGCGCGTCGAGGCCCGCGTTCAGTCCGGCCAGGTCGCCGGCGTCCTTGGGAGTGGTGTCAGTGCTGGCCATGTCGGCGGATCTCCCCACGGAGTTGCTCGGTGATCGCGACGGACAGCTCGGCCACGGCGGTGTCCTCGATGCGGCGCGGGTGCGGGATGTCCACGGTCCACTGGCGGGCGATGCGGCCGGGGCGGGAGGACAGCAGGACGACGCGCTGGGCGAGGCGGACGGCCTCGCGGACGTTGTGGGTGACGAACAGCACCGACAGGCCGGTCTCGCGCCAGATGCGGGTGAGTTCGTCGTGCAGGACGTCGCGGGTGATGGCGTCGAGCGCGGCGAACGGCTCGTCCATCAGCAGCAGCCGGCTCTCCTGGGCGAGGGCGCGGGCCAGGGCGACGCGCTGGCGCATGCCGCCGGACAGCTCGTGCACCCGCTTGCCGTGGGCGCCCTGGAGGCGCACCAGTTCCAGCAGCTGCTCGGCGCGCTCGCGGCGCTCGTTCTTGGGGGTGCCGCGCAGCTTCAGGGCGAGTTCGATGTTCTTCCCGGCGGTGAGCCAGGGGAACAGGGCGTGTTCCTGGAACATCAGCGCGGGCCGGCCGTCGGTCGTGATGGCGCCGGCGGTGGGCCGGTCGAGGCTGGCGACGAGGTTGAGCAGGGTGGACTTGCCGCAGCCGGAGGCGCCGAGGAGGGTGACGAACTCGCCGGGGGCGACGTCGAGGCTGATGTCGTCCAGCACCAGCTGCTGTCCGGCGGGGCCCGCGAAGGACTTCGAGACGTGCTCGATGCGGGCCGCGTGCGTGGCCGACTGCGTGCCGTCGGCGGCCTTGGCGAGGGTCGTGGCCATGGTCGTCACCTCCTGGGAAGCGTGCGGGATCCGGTTCAGGAGACGCCGAGTCCGGCGTCGTCGACGGCGGGCCGGCCGGCCGCCCGGAGGACCTTGCGGAGCAGGGACAGGTCGTAGATCCCCTTCAGGTCCGGCTCCTCCAGCAGGCCCGCCCGGACGGCGTGGCCCGCCTGGGTCCTGAGGGTGGCGGCCAGCGGGTCGTCCAGGAAGGTGATCGACTTCCAGGCCGGGTCGAGGACGTCCGCCGGCAGCGGCTTGCCCGTGTCGGCCGCGAGCCGCGCGTTGGCGGCCTCCTTGGCCTCCTCCGGGTGGGCGTTGATCCACCGGTTGGACGCGACGGACGCCCGCAGCACGGCCTCGACGGCCTTCGGGTGCTCGTCGAGGAACTCCTGGCGGACGACGATGTTCGTGATCACGAACTTGCCGTCCGGCCACAGAGACGCCTCGTCCAGCAGCACCTTGCCGCCCTGCGCGACCAGCCGGGACGCGGTCGGCTCCGGCACCCAGGCCCCGTCGACCGACCCGGACCGGAAGGCGTCGGGCGTGACCTTGTTGTCGCTGCGGACGACGGTGACGTCGCCCTTGCCGCTCTGCGGGTCGACCTTCCAGCCCTGCCGGGCGGCCCAGTCGAGGAACGCCACGTCCTGGGTGTTGCCGAGCTGCGGGGTCGCGATCCGCTTCCCCTCGACGTCCCGGACGGACGTCACCTTGTCCGGGTTCACGACCAGCTTGACCCCGCCGGACGCCGAACCGCCCACGATCCGCAGGTTCTCGCCGTCCGCCTTGGTCCAGCCGTTGACCGCCGGGGAGGGGCCGATGAAGGCGACGTCCAGGGAGTCGGAGTTGAGCGCCTCGATCGCCGAAGGGCCCGCGTTGAACACCGCGTACTTCGCCTCGGTGCCCCCGAGTTCCTTCTGGAAGAACCCCTTCTGGGCGCCGACCAGGGCGGTGCCGTGGGTGAGGTTGCCGAAGTAGCCGATCCGGACGGAGTCCAGACCGTCGGTCCTCGGGCCCGAGACGGCCCGCGCGGTGCCGGCGTCCTTGGCCTGGGACCCGTACCCGCAGGCGGCCAGGGCCAGCAACGGCAGCACGGCCGTCACCGCGAGGGCGCGGCGCAGGGCGGTCGTGGCAGGCAAGGGGAACGGTCCTCTCGATGGCGGCCCGGCGGTCACGCTTCGTCGGTGCGTGGCCGGGCCGTCGGCGGGTTCAGGGCTGGGCGGGTGCGCGGCGGGCGGTCAGAAGTCCCACCCGTCGTCGTCCGTCCCGTCGTCGGCCGGGTCGGGCGAGGCGAAGGACTCGCCGACCATGCCCGCGGTCAGCGTCGTCCCGTCGCCGGGGTCGATCAGGATGAACGACCCGGTGCGGCGGGAGGCGGCGTAGGTGTCGGCGGGCAGCGGTTCGGCGGTGCGGATGACGACCCGGCCGATGTCGTTGGCGGTGAGCCGGCCCGGGTGCGGGTGCAGGGACAGGTCGTCCAGCGTGAGCCGGGACGGGATGTCCTTGACGATCGCCTTGACCGTGCGGGTGCCGTGCTTGATCAGCACGCGGTGCCCGACCGTCAGCGGCTCGTCGGCGACGTGGCAGACGGTCGCCTCCAGGTCCTGCGTGGTGGCGGGGGCGTCCTCGGCCGGGACGATCAGGTCGCCGCGGGAGATGTCGATGTCGTCGGCGAGCAGCAGCGTCACCGACTGCGGCGTCCACGCGACGTCGACGGGTTCGCCCAGCAGGTCGATGCCGGTGATGGTGGTCGACCGGCCCGACGGCAGCACGGTGATCTCGTCGCCGACGCGGAAGGCGCCGGCGGCGATCTGGCCCGCGTAGCCGCGGTAGTCGGGGTGCTCGGGGCTCTGCGGGCGGATCACGTACTGCACCGGCAGCCGGGCGTGGCAGCGGGTCAGGTCGTGGCTGACCGGCACGGTCTCCAGGTGCTCGAGGACGGTGGGGCCGCCGTACCAGTCCATGTGCGCGGACGGCTCCACCACGTTGTCGCCGACCAGCGCCGAGATCGGGATCGCGGTGACCTCGGGCACGCCCAGCTCGGTGGCGTAGGCGGTGAACTCCTCGGCGATCGCGGCGAACACGGGCTCCCGGTAGTCGACCAGGTCCATCTTGTTCACGGCGAGCACCACGTGCGGCACCCGCAGCAGGGCGGCGATCGCCGCGTGCCGGCGGGTCTGCTCGACGACACCGTTGCGGGCGTCGACCAGGATCACCGTCAGCTCGGCCGTGGACGCGCCGGTGACCATGTTCCGCGTGTACTGCACATGGCCGGGGGTGTCGGCGAGGATGAACCGCCGCCGGGGCGTGGCGAAGTAGCGGTAGGCCACGTCGATCGTGATGCCCTGCTCCCGCTCGGCCCGCAGGCCGTCGGTGAGCAGCGCCAGGTCGGGGGCGTCCTGGCCGCGGCTGGCCGACGCGCGCTCGACGGCCTCCAGCTGGTCGGCGAGCACAGACTTGGAGTCGTGCAGCAGCCGGCCCACGAGGGTGGACTTGCCGTCGTCGACGGAGCCGGCGGTGGCGAACCGCAGCAGGGTGGTGGCCGAGAGCTCCTCGGTCGTGATCGTGCTCATGCTTAGAAGTACCCCTCGCGCTTGCGGTCTTCCATCGCGGCCTCGGACATCTTGTCGTCGGCGCGGGTGGCGCCGCGCTCGGTGAGCCGGGAGGCGGCGATCTCCGTGATCACCTTCTCGATGGTGTCGGCGTCGGAGTCGACGGCGCCGGTGCAGGACATGTCGCCGACGGTGCGGTAGCGCACGAGGCGCTTCTCGACGCTCTCGCCGTCCTTCGGGCCGCCCCACTCGCCGGCCGTCAGCCACATCCCGGCGCGCTTGAACACCTCGCGCTCGTGCGCGTAGTAGATCCGCGGCAGTTCGATGTTCTCGCGGGCGATGTACTGCCACACGTCCAGCTCGGTCCAGTTGGACAGCGGGAACACGCGCACGTGCTCGCCGGGGGCGTGCCGCCCGTTGTAGAGGTTCCACAGCTCGGGGCGCTGGCGGCGCGGGTCCCACTGGGAGAACTCGTCGCGGAGGCTGAACACCCGCTCCTTGGCGCGGGCCTTCTCCTCGTCGCGCCGGCCGCCGCCGAACACCGCGTCGAAGCCCTGCTCGCGGATGGTGTCCGTGAGCGGCAGCGTCTGGAGCGGGTTGCGGGTGCCGTCCGGGCGTTCCTTGAGGACGCCGCGGTCGATGTAGTCCTGCACGGAGGCGACGTGCAGCCGCAGCCCGTGCTTGGCGACCGTGCGGTCGCGGTAGTCGAGGACCTCGGGGAAGTTGTGCCCGGTGTCCACGTGCAGCAGCGCGAACGGCACCGGCGCGGGCGCGAACGCCTTCAGCGCCAGGTGCAGCATGACGATGGAGTCCTTGCCGCCGGAGAACAGGATCACCGGCTTCTCGAACTCACCCGCCACCTCACGGAAGATGTGCACGGCCTCCGACTCGAGGGCGTCCAGGTGGGAGAGGGCGTACGGGCTGTCCGTACCCTCCTCGACGGTGGCGACGGTCGTCGTCATGCCAGTCCCCTTTCGCTGAGCACGGCGAAAACCGCCGCCGCGGACTCCTGCACGGTCTGGTGCTGCGACTCGATGCGCAGATCGGGCTTCTCGGGCTCCTCGTACGGGTCGTCGACGCCGGTCAGCCCGGACAGCTCACCCGCCGCCTGCTTGGCGTACAGGCCCTTCACGTCGCGGACGGAGCACACCTCCAGCGGCGTCGCCACGTGCACCTCGACGTACGGCGTGCCGTTCGCCTCGTGGCGGGCGCGGACGGCCTCGCGGCTGTCGGCGTAGGGGGCGATCACCGGGACGAGCGCCAGCACGCCGTTGCGGGCGAGCAGTTCGGCGACGAAGCCGATGCGCTGCACATTGGTGTGCCGGTCCTCGCGGCTGAACCCGAGGCCCGCCGAGAGGAACTCGCGGATCTCGTCGCCGTCGAGCACCTCGACCGGCCGGCCCTGTTCGCGCAGCCGGGCGGCGAGTTCGTGCGCGATGGTGGTCTTGCCCGCACTCGGCAGACCCGTGAGCCAGACGGTGGCTCCGGTCGTCACGTGGTTCTCCTGGTTCGTCGAAGGCGCGGTCATGGGGGTCAGCCGTGCAGTCCGCACTCGGTCTTGGCGCGGCCCGCCCAGCGGCCGGCGCGGGCGTCCTCGCCCTCCAGCACGCGGCGGGTGCAGGGGGCGCACCCCACGGAGGCGTAGCCGTCCATGAGCAGCGGGTTGGTGAGGACGCCGTGTTCGGCGACGTAGGCGTCCACGTCGTCCTGGGTCCACCGGGCGATGGGCGAGATCTTCACCTTCCGCCGCTTCTCGTCCCAGCCGACGACCGGGGTGTTCGCCCGGGTCGGGGACTCGTCGCGGCGCAGGCCGGTCGCCCAGGCCAGGTAGTTCTTCAGGCCCTCCTCCAGCGGCTGGACCTTGCGGAGCTTGCAGCACAGGTCGGGGTCGCGGTCGTGGAGCTTCGGGCCGTACTCGGCGTCCTGCTCGGCGACCGTCTGCCGCGGGGTGAGCGTGATGACGTTGACGTCCATCACGGCCTCCACGGCGTCCCGGGTGCCGATGGTCTCGGGGAAGTGGTAGCCGGTGTCGAGGAACACCACGTCGACCCCGGGCAGCGCCCGGGAGGCGAGGTGGGCGACCACCGCGTCCTCCATGGAGGAGGTCACGCAGAACCGCCTGCCGAAGGTCTCGGCGGCCCATGTGAGGATCTCCAGGGCGGAGGCGTCCTCCAGGTCGCGGCCCGCCTGCTCGGCGAGCGCCTTCAACTCCTCGGTGCCGCGCTCTTCCTGAACCGCGGTCATGTCCGGTCCCCTCCCGTCTCGGATCGCTCAAGGCCGCGGGCCAGCAGCCCGAGGAACTTCAGCTGAAAGGCTCGGTTGCACGCGCCGCATTCCCACGCGCCGTGGCCCTGTTCGGCCGGGCGCAGGTCCTCGTCCCCGCAGTAGGGGCAGTGGAACGGCGCCGCCCGCTCGCTCACGACAGGGCCTCCTCGGACGCGCGACCGACCCAGGAGGCGAACCGCTCGCCGTCCTCGCGCTCCGCCTGGAAGCGGCCCAGGACCCGCTCGATGTAGTCGGGCAGCTCGTCCGCGGTGACCTTCAGACCGCGCACCTTGCGGCCGAAGCCGGCTTCCAGACCGAGCGCGCCGCCGAGGTGCACCTGGTAGCCCTCGACCTGCTCGCCCCGGTCGTTCAGCACGAGCTGGCCCTTGAGACCGATGTCCGCCACCTGGATACGGGCGCAGGCGTTCGGGCAGCCGTTGAGGTTGATGGTGATCGGCTCGTCGAACTCCGGCATGCGGCGCTCCAGTTCGTCGATCAGCGAGGCGCCGCGCGCCTTGGTCTCGACGATGGCGAGCTTGCAGAACTCGATGCCGGTGCAGGCCATGGTGCCGCGCCGGAACGTCGAGGGGCGGGCGCTGAGGTCCAGCGCCTCCAGGGACTCCACCAGGGAGTCGACCTGGGACTCCTCGACGTCCAGGATGATCATCTTCTGTTCGACGGTGGTGCGCACCCGGCCCGAGCCGTGCGCCTCCGCCACGTCCGCGATCTTGGTGAGGGTGGTGCCGTCGACCCGGCCGACGCGCGGCGCGAAGCCGACGTAGTGGCGGCCGTCCTTCTGACGGTGCACCCCGACGTGGTCGCGCCAGCGGGACACCGGCTCGGCGGGCGCGGGACCGTCGGTCAGCTTCCGCTTCAGGTACTCGTCCTCCAGCACCTGGCGGAACTTCTCCGCGCCCCAGTCGGCGACCAGGAACTTCAGCCGGGCGCGGTTGCGCAGCCGGCGGTAGCCGTAGTCGCGGAAGATGGAGATGACGCCCTCGTAGACGTCGGGCACGTCCTCGATCGGCACCCAGGCGCCGAGCCGCACGCCCAGCTTGGGGTTGGTCGACAGGCCGCCGCCGACCCACAGGTCGAAGCCGGGCCCGTGCTCGGGGTGGCGGACGCCGACGAACGCGACGTCGTTGATCTCGTGCACCACGTCGAGCACCGGCGAGCCGGAGATGGCCGTCTTGAACTTGCGCGGCAGGTTCGAGTACGCCTTGTTGCCCAGGACGCGGCGCTTCATCTCCTCCAGCGCCGGGGTGCCGTCGATGATCTCGTCCTCGGCGATGCCCGCGACGGGGGAGCCGATCATCACACGGGGCGTGTCGCCGCAGGCGGTGACCGTGGACAGCCCGACGGCCTCCAGACGGTTCCAGATCTCGGGCACGTCCTCGATGCGGATCCAGTGGTACTGGACGTTCTGCCGGTCCGTGATGTCGGCGGTGCCGCGCGCGAACTCCTGCGAGATCTCGCCGATCACCCGCAGCTGCCGCGTCGTCAGCGCGCCGCCGTCGATGCGCACCCGCAGCATGAAGTACGAGTCGTCCAGCTCCTCCGGCTCCAGGATCGCGGTCTTGCCGCCGTCGATCCCGGGCTTGCGCTGGGTGTAGAGGCCCCACCACCGCATGCGGCCGCGCAGGTCGCTGGGGTCGATCGAGTCGAAGCCCCGCTTGGAGTAGATCGTCTCAATGCGTGTCCGCACATTGAGACCGTCGTCGTCCTTCTTGACCTGCTCGTTGCCGTTGAGCGGGGTGAAGTGCCCCGCTGCCCACTGCCCCTCCCCGCGGTGACGGCTCGCCTTGCGGCGGGGGGTCGCGGTGGCAGGCTGCTGCGCGGCGGCAGGCTTCTGCGGGGTGGCGGCCATGGTTGATACGTCCTTCGGGACAGCGGTGGATGGTCTCTCGGCGCGGGGCGCCATGCCGGGGGAGCGGCTCTGACCTGCGGCTGCGCGCACGCGGGCAGAACCGTGCGCGTCCTTGCGCAGGAAGGGAGGGGAGAGGGGTGTCGGGCGCTGCTGGGTGCTCTCAGCGCGCCGGACAGATGGCGCTGGACATGCGGCCGAGGTCGACGTGCCGCCGACTCACCAAGGCGATTCCAGTTCCAGGCATGACGGAAGCCTGGCACGGCCATCCGGAGGCAGTCCACCGTCGTCCGTCATGTGGACGCCCCTGTCCCGTCAGGCGAGACAAGGGTGTCCTTGGTCACACGCGGCGCGAGCGGTCTTGCCGGAGCCGCTCAGGCGGAGTACGCCCCCGGCCACGGGCCCGGCGTGGCCACGTCCGGCTCGTCCTCCACCGTGGTGTCGAACAGCCGGAAACCCCGCCGCAGATAGTTGTCCAGGGCGTGCTCGCCGTCCTTGCTGCACGTGTGCAGCCACACCCGCGCGGTCGGCTTCACCCCCGGCCGGCGGTCCGCCAGGTCCCAGGCGCGCGCCGCCCCGTACGACAGCAGGTGACCGCCCAGACGCCGGCCGCGGAAGGCGGGCAGCAGCCCGAAGTAGAGGATCTCCACGACCCCCTCGCCCTGCGCCTCCAGCTCCACGTACCCGGCCGGCGTGCCCCGGTCGTAGGCGACCCACGTCTCCACGCCCGGCCGCTCCAGATGCTCCTGCCACCGCGCGTACGACCAGCCCAGCCGGTCGGTCCAGCGGATGTCGCCCCCCACCGACGCGTACAGGAACCGGCTGAACTCGGGGGAGGGCACCTCGGAGCGGACCACCCGCACGTCCCCCTCGGGCACGGCGGCCGGACGGAGATCGGTGGGCGCGGTCTGCTCCAGGGACCAGGTGGTCACGGAGAGGGTCGTCATGTCCGAAAGACAACCATCCGGCCCGCACCCGTGTCGAACGCCTGCCCGGAGAACGGACAGCCCCTACCGCTCCAGCGCCTCGTCGACCGCCGCCAGCGGCAGCGCGAACAGCATCCGCCCCGACTGCGACCACACGTCCCCGGTCACCTGCCAGTACGACAGGGACGTCGCCGGCCCGCTCCAGCAGCGGTACGTCTCGTCCGCCCCGCAGCGCACCGGGTCCGCGCCCTCGGTGTCCTGCCGCCACAGCGTGCCGCGCTCCTCCGCCGCCCCCGCGGCGCGGCTCACGTACCAGTCGGACCCGTGCGCCAGCACCCCGCGCACCCGCGTCAGCTCCGTCTCGTACGCCGCGACCGGCTCCGGCCGCAGCAGCGCGCCCCGGTCCGGGCGCGGGCCGAACGCATACCGCCACAGCCGGGTCGGGCCCTCCTCGTCCGGGGCCGTCTCCTCGTGCACCACCAGACTGTCCGGCGCGGTGCCCCGGTCCAGGGCGAGCCCGCCGGGCCGCGGCGCGCCCGCGCCCGCCGTCCCGTAGGAGGCCACCGCCGGGAGCACGTACCGGGCGCCGGCCGCCGACCAGCCGCCGGGCACCCGCCCCACGGTCACGGCGTCCACCGTGGCCCGCTGCACCCGGTCCAGGTCGTACACGTACAGCGCCTCGCCCTCGCCCCGGCCGGCGGTGACGAGCAGCTTGTCCTGGTACCAGACCATGCCGGACACGTCGGAGCCCAGCCCGCGCAGGTCCCGCCCGCCGTCCACCGGCACGGCGAGCAGCGCCCAGGTGTAGCGCGGCGCGCGGCCGTCGTCGGCGGCCACGAAGGCGATCCGCGCGAGCCCCTGCTCGGCGGGCGTGCCGGTGGCGCGGGTCCAGCCGGACAGGACGACCCGGTGCGCACCCCAGCGGCCGTCCTCGTCGGCGTCCCCGGAGGTGGTGACCGCGCCGGCCCGCCAGCCCTCGGTGTCCCGCTCGGGCCAGCAGTACGCGGCGGTCACGGCCGGCTCGACGGGCAGCGCCCGCCGGTCGTCCTCCGTGCAGGCGCCGGCGTCCTGAAGCGTTCCGTCCGGGTCGGCGAGCACGGCGCCCACGCCCACGGCGGGGCCCATCGACGCGGTCAGCCGGTTCAGTTCGGCGCCGGGGACGGCGTGTTCGGTCAGTCGGAGGGGCGCGGTGTCGGCGGCCGCGGTGAGCGGCTTCAGCGCGCCGGGGTCGTCGGCGTCGGTGGCCTGCGAGGTGCTGATCATGGTGGCGGTCGCGGTGAGCGCCAGGGCGGTACCGGCCAGGGTGGCGCGCAGCGCTCTGCCTCTGCGGCGCCGGCGGTGTCGGCCGCGATGCTTCATGACGTCCTCCCGAGCGAGCCAACTGCGTCCGGTGATCCGCGGGTTGACCGTGGAGCAGAAGGGACGGCCCGTCCCCGGATGCTACGACAGCGAACGGCCGGACGGGACGAAGACCCCGCGATTTCCCGCGCGGACCGCCCACGGGCACGTACCCACGTACAGATGTACCCCGCCGGCGGGGCGGTTTCCGGCCAGATCCTCAGTGCGAGCCGTGCACCAGACCCGGGGCCGGCGCCGTACGCGGGAAGAGGTCCCCCGGGTTGTCCGGCAGCACCACCTCCACCTCGGCGGACTCCGTGAAGCGGTACGGGCGGTGCTCCAGCAGCGCCCCCAGATAGCGCCGTACGCGGGACATCTCCGCGCGGACCGTCACCGTGCGGGCCGGGTCGCCGAACACGTCGCGGGCCAGGTCGGCGGCGCTGCGGCCCGCCCGGTGCACCGCCAGCAGATACAGCAACTCGGCGTGCCGCGGACTCAGTTCACGCGTCCACGAACCGGCCCCGTCGGACACCCGCACCGACCGGCGGCGCGGCCCGCCCAGATCGAGCACGATCCGCGCGGCCGGCCGCGCCGACGGCTCGTCCGCCGCCCGCACCAGCCAGCCCCCGGCGAGCGGTTCGAGCGAGCACCGCCCCAGCGCCGGCAGCCACCGCTGGCCCGCGGACACCGACTTGGGCAGCGCCAGCCGCTCCACGTACGGCATCCCCGTCACCGCCGCCGTCCAGCCGTGCCGGTCCACCACCAGCGCCCGCCCCTCGGTCCGCGACAGCACCGGCGCGGCCACCGCGCGCAGCCGCTCCAGCGACCGCACGTGCATCTCCCGCAGCCGCGCCTCCGCCAGCTTCGCCACCGAGTCCACCCACGCCAGCGTCGCGGGATGCATGCTCTCCAGCGGCCCGCTCACGTCGACCACGCCGATCAGCCGCCCGTCCCGCGGGTCGGTGATGGGCGCGCCGGAACAGGTCCAGGTGGCGTGCGACCGTACGAAGTGCTCGGAGGCGAAGACCTGCACGGGCCGTCCCGTCACCGCGGGCGTGCCCACCCCGTTGGTGCCGACGACGTCCTCACGCCAGTCCGCGCCGATCTCGAAACCCAGCCCGTCCGCCTTGCGCAGCACCGGCGCGCTGCCCTCCCGCCACAGCACCCGGCCCTCGTCGTCGGCCACCACCATGATGTGGCGGGCGACGTCCGCGACCGACAACAGCCCCTCGCGCAGCACCGGCAGCACGTGCCGCAGCGGCGAGGCCTCCCGGCGCCGCCGCACCTCGTCCATCGAGAGCAGCCCGCTGCGCGAGCCGTGGTCCGGGTCCACGCCGCTGCGCAGCACCCGCTCCCAGGACTGCCCGATCACCGGGCGGGGAGGGACGGGCGCGGGCCGCCCCGACAGCGCGGCGTTACGGACCTCGTCGAGCACCCGCGCCGCGCGCACGGTGTCGACGGCGGCCAGATGCGACACGTCCATCGGCGAGAGCGCCACCGGACCTCCCGGAAGAAAACCTGTCGGAACCCATACTGCCGTCTGCCCGGGGCGCGGACGCTCAGTACCGACACGGAAACAGCAAGTTGCAACCCCTTGCAACTCTGGTGACGGAAGACGTCACTGTTTGAAACTTGAGCGACGCCGTCCCGAGCGGCGTGCACGGCTCTTCGGGAGCCCGTGGCGGCGGGGGTGGTGCCGTGTCGGCGCAGCACCACCCCCGTGGCATGCCACGGGGGGTACGGGGTGGGGTGCGCGTGGCGCGGGGGTGGGTTGACGTGCGTCGGCGGGTGCCGGGTGGTGGTGGCTGGTCGCGCAGTTCCTCGCGCCCCTTGGGGGTGGCTGGTCGCGCAGTTCCTCGCGCCCCTTGGGGGTGGCTGGTCGCGCAGTTCCCCGCGCCCCTTCAGGCGGCTTGGGTCACGGGGTTGGGTGGGCGCGGTTCGTGATCGATGTCAGGTCCAGGGTGTGGGGCAGGGTGCCGAACGCGGTGCCCGCGTCGCCGGCCAGGCGGCCCGCGCAGAACGCGTCCGCCACCTC
The DNA here is from genome assembly GCF_042647945.1 of Streptomyces lusitanus. Taxonomy (NCBI): domain Bacteria; kingdom Bacillati; phylum Actinomycetota; class Actinomycetes; order Kitasatosporales; family Streptomycetaceae; genus Streptomyces; species Streptomyces lusitanus. The sequence continues at coordinate 27,168 of NZ_JBHRWL010000009.1, forward strand.
CGGCGGCGCGTACCGCACCAGCAGCGACCCCTGGAGCACCAGCGCGAGCCGCTCCGTCAGCCGCCGTGCCCGGCCCTCGACGCCCTCCAGGTCCGCCAGCTCCGTCAGCAGGCCCTTGATCGCCGCGTCCAGCCGGTGGTCCGCCCCGCGCGCCCGGCCGACCTCACGGAGATACGCGTCCAGCGTCGCCGGGTCGCGCAGCGCCCGCAGCACGTCGAGCGCCTGCACGTTGCCCGCGCCCTCCCAGATGGAGTTCAGCGGCGACTCCCGCACCAGCCGGGGCATCCCCGACTCCTCGACGTAGCCGTTGCCGCCGAGGCACTCCGCCGCCTCCACCGCGACCGGCGCGCACCGCTTGGTCACCCAGTACTTCGCGGCCGGCACCGCGATCCGCAGCAGCGCCCGCTCCTGCTCGCCGTCGTCGTCGTACGCCGCCGCCAGCCGCATGGCCAGCGTGGTCGCCGCCTCCGACTCCAGCGCAAGATCGGCCAGCACGTTGCGCATGAGCGGCTTGTCGAGCAGCTTCCCGCCGAACGCCTCCCGGTGCGCGCAGTGGTGCACCGCCTGCGCCACGGCCTGCCGCATCAGCCCCGCCGAGCCCAGCACGCAGTCGAGCCGCGTGGCCGCCACCATCCCGATGATGGTGCGCACTCCGCGCCCCTCCTCGCCGACCCGGCGCGCCCACGTCCCGTCGAACTCGACCTCGGCGGAGGCGTTGGAGCGGTTGCCCAGCTTGTCCTTGAGCCGCTGAAGGGCGAACACGTTGCGGCTGCCGTCCTCCAGCACCCGCGGCACCAGGAAGCAGGTCAGCCCGCCGGGCGCCTGCGCCAGCACCAGGAAGGCGTCCGACATCGGCGCCGAGCAGAACCACTTGTGCCCGGTCAGCGCGTACGTCCCGTCCTCGGCGAGCGGCCGCGCGGCCGTCGTGTTGGCCCGGACGTCGCTGCCGCCCTGCTTCTCGGTCATCCCCATCCCGAACAGCGCGCCGGGCTTCTGCCCGGCCGGCCGCAGGGCGCGGTCGTAGATCACGGACGTCAGCCGGGGCTCCCACTCGGCGGCCAGCTCCGGGTCGGCGCGCAGCGCGGGCACCGCCGCGTGCGTCATCGACAGCGGGCAGCAGGTGCCCGCGTCCACCTGCGTCCACATCAGGAAGGCCGCCGCCCGCCGCACATGCCCGCCGGGCCGGCCCCAGGCCGCCGTCAGCCCCGCCGAGACGCCCTTGCCGAGCAGCCGGTGCCAGGCGGGGTGGAAGTCGACCTCGTCGATCCGGTGGCCGTACCGGTCGTGGGTGCGCAGCCGGGGCGGGTTCTCGTCGGCCTGCACCCCCCACTCCCGCACCTGAGCGGACCCGCACGTGCGCCCGAGGGCCGACAGCTCCGCCAGCCCGTCCTTCCGGGCCTCGGGCGACAGGTGCCGCTCGACCGCCTCCAGCAGGGCCCGGTCCGAGCCGAACACGTCGTACTGCACGAGCGGCGGAACCTGGTTGGTCACGGTGTGCGTGCTGCCTGCCATGGGGCGAACCTACCCCGCACCCCGCCCCGCCTCACGCGAGGACCGGGCCTGTGGGTGAGTGGGGCCGGGCATGGCGGATACCTTTGGTTCGTGCAGCCAGCAAGTGAATCCCCCGACGCGCCCTCCGGTCGCCTCCACAGGGCCCGCGCCCTGTACCGGAACGTCTCCAAACGCAGGACCGCCTGGCTGCTGCTCAAGGACACCGTCAACTCGTGCATGGAGTACCGCATCCTGGGCCTGGCGGCCGAGGCGGCGTTCTTCACGCTGCTGTCGGTGCCCCCGCTGCTGCTCAGCCTGATCGGCCTGCTCGGTTACGTCGACGCCTGGACCGGCGCGGACACCATCCAGAGCGTGCAGCGCAACCTGCTGGACGCCTCCCGCACGGTCCTGTCCGACCGGGGGGTGCGGGAGGTCGCGGAGCCGATCCTGCGGGACGTCACCAAGGGCGGCCGGCCCGACGTGATCTCCCTGGGCTTCCTGATCGCCGTCTGGTCGGGCTCCCGCGCGGTGAACGTGTTCATCGAGACCATCACCGTCATGTACGGCCTCGACGGCGTCCGGGGCATCGTCAAGACCCGGCTGCTCGCCTTCCTGCTGTTCATCGTGGCCCTGCTGATCGGCTCGGTCGCGCTGCCGCTGATGGTCGCGGGACCGGACGCGGTGGTGGACGTCGTGCCGTGGTCGACGACCGTCGTGCAGATCCTCTACTGGCCGGTCGTCATCCTGCTCTCCGTGGCCTTCCTGACCACGCTCTACCACGTGTCCGTGCCCGTACGGTCTCCCTGGATCGAGGACGTGCCGGGCGCGCTGGTCGCCCTCGCCATGTGGGTGCTCGGCAGCTTCCTGCTGCGCATCTACCTCACCAGCACCGTCGAGGGCCCCACCATCTACGGCTCCCTCGCCGCGCCCGTGGCCGTGCTGCTGTGGATCGGCGTGTCCGCGTTCGCCGTGCTCGTCGGGGCGGCCGTCAACGCGGCCATCGACCGGGTGTGGCCGGCCGCCGCCACCGCCGCGGCCCGCGAGGCCAACGAGCGGCAGCGGCAGGCGCAGGTCGCCGAGTACGTCGCCCGCACCACCGCGTCCGGGGACGCGGACCCCGACATGCCCTCCGAGTTCCCCGAACGCTGGTCCCGCTTCCTGCCCCCCGAGGACGTCACGGGCCGCCTCCGCACCCACGTGAAGTCCACGCACCAGAGAAACGGGGAGGGCCCGGACCACGAGGACAAATGACCCGCCCCTCTCAGTCCCTCCGGTGTTTGAGGAGCGGGGTCCGGGGCGGAGCCCCGGGGACGGGACGGGAAGGGGCGGCGGGGGCGAAAAACCCCCGGCTCACGCCCCCCACACCCCGGCCCCCACCCCCTCCGCCACGAACGCGCCGAAATCCCGCGCCTCCCGCCCCAACACCCGCCGAACCCCGTCCTCCACCCGCGCATTGCGCCCATCCAGCAGGGTCGCGAACAGCTCGACGAGGAACCCGGCCTCCCCGTCCGGCACCCCGAACCCGGCCAGCGCCTGACGGTAGGCGTCCACGGGCACCGCCCGATACACCAACGGCCGCCCCACCGCCCCCGCGATCTCCCCCACCGCCTCCCCCCACGTCAACAACCGCGGCCCCGTCACGGACACCGTCCGCCCGGCATACCGCTCCCCACCCGCCACCGCGGCCACCACCACCTCCGCGACGTCCCGCACGTCCACGAACGGCTCCGCCACCTCACCCGCCGGGAACACCAGCTCCCCGCCCCGCACCCCCTCCGCCAGCGGCCCCTCGCTGAAGTTCTGCGCGAACCACGCCGACCGCACCACCGTCCAGTCCGCGCCGGACGCCCGCAGCGCCTCCTCCGTGGGCAGCGCCTGGTCCTCGCCCCGCGCCGACAACAGCACCAGCCGCCGCATCCCCACGCCGAGGGCCGTTTCCGCCAGCCCGGCCACCGCCTCCGCCGTCCCGGGCGCGCCCACGTCGGCCGGGTGCACCAGATACGCCGCGTCGGCCCCGCGCAGCGCGCCCTCCCACGTCGTACGGTCCGCCCAGTCGAAGCCGGTCGCCCGTGACGCCGCCCGCACCGTCATCCCGGCCGCCGCCGCGGCCCGCGCCACCCGGCTCCCGGTACGCCCCGAGGCCCCGGTGACCACCAGCGTCATGTCCTTCGCACGCGTCTTCTCGCCCATGTCCGTGTCCCTGACCATGTCCGTGTCCCCGTCCGTGCCCAAGTCCTTGACCATGTCTCCGAGTCAACCGCCGTGCCGCGCGCGGAACCATCGTCGAGCGGCGCGCTCGCATACGCCCGCGTCTACGCTGACCCCATGGACGCACTCACCGGTCTGCTGGAGGGGCCCCGAGCCCGGGGCGCGTTCATGATCCGGGCGTGCTTCGACCCGCCGTGGGCGGTGCGGGTGGAGGACCGCGCCCCGCTGACGGTGATGCTCCTCGTACGCGGCGACGCCTGGCTGCTGCCCGACCGGGGCGAACCGGTCCGGCTGCGCGCCGGCGACCTCGCCGTCGCGCGCGGCCCCGACCCGTACACCTGCGCCGACGCCGCCGGCACCGCGCCGCAGGCGCTGATCCTGCCCGGCGGACAGTGCCACTACCCCGACGGGCGGCCCCTCAACGGTTCGATGGACCTCGGCGTCCGCGCCTGGGGCGACCGCCCCGACAGCGGGACCGTGCTGCTCATCGGCACCTACCAGATGCGCGGCGAGATCGGCGGCCGGCTGCTGGACGCGCTGCCGCCGCTGCTCTCCCTCGGCGCCGACGTGTGGGAGTGCCCGCTCACCCCGCTGTTGATGCAGGAGGTCGCGCGGGACGCACCCGGCCAGGAGGTCGTCCTGGACCGGCTGCTCGACCTCCTCGTCATCGCCGCTCTGCGGGCCTGGTTCGCGCGCCCCGAGGCGGAGCCGCCCGCCTGGTACGAGGCCCTGTCCGACCCGGTCGTGGGGCCGGTGCTGCGTCTCATCCAGGACGACCCGGCCCGCCCGTGGACCGTCGCCGGGCTCGCGGAGAAGGCCGGCGTCTCCCGGGCCGCGCTGGCCCGCCGCTTCACCCGGCTCGTCGGCGAACCCCCGATGTCCTACCTCACCGGCTGGCGTCTCGCCCTCGCCGCCGACCGGCTGCGCGACACCGACGACACCCTCGCCGCCATCGCCCGTCAGGTCGGCTACGGCAGCGCCTTCGCCCTCTCCACGGCCTTCAAGCGGGCCTTCGACGTCAGTCCGCAGGAGTGGCGGACCAGGGCCGCCGCGTAGCCTGGAGCCGTGTACAGGGAGCGCGCGTCACGGCTGCCGGGCGCGGCCGTGTGGACCAGCACCCCCTCCGTCTCCGGCGACGAGGGGCCGGGCCGGGTGCTGCCCGACGGGTGCATGGACCTGCTGTGGCACGGCGGCCGCCTGCTGGTCGCGGGCCCCGACACCCGCGCGCACACCGCCGGCGCCGCGAGCCTCTGGGCCGGCGTCCGCTTCCACCCCGGCACCGCACCCGCGCTGCTGGGCGTGCCGGCCCACGAACTGCGCGACCGCCGCGTGGACCTGGCCGACCTGTGGCCGGCGGCGGACGTACGGCGCGCGACCGCCCGCGTGCACGCGGCGGACCACCCGGCGCGCGGCCTGGAGGACGTCGCCCTCGCCCTGGCCGCGTCGGCCGCCCCGCCCGACCCGCTGCTCGCCCGCCTGGTCGCGGCGCTCGACGCGGGCCGCCCGGTCGCCGCGACCGCCGACGAACTCGGCCTCGGCGCCCGCCAGTTGCACCGCCGCTCGCTCACCGCCTTCGGCTACGGCCCCAAGACCCTGGCCCGCGTCCTGCGCATGCGCCGCGCCCTGGCCCTGGCCCGCGCGGGCGTCCCCTTCGCCGAGACCGCGGCCCGCGCCGGTTACGCGGACCAGCCCCATCTGTCGCGTGAGGTACGGAGCTTGACGGGGCTGGCGCTGCGGGAGCTGGTGCCGCCCGACGCGGGTCCCTGAACACGGCGTCCTGGCTCCTGCTTCCCGCTGCCGACGGAGGTCGTCAGAGGGTGATGACGATCTTGCCCCGCACATGGCGGTCCGCCTGGAGCGCGGCCGCGCGGCGGACCTCCTCGACCGGGAACGTCGCCGCGAGCGGCACCCGCAGCCGGCCGGCCGCGACCAGGCCCGCGATCTCCTCCAGGGCGCCGGGAGGGGAGGACGCGCCGTTGGCCGCCGTCACGCCGTCGACCTGCGCGGCGATGGTGCAGATACGGCTGTCCGGGACGCCGAGCTCCCGGGCGACGTGCACCGTCTCCGTCCCGTACAGGTCGACGGCGGCGGTGATGCCGCCGGGTGCGAGCGCCCGTACCCGGTCGGCCAGGCCCTCCCCGTAGACGACCGGTTCGGCCCCGAGGCCGCGCAGATGGCCGGCCGACTCCGCCGAGCCCGTGCCGATGACCCGCGCTCCCGCGATCCGCGCCAGCTGGACGGCGAACACGCCGACCCCGCCCCCGGCGCCGCCGATCAGCACGGTGTCGTCCGGGCCGGGTGCGACCGCCGCGAGCGCGGCGGACGCCGTGCGGCCCGCGATCGTGAGGGTGGCGGCGGTGCGGTCGTCGACGCCGTCGGGCGTGTGGTGGACCTCGTCCGCCGCGGTCTTCCCGGTCGCGTCGACCACCACGGCGTCGGCGACCGCGCGGGACAGGGCGCCGCCGAACACCCGGTCGCCGGGGGCGAAGCCGGTCACCCCGTCACCGACCTGGTCGACCACGCCCGCGTAGTCGGTGCCGAACCCGGCCGGCAGGGTCAGGCCGAACCGGGCGGCGGTGTCCGCGTCGGCGGTGATGATCCAGTCCATCGGGTTCAGCCCGGCCGCCGTGACCCGCACCCGGACCTGCCCGGGACCGGCCTGCGGCTCGGGGACCCCGCGCACCTCCAGCAGCTCGGGCCCGCCGAACGCGTCCAGCTGGACCGCCCGCACCGCGCCGCGGCCGGCCGTCCCGTCGCCGCCCACGGGCGGCTGCTCGCTCTGTGTCTGCATGTGCCCTGTCTCCTTGGGCCGAGTGGACGTCATGGAAACGGAGTACGCTCCGTTTACATGAGCGACCATAACATAAACGGAGCGCGCTCCGTTTCCGGCCGCGCGGAGGCCCGCCCGCCGCGGGCGGACGCCGCGCGCAACCGTGAGCAGCTGCTCGCCGTGGCGACCCGTGTCTTCATGGCGACCGGCAAGGAACCCTCGATGCGCGCGATCGCCCAGGAGGCCGGGGTCGGCATCGCCACGCTCTACCGGCACTTCCCGACCCGCGAGTCCCTGGTCGACGCCGTCTACCAGGACCAGGTCGAACGGCTGACGGCCGGCGCCCGCGACCTGCTCGCCGAGCTGCCCCCGGCCACGGCGACGCGGCGCTGGATGGACCTCTTCGGCGACTGGATCGCCACCAAGAACGGCATGCTCGACACGCTGCTCGCGATGATCGACGCCGGCGAGATCGCCCACGCCCGGACCCGGACCGAGCTGCTGACCGCCCTCACCGCCCTCCTCGACGCCGGCCGCGCGGCGGGCGACCTCCGCGCCGACGTCACCGCGGAGGACGTCGCCGCCGCGCTCATCGGCGTGTTCACCGTGGCCCCCCGGCCCGCGAGCGAGGCCAGGGCCGCCCGCCTGCTGGACCTGCTGATGGACGGCCTGCGGCCCCCGCGCTGAGCGGACGGTGTCACCGGCCGCCCGCGGGGAGCGGTGCGAACAGGTCGACCCCGTTGCCGTCCGGGTCGAGCACGACCGCGTACCGCTGCCCCCACACCGCGTCCCACGGCTTCAGCTCGGCGCGGACGCCGGCCTCCACCAGCTCCGCGAACAGCGCGTCGACCTCCGCGGGTCCCTCGCACCGCACGGCCAGCGAGGTGCGGCCCCCGCCCGCCGGCGGCCGCCACTGGGCGTGGAACGACCGGACGACCTCCTCGGTGTCCAGCAACAGCCGCATCCCGCCCGGCAGTTCCGCCTCCACATGTCCCTCCGCCTCGGCCCCTTCCGGGAACACCAGCCCGAGCCGCCGGTAGAAGGCGACGGAGGCGGCCATGTCCGAGACGACCATTCCGATGGCATCGAATCGTGTGCTCATGCGGCCGACGGTAGGGCGGGCGCCGGCCGGACGTCTTGAACGAATCGGACACCGGGCGCGCCCCAGATGTCATGGGCGGGCGCCCCCCGGCCGGCCGTCACCGCAGGCGCGGGGCCCGGCGGCCCACGGGTCGCGCACGCGCGCGTAGGCTCCGGCGCATGGCCGATCCCGCGCTCCTCGTCTACACCCGCACCACCGGCTACCGGCACGACTCCATCCCCGCCGGCGTCGCCGCCCTGCGCGGCCTCGGCGGCTTCGAGGTCCACGCCCACGAGGACCCGGCCGCGCTCGAGGAGCCGCTCGAGAAGTACGCGGCGGTCGTGTTCCTCTCCACCAGCGGCGAGGTGCTCACCCCGGCCGGCCGTGAGCGGCTCGCGGCGTACGTCGAGGGCGGCGGCGGGTTCGCGGGCGTGCACGCGGCGACCTGCACCGAGGACGACTGGCCCTACTACGGCGAACTCCTCGCCGCCCGCTTCGCCGGCCACCCCCCGGTCCAGCCCGGCCGCGCCCTCGTCGAGGACCGCGACCACCCGGCGACCCGGCACCTGCCTCCCGTCTGGGAGGTGACCGACGAGTGGTACGACTTCCACGCCAGCCCGCGTCCGTCCGCGCACGTCCTGCTCTCCGCCGACGAGTCGTCGTACGCCGGCGGCGCCATGGGCGACGACCACCCGCTGGCCTGGTGCCGCACCCAGGGCGCGGGCCGCGTCTTCTACACCGCCCTCGGCCACCCCGCCGAGGCCTACGCCGACCCGCTCTTCCTCGACCATCTGCGCGGCGGGATCAGCTGGGCCGCGGCCCGCTGAGCCCCCCTCCGCCGGAGCCCCGCGGGGCTCCGGCGGATCGAGCAGCACGCCGGACGGGCAGGAATACCCGTGAACGGCAGGGCGCTCTTGTTGTTACCGGCGGGTTCGGTCCGAAGGGTGGTGGGCTCATGGCGGAGGAGCGGGAGTACCCGGTGGCCTCGACGGCGTACGGTGCCGTGCGCGGGCGGTGGGAGAAGGGTGTCGCCGTGTTCCGGGGCATCCCCTACGCGGCGCCCCCGTTCGGACCGCGCCGCTTCCGGCCGCCCGTCCCGCCGGAGCCCTGGGACGGTGTGCGCGACGCCGGCGCGTTCGGGCCCACCGCGCCGAAACCGCCGTACTCCCCGGCCTTCGCCGAGTACCTCTCCGACCCCGACATCGAGGGCGACGACTGTCTCAACCTGAACGTCTGGACCCCCGACCCGGCACCGGGCGCCCGGCTGCCGGTCCTGGTGTGGCTGCACGGCGGCGCGCTGACCAGAGGCTCCTCCGCCGTCCCGGTGTACGACGGCAGCACCTTCGCCCGCGACGGCGTCGTCTTCGTCTCCCTCAACTACCGCCTCGGCGTCGAGGGGTACGGCCTCTTCCCGGACGCCCCCGCCAACCCCGGCTTGCGCGACCAGCTCGCCGCGCTCGCATGGGTGCACGCGTCCATAGCCGCGTTCGGCGGCGACCCCGGCCGGGTGACCCTGGCCGGCCAGTCCGCCGGAGCCATCAGCGCGGGCGCGCTCGTCGCCGCCCCCCAGTCGCAGGGGCTGATACGGCAGGCCGTCCTGCAGAGCGGACCGCCCGAGACCACGGAGCGGGACAAGGTGCGGCGCGTGGTCCGCCGGATGGCCGCCCGCCTCAAGGTGCCCGCCACCGCCGAGGCCTTCGCCGCCGTCGACCGCGAGCAGCTGCTGCGCGCCCAGGCGGACGTCGGGCGGCTGAGCAGCCCGGTGCTCGGCGGTCCGGCCTTCGGCATCGTCGTCGACGGGGACCTGGTCCCGCGCGACCCCCTGGACGCCCTCACCGACGGCGCGGCCCCCGGCGTCACCCTGATGACCGGCTGGACCCGCGACGAGTACCGGCTCTGGCTGGTCCCCGGCGGCCTGACGGAACGCGTCGACCGGCTCGGCGCGGTCGCCCTGGCCGGGGCCATGGCCCGCTGCCGCTGCGGCAGCGAGGTCCCGCGCGGCTACCGCGCCCTGCACCCCGGCGCCGGCACCGCCGAGACCGTCGGCCAGATGGTCACCGACCACCTGCTGCGCAACCCCCTGCACCGGCTGTCCGACGGCCGCGCGGAACCCTCGTACGTCTACGAGTTCGCCTGGCCCTCGGAGCGACCCGGCATGGGCGCCTGTCACGCCCTGGAGCTGGGCTTCGTCTTCGACAGCGGTGACAGCCCCGACGCCCGCAAGCTCGCCGGCGAGGGCGCCCCGCGGGAACTGGCGGACGCCATGCACGGGGCGTGGGTACGGTTCGTCACCGACGGCGACCCCGGCTGGGAGCCGTGGGGTCCGCACCACCCGGTCCAGGTGTACGGCGACGGCGCCCCGCACGTCGTGCACGGCCTCCGCGACCGCGAACTGGCCCTGTGGACCGCCGCCCCCGACGGCGAGCGGGCCCCGCGCACCCGGCAGTCGCCGGAACTCCGTGCGGTCGTCCGCCGGCTCCGCCGCAGCGGGGCGCTGCGCCGTACCTGAGACCTCCGGGGGCGCTGCGCCGCGCCTGAGGCCCCGGGGCGCGCCACTCAGGCGGCCGGGTCCCCGGCCGGCGGCCCCGGCTCCGGGCTGCGCGTACTGGCCGGGATGCGCAGCGCGAGCAGCGCCATGTCGTCCTGCCCGTCGCTCGGGTGATGGTCCGCAAGCACCCGCACGAACTCCTTCAGCGGCCGTTCGGCGTGGGTGGCGGCGAGGCCGGCGAGGGCGGTCAGGCCCTCGTCGACGGAGCGCGCGTGGTGCTCGACCAGCCCGTCGGTGAAGAAGAGCAGGATCGAGCCGGCGGGCAGCTCGTGCGTGTGGTCGGGCCGCTCGATGCCCGTGCTCACCGCGAGCGGCACGCCCGGCTCGGCCTCCAGGTACTCCGTCCTGAGGTCCGGGGTGATCAGCAGCGGAGGGAAGTGACCCGCGGTGCTCCAGCGCAGCACCCAGCCGGTCTGCTGCGGCTCGATCCGGGCCAGGCAGACGGTGGTGACCGGGATGTCCGCGGTGGCCTGCAGCGTGCGGTCCAGCTGGACGAGCACCTCGCTGGGCGGGGTCCGGCGGTCGTAGAGCAGGGCGCGCAGCATGCTGTGGATACGGGCCATGACGGCGGCCGCGTCCAGGTCGTGGCCCCCGACATCCCCGATCGCCACGCCGACCGTGTCGTCGGGCAGCACCATCGCGTCGTACCAGTCGCCCCCGAGCCGGCTGGGCTGCGTGGCCGGCCGGTACACGGTGGCCGCCTCGAAGGGGCTCAGGTCGGGGAGGGAGGGCAGCAGCAGCCGCTGGAAACGCTCGGCGCTCTCCCGTACCCGCCCGAACAGGCGGGCGTTCTCGATGGCGATGCCGGCCGCGCCGGCCAGGGCGACGACGACGTCCTCGTCCTCCCGGTCGAACGGCCGGCCGTCGTACCGCTCGGAGAGGTACAGATCGCCGTAGATCTCACCGCGGACGCTGATGGCCACGCCGAGGAGCGTCCGCATCGGGGGATGGCCGGGAGGGAACCCGGCGGAGGAGGGGTGCCCGGGGATGTCCTCGACGCGCAGCGGCTCCGGATTCTGGATCAGCAGCCCCAGCACCCCGCGGCCGTGCGGGAAGGGCACCCCGGACAGCGCGGCGCGCTCCTGCTCGCTCAGGCCCGCGGTGATGAACTCCCTCAGGTACTCGCCGGACTCGTGGAGCACGCCCAGAGCGCCGTAGCGGGCGCCGACCAGGTCCATCGCGGTGGTGACGATCCGCCGCAGCACGGCGGACAGGTCCAGCTCGCCGCTGATGGCGAGGACGGCGTCGAGCAGCCCTTGCAGCCGGTCCTTGGCGTCGGTCAGGGCGCGCAGCTGGGTGCCGATCCGCTCCAGCTCGGCGTCCAGGTGGAACCGGAGGTCCGGGACCTCGAGAGGCTCCGGGGCGGGACCGGGCCCCGCCCGCTCCGGCTCGCGCCGCTCGTGCTGCCGGCCCCGCTCGTGCTGCTCGCCCCGCTCGTCGTGCTCGCTCAACGCGTCCACCTCGGCGACTCCCCGGCGGCAGCAGCGCGCCGGCCACGGCTGGTCCGCTCGTCCAGCCCTCCACGCGAGGGGTACACCCGGCCTCCCGACACACCCGTGATCGAACAAAACCACAGCATGACACGGGCGAAGCGGGCATTTCTCCTGGTGTTACGCCATCGGCCTGCCGCCGCGACGCACGGTCGGACGCGGACGCGGACGTGGGCGCGGCCGGGGCGACGCCCCGCTCACTGCCCCACGCGGCCGTCGACGCACTCGCGCAGCAGGTCGGCGTGGCCGCAGTGGCGGGCGTACTCCTCGATCCGGTGCACCAGCAGCTCCCGGACGGCGACGTTCTCCCGGCCGAGGCGCTCGCCGAGGTCCGGATGCGCGTCGAGGACGGCGTCGGTGGCGTCCTGCTCCCGCTTCAGGTCCGCGTACGCGGCGTCCACCACGGCCTGCTCGCCGACCGCCTCGTCGAAGTCGGCGTCCCGCCGCCCGTACAGCTTGGGCAGCGGCTCGCCGTCGGTGATCCAGTTCCGCCAGTCCCGCTCGTCCTCGGCGAGGTGCCGCACCAGCCCGAGCAGCGACATCGTCGACGGCGGCACCGACCGCCGCGCCAGCTGCTCCGGGGTAAGGCCCTCGCACTTCATGAGCAGCGTCAGCCGGTAGTCCCGCAGGACGTCCTTGAGGGTCGGCAGCTCACCGTCGGGTCCGGGGCCCTCGTTGTTCCGGGGGTCGTCGTCCGGGTCGGTCCACATGTCGGGGTAGACGGTGGCCTGGGTCCATCGCGCGGGTGCGTCGGTCATACGCCCCATGCTCGGCCGTGGGGGCAGCGGCCCGCCAATGGTTTTCGCCGGCCCCGCCCGCCGCTCAGGAGACGGGCGCGATACGGAGCACGGCGGACGTGCCGCGTACCTCGACGACCGTGAGGCGCATGGCGTCGTTCAGGGTCGCCGCCGGCCCCACACCGCACTGGATCCGGACACCCCCGCCGCCCTGCGACGTCACGCCGCCGCCCCCGGAACAGCCGGCGATGCTGTAGCCCGACCCGTGGAGCGGTGCGGCCATCTCGACCTCGTCCCCGCCGACCGCCGTGACCTCGATCGGCCCGAGCCCGTACGTCGCGGGAACCTCGACGACGTCCCCGACGCCGACGGTGATCTCACAGGACCCGTCGGCGCAGGGCCCGGTGGGCGAGGGGGAGGGCGACGGCGTGGCGGAGGCGGACGCGGACACCGTGGCGCCGGCCCCGCCCGCCGAGCGGTCCTTACCGCCACCGTTACCGCCACCGTTACCGCCGCCGCCGTCGTTGCCGTCGCCGGAGGAACACGACGTGAGGGAGAGAGCGACCGCGACAACGGCGGCGAGGGCGAGGGACGTTGTTGATGTGCGCACCATGCCTGCCATTGAAGGGGCGGACGCGCCGCGACGTCACGTGCGTTGACCCATCCGCAACGCGCTGTTCGAAGCGGAAGGGGCGCACGGGCACACCAGTAGGCTGCCGGGGTGCGCACGGTGGAACTTCTGTTGAACGAGACGGCGGACGCCGCGGTCAGGGAGGCCTGGCGGAGGCTCGCGGACGCGGGACTGCCGAGTCAGGCGCGGCACCGTTCACCGACCAACAGTCCCCACCTCACCCTGGCCGCGTGCCCGGAGCTGACCGCTCCGATCCGCTGGGAACTGGCCGAGGCGGCCGCCGCGTTGCCGCTGCCGGTCCGCTTCGCGGGCCTGATCCGCTTCGAGCGGCCCACGTCCGTCCTGGCCTGGTCACTGGTGCCCGACGAGGCGCTGACCGACCTGCACCGGAAGGTGTGGGACGCGGTGACCTCGGACAACCGGCCCGAGACCCTCAACCCCTTCCACGCGCCGGGCACGTGGAGCCCGCACATCACCCTCGGCCGCACCCGCCGCCCCGGCGCCTTCGCGGGCCGCCGCATCCCCGAGATCCTGCCGCCGCCCCCGCTGTCGGCCCGCCTGACCACCCTGAGAAGCTTCGACACGGAGACCGGGACGCTGGAGATCCTGCACCCCCGCCCCTGATCACATCGACAACGGAGGCTGTCCTGGTGACCCTCGCACGGATACTCGCCGGCACGTCGTCGGTCCTGGCGACGCTCACCCTGTCCGGCTGCTCCCTGGTGTGGAACTGCACCGACACGACCGCCGAGCGCGGGGAGGCGGGCGTCCGGGTGGAGGTCGTGGACACGGACGGCCGGCCGTCGGGCGTCACCGCCGAGGTGCTCGACTGGCGCAGGGAGCCTCATCCGCAGGTACCCGCGGACGGCGACCAGGTTCACTTCGACATCCGCTTCCAGGGCGTCGACGGGTGGAAGGGACCGGCGGTGGACGCCTGCGCGGTCGACGAGGAGCGCGTGGTGCTGGGCTGTCAGACGGTCCATGCCAGCGAGGCGTTCGGCCAGAAGGCCGAGCGCACGGGCGACGGCTGGCTCGGCGTCGAGCACCCCGAACGGACCGCCGAGGTGTTGGTGATCCCCAACGACCAGTCCTACCAGGGGCGTACCTGCGACGAGGACATGAAGGACGGCGGCGGAACCCACCCGCCGGACACTCCGTCGCCGGGCGACCAGTTGTGAGCCACGGTCGGAGGGCGCCGTCGTTCGGCGGCGTCAGCCGGTCGGCAGGGTCGGGCGTACCTGGCGGAGGAACGTCGCGTTGTCCGGCGTCTCGCGCAGGCGCGTCAGCAGGGTCTCCAGGTCGGTCGCGGAGTCGCGGGAGGTCAGGGCGCGGCGCAGGCCCTGGGTGGCCGTCAGCTCCTCGGGGGTGAACAGGAGTTCCTCGCGTCGGGTCCCCGAGGTGGTGATGTCGGCCGCCGGGAACAGGCGCCGCGTCGCCGCCTCGCGGTTCAGGCGCAGCTCCATGTTGCCCGTGCCCTTGAGCTCCTCGAAGAAGAACTCGTCCGCACGCGAGCCGGTGTCCACCAGCGCGGAGGCGAGAATCGTCAGCGAACCGGCCCCCTCCGTCTGCCGGGCGGCGCCGAAGAACCGCTTCGGGCCGATCAGCGCACGGGCGTCCACGCCGCCGCTGAGGGTCCGCCCGCCGGGGCCGGCCGCGTTGTTGTACGCCCTGCACAGCCGGGTCAGCGAGTCCAGCAGGATCACGACGTCCTCGCCGGCCTCGACGAGCCGCTTGGCCCGCTCCACGACCAGCTCGGCGAGCGCGATGTGCTGCTTGGCGGGACGGTCGAACGTCGAGGAGTACACCTCGCCGTGCACCGAGCGCCGCATGTCGGTGACCTCTTCGGGGCGTTCGTCGAGCAGCACCACCATCAGCCGGCACTCGGGATGATTGCCCGCGACGGCCGCCGCGAGCTGCTGGATGAGCACCGTCTTGCCGGTCTTGGGCGGGGCCACGAGCAGCCCGCGCTGCCCCTTGCCCACCGGCGCGAGCAGGTCGACGACACGGCCGGCGAGCCCGGACGCCCGGTGTTCGAGGCGCAGCCGCCGGTGGGGGTGGACCGGGGTCAGGTCGCCGAAGTCCGGACGGCCCGCGAGCGAGCCGGGCGTACGGCCGTCGACGCGGGCGATGCCGGTGAGCGCGCGGCGGTCGCCGAGGACGCCTTCCACCAGGTCGCCCTTGCGCAGCCCGTGCCGGCGCACCAGGGCGGAGGAGACGACCGGGTCGGACGAGCCGGCCACGAGGCCGGCGCCGCGCAGGTAGCCCTTCCCGGTCGCGTCGACGTCGAGGACACCGGTGACGGTGACGGACTCGGACTGCTGCTGCTTCTGCTGTCGGCCGGAGGCTGAGGTCTGCCGGCCGGGGCGGTCGAGGGCAGTGGTCATGTGGTCGGTCCTTTCGAAGGACGGAAGGAAGAGGAGAGAAGACGAAAAGAAGAGGAGCAAGGACGGCAAGGAAGGGGGGAACCGCGGTCTTCGGGGAGGGCGTGTGCGCGCCTCACAGCGGTGGGAACCTCACTGCGGTCGCCGTGCGACCGTGTGGGAAAGCCGTACGCGGCGGTGCGAGAGCCGGCGTGACGGCTGGGAGAGAAGCCGAAGCGAAGAAGATTCCGGCGGTGAAGACGGGGCCCGGCGCCCGACGGGGCGCTGCACGGCACTCATGGCACCGTACCACGGAGCGGGACCGTGACAAGGGGGCCGCGCGGGCGGCTACGACCCCCGCAGCGTCCGCGCGACCGACGCGATCGTCTCCGGGCCCACCCGGCAGCACCCTCCGACCAGCCGCGCCCCCGCGTCCCGCCAGCCCGTCACCCGGGACGCCGAGAACGTGGCCTCGCCGGTCCAGGCGCGGGCCCGGGCGTCCCACCGCTCACCGCTGTTCGGGTACACCACCACCGGCTTGCCCGTCACGCGCGCGGCGACGGCGACCGCGTGGTCCGCGTCCTGCGGGGTGCAGCAGTTGACGCCGACCGCGATCACCTCGTCCGCCCGCGCGGCCAGTGCGAACGCGTCCTCCAGCGGCTGTCCCGCCCGGGTACGGCCGCCGGCCGCCGAGTACGACAGCCAGGCGGGCACCTCCAGCCCGCGCAGCGCGCGCAGCAGCGCCTCGGCCTCGTCCGTGTCGGGGACCGTCTCCAGGGCCAGCACGTCCGGGGACGCGGACGCCAGGACCTCCATCCTCGGGCGGTGGAACCGCTCCAGCTCCGCCACGGACAGCCCGTAGCGGCCCCGGTACTCGGACCCGTCCGCGAGCATCGCGCCGTACGGGCCGACGGACGCCGCCACCCACAGCGGGCGGCGCGGACCCGGGGCGCGCCGGGCCGCCGTACGGGCGCACTCCACGCTCAGCGCCAGCAGCTCCGCGGCCCGCTCCCGGCCGATCCCGCGGCGCGCGAACCCCTCGAACGTCGCCTGGTAGCTCGCCGTGATCGCCACGTCCGCGCCCGCCTCGAAGTACGCGAGATGCGCCGCCGTCACCGCCTCCGGCTCGTCCGCGAGCAGCCGCGCCGACCACAGCGCGTCGCTCAGGTCGTGACCGGCCGCCGCGAGCTGGTTGGACATGCCGCCGTCCAGGACGACCGTGCCGTCCGCCAGGGCCGCGGCGAGGGATTCCGTGGTGCTCATACGGCGACGCTAACCGAGGTTCAGGCCCCGGCGCGCCCCCCGGCCCGGCTGCTGGGATGCTGGAAGGGAACCCGGCCCGACCAGGGCGGTGAGTGCCCGTGACAACCGCACATCAGGGCGGCGGCCGCCCGGCCGCGGAACACCGCCCGGCCGTGGAACACCGCCCGGCCGTGGAACCCCACACAGGCCACCGCGCCGGCCACCGGGTCGAGACGAACGAGCGTGCCGAGACGTACGAGCGTGCCGAGACGTACGACCCGCACGGCGACCCGTTCCTGCGTACCCGCTTCGCCGTCCCCGCCCCGCCCGCCACGTTCCTGCGCAGACAGCGGCTGGCCCGGCACCTCGACGGCGCCCTGCACACCCCCCTGACCATGGTGAACGGCTCCGCCGGCGCCGGGAAGACGCTGCTGGTCGCGGACTGGGTGACCGGGCGCCCCGAGCTGCCCGTCGCGTGGCTCACCACCGACGCCGACGGGCAGGGCGCCGGCATGTTCTGGGCGTACCTCCTCCAGGCGCTGCGTACTTCCGGTGTGCCGCTGCCTGCGGACATCGCCCTCCCGGCGGACGCGAACCGGGTCGGTGACGCCCTGCCGGCCCGGCTCGCCGCCCTGCTCGGCGGCCGGGACCGGCCCGTGATCCTGGTGCTGGACGAGTTCGACCGGGTCACCGCCCCGGAGATCGCCGCCCAGCTCGACTTCCTGCTGCGTCACTCCGCGCCGGGGCTGCGGCTCGTCCTCGTCACCCGCACCGAGCCGCTGCTGCCCGTGCATCGGTACCGCGCCGCGGGCGAGCTGACCGAGATCCGTGACGCCGAACTCGCCTTCACGCCCGGCGAGGCGGCCCGGCTGATGGAGGCGCACGGCCTGCGGCTGTCCCCGACCGCCGTGCGCGGGATCGTGGCACGGACCCGGGGATGGGCCGCCGGACTGCGGCTGTGCGCCCTCGCGGCCGAGCAGGCACCCGACCCGGAGCTGTGCCTCAAGGAGTTCGAGGCCGACCGGAGCGCCGTCGCCGACTTCCTGCTGGCCGAGGTGCTCAAACGGCAGGACGCCGGGACTCAGGAACTGCTGCTGCGGGTCAGCGTCCTCGACCGGTTCGGTCCGCGGCTGGCCAGCGCCGTCACGGGACGCGCGGACGCCGAGGCCGTACTGGCCCGGCTGCACCGGAGCAACGCGTTCGTCCAGCACGTCGGCCACGGCGTGTACCGGCTGCACCCGCTGTTCGCGGAGATCCTCCGCGCCCATCTGCGCGTACGCCGGCCCGGACTGGAACCCGAGCTGCACCGGCGGGCCGCCGCCGGCCTCCGCGCGGCCGGGGCCGTCCCGGAGGCGCTCGGGCACGGCGCCGCCGCCGGCGACTGGCAGTTCACCACCTCCGCCCTGGTCGACGACCTCGCCCTCGGCGAGTTCTTCACCGGCCCCCGCGCCGACACCCTCGCCGCGCTGTTCTCCGGCATGGGGCAGCGGGGCGGCGACGGTCCCGCGCCGGAACTCGTACGGGCCGCCGTCCGGCTGTCCCGCGGCGACCTCGCCGGGGGCGCCGCCCGGCTCCACCGGGCCCGGCAGCTGGCGACCCGGTACGACGACCTGGCGGACGCGGCTGACGTGGCGGACACGGCGGCCGTCCGGATGGGCTGCGCCCTCCTGGAAGCCCTCACCGCCCGGCTGGCCGGCGCACCCCGCCGCGCGGAGGACGCCGTACGTGAGGCCGAGGCGCTGCGCGACGAGATCCCCGCCGAACTCCTGGACCGCCACCCGGAGTTCCTCGCGCTGCTGCTGGACCACCTGGGGTCCGCCCGGCTGTGGGCCGGGGACTTCGCGGGGGCCCGGGCCGCGCTGACCCGGGCGGCGGCGACCGGACCCGGCGCGGCGGTCACGGCCCTGCCGCGCGAGGACGCGCTGGCGCGGCTCGCCCTCCTCGACGTGCTGCACGGCTGGCCGGATCGCGCCGAACGCACGGCGCGCGAGGCGCTCGCGGAGACGGTACGGTCCGGGCTGGGCCGCCTCGCCGCCTCCGGCGTGGAACGCCTGGTCCTCGCCGCCGTGGCCGTGGAACGCGAGGAACTGGCGCAGGCCCGGGCGCTGCTCGACACGGCGGGCGAGTCGCACCCCGCGCTGCGGGACCCCGTCCTCGAGGCCGGGCGTGCCCTGGTCGCCGCGCGTCTGCACCTGGCGCGCGGCGAACCCGGCGCGGCGTGGAAGGCGGTGGAGCCCGGGGTGCCGGCCGACACCGTGTCGCCGTGGGCCCGGGGCGAGACGGCCCTGGTCGCGGCGGCAGCCGGCCTCGCCGAGGGCCGGCCGCAGGACGCCGCCGCGCTGCTGCCCGAGGTGCCCCGCGACCAGCCGGCGTGCGCGGTGGGCGCGGCACGGGTGCTGCTCGCCGCCGGACGGCCCGAGGCGGCCGTACGGCTCCTCGACCGGGCGGCCGTCGACGAACACGCCGGCCCGGCGGTGACCGTACGGGCCGCGCTGGTGCGGGCGCGGGCCGCCGACCGGGCGGGCGACACCGCCGCCGCGCGGCGCCTTGTCACCCGCGCGGTGCGGGAGGCGCACCGGGAGGGCCTGCGCCGGCCCCTCGCCGAGACCGGGACCTGGATCCGCCCCTACCTGTACCTGACGACCACCCCGCACCACCACCGCCGCACGCCCCCGTCCCGTGCGACCACGAGCCCGCCCCCGCCCGTCGAGGAGCTGAGCGGACGCGAGCGGGACGTGCTGCGGCGGCTGGCCCAGGCGATGTCCACGGAGGAGATCGCCGCCGACCTGTACGTCTCGGTGAACACCGTGAAGACCCACCTCAAGAACGCCTACCGAAAACTGTCGGTGGGCCGCCGTAACGAGGCGGTGCGCCGCGCCCGCGAACTGGGCCTGCTGTGAGCAGGCGCCACGCCATGACGCCCCGACGGGCGCAGCCGCCCAGGGCACGCACCCCCGCCGGAACGGCCGGCGGGACACACGCGCCGCGTCCCGCGCGGAACCCCGGGACGGGGGCGGACGGCGTGTCCGCCCCTCGCCGTACGCACGCCGACTACACCGGGGGCGTCTACGGCTCCATGCTCGCCGCGTCGGTGATCGTCGGGGCCGGCACGCTCGGGTCGTTCCCGCGGCTCGAACTCGTGCTGCTGCTGTTGCTCACCGGCGTGGTGTTCTGGATCGCCCATGTGCACGCCCACCTGTTCGGGGCGCGACTGGCGCAGCGACCGCCGGACCGTGCCGTCGTCCGCCGGGTGTGCCGGGAGGAGTGGACGATCGTCAAGGCCGCCGTGCCTCCGGCGCTGGCCGTGGCCGTCGGGCCCGTGCTGGGCCTCGACGTGCAGGGCGGCCAGTGGTTCGCGCTGTCCGTCGCCGTGACGGGACAGGTGGGCTGGTCCGTGGCCGCGGCGCGGCAGGCGGGCGCGCCCGTGCGGCTGATGGCGCTGTCGGCCCTGGTCAATCTCTTCCTGGGGCTGGTCATCCTGGCGAGCAAGCTGTGGCTGAAGCATTGAACACCCACCGGGCCGTCGCCCCTCTCACCTGCCCTCACCTGCCGGGGGTGAGCCGCGCCGCCGCCGAGGGCCGGACCATCGGAAGGGTGCGGCCGTGGTCCGTGCGGTCCAGGCGTCACCCGGGGAGCGGCTCATGCGCTACGAGATCCGCGTCGAGGGGCAGCTGTCGGAGCCGCTGATCCGGATGTTCCCGGAGTTCGACCACGTCACGATGTCCGGGCAGACCCTGCTGTTCGGACAGGTCGTCGACGAGGCGCACCTCTACGGGCTGCTGGCCCGCTGCCAGTCCCTCGGCCTGCGGATCCTGGAGCTGCGCCAGGTGCCGCGGTGAGCCCTCCGGCGGGGGCGCGGGTCAGGAATGCCCCTCCGCGCGCACCCGGCCGTACCGCACCGCCTCGCCCAGGGCCGCGAAGTCGCGTTCGTTGCGGTCGGCGTAGTCCTGCGCGAACGCGGCGAGCGCCCGGTCGAAGCGGTCGCCGCGCCCCAGGTAGGCGGCGATGGCGACCGGGTCGCCGGACCGCGCGTGGGCCCGCGCCAGGCTCGCCCCGCACAGGCGGGTGAACTGGCGCAGCAGGCCGGGGTCCATGGTGTCGGGCCGGGCGATGCCCTTCCAGTCACGCAGCTGCCGTACGTAGAAGTCGCGGGGCCTGCCGTCGAGGCCGGTGGCGTGCGTCCAGCCGAGCAGGATGTCGCTGGTCGTCTGGATCAGCCGCTGGCCCTCCACGACCCGCCGGCCCTGGTTGTCCGGCTCCGCGCCGTCCGTGTACGGGGCGAGCACCGACTCCTGCGCCTCCTTGGCCTGGAGCAGCAGCGGATCGTCGTCGTCCCGGCCGAGCAGCAGCACGATCCAGCAGCGCGTGCCGACACTGCCGACGCCGACCACCTTGCGGGCCACGTCGACCAGCCGGTACCGGCTGAGCAGAAGGCGGCGGTCCGACTCCAGCGACCGCGTGTACCCCTCCAGAACCGCGCGCAGGCCCTTCTCCTCGGCCGAGGCGCCGCCCAGCAGCTCCCGCAGCGGGGTGATCAGCGGCGGGTCCGCGGCGATGCGCCGGCCCTGCGGCGTGGCACGGGTGAGCTTCGCGTACGCCTGGAGGTGGGTGCGGGTGCGCGCCTTCCGCGTCGCCTCGGCGGTGCGCCGACGGGCCTCGGAGGTCAGGGACGACGCCGCCAGCTCGCGCAGCCGGTCGGCGTCGTCCTGCGCGTACCAGACGTCCAGCGTGCGCATCCCGGCGAACTCCCGAACGCGCAGCCGGTACGCGGCGACGCAGGCGCGGACCGCGTCGCTCTGCTCCGCCACGGTGAAGCCGTTCTCCCGCCCGGCGACGGCGAGACTGGCCGCGAGCCGCTTGACGTCCCATTCGAAGGGACCGGGGTGGGTTTCGTCGAAGTCGTTGATGTCGAAGACGAGGTGCCGTTCCGGGGAGGCCAGCAGCCGGAAGTTCAACAGATGCGCGTCGCCGCACAGCTGCACGGTCAGGCCGGTGTCCGGCAGCGGGGCGAGATCCGCCGCCATGATCGCGGCGGCGCCCCGGTAGAACCGGAACGGCGACTCCAGCATCCGGCCGTAACGGACCGGCACCAGTTCGTGCAGCCGGGTGGCCGACTGCCGTTCCAGCAAGCCCACCGGGTCCGGCCGGTCGGGAGCCGGCGAGAACCCGGCGTGGGCCGAGCGGGGCGCGCGCCCGCGCGCCCGCCTGCCGTACGACGCCCGCTCGGCCGGGGAGCGGGAGGCGTCGAACGCGTCCGGTACCGCCATCGCCGTCCTCCCGCCTCTCTCACGGACCTCTTCCACGGACCACCGGTCCACGCCGTCCATCCCACCCCGCGCGCGCCGCCCGGCGGATCACCCGCGCCGGGTGAGGCGACCGGGGCGCCGGACGGAACACGCTGGTACGGGCACGGCGCGACGGCGGGCCCGCGGGCGGGCACTCAGGGCCCGCGAGCGAGGAGGAGATGACCGGCATGACGTATCTCGCGTACGACTACCCGCTGCTCAGTGCGCTGCTGACCATGCTGGTGTTCTTCCTGTGGATCATGTGGTTCATCCTGCTCTTCCGGGTGGTCGTCGACGTCGTCCGCGACGACTCCCTCAGCGGCTGGGGAAAGACCGGCTGGCTGGTCTTCACGATCGTCCTGCCCTTCCTGGGCGTCTTCGTCTACGTGATCGCCCGCGGCAGGAACATGGGCAGCCGGGAACTGGCCCAGGCACGCGCCCAGCAGGAGGCGCTCGACAGTTACATCCGTCAGACGGCGAAGGGGACCGGGGAGGGAACCAGCAGCGTGGACGAACTGGCCCGGCTCTCCGAGATCAAGGCACGCGGGGACATCTCGGACGACGAGTTCCGCAGGGCCAAGGAGCTGGTCCTGAGCGGCCACGGGCCCCGCGAGTGACCGGGACGCCCTCGCCGGCGCGGGGGACACCGTCCGCCCCATCGCGGACACGACACGGAACCGAGGCACAGCGATGACAGCCACACATCCGACACACGGCGCGCACGCGCCGTCGGCGAAGCGCGAGTGGGCGGGCGGCCTGACCGTCTTCGCCGCCGTCACCCTGATGCTCGTGGGGGTGCTGGACATCTTCCGCGGGATCATGGGCATCGCCGAGGACGACGTCTTCGTCAGGACGCAGAACTACGTCTTCAAGTTCGACCTGACGGCCTGGGGCTGGACGCACCTCGTGCTCGGCGCGATCGCGGTGCTCGTCGGCCTCGGTCTGGGCCGGGGCGCCCTGTGGGCCCGCGTCTCCGGCGTGGTGATTGCCGGGCTCGTCGTCATCGCGAACTTCCTGTCGCTGCCGTACTACCCCGTCTGGTCCGTCGTGATGATCGCCTTCTCCGGGTTCGTCATCTGGGCGCTGTGCGTGGGCGGCCGTTCCCGCGCGTGACGCGGTACGCCTTCCCCGCACCTGACGTGGGACGCGTCCCGCCCGGCGGGCTGGGTACCCGAGGCCGTACCAGGGTCCCGTTCCGACGGGGAAGGCGGTGGACATGTGCCGTTGGCTCGCCTATTCGGGCACGCCGATCCTGCTCGAGAACCTCCTCTACCGGCCGGTCCACTCCCTGATCGACCAGAGCCTGCACGCCCGGATGGGCGTGGAGACCACCAACGGCGACGGCTTCGGGATCGGCTGGTACATGCCGGACAAGGACAGCCCCGCCGTGGTCAGGGACATCGGCCCGGCCTGGAGCGACCGCAATCTGCGGGAGATCGCCGGGCATGTCGTCTCCCCGCTGTTCTTCGGCCACATCCGCGCCTCGACCGGCACGGCGGTGCAGCAGACCAACTGCCACCCGTTCCGGTACGGACGCTGGATGTGGATGCACAACGGGGCGATCGAGGGATTTCCGCTGCTGCGGCGCGACCTCGCCCTGGCCGTCCGCCCGGACCTCTTCCCGCACATCGAGGGGTCCACGGACTCCGAGATGATGTTCTACCTGGCGCTCACCTTCGGCCTGGAGGACGATCCGCGCGGCGCCGTCGCCCGCATGGCCGGCCTGGTCGAGCGCACCGGCCGGGAGCACGGCGTCGCCTCCGCCCTCCAGATGACGGTCGCGGTGACCGACGGCGTGCGGCTGTGGGCGTTCCGCTACTCCACGCAGCGGCAGTCGCGTTCCCTCTTCTACAGCTCCCGCGTCGAGACGCTGAAGTCCCTCCATCCGGACGTGGCCTTCCTGCGCGACATCGCGGACGACGCCCGCCTGATCGTCTCCGAGCCTCTCGGTGACCTGCCCGGCGCCTGGAACGAGGTCCCGGAGAGCTCGTACGGGGTGGTGCTGCCGGACGAGGAGGACGAGATGCACGCGTTCGCACCGGAATGAGCCGCGCGGGCCCGAGTGAGCCGCGCGCCCCGGAGCGAGCGGCTCACGCCCGACCGTTCGGCGGGCGCCGAAGCGTCCCGCGCCTAGCGTGGCCCGCATGACCGACGACCACGCCGCCCGCCCCGCGGACACCTTCGCCGCACTCCACCACCAGGACCGTCCCCTGCTGCTCCCCAACGCCTGGGACCACGCCTCCGCGGCCCTCCTCCACGCCCACGGCTTCCCCGCCGTCGGCACCACCAGCCTGGGCGTCGCCGCGGCGGCGGGGCTGCCGGACGGGGCCCGGGCCACCCGCGAGGAGACCCTGCGTCTCGCCGGCGTCCTCGGGACGCTGCCGTGTCCGCTCTCCGTCGACGCGGAGGACGGCTTCAGCGACGATCCCGGCGAAGTGGCCGCGTTCGCGGCGGAGTTGCGGGCCCGGGGCGCGGTCGGCGTCAATCTCGAGGACGGGCTGGGGCCGGCGGGCCGGCACGTGGCGAAGATCCGCGCCGTACGCGCCGCCGCGCCCGGTCTCTTCGTCAACGCCCGGACGGACACGTACTGGCTCGGTGACGGTGAGGGCACCCTGGAGCGGGTGCTGGCCTACCGGGACGCCGGGGCGGACGGGGTGTTCGTGCCCGGTCTCGCCGACCCCGGCACGATCGCCGGCCTGGTGCGCGCCCTGGAGGGCTGCCCCCTGAACGTCCTGTACGCACCGGGTGGTCCGTCCCTCGCCCACCTTGCCGACCTCGGCGTGCGGCG
The DNA here is from genome assembly GCF_042647945.1 of Streptomyces lusitanus. Lineage (NCBI taxonomy): Bacteria > Bacillati > Actinomycetota > Actinomycetes > Kitasatosporales > Streptomycetaceae > Streptomyces > Streptomyces lusitanus. The sequence continues at coordinate 51,799 of NZ_JBHRWL010000009.1, forward strand.
CGTCAGTCTCGGTTCGCTGCCGTACCGGCGGGCCCTCGGGGCGGCGCTGGACGCGGCGGTCGCGGTGCGGGAGGGCCGGGCGGCGGGGGAGGGGACGGTGCCGTCGTACCGGGAGGTGCAGGTGCTCGCCGCCTGACATCCGAAGTCGGCCGGTCCGCCGCTCCGCGCGGCCAGTTCTCCAACGTCAGGTGCAGCGCGTCGATCATCCGGTCCCACGACGCCTCGAGGTCGCGCGGGGCGCCGAACGCGCCGGCGGACTCCAGGGCGCAGTAGCCGTGGAAGGAGCTGCGCAACAGGCGTACCGCGTCCGTGAGATCGGGCTCCTCAAGACCGTACGCGCGGAGCAGGCCGTTGATGACCTCGGTGGTGCGGCGCAGCGCGGGGGAGTCCGACGCCGTGGCCTCGTCCAGGCGGATCTGCGTGGCGGCGTACCGCCCCGGGTGGCCGAGGGCGTAGTCGCGGTACGCGCCGGCGAACGCGGCCAGCGCGTCCTTCCCCGCGCGGCCCTCGACCGCCGCCGCGATCCGGTCGATCATCTCGCCGCCCGCCAGCAGCGCCATCCGGGTACGCAGGTCCCGCAGCCCGCGCACATGCGCGTACAGGCTCGCGTCCTTGACGTTGAAACGCCGGGCCAGCGCGGACAGGGTGACGTTCTCGTAGCCGGCCTCGTCGGCGAGGTCGGCGGCGGCCGCCACGAGGCGGTCGGCGGTGAGTCCGGCGCGGGGGATGCGGGCCTCCGGCGGTCGGTCGGGCGGGGTTCGGGACACGTGAATGTAGCCGACACCGGCGGGATGCCGCTCGCCTGCGGCTGATCCGTGGCTGGTCGCGCCGTTCCCCGCGCCCCGAGGAGCTCCGCTGCCCGCAGCCGTCGAACCGGTGGCATGCACCGGTCACCCTGCGGACGCCCCCGGTTCACGCGCCCCCCTGATCCTCCACCCATGGGCCACGGACACGCACACGGACCGCACCACCACCACCACGGTCACGACCACGGGCACGGGCACGGGCACGGCGCGACCGCCCCCCTGCCCGCCGCCTTCGACACCTCCGTGCCCGACGAGGCACTGAACCCCGGACAGGCGTCCCGCCGCGCGCTGCTGCGCCGCACCGGACTCCTCGGCGCGGGCCTCGCCGCCGGCACCGTCCTGTCCGGCAGCGCGGCCACGGCGGCGCCCGCCGCGGGCGACCGCAGAACGCACGGCAGAGGTCCCGCCAAGGGCTTCCTGTGGCTGGCGGGCGACCACCACATCCACACGCAGTACAGCAGCGACGGCAAGTACCGCGTCATCGACCAGGTGCGCCAGGGCGCCAGGAACGGCATGGACTGGCTGGTCATCACCGACCACGGCAGCACCACGCACGCCAAGATCGGCGTCGAGAAGGTCAACCCCGACATCAGGCAGGCGCGCGCCGCGCACAAGGACACTCTCGTCTTCCAGGGCCTGGAGTGGAACATCCCGGCCGCCGAGCACGGCACCGTGTTCGTCCACCCCGGGCGCAACGAGGTCGCCGTCCTCAAGCAGTTCGAGAACGACTACGACGGCAGCGTGAAGGGCGCGGGCGACTCCACCCCTGCCAACGAGGCCCTCGCCGTCGCCGGTCTTCAGTTCCTCGCCGAGCAGGTCAGGCGCCGCAAGGTCGAGGACGCGCTGATGCTCGCCAACCACCCGTCCCGCAAGGGCATCGATTCCCCGCACGAGATCCGCGCCTGGCGCGACGCCAACGGCACCGGCCGGCAGATCGCCGTCGGCTTCGAGGGCGCCCCCGGCCACCAGGCCGCCGGACTGCCCGCCCCGCTCGGCCCGGGCGGCGCCCGCGGCATCTACGACGGCAGCCCCGGCGCGAACTCCTTCCCCGGCTATCCGCTGGAGAGCTACCGCACCTGGGGCGGCTTCGACTGGATGACCGCCACCGTCGGCGGCCTGTGGGACAGCCTCCTCGCCGAGGGCCGCCCCTGGTGGATCACCGCCAACTCCGACTCCCACCAGGTGTACGCCGACACCGCCGCCCGCGGCGCGGGCGACTTCGCCACCGACGGCCGCTACGGCGACCCCGTCTACGCGGGGAAGATCGACACCAAGCAGGGCGACTTCTGGCCCGGCCAGTACAGCCGTACCCACGTCGGCGCCGACGGCTTCTCCTACGCCGCCGTCATGGACGGCATCCGCGCCGGCCGCATCTGGGTCGACCACGGGCAGCTTCTCTCCGGCCTCGACGTCCGCGTCGCCGGCGGCGGCCGCTGGGCCACCCTCGGCGGCGCCCTGCACGTCCGCAAGGGCACCAAGGTCACGCTGACCGCCGACGTGGCGCTCGCCGGCGGCCCCAACTGGGCCGGGTTCACGCCGGAACTGGCCCGCGTCGACGTCATCCAGGGCGACGTCACCGGCCCGGTCTCCGACCGGGACACGTTCACCGCGCCCACGGCGGCCGTCGTCCGGTCGTACGAGGTCAAGAAGTCCACGGGCAGCGTGCGGCTCACCTTCGACCTCGGGCGGGTCGACCGCCCGGTGTACCTGCGGCTGCGCGGCACCGACGGCAACCGGTCCGCCGTCGGGGTCATGGGCGCCAAGGCCGACCCGGCCGGTCCCGCCCTGGACGTCGTCGGCGACGCCGACCCCTGGCGCGACCTGTGGTTCTACTCCAACCCCGTGTGGGTGCTCCCGTCATGACGGTGCACGCCCTCACCGTGGACGCGGGCGCGCGGGACCTGCGGGCGGCGGACCATCTGCTGCACGCGCTGGCGGACCGGCTGGCCCTGCCCGGCAACACCGTCGGCTGCACCCACCTGGTGCGGGACGCGCGCCCGAGAGTCGTGGTGTCGCTGTCCCTGCCCTCCGCGCCGCTCCTGGACACCGTGCGGGAGCGGCTCGCGGCGGGGGAGTACGGCACGGTGTCGGCGGGACTGCCGGACCCGTCGGGGCGCGCCGTGCTCTACCCGGGCGCGTCCGGGCTCACGGGCACCCTGACGGTCGGGGAACTGCTGGAGCGCTCCGCGATCGAGCGGGTGACGGTGCTGGGCTCGCCGCTGCCGCCGGAGCCGGACACCCGCATGGTGACGCGGGACCATGTACGGCCGCAGTGGGAGGGCGGGGTGCTGGTCCTCGCCGCCACGCCGGCCCTGGGGGACACGCTGGTGCCGTTCGAGGCGCCGAACCCGACGCCGTGCTGCGCGGACCACTGAGCTGGAGGGAGGTGTGCGGGGCCCGGCAGGCCCCGCGCCCTCAGCCGCCCAGCACCCCGCGCCCTCAGCCGCCCAGCACCCCCCGCACGAACGCGTTGCCGAACACGCCCTCCGGGTCCAGCTCGCGGACCAGGGCGCGGAAGTCGTGCAGCCGCGGGTAACGGGCGTGCAGCTCGGCCGGCGGGGTGGTGAACACCTTGCCCCAGTGCGGGCGCGGCGCGAACGGCGCGAGCGCCTCCTCCACGCGCCCCACCACCGGCAGCACCGTCGCCGTGTCCTCGACCCAGGTGAAGTGCAGGGCCACCGTGTCACGGCCGTACGCGGGGCCCAGCCACTGCTCCTCGGCGGCCACCGTGCGCACCTCGCAGGTCTGGAGCACCGGCGCGACCGTTCCGCGGACGGCGTCCAGGGCATGCAGCGCGTCCACGGCCGCCTCGCGGGGCAGCAGGTACTCCGACTGGAGCTCCGCGCCGCTGCTCGGCGTGAACTCCGCGCGGAAGTGCGGCAGCCGCTCGTGCCACGGGCCCGGCACGCCGAACTGCTCGGTGCAGTTCACGCCGGGCATCCCCGGCACCGGGTGCATCTTCTCCGTCGCGGGCGCAGCCCACGGGAAGTCCGTGCGCGGCCGGTCGGTGCGGTGCTTCACCCACACCTGCCGGAAGCCGGGCTCCCGCCAGTCGGTGAACAGGCTCACGCTGTACGCCGCCGACGTCACCGCGTCGAACGTGCCCGCGTCAAGCACGTCGAGCGGCAGCTCGGTGTACACCCGCTGCTCCACCTCGTACGCCGGCTCCAGGTCCAGGGTGAGCGCCGTGACCACGCCGAGCGCGCCCAGCGCGGTGACCGCGCCGCCGAACCGCTCGTCGCCGCGCCCGACGGTGACCGTCGAGCCGTCCGCCGTGACCAGCTCCACCGCGCGCACGGACGACGACAGGGGGCCGTTGCCGACGCCCGAGCCGTGCGTGCCGGTGGCGACCGACCCGGCGACCGAGATGTGCGGGAGGGACGCCATGTTGGCCAGGGCCAGCCCGTGCCGGTGCACCTCGCGGGCCAGCTCCGCGTACCGCACCCCGCCGCCGACCCGCACCGTGCGCGCGCCGGCGTCCACCTCGATCACCGGGGGCAGCGCGGCCAGGGACAGCAGGACGCCGTCCTCGCCGGCGTCGGCGATGTCGTTGAAGGAGTGGCCGCTGCCCAGCACCCGCACCCGGGAGGAGTCCGCGACCAGTGCGCGCAGCGCCTCCACGGTGCGCGGCCGGTGCAGCTCCTTGGCCGCGTAGGTGATGTTGCCCGCCCAGTTGGTCACGCTCTCGGTCATTCCTCGTCCTTCCCGCCGGCGGGCCCGTGACAGGGCCCCGACGGAACCTACCCCGGGAGTGATCCGCGCCGGTGGGGGGACCCGGCGCTCCGGATGTCCGGCCGGAGGCATACCGTGAGGAGTCGTACGTCGGCACCGGGAGGAGAACACGCGATGGGCAGCCGTACCGCGCTGGTCGAGGATCTGATGGAGCGGTTCCCGCACGTTCCGCGCGAGGCCGTCTTCAAGGAGGACCTGCTGCGCGGCGGCGTGGCCTTCGACCCCTCCGCGCTCAGCGACAACGAGGGCGGCGAGGTCAAACCGAAGTCGTACTTCATCTTCTCCTTCGACCACGGCACCCTGCCGGAGCTGGGCGAGGCCGCGCTGCGCCGCCCGCCGGAGGAGATCATCCTCACCGGGGGACCCTACGACCTGCGCCGCACGGTCGTGTCCGTCCGGGTGAACCCGGCGTCCCCGTACCGGGTCGCCGCCGACGAGCACGGCATGCTCGGCCTCTACCTGGACGGCAAGCGGATCTCCGACGTCGGCGTGCCGCCGATGCCGGAGTACTACCGGCACAAGCTGTCCAACGGGAAGTCGGTGATGGAGGTCGCCCCCACCATCCAGTGGGGCTACCTGATCTACCTGACGGTGTTCCGGGTCTGCCAGTACTTCGGCGCCAAGGAGGAGTGCCAGTACTGCGACATCAATCACAACTGGCGCCAGCACAAGGCGGCCGGCCGGCCCTACACGGGCGTGAAGGACGTCGAGGAGGTCCTCGAGGCCCTCGAGATCATCGACAAGTACGACACGGCGAAGGCGTCCACCGCCTACACCCTCACCGGCGGAGCCATCACCAAGACCGTCTCCGGCCGTGACGAGGCCGACTTCTACGGCCACTACGCCAAGGCCATCGAGGAGCGCTTCCCCGGCCGCTGGATCGGCAAGGTCGTCGCCCAGGCGCTGCCCAAGGACGACGTGCAGCGCTTCAAGGACTACGGCGTCCAGATCTACCACCCCAACTACGAGGTGTGGGACGAGTACCTGTTCAAGATGTACTGCCCCGGCAAGGAGCGGTACGTCGGCCGTGACGAGTGGCACCGCCGCATCCTCGACTCCGCCGAGATCTTCGGCGCGCGCAACGTGATCCCCAACTTCGTGGCGGGCGTGGAGATGGCCGAGCCGTTCGGCTTCAAGACCGTCGACGAGGCGATCGCGTCCACCACGGAGGGCCTGCGCTTCTTCATGTCGAAGGGGATCACGCCCCGCTTCACCACCTGGTGCCCGGAGCCCACCACCCCGCTCGGCAAGACCAACCCCGACGGCGCCCCGCTGGAGTACCACATCCGCCTGCTCCAGGCGTACCGCCAGACGATGGAGGACTTCGGCCTCTCCTCACCCCCCGGCTACGGCCCTCCCGGCCCGGGCCGCGCGGTGTTCTCGGTGAGCTCGTTCATGGACAGCTTGCCTGCCACCGAGCCGGTGGAGGCGACGGAGGCCGCGGAGGCGGTCTGAGCGCGGGGGTTGGCGGAACGCCGCAGCGGACGGCGCCGTTCGGGAAAGGCCGGAACTGAAAGGTTCCGGCCTTTCCCGCGTACGGCCCCTGCGGGGGGAGCGTGGTGACACCGGGCTCCGGTGTCGGCGCTGTGCAGCGGACGATGTACCTGGCTGAACGGGTGCCGTCGCCTACACCGCCGTTATGAGCGCAGGGCAGGACAGCTGGGCAACAGGAGGTGGAGATGCTCGTGTCGTGGACAGCAACGGACTTGGGATCGCGACGTTTCTCCGCGATGGAACGAAGCTCGGACCTGACAGATCTGACGGATCACTTCACCGCTCTACGCACGCATGGCCAGGGGTACTTGGAAGTCCGCCTGCCGGCCGGCGAGTTTCCCTTGCTGGCCTTGGGCTTCCGGGACGATCAAGCGGTCATCCATCTGTTCAGCGATCCTGAAAGGTCGTCCCTGCACGTCGGCGATGGCACCGCCGCAGCGGATGCGGTCGTGCAAGTGCCGATCACGGACGACTCGGCTGCGTTCGGTGGCGACTGCGTTCTCGCTGTCGATCACGCATGGGCCCTCATGCTCACCTTCGTCCAGGCGGGGAGACCCGACGAGCTGGGCGAGTGGCGGGAGTTGTAATCAAGACACCGTCTCTGTGGGCAGGCCGCTGTGCGCCGCCCGGGCTGGAGGCCTGCGAGCCCCGGGGCGCGGGTAGCGCTAAGAGGCGGAACATGAAAGGGGCGTGACGATGCAGGAGCCAGAGCCGGTCGGGAACACACCGCGACGTGCCCGCAGTACGGGACTGCTTGTCTTCGCCGTGACCAGCGCGCTGTTCCTCGCAGCCCTGGGCTACCTCGTCGGCACGATGGCGGGCTGGTGGGCATGGCGTGACTGGGCAGTCGTCGTCGCCGCGGTGGTGTTCGCAGGCACCGCTGGCTTCGCGCGTCTTGCCACCAGGTAGGGGCGTTCGGGCGCCGATCGGCCAGTTGCCGTGTCACGTCAAGGTGACCGACGCCTCAGGGCGGCTGTCCCGCTGGCTCCCATGCCTCATCGATTCGGCGAGGAGCCACGCCAAGAACCAAGCTCTCCATGGCCTGAGGAATCGGTCCGAAGCTGGCCACCCAGGTTTCGACGAGATAAATTACGCCCACTTCATCGATGCCCAGAAAGAACCGGCCGTGATCCAGCTCGCCAAGCGGGTAAAGATGACGCCCGATCGCTTCGCTCCATTCCGTGAACCTGTCCTCCTCGCCCCAGGCCAGCTCGGGGTCCAGCTCGAACGGCTCGCGTGCACAGCTGACACCTGGTCCGCTGACGTTCACCGTCAAACCGCCGAACTCCTGCAGGAAGGCCTCGGCAGCGTCGTGCATGACGAGGCCGACTGCTTCGAACATGGATCGCCAGCGAGCCGTGTCCACCCTCCGTCCAGGTGTCCATCCCGACGCCGTCAACACCCCGTCCACCTCTGGCGACCAGCTATTCATCTGGGGCCCGCCTCCTCAGCTGTGGGTGAGTAGCGATCATCACAGCAGCCGACAGCCCGCGCTCGACGCCGGGAGACTCGGAAACACGCCGCTGCGGCAACCGCCCAGGTGATCCCTGCGAGGGGTCGCCGGGCCGCCACGTAAAGTGAAGACAGCGCTTGTCAGTCCCGTCGCGGACGTGCGAAGCTCTCGTCCACTGCCGCGAGGTTCCCGACAACTTGGCCCGACGGTATGACGAGTTGACCTCGCTCGTGGATGCAGGAGTCTCATGCCCGACCTGCCGAGCCCCCAGGACGCCTCCGAGGCCGCCCTGTTCTCCGAATGCTGGGACGCGGTCCTCTCCTACGCCGACCTGTGCACGGCCGGGTCGAGCGCCGGTGCGGAACTGGCCCGTGAGGCCTTCGCCGAGGGCATACGGGAACTGCGCGCGGCCGAGTCGGGAAGCGTGCGGGGGACCGGCCGCCGTTCCTCCCGGCTGCCCCGCATCCCCCTGCTGCTGACCGCCGTACGCGACACGGCCGCCGCGTGGGAGAAGGAGGGGAAGGGGCACAAGCTCGACCCCGAACTGCGGCTGTGGCTGCACTCCGACGAGGCCGCCCGCTACACCGGGCCGCCCCTCGAACGCCCCGTCGCCCTGCGCGGGCTGCGCGATCTCCAGCAGGCCGACGCCGAACTGCTCTGGCTGGCCGAGGCGGAGGCGCTCCCGTTGCCCCTGGTGGCCCGTCGGCTGGGTCTCGACCCCGCCACCACGGCCGACGAACTCGCCCAGGTCAGCCGCCTGTTCCGGGACCGCTGCCACCGTAACCACCTCGACTCCCCGATGGACGCCGAGTGCCGCAGCTACGCCCGGCTGCTCGACGCCGTCACCCGCTCGCCCGCCGCGGACGCCCCCGCCGACCTGACCCTGCACCTCGCCACCTGCCGCCAGTGCGCGGAGGCCGCCGCCTGCCTGCGTCTGAACGGCGGCACCCTGCCCGGCGCGCTGGCCGGCGGCGTCATCGGCTGGGGCGGCCTCGCCTACCTGGAGCGCCGCCGCCGTGCCGCCGAGGTGCGGCTGGGCGCCGGGCACTCGCACGGCGCCGACCCGGACGCCGACGACCCGGCGCCCGGACGGGGCCGCAAGGCGCGGGTCGTCCGGCACGGGCCGATGGCCGCGGCCGTCCTCGTGTCGCTGCTCGCCCTCGCGGTGTCGCTGATGCCGTTCGGGGAGGGCGGGGACGGCGGTACGGCCGCCTCCGGCAACGACCGCGGCGGCCCGGTGGCCGCGCCTGCCCCGTCCCTGCCGCCGATCGGTACGGCGCCCTCCGGCACGGCGACCCCGGGGTCACCCGAACCCCCGACTCCCAGTGCCGAACCGAGCCGCCCCGCCCCGCCCACCCGCACGGCGGACCCGACACCCGAGCCCGACCCGGAGCCGCAGGGCACCTCCTCCGGCACCGCGGCCACGCCCCCGGCGTCCTGCTCGGTCGACTACGACGTGGTCAACGAGTGGCCGGACGGCTACCAGGCCACCGTCACCGTGACGCCCCACCACCCCCTGAACGGCTGGCACGTCGCCTTCACCCTCCCCGAGGGCCACCGCATCACCCAGATGTGGGACGCCTCGTCCCGCCAGACGGGCTCCCGCGTCACGGCGACGGCGGCCGACTACAACGCCACGGTCGCCCAGGACAGCACCCTGGCCTTCGGCTTCATCGCCGCCCGCCGGACCGACAACACCTACGCGACCGACTTCGCCCTCAACGGGGAGACCTGCGCGGTGGCGTGACCCTCCCTCAGACAGCGGCCAGCCGCCCCGCCAACAACTCCACCCGCGCCGCCGCATCCCCCGCCGGCAACCGCCCCGCCCGGGTCAGCATCGCCAGCCCGTGCAGCGACGCCCAGAACACCTCCGTGAGCAACGCCGCGGGAACCCCGTCCCCCGCCACCTCCGCCAACGTCTCCTCCAGCGCGGCGAACCCGTCCTTCAGCGCCTGAGGCGTCTCCTCCGCCGCGAACTCCAGCCCCCCGTCCAGCCGGAACATCGCGTCGTACACGGCGGGATTCCGCTCGGCGAAGTCCAGATACGTCCGGGCCAGCGCCCGCACCCGCTCCGGTGCGCCACCCCCGGTAGCTTCCGCCACCGCGCCCCGCAACTCCGCCGCCAGCTCCGCGGCCCCCTGGAGCGCCACCGCCCCGATGATCTCCCGCTTCCCCCGGAAGTGGCTGTACAGCACGGGCTGACTGTACTCGATCCGCTCCGCGAGCCGACGCGTCGTGACCGCGTCCCACCCCTGCTGTTCGGCGAGTTCCCGCGCCGTGGCGACGATCAGCCGCTCCCGCTCCGCCCGCTCACGCTGCTTGCGTTCCTGTACCGGCATGCCTTGATTCTAGCACTGCTAGACAAGCGAGCGGTGACAGGTCTAGCGTTGACCCATCAGCTAGCACTGCTAGATCGCATCGAATCGCATCGGATCGCATCGAATCGCATCGGATCGCATCAGATCGGATCCACGCGGATCCAGGGGGATCACATGCTCAGCACACTCGAAGTCGCCACCGTCGTGATCGTCGGCCTGATGGTCGGCGTGGAGTTCTCCGTCGTCTTCGTCATGAACCGCGTCATCGACGCCCTGCCCGAGGACAGCGCCCAGCAGGCCCACGCCCACGGCGGACGCATGCTCGGCGCGCTCATGCCGGTCTGGTACATCGGCTCGCTCGTACTCGTCGTCGCCTGGGCCGTCGCCGGACGGAACGACACCGACCCCGGTACCGGTCTCCTCGTGACCGCCGCCACGCTGCTCGTCCTCAGCGTGATCATGTCCCTGCTCCTGCTCGTCCCGATCAACAACCGCAACAAGACCTGGACGCCCGAGAACCGCCCCGACGACTGGCGCGACCAGCTGAACCGCTGGGCCCGCTACCACTACGGCCGCCTCGCCCTCATCGCCGCCGCGTTCGCCCTGCTGGCCGTGGCCCGCGGCTGAGGCCGGCGACGCGCCCCATGCCGACAAGGGCAGACGAGTGCCGACAAGCTGGGGCCGGACAATTCGCTGGCGGACCGACGCGGCGCCCTCTACTGTGTGCCGTGTCGGCAGGGCGCCCAACGGGTGCCGTTCGTGACGAGGTTCTTGGGAGGTGTGACCGATGGCTGTCTCTGTGATGGGCCGTGCCCGCATCCAGTCGTTCGTTCCGTCCACCTCCGTGGCCTCCGGCTGACCCAACCTCTCTTCGCGCGTCGGTGAACGCGCGCCGCCGGGGCCGCTCTTCGAAGGGTTCCCCTTGAATCTCTCCTCTCTCTCCACCCCCGCGCACGCTCTCGCTCCCTACGGCTGGGACGAGGCATGGGCGGACGCCTTCGCCCCGTTCGCCGCGCAGGGGCTCGTACCGGGCCGCGTGGTCCGGGTCGACCGCGGGCTGTGCGACATGGCCACCCCGGACGGCGTGATCCGCGCCGACACCGAGTACGTCGTCCCCCGCGACCCCATGAAGGTCGTCTGCACGGGCGACTGGGCCGCCGTCGATCCCGAGGGCGCCCAGCCCCGCTATGTGCGTACGCTGCTGCCGCGCCGTACCGCGTTCGTGCGCTCCACCTCCTCCAAGCGGTCCGAGGGGCAGATCCTCGCCGCCAACGTCGACCACGCGGTCGTCGCCGTGTCGCTCGCCGTCGAGCTGGACCTCGCCCGGATCGAACGGTTCCTCGCGCTGGCGTGGGAGTCCGGGGCACAGCCCGTCGTGGTGCTCACCAAGGCCGACCTCGTACCGGACGCGGCGACCCGGTCGTACCTCGTGCAGGACGTCGAGACGACCGCGCCGGGCGTGCCCGTCCTCACCGTCAGCGCGCAGGACGGCGAAGGACTCGACGTGCTCGCCGCCGTCGTGTCCGGCGGGACCACGGTGCTGCTCGGGCAGTCCGGCGCGGGCAAGTCCACCCTCGCCAACGCCCTCCTCGGCGAGGACGTCATGGACGTCCAGGCCACCCGGGACGTCGACGGCAAGGGCCGCCACACCACCACGACCCGCAACCTGCTCCTGCTGCCCGGCGGGGGAGTCCTCATCGACACCCCCGGCCTGCGGGGCGTCGGCCTGTGGGACGCCGGCACCGGTGTGGGCCAGGTGTTCTCCGAGATCCAGGATCTCGCCGAGCAGTGCCGGTTCCACGACTGCGCCCACGAGAGCGAGCCCGGCTGCGCCGTCCTCGACGCCGTCGAGACCGGCGAGCTGCCGCAGCGGCGCCTGGACAGTTACCGCAAGCTGCTCCGGGAGAACCAGTACATCGTCGCCAAGACCGACGCCCGCCTCCGCGCGGAGATCCGCAAGGACTGGAAGCGCAAGGGCGCCATCGGCAAGGCGGCCATGGAGGCCAAGCGGGGGCGGTTGCGCTGACACCCCGCCCCGCCGGGCGCCCCCAGCGGCACCCGGCGGGGCGGCTCAGCCGGACTCCCGCAGCTCCAGCACGTACCGCGCCGTCAGCGCCACCGCCCGGTCACCGTCCCCGGTCAGCGACCTCAGCGTCTCCGTGGCCGCCGGGCCGGGGATCTCCGCCAGCGCCTGCGTCAGACGGCGGCGCGCCGGCGGATCCATGGCGGCGTCCGCGAGGCGGCCCGCCAGCTCCGCCACGATGCGCCCCGCCACCGCCGCGTCCCCCGCCAGCGTGCCCAGGGCGTCCGCCGCGTCGACGTCGTTCGCCTCCTCGACGACCATGCAGACCAGTTCCGGCATCGCCTGAGCCACCCCGCGCGCCCCCAGCTCCAGAGCCGCGGTCCGCCGCACGGACGGGTCCGCGTCCCCGAGGGCGTCCCGCAGCAGTGCCGTCGCCCGCTCGCCCGGGATCTCCACCAGGCACCGCACCGCCCGCCCCCGCACCTTTGGCAGCGCCGACCCCAGCCCCGCCGCCAGCAGCTCGGGCCCCCGCTCGCCCGCCTGCGCCAGCGCCCACCGCAGCGCCCCGGCGACATGCGGGTCCGTCTCGCTCAGCACCGCCTCCACCAGCGCCTCCACCGGCACCGGCGCCGTGTCCACCGACGACAGGGCCGCCCGCTGCCGCATCCCCGCGTCCCCCGACCGCAGGTTCCGCAGCAGCGCGACGACCTGGAGGACCTCCTGCCAGTCGGCGGGTTCCGCCGCGTCGATCCGCCGGAGCCGGGTCAGCAGCTCCGTCTCCCGCGCGATGCGCTCCCGCGTCCGCCGGGCCAGGTCCGCGACCAGACCGGACGGGGTGAAGCCGGGGTCGTCCAGGGCGCGGCCCGCGTCCCGCAGCGACAGGCCCAGCGACCGCAGGCTCTCCACGTGGAAGATCCGCCGGATGTCCTCCTCCGTGTACGCGCGGTAGCCCGCCGCCGTGCGGCCCGTCGGCCGTACCAGGCCCAGCGACTCGTAGTGCCGCAGCATCCGGGGGCTGACCCCGGACCGCCGCGCCACCTCACCGATCAGCACCCCTGTCTCACTCCTCACTCACCGGGAGGCCCGTCCGGACCCAGCGACACCACGCGCTTCGCCTCCTCCACCGCGTCCGCGAACCCCGCCTCGGGGTCGCGCCGCAGCCGCTCCGTGGCGAGCGCGTGCTCCCGTACCCGCGGGTCCGGGTGACCGGCCGCCGCGGCCCGCACCGGGGGGTCCGCCGGCTCGCCGAGCTCGATCAGCGCCCGGCTGAGACTGAGCCGCGTCTCCCGCCCGCCCCGGCCCAGCTGGGACACCAGCACCTCCGCCAGCGCCGCCGCCTCGGCCTCCGGCGCCAGCAGCACCGCCGTGCGCCAGGCGGTCCGCGCCACCTCGTCGTCCGGGTCGGTCAGCAGCGACCGCGTGATCGCCGGCCACACGCCCCGGTCCCGGATCTTGGACAGGGTGTGCAGCGCCTGGCTCCGCGCGCGGGCGTTCGGCGACCGCAGCTCGGCCAGCACCCGCGGCACCGTCGCCTCCTCCGGGTGCCGGGTCAGGGCCCACGTCAGCATGTCCCGCACATGGAACACGGGTTCCACCCCGCACCGCTCCACCAGCGGCTCCACGAACTCAGGGTCCGGGTCCGCCCCGGCCGCCAGCGCCGCGCGCAGCCGTACCGAGGAGTCGTCGTGCCGCAGTCCTGCCAGCACACGTGAAGCCGTCGTCACTGTTGTCGTCTCCGCCTTGGGCGTGGTCATCGGAGCACCTCCAGGCCCGCCAGTGAAGACCTTCTCACCGTGTCAGGGTCAAGCGCGCCCTGCGAAGGTCCCGAGCCCGGGCTCCATGTCCGATTCCCGCCAGCCGCGCCGCTCCCGCCAGGGGACACTGGACCCCATGACGGACGAAGACAGCAGGTACGAGGCGGTGCGCAGCCGGGACGCCCGGTTCGACGGCGCGTTCTTCTTCGCCGTCGAGACCACCGGCATCTACTGCCGGCCCAGCTGCCCCGCGGTCACCCCCAAACGCGCCCACGTGCGCTTCTTCACGACCGCCGCCGCGGCGCAGGGCGCGGGCTTCCGGGCCTGCCGGCGCTGCCGCCCCGACGCCGTGCCCGGCTCCGCCGAGTGGAACGTACGGGCCGACGTCGTGGGCCGCGCCATGCGCCTCATCGCCGACGGCGTCGTCGACCGCGAGGGCGTCGCCGGGCTCGCCGCCCGCCTCGGCTACAGCGCCCGGCAGGTCCAGCGGCAGCTCACCGCGGAGCTGGGCGCCGGACCGGTCGCCCTGGCCCGCGCCCAGCGCGCCCACACCGCGCGCGTGCTGCTGCGGACCACCGGGCTGCCGGTCACGGAGGTTGCCTTCGCGGCCGGTTTCGCCAGCGTCCGCCAGTTCAACGACACCGTCCGCGCCGTGTACGCCACCACGCCCACCGGACTGCGCGCCGCCGCGCCCCGTACGGGCCGGCCCCGCCCCGGCACCCCCACCGCCGGCGTGCCGCTGCGTCTCGCCCACCGGGGCCCCTACCAGGCGCGCCCCGTCTTCGACCTGCTGGAACGGGAGGCCGTCCCGGGCGTCGAGGAGATCACCGGGGCGCCCGGCGCGCGCACCTACCGGCGCACCCTGCGCCTGCCCTACGGCACCGGCATCGCCGCCGTCGAGGAGCGCCCGCACAGCGGCGCCGGCGCCCGCCCCGGCGGCTGGCTCGACGCCCGCGTGCACCTCACCGACCTGCGTGACCTGACCACCGCCGTGCAGCGGCTGCGCCGCCTGTTCGACCTGGACGCCGACCCGTACGCCGTCGACGAGCGCCTCGGCGCCGACGCCCGGCTCGCCCCGCTGGTCGCGGCCCGCCCCGGACTGCGCTCGCCCGGCGCCGCCGACCCCGACGAGGTCGCCGTACGGGCGCTCGTGGGCCGCGACACGGCCGCAGAGCTGGTCCGCCGCTACGGCAAACGGCTCGACGCGCCCTGCGGCGCGCTGACCCACCTGTTCCCCGAGGCCGCCGTCCTCGCCGACGCCGAGCCCGGCGGCCCCCTGGGCGCGCTCACCGCCGCCCTCGCCGACGGCACCGTACGCCTCGGACCCGGCGCCGACCGGGACGCGGCGCGGGAGGCCCTCGCCGCCGTCCCCGGCCTCGACGACCGCACGGCCGCCGCGATCCGCACCCGCGCGCTCGGCGACCCCGACGTGGCCCCGGCCGGGCTCGACGCCCCCGACAGCTGGCGCCCCTGGCGCTCGTACGCCCTGAACCACCTGCGTGCCGCAGGGGAGTTGGAGTGACCCTCATGACGACGACGATGTACTGGACGCACGTGGACGGCCCGCTCGGGCCGCTGCTGCTGACCGCCGCCCCGACCGGCGAACTGACCTCGCTCACCGTGCCGGGCCAGAAGAAGGCGACCGTGGTGCGGGACGACTGGACGCGCGACCCCGGGCCGTTCCGGGAGGCGGAGCGGCAGCTCGCCGCGTACTTCGCCGGCGACCTCAAGGAGTTCCGGCTGCCGACGCGGGCCGTCGGCACCCCCTTCCGGGAGAAGGTGTGGGCCGCCCTCGACGAGGTGCCGTACGGCGGGACCGTCACCTACGGGGAGATCGCCGCGCGCATCGGGGCGCCCCGCGCCGCCGTACGGGCCGTCGGCGGCGCGATCGGGGCGAACCCGCTGCTGATCGTCCGCCCCTGCCACCGCGTCATCGGCGCCGACGGCTCCCTCACGGGGTACGCCGGAGGGCTGGAGCGCAAGGTGCGGCTGCTCACCCACGAGGGCGCGCTGCCACGC
Source organism: Streptomyces lusitanus (assembly GCF_042647945.1). NCBI lineage: Bacteria > Bacillati > Actinomycetota > Actinomycetes > Kitasatosporales > Streptomycetaceae > Streptomyces > Streptomyces lusitanus. The sequence goes on from NZ_JBHRWL010000009.1 coordinate 67,398, forward strand.
CCGTGAGCCCCCTGGGGGCACGGGTCAGCCCCAGAACACCGCGCCGAGCCACGCCCCGGCGATCAGCTGGCAGGTGAACAGCTCCGTCAGCACGCTCCACCCGCCCGACCGCATCACCGTACGCACCGCCGCCTTCGCCTCCCCGCGCCGGCCGAGGCGGATCCGCTCGTGGACGTACACCCCGGCGAGGAAACCCGGCACCGCGCCGATCACCGGCAGCAGCACGAAACCCGCGAACGAGCCGCCGCCCGCGTACGTCAGCAGCCGGGCGTCCACGCCGCCCGCCCGGAGTCTGCGGGGCGGCAGCGCCCAGCGCACCACCTGCGACAGGAACAGCACCACGGTCGCCCCCACCAGCACCCACCAGGCGACCGCCTGCGGGTCCTTCAGCGCCCACCACAGGACCGCGGCCCACACCAGCCAGGACCCGGGCACCCCGGGCACCAGCACTCCGCACAGACCGAACAGGAGCACCAGTCCGGTGAGCAGGAGGTCCCACGCTCCCATCTGTCCAGGGTGCAGGAGGGCGGGGAACGGCGCAGAACGGAAGCGCCGGGACCGTCGCGCGGGGCGGCGATTTTCCCGATGCCCCGTTTTCATCCGGCCCGTCCGGTGGACAATTAGGGGCATGAGTCAGCAGGGGGGAAGGCCCGGCGGGCCCACCGGTCCCGGTCCCGAGGACGACTGGTGGGGCCAGCTGTACGACGACGCCTCCGACGACACGGGGCCGGCGCCCGCGGCCGACTCCCTGGACGACCGGTTCGCCTCGGCGGCGGGAGCGGTGAACGCGGGCGGGCCGGGGGCCGACGCACCCTCGGCCCCGGACCCTCGGGAGGCCCCGGTTCCGCGGGAGGCCCCGGTTTCCCGGGAAGCCCCCGGGACCCCGGTGCTCCCGGCCCAGCGCCGGACACCACCGCCGGCACCGGGAGTGATGCCGCCGGGCCAGTCGCCCGCCGACCCGGGCACGGCCCCTCCCGGCGTCCCGGACACCGCTGACCCCAGCGCCCCGGGCGCACCACCCCCCGCCTTCTGGGAACCCCAGGCGCCCCCGCCCTCGCCGCCGGCGTCCGTCTCGCCGAGCCGTCCAGGTCAGGGCGCCCCCGCCGACCCCCCTCCCGCGCGGGAGGCGCCTCCGGCGCCACCGCGTCCCGAGGCCGGTCCCCCCACGCTCCGCGACACCCCCTCCGGCCCCACCACCGCCCCCGCCTACGGCGCCTGGACCCCCGCCGCTCCCGAGCACCTCACCCCTCCCGGTGACGAACCGGAGGACAAGTCAGCCGCCGCCTCCGCGTCCAAGCTCGGGCCGCTCCCGCCCCCGCCCCCCTCCCGCGTCTACGTCGGCACCCGTCCGCCCACCTACGACGCGGAGCCCACCGCGCTTCCCGCCGCCGACCCCGACGACCTGGACGCGCTCGTCCCGGACACCGTGCTGGACGGCGCGCGGTACGGTGCCTGCACCCTGCGGGCCGTGTCCGTGCGCGGGGACTCCGCCCGGTACCGCGGTGAGCCCCGCCGTGACGCGCTGCTGACCGCGCGGTTCGGGGCGGGCGAGCGGGCCCTGGTGCTGGTGGCGACGGCGACCGGGGTGCGGACCGCACAGGGGGCGCACCTGGCCGCCGCCGAGGCGTGCCGCTGGATCGGGGCGGCGGTGGGCCGCAGCCACGAGCGGCTCACCGACGACATCCGGGCCGCCCGCCGCGCCGACCTCAAGGCCGGCCTGCACCGCCTCACCGACCGCACGCTCGGCAAGCTGCGCGCCGCCGCGACCGAGCAGGGCCTCGACCCCGACGACTACGCCGCCACCCTGCGCTGCCTGCTGCTGTCCGCCGACCCCGGGTGCCGCACCCGGGTGTTCTTCGGGGTCGGCCCCGGAGGGCTGTTCCGGCTGCGGGACCGCGAGTGGCAGGACATCGAGCCGGAGGTCGCGGAGGTCAAGGGCGAGCCGGTGCTCGGCTTCGGCTCACCGCCGCACGAGACGCGGGACGGCGACCGCCTCACCATGGACCTCGGCATCCCCACACCCCCGAGCCCGTACGAGCCGGCCCCCGAACCGCCCCGCGAGCCCTTCCGGTTCCGTACCTCCGTAGCCCGCCCGGGTGATGTGCTGCTGATGTGCGGCACCGGGTTCGCCGAACCGCTGCGCGGCGAGGCCGGACTCCGCGCCCACCTCGCCGGCCGGTGGTCCGATCCGGAGCCTCCGGGACTGACGGCGTATCTGGCCGACGTCCAGGTACGGGTGAAGGGGTACGCCGACGACCGTACGGCCGTGGCCGTCTGGGAGGCGTGAGCGCGCCCGGTGTGACTTCATGGAACCCGTCAGGCATCTCAGGCACCCGAGGGGCAGACGGGAACCATGGCCAAACAGAACATCGCGGAACAGTTCGTCGACATCCTCGTCCGCGCGGGCGTCAAACGCATGTACGGCGTGGTCGGTGACAGCCTCAACCCGGTCGTGGACGCCGTGCGCCGCAACTCCGCCATCGACTGGATCCATGTCCGGCACGAGGAGACCGCCGCGTTCGCGGCCGGCGCCGAGGCGCAGGTCACCGGCCGGCTCGCCGCCTGCGCCGGCTCCTGCGGGCCCGGCAACCTCCACCTCATCAACGGCCTCTACGACGCCCACCGCTCCATGGCGCCCGTCCTCGCCCTCGCCTCCCACATCCCGTCCAGCGAGATCGGCCTCGGCTACTTCCAGGAGACCCACCCGGACCAGCTGTTCCGGGAGTGCAGCCACTACTGCGAGCTGATCTCCAGCCCCCGGCAGATGCCCCGGCTGCTGGACACCGCCATCCAGCACGCGGTCGGCCGTTCCGGCGTCAGCGTCGTCTCGCTGCCCGGCGACCTCGCCGACGAACCCGCCCCCGACCAGGCGCCCGAGACCGCCCTGGTCACCTCCCGGCCCACGGTCCGCCCCGGCGACGACGAGATCGACAGGCTCGTCGACATGATCGACCGCGCTGAGAAGGTCACCCTGTTCTGCGGCGCCGGCACCAAGGGCGCGCACGCCGAGGTGATGGAGTTCGCCGGGAAGATCAAGGCGCCGGTCGGGCACGCCCTGCGCGGCAAGGAGTGGATCCAGTACGACAATCCGTTCGACGTCGGCATGAGCGGGCTGCTCGGCTACGGCGCGGCCTACGAGGCGACGCACGAGTGCGATCTGCTGATCCTGCTCGGCACCGACTTCCCGTACAACGCCTTCCTGCCCGGCGACGACGTGAAGATCGTCCAGGTCGACGTGCGGCCCGAGATCATCGGCCGGCGCTCCAAGCTGGACCTCGCGGTGTGGGGCGACGTGAAGGAGACGCTGCGCTGTCTCACGCCCCGGGTGCGCACCAAGGACAACCGGAAGTTCCTCGACCGGATGCTGAAGAAGCACGCGGAGGCGCTGGAGGGGGTGGTCAAGGCGTACACCCGCAAGGTGGAGAAGCATGTGCCGATCCACCCCGAGTACGTGGCGTCCGTGCTGGACGACCTCGCCGACGACGACGCCGTCTTCACCGTCGACACCGGCATGTGCAACGTCTGGGCCGCCCGCTACATCTCGCCCAACGGCCGCCGCAGGATCATCGGTTCGTTCTCCCACGGCTCCATGGCCAACGCGCTGCCGATGGCGATCGGGGCGCAGTTCACCGACCGGCACCGGCAGGTCGTGTCGATGTCCGGCGACGGCGGATTCACCATGCTGATGGGCGACTTCCTCACGCTCGTCCAGTACGACCTGCCGGTGAAGGTGGTCCTGTTCAACAACTCCTCGCTCGGCATGGTCGAGTTGGAGATGCTGGTGGCCGGACTGCCCTCGTACGGCACGGCGATGAAGAACCCCGACTTCGCCGCCGTCGCCCGCGCCTGCGGCGCCTACGGGGCGCGCGTGGAGAAACCCAAGGAGCTCGCGGGCGCGCTGAAGGCCGCGTTCAAGCACAAGGGGCCCGCGCTGGTGGACGTCGTGACCGACCCCAACGCGCTGTCCATCCCGCCGAAGATCAGCAAGGAGATGGTGACCGGGTTCGCCCTGTCGGCGTCCAAGATCGTGCTGGACGGCGGGGTCGGCCGGATGGTCCAGATGGCCCGCTCCAACCTGCGCAACGTGCCACGCCCGTAGAGGCGTTCAGCCCGTGCGGGTCCGCCAGGAGCGGTTCAGGGTGTCGTACTCGTAGTGCGGCAGCCCCTCGACGGCGCTGGTGCGGAAGGGGCGGCCCCGGTCGTCGATCCGCACCGTGCCGGTGCGGCCCTGCGAGGACCAGTCCAGCTCCAGGTACCAGCGGCAGTCGCAGCCCTCGGTGCGGGCGGTGACCATCAGGACCTCGGGGTCGGTCGCGGACACCCGGTACGGCATCCGCACCGCCGGGATCGGCTCGCCCGCGTCGTTCCCGGCGACCGCGCGGGCGATCGGCCGGTCCTTGTCCAGGTCCACGTCGAAGTAGCGCGGGGTCAGCGCGCCGCCGCAGCCCTGGTCCATCGCGTACGCGTTGCCGGGCGCGGGCGCGGAACGGCCCGCCACCCGCACGCGCAGGGCCGTGAGGACGACGGCGGTGTCGGACCTCCCCTGCACCGACAGCTCCACCAGCGTCTCCCCGCCGTGCACGGCGCCCTGCGTCGCCGCCCAGGTCCGGGCGTCCTGCGGGGCGGGCGGCGGAGGCACCTGGGCGGGCGGCTTCGCCACGACGTAGTCGTGCCCGCAGCCGTATGCCCAGGCGTGGGAGTTCACGGACCAGGTGAGGGGCGGCGGTCCCGCGGGCGCGGGGTCGGGCGCGGCGGACGAGTTGGAGGGGCGCGGCGCCTTGGACGCGTCGCCGTTCCCGCCGCGGCGGGCGGAGGGGGTGGGGGAGGGCGAGGGCGGCCTCGATGCCGAGGGGGAGTGGGAGGGCGCGACGGACCGCGCGGGGCCCGCACCGTCGCCGGCGCCGGTCCCGTCCGTCCCCTCCGCCGTACCGACGGTCCCGCTCCCGGCCGCGGTCCTTCGGTCGTCCGGCAGGAACGACAGACTCCCCACGGTGGCGAGCAACGCGCACATGGCAGCGGCGGCGACGGCCACCCGCTTCCGCCGCCAACGCCGTGAGGAGGACGCGGTGGGGCGCCCCACGGGGCCGGTGACGACATGCCCGTCGTCCTCGTCCGGCCCGGTGCTGTGCGCTGCGGCTCGGTGCTGCCCCTCGCCGTCCGGCGACGCGTGAGGCGCCGTGCCTTCAGGCGACGGGTCCGGCTCCGATCCGTGCCCCGTGACGGCCGGACGCCCGCCCGCCTCTCGGGAGGCGCCTGCCGCTCCAGGAGTGCCTGCCGCCGCTCCGGGCGTGTCCGCGCCGCCGGGCGCACCCGCCTCACCGGATGCGCCCGCCTCACCGGGGGTGTCCGCGCCACCAGGCGTGCCCGCCCCGCCGGACGCGTCCGTTCCACCGGAGGCGTCCGTCCCCCCAGGCGCCTCCGCACCCGCCCGCGGCCGGCGTCGTGCCTCCGCCGCGCGGAGCCAGCGGCGGTGGAGTTCGAGGCGTTCCGCGTCCGTCGCGCCGCACAGGGCGGCGAAGCGTTCGACCGGGGCGAAGTCGACGGGGACCGCGTCGCCCGCGCAGTAGCGGTGCAGCGTCGAGGTGTTCATGTGGAGACGGCGGGCCAGTGAGCCGTAGCTGCGGTCCGTGCGTCCCTTCAGCTCCCGCAGCAGCGCCGCGAACTGTGTCACCTCGTCCTGTGCCGGCACCGGTCCGTCCCCCGTCCCCTGTCCGCTCGCTCGTCCGCCTCGCCCGGGCGTCCCAGGGCGTCAGCGCATCCCAGGCACCCTGTATCACTGCACGTCGGACGGGCTGGGATGGTTCCATGCCGGGGAACCGGGCGGCGACGCTTGCGCCGGTCGTCCGGGACGGCGGATGCTCTGACCACGGCGAACCGCCCCGACGGCCCGGACGGACCATCCCGGCCGCCGCGGTGCGCGTGTCGTCATTCCACCACGCACATCCCACGGGGGACACCCATGCCCATCCGCACCCGTGGCGCGGCGCTCGCCGCGCTCACCGCCACCGCCCTCGCCGTCGGCGCGACCGCCACCACGCAGGCCGGCGCCGCGCCGAACGAGACCGCGCAGAAGGGCGCGTCCGCGCAGAGGACCGCGGCCGCCCCCAGGTTCCTGGCGGCGTCCGAGCTGCCCCCGCACCCGACCGGCTGGACCGCGGGTCCGGTCACCGACGGCTTCCCGGAGCAGCTGGCGTACTGCCTGGGCGAGGGCGTGCCCGCCTACGACTACCGGCACCGCCTGTTCCACACCGAGCTGGACACCAGCGCCGTGCAGGTCACCGTCGTGACCGGGTCCGCCGCGAAGGGCAAGGCGCTGGCGGCCCGGCTCGACGAGGAGATCCGCGGCTGCGCGGCGCGGCTGGAGCGGCTGTACCCGGAGATCGAGGCCGAGGGGCGGTTCTTCGGCACGCTGCCCGTCGAGGAGGGGGCGACGGTGCACGGCCTGCACACCGAGACGTCGTACGGGGCCACGGACGTCAACCTGCTGTCCGTGGGGCGTGACGGCCGCACCGTGACCGTCGTCGGCTGGGGGCAGATGGGCGACTTCGGCGACGCCCCGCTCGCCGCGTTCAAGAAGACCGCGAAGAAGGCGGTCACCAAGCTCCACTGAGGTCCTGTGAGGTTCCTCGGTTTCGCGACCACCGTGTGAGAGCCGGGGTCGTCCTCTCGCCACGGGGGTCGGGAGGACGGCCCCGCACGGGTGTGTGGCCGTTGCATGTCGGCCAACAACGGCTCAGGGACGTTCCTTATGACTGGCATGTGAACGACCGGGCAAGCATTCCCGTGTAGGCGTACGAGCAGGTGGGGGAATCGGCGGCGGCACGCGGGGCGGGGGTCATGAGAAGACAGGCTTCGGCGGATCGGCTGAGGCGCACACTGGGGCGCGCGGATCTGCGGGCGGTGGCCGAGTCCCGCCGCGCCCTGCGCGAGCTGTTACGCCACCGGTGCGATCCGGAGCGGTCCGCGGTCGCGGAACTGCTTACCAGCGAACTCGTGACCAACGCCCTCGTCCACACCGACCGCGACGCGGTCCTCACCGCGGACGTCGGCCCCTGGGGACTGCGCGTGGAGGTACGGGACTTCACCGCCCGCGAGCCCCGGCCGCGCGCTCAGGCCGGCAACGACACCACGCACGGGCGGGGCCTGATGCTGGTGGAGTGTCTGGCCGACGCCTGGGGCGTCCGCAGACACGGGGTGGGCAAGTCCGTCTGGTTCGCGCTCGGCCCGGACACGGAGGCGGACGCCGACGCCGCGTGAGGGACGCGGTTTCCCGCGTCCCTCACGCCGCGTCGCGCCGTCGTACCGGCGTCAGCCGAACTGCTGCTCCAGATCCTTCAGTTTGCGCTCGAGGCTGTCCAGACGCGGCAGCGCCTGGGTGTCGTCCTCGGCCGTGAGGTCGACGGTGGTCCTCGCCTCACCGCCGGAGCGGCGGACCGGCTGCAGGGAGGGACGCGGGGCGGGTGCGGGCAGGGCCTCCGGCGCCGCTATGGCAGGCTCCGCTGCGACCACGTCGGAGTCCCGCTCCACCGTGGTCTCCAGCTCGCGCCCGCCGCCCCGGCCGCCGAAGCCCCGGTGGCCGCGGCTGATCGCCTTCAGCCGGGCCCGGTCCATGCGCTCCTGGTCGCGCCGGCGCCGCTTCTCCTGGTCCTTGCGGAGCTTGTCCTCGCGGACCTCCTCGACCGCCTCGTCCAGGCTGCGCACGCCCTCCAGCAGCATCAGCGACCAGGCGCGGTAGGTCTCACGCGGGGCGCGCAGCCAGCGGACGATGCGGATCTGCGGCAACGGCCGCGGCACCAGGCCCTGTTCCCGCAGCGCGGCGCGGCGGGTCTGCTTCAGCGCCCGGTCGAAGAGCACCGCGGCGGACAGGGACATGCCCGCGAAGAAGTGCGGGGCGCCCGCGTGGCCGACGCCGCGCGGCGCGTGGACCCAGTTGAACCAGGCCGCGGCGAGGGCGAACGTCCACACGAGTATGCGCGAGCCGAGGGCCGCGTCACCGTGGCTGGCCTCGCGCACGGCGAGCACCGAGCAGAACATCGCCGCGCCGTCCAGACCGAAGGGCACGAGGTACTGCCACCCGCCGGACAGGCCGAGGTTCTGCTCGCCGAAGCCGACCAGGCCGTGGAAGGACAGGGCGGCGGCCACCGCCGCACAGCAGAACAGCAGCACGTAGGAGACGGTGCCGTAGATGGCCTCCTTGCGCCTGCGGCGCTCCTCGCTGCGCTCCCACGAGTCGTCGGCGCTCGTGTCCTTGACCGAGGAGCGCTTGCCGCGCGCCAGCACCGCCACCGCCGCCAGCATGCCCAGGAGCAGCACGGCGCCCGGAAGCAGCCAGTTCAGCGATATGTCGGTCAATCTCATCTAGGGGTCCCTTGCATTGGGATAGGGCGTAACGCCCGCCATGGTGTCCCAATCCCGGCGTCCCTCAGGGGGTTTCGGGGCAAGAGGCCGCCAACGAAGTGCGAGGGGGGTGCCCTCGGCGGCATTCTGCTCGAACTGCCGCGTGAGGGGCGGGAGTTGAGTTCGAATAACTCTACCCGTACGGGTGGTTCCGGGGAGAGTTCCCGTGGGCGGTGGAAAAATTGTGAAGTGCTCGTGACCTCACGGCGCCGGGCGCGGCGCGCGACGGCGCCGCGGTGGTGACGCGACGGCGGGGCGGCCGGACGATCTTACGCCGTCCGGCCGCCCCGCCGCCTGCCCTGCGTCACGTCAACCGGCCTGCGCGACCAGCTCCTTCTCACGCTCCGTGTCCTTCGCGCAGGTGCGCGGGCAGGCGGCGCAGATGTCCGCCGGGCGCAGCGTGTAGAACATGCAGCAGCTCACCCGGTCGCGGGTGGCGGCGGCCGGCTCCCCGCCGGGGCCGGACGGCCTGCGGAACGTCGCCGCGCCGACGTACGGCTTCGTCGCGCCCGGCAGCAGCAGCTCCAGCTCGCGCATGGCCCGCTCCTCCTCGCCGAGCAGCTGGGCGACGTACCAGAGGCTCTCGACGATCTCGTCGGTCGCCATGCCCCACAGCGCCCGGCCGCGCCGGCGCATCCGGGGGCCGAATCCGGCCAGCACGGGCTCCAGGTGTTCGGCGACCGCCGCGCGGACCTCCGCCCGCAGGGCCTCCTCGCCGTGCACGACGCGCGCGCCGGGCAGGGCGGCGGCGGGGTCGTCCGGCAGGCAGGCGAAGCCGGCGGGGCGTACGGCCATGCGGCCGACGGCGAGCCCGGGGGCGGTGCGGTCGAACGAGACGTGCGTCACGGGGTAGCGCGGGACCCGGCGGTGCAGGAACCACGGCACGGTGATCAGCAGGCAGGCCGGCCAGGCGTAGCGGTGCAGGCCGAAGCTGGCGATGACGTCCGGGCGGCCCTGCTGCCCGTAGTCCCGCCGCACCTGCGTGTCGTCCCAGGCGAGGAAGGCCTCGAGCCCGTCCCCGCCTGCGGCGAGGTCCGCGGCGGCGACCCAGCCGCCGCCCTGAGGGGCCGCCTCGCCGGCGCCGAGTTCGGTCACGGCGAGGGCGGGGAAGGCCTCCGCCAGGCGGGCGTACGCGTCCGCCACCGCCGAACCGGGCACGGCCATGGGACCACCCCTTCACGTCTCGTGGAGCGCCGAATAAAAGGTAAGCCTCACCTTACCCAATGTCGCGGAGATGTGAACTGGCGTCCGAAGCGCTTATGGTGCTTGACGCACAGGTGCCAACCCGCCGTAATGACCCCAAGTACCGACACGTCCGCAGGAGGACCTTGTGAAGCAGGGCACGCAGGGCTCCGCCGGTACGACGGGCGAGGCTGCCGCGGGGGCTGCCCGCTACCGGGTGCCCGCCCAGCCGGCGGCCGGAGAGGCGGACCGGTGCCGCGACACCGGCATGCCCGCCGGCATCGACGGCGGGGGCTCCGCGCGCGGCGAGCACACCCACAGCGAGCCCGCCCTGCCCCGCCCCCGGCCCGCCGTCCAGCGGTCGTCCGTACGCGGCCAGGTCCTCGCCGCCCTGCGCACCGCGCTGGTCACCGGCGACCTGCGGCCCGGCGAGGTCTACTCGGGGCCCGTGCTGGCGGAACGCTTCGGCGTCTCCGCCACGCCCGTCCGCGAGGCCATGCAGCAGCTCGCCCAGGAGGGCGCCGTCGAGGTCGTGCCCAACCGGGGCTTCCGGGTCGTCGAACGCAGCGCGCGCGAACTCGCCGAGCTGGCGGAGGTGCGCGCGCTGATCGAGGTGCCGGTGATGCTGCGGCTGGCCCGTACGGTGCCGCCCGAGCGGTGGGCCGGGCTGCGCCCGCTCGCCGAGGCCACGGTCCGCGCCGCGTCCTCCGGCTGCCGCGCCACGTACGCCGAGGCCGACCGCGCCTTCCACAGCGCGGTCCTCGCCCTCGCGGGCAACCAGCAACTGGTCGGCGTGGCGGAGGAGTTGCACCGGCGCGCGCAGTGGCCCCTGATGGGCGGCGGCGCCCCCGGCGGCGGCACCCGAGCCGAACTCGTCGCCGACGCCCACGAACACACGGCGCTGCTCGACGCGCTGATCGCGGGAGATTCGGACGTGGTGCGGTCCCTGGTGGGCGAACACTTCAACGGCGCGGAGTAAGGGGACCTACGGCCCCCCCCTCGACCCCCCGGAGGGCTCCGCCCACGCCCGCCGCTGAGGGCAGTCGTGCCGCGGGGCGGCCCCGGCTCCTCGAACGCCGGGCTCGCGAGCGCGCCCGCCTGGTGACATCGGCCCCGGGCACTGGGACTCGGTGCGGGTGGGCCAGGGACCCCGTGCCCACACGCCTGCCGCTACGGGCAGTCGTGCCGCAGGGCGATGGGGGGAGGGGCGCAGCGGCACCGTGAACGCCGTGCGGGCGTACCGCCGCAGCACTCCCTCCGGCCGCGAGTCGCAGGGGCGCACACAGGGCCACACGGCCCCACGCGCCTCGGCTGCCGCGCCCCCCGAACCCCCGGTACATCCCGGTTCACCCCATCGGGGGACCCACACCGCACCTCACGCCGTCGCCGCGTCCGCTTCCGGCGGAGACAGCCGCTGGGACAGCCAGGTGGGCACGCCGCCCAGGAGGCGGAACAGCCGGCGCGCTTCCTCGCGCAGCCGGGACGCCTCCGGCTCCGTCTCCGTGTCCGCGAGGGACACCAGCGCCGGCGCCGTGCCGACCAGGTACCCCAGCTCCTCCCGGATCCGCAGCGACTCCGCGAACCCGTGCCGTGCCTCCGTCAGCTCGCCCTCGCGCAGGGCGAGTCCGGCGAGATGGCGCCAGGTGGCGGAGAGCAGCAGCGGGTCGGCGTGGGCGGTGGCGCCCGCGTGGGCCCGCCGGTAGGCCGCACGGGCGGCCTGCGGGGAGCGCGTGAGGTTCTCCGCGATCAGTCCGCGCCGGAAGTCCAGCAGCGGCCGCCCCGCAGCGCCCGGCGCGATCAGCGCCGCGGCCCGGCCCAGCGCGGCGCGCGCCTCGTCGGCCCGGTCGCGGACCTGGAACAGCGTGGCCGCGTAGGCCAAGTACCCGCGTTCACAAGCGGCGGCGCCCCGCTCGTCGTCGGTGTGCGCCAGCGCCTCGGCCGTACGCAGCGCGTCCTCCGCGTCCTCCCACCCCGCCTCGGTGTACAGGCACCGTTCCGCCAGCAGCGACGCCCGCTGAAGGGCCGCCTGAGGGGTGGAGGGGGTGAGCAGCGCGGCCGCGTCCACCCAGCAGGCGCGGGAGCGCAGCCGCCACACCGCCGTCTGGAGAGGATCGTCTTCGGCGGTCGTTCCGTCACCGGACATGGCGGTATGCGCCACGTTGCCCTCCCCGAGCACGCCATCGAGCTGTTGAGTGGTGGCCGCATCTCAGCACGAACCACCGGGCCCGGCCAAGAGGGCGGGTGAAGGATTTCACAAAGTCATGGGGAGTGGCGCGGAACCGGGGAGTCCGGCCCGTCGCCCCACCCGTCCCTCAGCCCGCCCCTCCCGGGCCGGCGCTCAGCTCATCCGCAACGCCAGGAAGAAGTCCAGCTTGTCCTCGAGGCGCGACAGGTCACGCCCCGTCAACTGCTCGATCCGGCCGACGCGGTAGCGCAGCGTGTTGACGTGCAGGTGGAGGCGGGTGGCGCAGCGGGTCCAGGAGCCGTCGCAGTCGAGGAACGCCTCCAGCGTGGGGATCAGCTCGGCGCGGTGCCGGCGGTCGTACTCGCGCAACGGGTCGAGGAGACGCGCGGTGAACGCGCGCCGCACGTCGTCCGGGACGAACGGCAGCAGCAGCACGTGCGAGGCCAGCTCCTGGTGCCCGGCCGCGCAGACCCGGCCGGGGCGGGCCGCGGCGACCCGCCGTGCGTGCCGCGCCTCCTCCAGCGCGCCGCGCAGCCCCTCCGCCGAGTGCACCGCGGCCGACACGCCGACGGTGAGCCGGCCGTCGCCGTCGAGGCCCGCCGTCAGCGGCCCGCGCACGGACTCCAGGAGCGCGTCGGCCGGCACCCCGGGTCCGGCCGCCTCGTGCTCGTCGGTCACCGAGGGCAGCGGGACCAGCGCGACCGCCTCGTCGCCGGCGTGCGCCACCGCGATCCGGTCGGACGGCTCGGGTCCGGTCGCCGCCGGGTCGACCAGGATCTCCTCCAGGAGCGCCTGGGTGACCGGGCCGCCGTCGCCGCGCCCGTCCTCCCACTCGACGCGGGCGACCACGACCTGCCAGTGCGGCGCGGTGCCGAGACCGGGCAGCAGCACCGGCGCGGCCACCCGCAGGCGCGCCGCGATCTCCGCCGGTGCGGCGCCCGTCTGCACCAGCTCCAGCACCTCCTGCGCGAGCCGCCGCCGCACGGTGCGCGCCGCGTCCCGCCGGTCCCGCTCGACGGCGATCAGCTGGGTGACGCCCTGGAGCAGGTCGAGCCGCTCCTCGGCCCAGTCCCCGGCGTCCGCCTCGACCGCCAGCAGCCAGTCCGACAGCATCGTCGCGCGCGGGTCGTCCGGCTCCGAGGCCGGACCGGGCCCGCTGCCCCGCACCGGGAAGAGGCTGTACGTCGTGCGGTCGAGCACCACCCGGTGCGGGCCGCGCCGCCCGGTCCGCACGGCCGCCAGATGCTCCGCCGCGAGCCGCGCGCACGCCTCGGCGTCCAGCGCGGGCACGGCGCCGCGCGCCCCCGCGGTCTCCTTGGGCGCCGCGATCAGCCGGCCGGTGGGGGAGAGCACCCAGGCGCGCAGGTCCAGGTCGGAGCCGAGCAGGTCGAGCACCACGTCGGGGCCGCCGCCCGCCGGTCCCGAGGTCATCATCCGCCGGTGCCGGTCCACCACGGCCGCCAGGTCCCCGGCGCGCTCGCCGGAGACCTGCCGCACCACGTGCTCGGTGATGGTCGCGAAGGCCACCGACTCGTGCACCGCGAACAGCGGCAGCCGGTGCCGCGCGCACGCCACGACCAGGTCCTCGGGCACGTCCCCCAGCTCCGCCTCGCCCGCGGCCAGCGCCGCCACCCCGGCCTGCACCAGGATCCGTACGAACGGCTCGGAGTCGGCGGCGTCGCGGCGCCAGGCCAGACCGGTGAGCACCAGCTCGCCGCCGGACAGATAGCGGCTGGGGTCGCGCAGGTCGGTGGTCATCACCCCGCGCACACCGCGGTCCAGCTCGTCCTCCCCGCCGAGCAGCTTCAGGCCCAGCGCGTCGGTGTCCAGCAGTGCGCGCAGCCGCATTCTCGTCGCCGCCGTTCCATGTCTCGGTACCCGTGGCAGGGTGAAGGGGGATGGTCGGGAGAGGCCCGTGGGACTGGCCTGCGGGCATGCTCCGCCGGCGTCCGGTTCTCCTCCCGTGTTACTGGAGGAAGACCGGAAGGTCACAGGAGCTCTCCGTTCATACGAATCTACAAGATGCCCGCGTTGGCCAGCCAACTCCTTCATGGTTTCCGTGACTGACCCGGGCGGAGCACACGGCGGTGTACTGGGCGTACTCCAGGTGAACATCCCAGGAACGAGCCGCGCCCGCCGTACCCGGATTGGCTTGATCCGTACGCCCCACGAGACGAAGAAGAGAGCCGGTCATGGACTTCCTTCGCCCCGCCAGCTGGGAGGAGGCGCTCGCCGCGAAGGCCGAGCACCCCACCGCTGTGCCGATCGCGGGCGGCACCGACGTGATGGTCGAGATCAACTTCGACCACCGCCGTCCCGAGTACCTGATGGACCTCACCCGCATCGGTGATCTCTACGAGTGGGAGGTGGGCCAGGACACCGTACGGCTCGGCGCCTCCGTCCCCTACGCGACGATCATGGAGCATCTGCGGACCGAGCTGCCGGGCCTCGCCCTCGCCTCCCACACGGTCGCCTCCCCGCAGATCCGCAACCGCGGGGGCGTCGGCGGCAACCTCGGCACCGCCTCCCCGGCCGGCGACGCCCACCCCGCCCTGCTCGCGGCCGGCGCCGAGGTCGAGGTGGAGTCCGTACGCGGCTCCCGCCGCATCCCCGTCGACGACTTCTACACCGGCGTGAAGCGCAACGCGCTCGCGCCCGACGAACTGATCCGCGCCGTCCACATCGACAAGGCCGACGGACCGCAGCAGTACTCCAAGGTCGGCACCCGCAACGCGATGGTCATCGCCGTGTGCGCCTTCGGCCTCGCCCTGCACCCCGCCACCCGCACGGTCCGCACCGGCGTCGGCTCGGCCGCCCCGACCCCCGTCCGGGCGCGGGCCGCCGAGGACTTCCTCAACGCGGCCCTGGAGGAAGGGGGCTTCTGGGACAACGGGAAGATCATCACCCCGTCCGTCGCCAAGCAGTTCGCCGACCTGTGCGCCGCCGCCTGCAACCCCATCGACGACGTGCGCGGCACCGCGAGCTACCGCCGTCACGCGGTCGGCGTGATGGCCCGCCGCACCCTGACCTGGACCTGGGAGTCGTACCGCGGCGCCCGCCGCACCACGGAGGGAGCCGCGTAATGCGCGTCAACATCACCGTCAACGGACGCCCCCAGCAGGCCGACGACGTCTGGGAGGGCGAGTCCCTGCTCTACGTCCTGCGCGAGCGCCTCGGCCTGCCCGGCTCCAAGAACGCCTGCGAACAGGGCGAGTGCGGCTCCTGCACGGTACGGCTCGACGGCGTGCCCGTGTGCTCCTGCCTGGTCGCCGCCGGACAGGCCGAGGGCCGCGAGGTCGTCACCGTGGAGGGCCTGGCGGACTTCGCCCGGCAGCGCGCCTGCGGCACCGGTGACGCCTGCGGCACCGGTGACGCCTGCGGCACGGGCGGCATCTCCCTCGACGAGGCAAAGGGATGGCAGGCCCACGGCACCGACTCGCAGACCGGCGAGGGCGCCGAACTCTCCCCCGTGCAGCAGGCGTTCATCGACGCCGGCGCCGTCCAGTGCGGCTTCTGCACCCCCGGACTGCTGGTCGCCGCCGACGAGATGCTGGAGCGCAACCCCAGCCCGTCCGACGCGGACATCCGCGAGGCGCTCTCCGGCAACCTGTGCCGCTGCACCGGCTACGAGAAGATCATGGACGCGGTCCGCCTCGCGGCCGCCCGCCAGTCCGAGGGGGTCTGAGCATGCCCACGAACGGCGTTCCCACGACCATCACACAAGGCTCCGGCGTCCAGGGCGGCATCGGCGCGTCCACCCTCCGCCCCGACGGCACCCTCAAGGTCACCGGCGAGTTCGCGTACTCCTCCGACATGTGGCACGAGGACATGCTCTGGGGCCAGATCCTGCGCTCCACCGTCGCCCACGCCGAGATCGTCTCCGTCGACACGAGCGAGGCCCTCGCCACCCCGGGCGTGTACGCCGTCATGACGTACGACGACCTGCCCACCGACGTGAAGCACTACGGCCTGGAGATCCAGGACACCCCGGTCCTCGCCCACGGCAAGGTCCGCCACCACGGCGAACCCGTCGCGATCGTCGCCGCCGACCACCCCGAGACGGCCCGCCGCGCCGCCGCGAAGATCAAGGTGGACTACCGCGAACTCCCCGTCGTCACCGACGAGGCGTCCGCGACCGCCCCGGACGCGATCCTCGTCCACGAACACCGCGACGACCACCACATCGGCCACGTCCCGCACCCCAACATCGTCCACCGCCAGCCCATCGTGCGCGGCGACGTCACGGCGGCCCGGGAGCGCGCCGACGTGATCGTCGAGGGCGAGTACACCTTCGGCATGCAGGACCAGGCCTTCCTCGGCCCCGAGTCCGGGCTCGCCGTGCCCGAGGAGGACGGCGGCGTCCACCTCTACATCGCCACCCAGTGGCTCCACTCCGACCTGCGCCAGATCGCGCCCGTGCTCGGCCTCCCCGAGGACAAGGTGCGGATGACCCTGGCCGGCGTCGGCGGCGCCTTCGGCGGACGCGAGGACCTGTCCATGCAGATCCACGCCTGCCTGCTCGCCCTGCGCACCGGCAAACCCGTCAAGATCGTCTACAACCGCTTCGAGTCCTTCTTCGGCCACGTCCACCGCCACCCCGCGAGGCTCCACTACGAGCACGGCGCCACCGCCGACGGCAAGCTGACCCACGTCAAGGCGCGCATCGTCCTCGACGGCGGCGCGTACGCCTCCGCCTCCCCGGCCGTGGTCGGCAACGCCTCCTCGCTCGGCGTCGGCCCGTACGCCGTGGACGACGTCGACATCGAGGCGATCGCCCTCTACACCAACAACCCGCCCTGCGGCGCCATGCGCGGCTTCGGCGCCGTCCAGGCGTGCTTCGCCTACGAGGCGCAGATGGACAAGCTGGCGGCGCGGCTCGGCATGGACCCGGTGGAGCTGCGCCGGCGCAACGCCATGGAGCAGGGCACCCTCCTGCCCACGGGACAGCCGGTCGACTCCCCGGCCCCGGTCGCCGAACTCCTGCGCCGCGTCAAGGCGATGCCCCTGCCGCCCGAGCGCCAGTGGGAGTCCAGCGAGGGCGCCGACGTGCGCCAGCTCCCCGGCGGCCTGTCCAACACCACGCACGGCGAGGGCGTCGTCCGGGGCGTCGGCTACGCGGTCGGCATCAAGAACGTCGGCTTCTCCGAGGGCTTCGACGACTATTCCACCGCCCGCGTCCGCATGGAGGTGGCCGGCGGCGAACCGGTCGCCACCGTGCACACCGCGATGGCCGAGGTCGGCCAGGGCGGCGTCACCGTCCACGCCCAGATCGCCCGCACCGAGCTGGGCGTCGCCCAGGTGACCATCCACCCGGCCGACACCCGCGTCGGCTCGGCCGGTTCGACGTCCGCGTCCCGCCAGACGTACGTCACCGGCGGCGCGATCAAGAACGCCTGCGAACGGGTCCGGGAGAAGGTCCTCGACCTCGGCCGGCGCAAGCTGGGCTCCTCCCACCCCGCCTGGGCGCACGCCGAACTCCTGCTGGAGGGCGGCAAGGTCGTCACCGACGGCGGCGAGGTCCTCGCCGACCTGGTGGACGTCCTCGGCGACGAGGCCGTCGAGGTCGAGGAGGAGTGGCGTCACCGCCCCACCGAGCCCTTCGACCTGCGCACCGGCCAGGGCAACGGCCACGTCCAGTACTCCTTCGCCGCGCACCGCGCGGTCGTCGAGGTCGACACGGAGCTGGGTCTGGTCAAGGTGATCGAGCTGGCGTGCGCCCAGGACGTCGGCAAGGCGCTCAACCCGCTGTCCGTCGAGGGCCAGATCCAGGGCGGGACCACGCAGGGGCTGGGCGTGGCGGTCATGGAGGAGATCCTGGTCGACCCGGTGACGGCGAAGGTACGGAACCCGTCCTTCACGGACTACCTGATCCCGACCATCCTCGACACCCCGACCATCCCGGTCGACGTCCTGGAACTCGCCGACGACCACGCGCCGTACGGTCTGAGAGGCATCGGCGAAGCGCCGACGTTGTCGTCGACACCGGCGGTGTTGGCGGCGATCCGGGCGGCGACGGGTCTGGAGTTGAACAGAACGCCGGTCCGGCCGGAACACCTGACAGGCACGGCGTAACGCAGATGCCGACACGCCTGCCGCTGCGGGCAGTCGTGCCGCTGGGTGGCACGGGTGGGCGCAGCGGCATCCCGCCGACGCCGGGTGCGGGTGTTCCGTGGCTGGTCGCGCAGTTCCCCGCGCCCCTGAGGGCGCGTGGCCGCCACGCCGGCCGGGCGGGCCACGTGCCGATACGCCTGCCGCTGCGGGCAGTCGTGCCGCTGGGTGGCACGGGTGGGCGCAGCGGCATCCCGCCGACGCCGGGTGCGGGTGTTCCGTGGCTGGTCGCGCAGTTCCCCGCGCCCCTGAAGGCGCGTCGCCGTCACGCCCGCCGCCGTGCAGGCGTCCCCCGTTCGTCTCGGGCCGTCCCCCGGGTCGTGCACCTCCCCAAATCCCGACGCCCCCTCCCTGGGGACGACCGGGTGCCCCTATGAACCTTGGGAGCAGGCCCACATGACCCACCAGTCACTGCAACCGACGACCACCGCCGACGCGGGCGGCACGAAAACCCCCGTTCCCGAAAACCGCCCCTGGCTGGACCGCCACTTCCACATCACCCGCAGAGGATCGACCCTCGCCCGAGAACTCCGCGGCGGCACCACCACCTTCATGGCGATGGCGTACATCCTCCTCCTCAACCCCCTGATCCTCTCCGGAGAGGACGCCGCCGGGAACACCCTCGCCCCCACCGCCCTGATCACCGCCACCGCCTTCGCCGCCGCCCTCTCCACGCTCCTCATGGGCTTCTTCGGCAAGGTCCCCCTCGCCCTCGCCGCCGGCCTCTCCGTGTCCGGCGTCCTCGCCTCCCAGGTCGCCCCGGTCATGACCTGGCCGCAGGCGATGGGCATGTGCGTGATGTACGGCGTGGTCATCATGCTGCTGGTCGTCACCGGCCTCCGCGAGATGATCATGAACGCCATCCCGCTCGCCCTGAAGCACGCGATCACCATGGGCATCGGCCTGTTCATCGCGCTGATCGGCTTCTACAAGGCCGGCTTCGTCCACCAGGGCGAGTCCACCCCGGTCACCCTCGGCCCGGCGGGCGAACTCGCGGGCTGGCCCGTGCTGTTGTTCGCGGTCACCCTGCTCGCCGTCTTCGTGCTGCAAGCCCGAGGGGTCCCCGGCGCCATCCTCATCGGCATCGTCGGCGGCACCGTACTCGCCGTCACGCTCAACGCGTTCGGGGTGATCGACCCCAAGCAGTGGGCGAGCGGCCCGCCCGAGCTGAACGGCGGCGCGGTGTCGATGCCGGACTTCTCGCTCTTCGGGCACGTCGAGTTCGGCGGCTGGGGCGAGGTCGGCGCGATGACCGTGGGGATGATCGTCTTCACCCTCGTGCTGGCCGGGTTCTTCGACGCGATGGCGACCATCATCGGCGTCGGCACGGAGGCGAAGCTCGCCGACGACAAGGGCCGGATGCCGGGCCTGTCGAAGGCGCTGTTCATCGACGGCGCCGGCGGCGCGATCGGCGGCGTCTCGGGCGCGTCCGGGCAGACGGTGTTCGTGGAGTCGGCGACCGGCGTGGGCGAGGGCGCCCGTACCGGGCTGTCCTCCGTCGTCACCGGGCTGTTCTTCGCCGCGTGCCTGTTCTTCACCCCGCTCACGGCGATCGTCCCGGGCGAGGTGGCCGCCGCGGCCCTGGTGGTGATCGGCGCGATGATGATGTCGAACGCCCGGCACGTCGACTGGGCCGACCGCGCCACCGCGATCCCGGTGTTCCTGACCGTGGTGGTCATGCCGTTCACCTACTCGATCACCGCGGGCGTGGCCGCCGGCGTCATCGCGTACACCGCGATCAGGACGGGCCAGGGGCGGGCGCGGGAGGTCGGACCGTTCATGTGGGGGCTGACCCTGGTCTTCCTGGTCTTCTTCGCCCTCGCCCCGATCGAGAGCTGGCTGGGCGTGCGCTGAACTCTCAGAACCCTGTCGTCCCCTTCACCGCAGTCGAGGAGAGCGAGACATGCTGGACATCGCCGAAGAGCTGGACCGGTGGGTCGCCGAGGGCCGTGACTTCGCCGTCGCCACCGTGGTGGCCGTCGGCGGCAGCGCGCCCCGCGGGGCCGGCGCCGCGCTCGCCGTCGACGCCGACGGCACCGCGGTCGGCTCGGTCTCCGGCGGGTGCGTGGAGGGGGCGGTGTACGAGCTGTGCGTGCGGGCGCTCGAGGACGGCGTGACCGTCGTCGAACGCTTCGGCTACAGCGACGAGGACGCCTTCGCCGTGGGTCTCACCTGCGGCGGGGTCGTCGACGTCCTCGTCACCCCGGTACGGGCGTCCGACCCCGCCCGCCCCGTGCTGGCCTCCGCGCTCGCCGCGGCGGCCGGCGGGCGGGCGGCGGCGCTCGCGCGCGTCGTCGAGGGCCCCGGGCACCTGCGCGGCCGCGCGCTCACCGTCCGCCCCGACGGCTCGTACGAGGGCGGCCTGGGCGCGGGCGAGGAGCTGGACCGCACGGTCGCCGCCGAGGCGGGCGCCTTCCTGGACGCGGGCCGTACGGGCACCGTGGACGTGGGTGAGGAGGGCGCGCGCTGCGGGGCGCCGCTGACCGTGCTCGTGGAGTCGTCCGTGCCGCCGCCGCGGATGATCGTGTTCGGCGCGATCGACTTCGCGGCGGCGCTGGTACGGGTCGGCAAGTTCCTCGGCCACCACGTCACCGTGTGCGACGCGCGGCCCGTGTTCGCGACGCGGGCCCGTTTCCCCGAGGCGGACGAGATCGTCGTGGAGTGGCCGCACGAGTACCTGGCCCGCACGACGGTCGACGCGCGCACGGTGCTGTGCGTCCTCACCCACGACGCCAAGTTCGACGTGCCGCTGCTGGAGCTGGCGCTGCGCCTGCCCGTGGCCTATGTCGGCGCGATGGGCTCCCGCCGCACCCACCTGGACCGCGAGGCCCGCCTGCGCGAGGCCGGCGTCACCGACCTGGAACTGGCCCGGCTCAGGTCCCCCATCGGCCTCGACCTGGGCGCCCGCACCCCGGAGGAGACGGCCCTGTCCATCGCGGCGGAGATCGTCGCGAACCGCCGAGGCGGCACCGGAGCCGCCCTCACCGGCGCGAAGACCCCCATCCACCACGATCAGCAGGCCCCGGCCCGCCGCATCGGCTCGGTCGCCTGAGCGGGCCCGTCCGACCGGCCCCGGGCGTCAGCGTCCCGACAGCGTGTGGCGGACCCGCCACAGGTCGCGGAGCAGCGCGATCTCGGCCATGTGGTGGATGAACTCCAGGCCGGCCCCCGCGATCACGCCGACGAACGGCTCGTCGGCGTCGGAACCGTAGGGGTACTGCGAGAAGCCGATCGTGTCGAGCTGCTCCTCGGTGACGGCGCCGACGGCGGCCCGCCAGCGGTCGACGGCGGCCCAGAAACGCCGTAGCGCGACGCCGGCGGAGGGGGAGAAGTCGACCATCAGCTTCGGGTCCTGCCGCCGCTCGCCGAACGCCCACTCCCAGCCGCCCGCGAACGCGTGATGCAGATGCCCCAGCCGCCACGCGATGGTGGTGAGCGGCGTGTCGTCGGGCTCCGGTTCCCCGGTGTGGGCGAGGACCTCCTCGACCCGCGCCACGCTCACGCTCCAGTCCTCGGCGATCTTTTCGACGCTCATGCCGCCGGCCGCCTGCCGGGCCACCTCCGCGTACTCGCCCGCCGGGATGTCCGGGTCGCCCAGGTCGAGCACCCACTCGCCGGGCCCGAAGGCCCTGGGCGTCACCGCCTCGCCACGGGGCCGGATCGACCAGCAGCCGGGCGCCGGCTCCCACAGGTACTCCTCGTCGCCGAGTCCCGCCAGCCGCGCACGGGCCATGTCCGTCGCCTTGTCGAACTGCTCCAGCAGAATGCTCAAGCGGTCGGTCCGTGCGCCCTCGGTGCCCATGTCAGGCCTTCCGTGGTCGGGTTGCGTCCAGCTGCCACCCGGAAGGTAGTGGCCCCGCACCGCGGGACGCGACGGCTTTTCCGGCCCCCCGGACGGCAACCGTCAGCCGAATCAGTCGGGTTCAGCCCCGCCGCAGCAACTGGTCGACCGTCCGCCCGAACATCACGCGCCCCGCCCATGCCAGCAGCCCGTCGCACGCGGCCGGGAGGAAACGCACGCGGACGTCCTCCCGCCACACCACCCGGCTGTGGCCGCCGAGGCCCGGACGCACCTCGATCTCCGCCCAGCCCAGGACCGTGCGCCCGCGCTTCTCCAGGCGGCAGAAGCCGGGGGAGTCGCCCGTCGGGGGCCGCCACTTCGTGACCTCCATCGGGTCGTCGAAGCCGAGCGGACCCGGACCCGTACGGGCGACGAACACGGTGCCCTCGCCGGTGGGCGGGGGAGTGGTGACGGTGATCCGGGTCAGCGGGGTCACGTCCCCGTGCCGGGGCCACGTCGTGACGCGCCGCCAGGCCTCGTCGGGGGCGAGGGGCGTCGTGCGTTCGAGCTGGAAGGTGGCCACGGGCCGATCCTAGGCCGCCCTCCCCGCCGTCACCGGTACACCGCTCCGGGCTCCGCCCTCCCCGGTGCGAGCAGCTGCGGCACGGTGACGAAGACGTACCCCCGCTTCTTCAGCGCGTCGATGATGCCCGGCACCGCGGGCACGGTCCCGTCGTAGAGGTCGTGGAGCAGGATGATGCCGTCGCGGGAGGACTGGGCGAGGACGCGGCGGGTGATCAGGTCCGGGTCGGTGGTCGCGTAGTCCTTCGCCGTGACGCTCCACAGCACTTCCGCGAGTCCCAGCTCGCGGCTGATCCCGTGCACCGTGTCGTCGGTGCGGCCCTGCGGCGGGCGCATCAGGGTGGGGCGGCGGCCGGTGAGGCGCTCTATCGCGTCGTTGGTGCGCTCCAGCTCCTCGCGTATCTCCTCCGGCTCCAGCTCGGTCAGGATGCGGTGGGTCCAGGTGTGGCTGGCGACCTCGTGGCCCTCGTCGGCCATCCGCCGCACGAGCTCGGGATACGTGTCGATGTGCCGCCTGCCGAGGAGGAAGAAGGTCGCCGGGACCCGCTCCTCCGCGAGGATGTCGAGCAGCCGTGCGGAGTGCTCGCTCGGCCCCGCGTCGAAGGTGAGCGCCATGCACCGCGCCTCGCGGCAGTCCACCGTGCCGAACCGTGCCCGCACGTCGGCCGCGCGGACGCTGCTGGGCGCGGTCGTCTCCACGCGCGCGCACCCCGTCAGCGCCGGCGTCAGCGCGGTCACCGCGGCCATCGCGGCCACGGCGGCAAGGGCGCGGAACGCGGCTCTCGTTGTCGTCGTCTTCCTGGTCGGAAAAGGCATGCGCGGACTGTACACACGGTTTATACACCGGGTTTATAGTCCGCTGCGGCATGCCTCCGTACGGGTGACCACGCCCTGTGAGAGTTGTCACCGGGGCGGTCGGGCAACCACCCGGCCCGTCCCGCCCTCCGACCTGCGCGCATCCCGGTCTCGGTGCACGCTGGTGCAGAGCAGCGCATATCCACGCGGAGCGGGACACGGTATGTCCAACCGTTTGAGGCAGGTCGGGTGCGGCACCCGCTCCCCCCACCACTCGCCCGACGCAGGGACGGAGCCCACTCCCCATGCACGACCCCGGTGACCACGCCCCGTTCCCCGGACGCCGCCCCGCCCCCGCGGGTCCGCGCCCGGGCGGGCCGCGCGCCCGCGGGGGCTGCGCCACGTGCGGCGGGCCGTGCGCCGGGTGCGGCGGGAGGGCGCCGTGATGACGCCGTACGCCGTCGTGATCCCCACCCTGGTGCGGGACACCCTGGCCGACTGTCTCGCCGCGCTGGCCGCCGCGCGCGGGCCGCGCCCGGAGCGCATCGTCCTCGTGGACGACCGCCCCGCCGCCTCGGCCGACCCCGACCCGGCGCCCCTCGAGCACGCGCTGAGCGTCCTGGGCGACCTGCGCGCCCGCACCACCGTGCTGCCGGGGGAGGCCCGCGGCCCCGCCGCCGCCCGCAACACCGGACTGCGCGCCGTCACCGAACCCTGGGTGGTGTTCGTCGACGACGACGTCGAGGTGGGGCCGCACTGGTGCGCCCAGCTCCAGCGCGACCTGGACGAGGCGACGTCCGACACCGCGGGCGTACCGGGCGTCATCACCGTGCCGCTGCCCGGCGGACGCCGCCCCACCGACTGGGAACGCGGCACCGCCGGACTGGCCCGCGCCCGCTGGATCACCGCCGACATGGCCTACCGTACCGACGTCCTGCGCCGGGCCGGAGGCTTCGACGAGCGCTTCCCCCGCGCGCACCGCGAGGACGCCGACCTCGCCCTGCGGCTCCTCGACGCCGGCTGGCGCATCCGCCGGGGCCGCCGCACCACCCTGCACCCCGTGCGCGCCGCGTCCCGCTGGGCGTCGGTCCGCAAGCAGCGCGGCCACGCCGACGACGCCCTGATGCGCCGGCTGCACGGCGCCGACTGGTGGGACAAGGCGGTCTCGCCGCGCGGCCGCATCCGCCGGCACGCCGCGATCACCGCCGCCGGCGCCGCCGCGTGCGCGCTCGCCGCCACCGGACACCGCAGAGCCGCCGCGGCCTGTGCGGCGGGATGGGCGGCCGGCACCGCCGAGTTCGCCCGTGCCCGTATCGCGCCCGGGCCGCGCACCCCCGAGGAGGTAGCGACCGTGCTCGCCACCAGCGTGGTCATCCCGCCCGCCGCCACCTGGCACCGCCTGGCCGGCGCCTGGCGCCACCGGCACGCCCCCGCCTGGCGGGAGGTGGCCCGATGAGCCCCGTGCGGGCGGTGCTGTTCGACCGCGACGGCACCCTGGTGCACGACGTCCCCTACAACGCCGCCCCGGAGCGCGTGCGCCCCGTCGAAGGGGCGCGCGAGGCGCTCGACGCGCTGCGCGCCCGCGGCATCCGCACCGGCGTCGTCACCAACCAGTCCGGCGTCGCCCGCGGCCTGCTCACCGAGGCCGACGTCCGGCGCGTCAACAAGCGCGTCGAGGAACTCCTCGGCCCGTTCGACGTGTGGGCGTTCTGCCCGCACGGCCCCGACGACGGCTGCCCCTGCCGCAAACCCCGGCCCGGCATGATTCTCGACGCCGTCGGACGGCTGGGCGCGGACCCCGCCGACTGCGTCGTCGTCGGCGACATCGGCTCCGACGTCGAGGCCGCCTGCCGCGCCGGGGCACACGCCGTGCTCGTCCCCACGCCCGTCACCCGCCCCGAGGAGACCGCCGCCGCCCCGCACGTGGCGCGGGACCTGCCCGCCGCCGTACGGCTCGTCCTCGACGGCCCGCCGTGGGAGGCCCCCGACGCCACCCCGGCCCTGGGTCTGTACGCCGGCGCCGAACACGTGCGGTGGGCGTCCGGACGCCTGCCCACCGGCCCGGACGCGGCGCCGCCCCGGACCGGGAGGTACCTGTGAAAGCCCTCGTCACCCGGCTCGACAGCTTCGGCGACGTGCTGCTCGCCGGACCCGCCGTACGGGCCGTCGCCGCCCGCGCCGACCACGTCACCCTGCTGTGCGGACCGCACGGGGCGCCCGCGGCGCGGCTGCTGCCCGGGGTGGACGAGGTGCTCGTCTGGGACTCGCCGTGGACCGGGTTCCGGCCGCCGCCCGTCGACCGCGACGACATCGAACGGCTGCTCGCGTCCGTCGACGCCGACGCCGCGCTCGTCCTCACCTCCTATCACCAGTCGCCGCTGCCGACCGCGCTGCTGCTGCGGCTGGCCGGCGTCCCGTTCATCGCCGCCGACAGCGAGGACCACCCCGGCAGCCTCCTCGACGTACGCCACCACCGCGCCCCGCACGCCCACGAGGCCGAGGCCGCGCTGGACCTCGCGGAGGCGGCCGGCTTCCCCCGCGTCGACGACGGGCTGCTGCGGGTGCTCCCGCCGCCCGCCGGGGACCGGCCGGCCGGCGACGGCCCGTACGTCGTCGTCCACCCCGGGGCCAGCGTGCCCGCCCGCGCCTGGAGCCCCGGACGGTGCGCCCAGGCGGTGCGCGAACTGACCGCCGCCGGACGGCGCGTCGTCGTCACCGGCGGCGCGGGCGAACGCGAGCTCACCGCGTACGTCGCCGGCGGCCGGGCCGTCGACCTCGGCGGCCGTACCGACGCCGCGCAGCTCGCCGCGGTGCTCGCCGGGGCCGACTGCGTCGTCGCCGGGAACACCGGCCCCGCCCATCTCGCCGCCGCCGTCGGCACCCCCGTGGTGTCGCTGTTCGCGCCGGTCGTCCCCGCCGAACGGTGGCGGCCCTACGGCGTGCCCCATCTGCTGCTCGGCGACCAGGACGCCCCGTGCGCCGGAAGCCGCGCCCGGCGCTGCCCCGTGCCGGGCCATCCCTGCCTGGACACCGTGACCGCGCTCGACGTCGTCGCCGCGGTCGACAAGCTCGTGGAGGTGGCATGAGGATCCTGCTGTGGCACGTGCACGGGTCGTGGACCACGGCCTTCGTGCAGGGACCGCACACCTACGTCGTCCCGGTCACCCCGGACCGCGGACCCGACGGCCTCGGCCGCGCCCGCACCTTCGACTGGCCCGACTCGGTCGTCGAGGTGCCCCCCGAGCGCCTGGCCGAGCAGGACGTCGACGTCGTCGTGCTGCAACGCCCGCACGAGATCGGCCTGGTGGACCGGTGGCTGCGGCGCCGCCCGCCGCTGGTCTACCTGGAGCACAACGCCCCGCACGGCGACGTCCCCGACACCCGGCACCCCGCCGCGGACCTCCCCGGCGTGACCCTCGTGCACGTCACCCACTTCAACCGGCTGATGTGGGACGCGGGCGCCACCCCCACGACGGTGATCGAGCACGGCATCGTCGACCCCGGCCCGCTGTGGACGGGGGAGCTGCCGCACGCCGCCGTCGTCGTCAACGAGCCGGTGCGGCGCGGCCGTACGACCGGCACCGACCTGCTGCCCGCGTTCGCCGCCGCCGCGCCGCTGGACGTGTTCGGCATGGGCACCGACGGACTCGCCGGACACCTCGGCCTGCCCGCCGACCGGTGCCGCACCCACGAGCTGACCCAGGCCCGGCTGCACGCCGAGATGGCCCGCCGCCGCGTCTACGTCCACCCGGTGCGCTGGACCTCCCTCGGCCTGTCCCTCCTCGAGGCCATGCATCTCGGCATGCCCGTCGTCGCCCTCGCCACCACCGAGGTCACCGAGGCGGTGCCGCCCGGCGCGGGCGTGGTCTCCAACCGGATCGACGTCCTCACCGACGCCGTGCGGGAGTTCACCGCCGACCCGCTGAGCGCGCGCCGTACCGGCGAGCTCGCCCGGGCCGCCGCCCTCGCCCGGTACGGCCTGCCCCGCTTCCTCGACGACTGGGAACGCCTCCTCAAGGAGGTCACCCGATGACGGCACCCCGGGTGCTCGTGCTGCGGGCGCTCGGGCTCGGCGACCTCCTCGCCGGGGTGCCCGCGCTGCGCGCGCTGCGGCGGGGCCTCCCGGACCACGAGACGGTGCTGGCCGCGCCCGCCGAACTCGCCCCCGTCGCCAGGGCGACCGGGGCCGTCGACCGGCTGCTGCCCGCCTCCGCGCCCGGCCGCGCCGTCCCCCGCACCCTCGACTGGACCGGGCCGCCCCCGGACCTCGCCGTCGACCTGCACGGCAACGGACCGCCCAGCCACCGCCTGCTGCGATCCCTGCGCCCGGCGCGGCTGTTCGCCTTCGCGCACCCGGACACTCCCGAGATCCAGGGCCCGCCCTGGCGCCGCGACGAACACGAACGCGACCGCTGGTGCCGGCTGCTGCGCTTCTACGGCCTCGACGCCGACCCGGCCGACCTGCGGCTGCCCCGACCCGACACCCCCTCGCCCGCCCCCGGCGCGGTCGTCCTGCACCCCGGCGCGGGCGCGCCCGCCCGCTGCTGGCCCGTCGAGCGGTACGCGGCGGTCGCCGCCGCCCTCCGGACGCGCGGGCTGCGGGTCGTCGCCACCGGGGGCACGGGGGAGGACGACCTCGTGGCCCGGCTCGCCAAGGAGGCCCGGCTGCCCGACACGGACGTCTTCTCCGGCGGCCTGCCCTTCCCCCGGCTGTCCGCCCTCGTCGCCGGCGCCCGCGCCGTCGTCAGCGGCGACACCGGCATCGCCCACCTCGCGGTCGCCCACGCCACCCCCACCGTCACCCTGTTCGGCCCGGTCCCGCCCCGCCACTGGGGCCCGCCCCCGCACCCCCGCCACATCGCCCTGTGGCACGGCCCCGAGGGCGACCCGCACGCCCGCCGCCCCAACCCCGCGCTGCTGCGCGTCACCCCCGACGAGGTGCTGGACGCCCTGCACCGTCTGCCCGCCCCCGAGGAGCCCGCCCCATGACCGGCCACCCCCGCGTCGGCGTCGTCATCGCCACCCGCGACCGCAGGGAACGCCTCGCGGTCACCCTGCGGCACCTCGGCGACCTGCCCGAACGGCCGGAGATCCTCGTCGCCGACAACGCCTCCACCGACGGCACCCGCGCCATGGTCGCCCGGGACTTCCCCCACGTACGGGTCCTCGCCCTCACCCGCAACCACGGCGCCCTCGCCCGCAACCACGGCGCCCGCGCCCTGGACACCCCGTACATCGCGTTCGCCGACGACGACTCCTGGTGGGCGCCCGGCGCACTCGCCCGCGCCGCCGGCCTGTTCGACGCCCACCCCCGGCTCGGACTGATCGCCGCCCACACCCTCGTCGGCCCCGAGAACGCCCCCGACCCGCTCAACGACCTCCTCGCCCGCTCCCCGCTCGGCCCCGCCACCGACCTCCCCGGCGTCCAGGTGCTCGGCTTCCTCGCCTGCGCCTCCGTCGTCCGCCGCAGCGCCTACCTCGACGCGGGCGGCTTCCACCGGGTGCTGTTCTTCGGCGGCGAGGAGACCTGCCTCGCCTACGACCTCGCCGCCCGCGGCTGGGGCGTCACCCACTGCCCCGACGTCGTCGCCCACCACCACCCGGCCACCTCCGGACGCCCCGGCCGGCCCGCTCAGCAGCGCCGCAACGAGGTGCTCACCGCATGGCTGCGCCGCCCCGTCCGCCACGCCCTCGCCCGCACCGGCGCCCTCGCCGCCGAGGCCCGCGCCGACACCACCGCCCGGCGCGCGCTGCGCCAGACGCTCGCCCTGCTGCCCGCCGCGCTGCGCGCCCGCCGCCCGCTGCCCCCGCACGTGGAACGCGCCGTCCGTCTCCTGGAGCTGGAAGGGGCGACCGCATGACCGACGTCCGCACGACCGTCGTCGTCATCACCCACAACCGCCGCCGCGAGCTGCTGCGCACCCTCGACCGGCTCGCCGAACTCCCCGAACGACCCGAGGTGATCGTCACCGACAACGGCTCCACCGACGGCACCGCCGACGCGGTCGCCCGCCACCACCCCGAGGTCCGGCTGCTGCGCCCCGGCCGCAACCTCGGCGCGGTCGGCCGCAACCTGGCCGTCCGTGACGTCACCACCCCGTACGTCGCCTTCTGCGACGACGACTCCTGGTGGGCGCCCGGCTCCCTGGCCGGAGCCGCCGACCTGCTCGACCGTCACCCCGCCGTCGTCTCCGTCACCGCGCGCATCGTCGTCGAACCGCACGGCACCGAGGACCCGATCGTCCGCGAGCTGCGGGAGTCGCCCGTGCCGGGACCGCCGTGGCTGCCCGGACCGGCCCTCGGCTCCTTCCTCGCCGCCGCGACCGTGCTGCGGACGGACGCCTTCCGGAAGGCGGGCGGCTTCCACCCCAAGCTGTGGCTCGGCGGGGAGGAGGAACTGCTCGCCGTCGACCTCGCCGCCGACGGCTGGTGGCTCGTCTACGCCGACCATCTCACGATCCACCACCAGGCGTCCGAGGCGCGGGACGCGACCCTGCGCCGGCGGCACGGCATCCGCAACACCCTGTGGTTCACCTGGCTGCGCCGCCCGGTCGGCCCCGCCCTGCGCCGCACCGTCAATCTCGCCCGCACGGTTCCGCGCGACACGACGTCGCTCCTCGCCTTCACGGAGGCGGCGGCCGCCCTCCCCTGGATCCTGCGCGAACGCCGTGTGCTGCCCGCCGAGGTGGAGAGCCGCCTCCGCCTCCTGGAACCCGTCCAGCGCGCGTCGAAGGCCCGGCGCTACACGGGCTGACCGGGGCCGGCGCTCACCGCCCGCGGCGCGGGCCGCCCGCGTCGCCCGACCACCGGGACAGCAGCCGGAACGCCGCGAACAGCGTCACCGGCCACACCGTGACGAACACCCAGATCGCCCACGGGGCCGCCGTGACGACGCCGGTCACCATCAGGGCCACCGACACCGCGACCAGGAGGGCCACCGTCCGGCCGCGCGGCTCGCAGCGGGCCACGCGGCCCGCGACCCGCCTCAGATCAGGGCCGCGGCGGGCCCGACGGCCCCGCATCAGCCGGTTGAGACGGCGGTCCCGCCGCAGCGACCGCTCGATCTCGTCGAGGATGTGCTGTTCGTGTTCAGGGAGCCGACCGAGGGACACCGTCTCTCCTCCAACGCTCCGCCAGGGTGGACGTGCGATCCGGGTGCCCGGCGGACGTACGGCCTAACCGGCGCCGTGACCGGCGCCGGCGTGGGATGTGAGCGCCTCCAGCAGACGGTCCGCGCCGTCCGGCAGCCGGCCCTCGCGGAACGTCTCGCGCGCCTGCCGCGCGGCCACCCGGCCCGACGTCAGGCACCAGTCCCACCACCGGTCCAGCCGCCGCCCGTCCACCTGCTCCGCCGGCAGCAGCGCCGGCCACCCGCAGGCCCGCGCCTGCGCCGCCACCTTCGCGCCGCCCGCCACCGGGTCGATCGCGATCACCGGCGTGCCGACCCGCAGCGCCAGCACCAGCCCGTGCAGCCGGTCGGTGACGACCAGGTCCAGCCGCGCCAGCACCGACTGCACCTGCGCCGGCGTCGCGTTCAGATGCCAGTCCCGGGTGTCCAGCCGCGTTTCCAGCTCCAGCCGGGCGCAGTCCTTCCCGGCCAGCCAGTGCGTCACCCGCTCGGCGACCTCCGCGTGCCGCCGCTGCGCGCCGTACTCGTGCTGTCCGTGGGTCAGGATCACCCCGACCACCGGCCGCGGCGGCACGTCGGGGGCGCGGGCCGCCAGATCCTCGGTGGGCGCGCGACCGGGCGCGTCCCGGGCCAGCACCCGCTGGAACCCGGTGACCGCCGGCTCGCCGGGGTCGATCACCGACGTCCCCACGGCGATCCGCACGCAGTGCGCGAACCGCCGGTGCAGCTCCTCCACCTGCGGTCCGTGCAGCGGCCCGCACACGAACACGAGGTGCGAGTAGTCGTGGGGCCGTACGTCGTCGAGGTGCAGCGCGTCCGGCCGGAAACCGGGGCTCCAGGCGACGTCGTACGGCGTACCGGACCCGAGCAGCACCGTCTCGACCCGCCGCAGGGCCAGCACGTCCCCGGCGGTCGCCTCCCCGTCCCGAAAGCTGAACCACCCGGTCAGGAGGACCTTGCGCGGCCCTGAACGCCGTTCTTCTCGCACGGCGCACCGAGTGCCCCGGGGGACGGGCAGGCAATCGGGCCGCGGGAGATCGGAACGCCGGGATACCTCCCGGGCCCTTCCGACGCCCTGCCCGTCCTCGTCTCTTGCGGACGCGGCCCGCGCAGGGCGCCTACGCGCCGGGGCGTTGTGCGTGTACGGGCCTGTGTCCCGGCCGCCCCGTGGCCCACTCTCCTGCGGACGCGCGCCGTGCCCCCTGCGCCCGGCGCGGCCACCCGCCGGCCTGACCCGGCCCCTGCGACGGCGCAGGACCCTGCCTCCGCGTCAGCCCCTGCCTCCACTGTCCGGGCCCGCCCTTCTGCGGACGGGAGCCGGGTTCCTGCGACCGCCCGGGCCTCTGCTGCCCGGGCTCGCCGTCCTGCGGACGCGGTCCGAGCACCCCGGCCGGGACCGTGGCCCGGCGACCTGCGGAGCGGGGGCCCGGCGCTTGCCTGGTCCCTCGATCTGCCCCTGCGACGGCCCGGGACCATGCCTCTGCGGCAGCCCCGGTCCCTACTGCCCGGGCTCGCCCTCCTGCGGACGCGGGCCGGGTCCCTGGGCACCGGGGCCTTGCGTCTGCCCGCCGGGCCCGTGACCCGGTCCCCGCGACGGCCCGGGCCCCTGCCTCTGCGGCAGCCCCGGTCCCTACTGCCCCGGCTCGCCCTCCTGCGGACGCGGGCCGGGTCCCTGGGCACCGGGGCCTTGCGTCTGCCCGCCGGGCCCGTGACCCGGTCCCCGCGACGGCCCGGGCCCCTGCCTCTGCGGCAGTCCCGGACGCTGCTGTCCGAATCCGCCCTCCTGCGGACGGGAGCCGGGTCCCTGCGGCTGCCCGGGGCCGCCATGACCCGGTCCCTGCGCGTCGGCGCCCGGCCGCTGCGGAAGCTCGTGACCCTGCCCCGGACCCTGCGAAGGCCCACGGCCCTGAGGCGGCTCACCACCCTGCCCGTGCGGCAGCCCCTGCCCCTGCCCGGGCCCGCCCGGCTCCTGCTGCCTCGGCCCGCCCTGCGGCTGGCGCGGCCCGCCCTGCGGAGCCCGCGGGCCCGCCTGGGGATGGCGTGGGCCGCCGGGCCCCTGCTGCTGGCGGGGGCCCGTCTGGGGCGGGCGGGGACGGACCGTGCCCGCCAGGGCCTGGCGGACCTCGAACTGGGTCCGTTCGGCCACCTCGCGGACCTCGGCCACGACGTCACCGCGCTCGCGCACGAGTCTGTCGTAGACGGGGAGGTCGTCGGGGGAAGTCATGGGGTCTTTCCTTCGTGGGGGGATGTCGTGCACGCGGGGCCGGTGTCCGGCCCCAGATGTTCAGCGCCGCCGGACGGGCAGGGCGTTACACTCCGCCGGGTTTTGTCCATGGACGAGGCAGCTGTCCGGATACGAGAAAGAGGACGGGATCCGGCCTACTTCCTCGCTACCGTGCCCCCATGACCACCTCGCAGCGGACCACCGCCCCGCCGTCGCCGCCCGTCCTCGGCCCCCGCGCGCTGAACCGGGCGACCCTGGCCCGGCAGCTTCTGCTGAGCCGCTCCCCGATGTCCGCGACGGCCGCCGTCGAGCATCTGGTCGGTCTCCAGGCGCAGAACGTCAAGCCGCCGTACTACGCCCTCGCCGCCCGCCTCGACGGCTTCACCCCGGAGGCGCTGTCCCGGCCCCTCGCCGACCGCGAGGTGGTCCGTATCGTCACCCTGCGCTCCACCATCCACACCCACACCGCCGACGACTGCCTCACCCTGCGGCCTTTGGTGCAGGCCGCCCGCGACCGGGAGCTGCACCACTTCCGCGCCGGGCTCGCCGGTGTCGACCTGGAGCGCCTCGCCGTCCGGGCCCGCGCCCTCGTCGAGGAGGAGCCGCGCACCATGAAGGAGCTGCGTGAGGCGCTCCTGGAGTACTGGCCGGACGCCGACCCGCAGGCCCTCTCCGTGGCCGCCCGCTGCACCCTGCCACTCGTGCAGGTCACCCCGCGCGGGCTGTGGGGCCGCAGTGGCCAGGTGCGGCTGACCACCGCCGAGCACTGGCTGGGCAGACCCGCCGAACCCGTCCCGGCCCCGGACGCCACCGTGCTGCGCTACCTCGCCGCGTTCGGTCCCGCGTCCGTGAAGGACATGCAGACCTGGGCCGGCCTCACCCGGCTCCGCGAGGCGTTCGAACGCCTGAGGCCCCGCCTTGTCACCTTCCGGGACGAGACCGGCACCGAACTCTTCGACCTCCCCGACGCGCCCCGCCCCGACCCGGACACCCCGGCCCCGCCCCGCTTCCTGCCCGAGTTCGACAACCTGCTGCTCTCCCACGCCGACCGCACCCGCGTCGTGCCGCCCGGGCTGAAGGGCCGGCACTGGAAGGGGAACGTCGCCTACCGCACCCTGCTCGTGGACGGCTTCCTGGCGGGACTGTGGCGCCTGGACGACGACGCCCTGGTGATCGAGCCCTTCGGACGCCTCGAGCGGGCGCGGCGGGCGGAGGTCACGGCCGAGGCGGAGCGGATGCTCGGGGTGCTGCACCCGGGCCGGACGTACGACGTCCGCTTCGGGACGGTGCGGGAGTGAACCCGGACAAGCCCCGCAGGAACCCCGGAGAAACCCCGAGGGGGAAGCGAGGGTGCATTGGATAGGGGGCGTTGCGGGCTGCTCGTGGAAGCCCGCAACGCCCCCTGGTCGTCACCTGAGGGTCGCTCAGGAAATCAAGGGGTCGGCCCCGGACGGCGGCACTTCACGGCGGCGGGGCGGACAAGGGTGGCGGAGAAGGAGACGGGCGCGGCGGCGATGGCGCGCCCGGGGGCGGACCGTCTGATGCGGGCGAGCCCTGACATGGGTCTCCTCCAGTTGCCGGTGGGGGGTCGCGCGGGGGTGGGGGCCGGGCATCGGGGCGGGCCCCGATGTGCCCGAGCGATCGGCACGTGTCACACGCTAGAACCGGTCCCGGCGCCCTCCCAATGAGGGAACCCCCTAAGGGGACCGGGACAGGGAAAACCCTCGGTCGCCGCGGCCCTGACCCGCCGGTTTCCGGTCAGCACGGCCGAATACCGCACCCCTGCAAGGCCGTTGCGGCACCCTCGACACGCCGTTACGGCCCCTACGGCGCCCTGCGCCCCGCCGCCAGCCGCACGATGTCCACGCGGGAGCGTATCCCCAGCTTGCGGTAGACCCGGGTGAGCGTCGCCTCGACCGTCTTGACGCTGATGAACAGGCGCCCGGCTATCTCCCGGTTGGTCGCCCCCTCCATGACCAGCGCCGCGACCTGACGCTCCATCGAGGCCAGCCCGTCCAGCGCGGCCGGGGTCGCCGCGGGCATCGGGTCGGCCTCCGCCGGTCCCGACGCCACCGCCTCGTCGACCTGCCGCAGCCACGGCAGCGCACGGCACCGCCGGAACAGCCGCGCCGCCTCGTCGTACCCGGCGGGACCCGGCCCCCGGGAGCGCAGCCGGGCCCGCGCGAAGGCGGCGCGCGCCTCTTCCAGGCCGTAACCGAGCTTCGCCAGGCGCTCCTGAGCCGACGTCAACTGGGCGATCGCGGCCTGGTGTTCGCCGCGCGCCGCGCGCACCAGCGCCTCCGCGCGGTCCAGCACCGCGAGCACGCTCGCCCGGTTGAGCCGTAGCGCGTGCACCCGGGTGGTGTTGATCAGCTCCTGCGCCTCGCCGGGCTCGCCGATCCGCACCAGCGCCTCGGCGAGGTCGCCCTGCCAGCGGCCGCGCGCCGGGTCGGTGATGCCCATGCCCTGCTCCAGCTCGCGCACCCGGCGCAGCGAGTGCACCGCGGCCTGCGCGTCCCCGGACACCAGCTGCGCATACCCGAGGGCCGCCAGGGCCAGGGAGAGGTACAGCTGGTCGCCGTCCACCTCGGCGTGGTCGGCGGACTCGCGGGCCAGGGCCATCGCCCGCTCCACGTCCCCGCCGGACGCCTCCGCGACGGAGGCGAGCATCGCGGACGCGCTCTCCCCGATGCCGGAGTCGCGGGCCAGCCGCAGGCTCTCCCCGGCCAGGTCCAGGGCGCGCCCGCAGTGCCCGAAGCGCAGCTCGGTGTCGGCGAGCAGCCGGGAGAAGTGCACCTCGCTCTCGACCATGCCGCGCCGCCGGGCCTCCCGCAGCAGCGCGGTGATGGCCGTACGGGCCTCGGGCAGCTGGTCGCTCATCAGCAGCCAGCGGAACCGGGACATCGCGGCCCCGTTGTGGTGGCTGGCGACGTCGGGGTCCTGGGGTTCCTGGAGCGCGCGCCGGATGGTGGCGGGGGCGTCCGGGTGGCCCATCAGGGTCTCGGTGGACGACTGGAAGGCGAGCGCCATCAGCTCGGTGCGCCGGTCCCCGCCGCGTGCGGCCAGCTCCGCCGCGTGCGCGGCCTCCTGGCGGGACTTCGCGAAGTCGCCGTTGACCACGACCTCGCGCCAGGCGAGCTGGTAGTGGACCAGGGCGAGCAGCCGGGGGTCGTCCCCGGCGTCGGCGAGCACCTGCGGGAACACGGCGTCGACCTCGCCGAGCGCCTGCCCGGCCGCCTCGATGACCACCATCCACGCCCGCACCCGCTCGGCCGGCACGGTCGCCCGGGTCAGCACCTCGCGGGCGATGTCGCGGGCCAGGTCGACCTCGCCGGCGGTGATGGCGTCCTCGGCGGCCTCGAGCCGCCGCTCGTCGGGGGCGGGCGCGCCGTCGGCGGGGGTGTGCCGGGCGGCGAGCAGCCCGAGGGAGGCGGCGACCGACGGCGCGCCACGGTCGCGGGCCATCGCGGCGGCCTCGGCGAGCCGGGCGGCGACCTCCGGGTCGGGTCCCGTGGCGGCGAGCGCCAGGTGCCGGGCCCGCTCGATCGGGTCGGAGGCGGCGGTGGACAGCGCCGTGTGGGCGGCCCGCCGCTCCTGCGCGGGGGCCTCCGCGTAGAGGGCGGCGGAGATCAGCGGGTGCGTGAAGCGCAGCGCCGGGTCCTCGGGGTCGGTGATGAGCAGCCCGAGGGAGGCCGCCTGGGCGGTCTCGGCCTCGGCGTTGTCCCGGCCGGCCGCGTGCAGCAGGGCGAGGGTGGGGCGGGCGCCGGCGCTGGCCACCAGCAGGGTGCGGCGGGCCGCGTCGGACAGCATCTCCAGGCGGCTGAGGACCAGCGCCCGCAGCGACGTCGGCACCGGCAGCGGCTCGCCGGGCCGGGGCCGGGTGGGGCTCTCCGCGAGGGCGCGGCCCAGCTCCAGCGCGAACAGCGGGTTGCCGCCGCTGGTGCGGTGGATGTCACGCACCGTCGAGCGGGACAGGGTGGTGTAGCCGCGGTGGTCGAGCAGCGCGGAGACCTCGGCGCGGGAGAACGGGCCCAGCCGCACCGCCAGCGTGTCCGGCGGGCAGGCGCGCAGATGACGGTCGTACTCCTCGCCCTCCGTGCGCACCGCGCACAGCATGCGCACCGGGCTGTCGCCCAGGCGGCGGGCGGCGAAGCCGAGCAGTTCGGCGCTGGCCGGGTCGAGCCACTGGAGGTCGTCGGCGACCACGAGGACCGGGCCCTCGGCGGACAGCGCGCGCAGCGTGGACAGCACGGCGAGCCGCAGCGCCAGGCCGTCCCGCTGGAGGGTGGACTCGCCGCGCCCGGTGAGCGCCGACTCCAGGGCGGTGCGCTGGGCGGCGGGCAGCCGGGGGGCCACCTCGTCCAGCACCAACCCGAACAGATCGGCCAGGGCGAGGAACGGAAGATGGGATTCGGACTCCGTGGCCGAGCAGCGCAACACCCGCGAGCTCGCCCCGGCGTTTTCCGCCGCAAGTGCCCGCAGCACGGTCGATTTACCTATTCCGGCGGGGCCGTGGAGCAGCACGCTGCCGCCGCGCGCGAGCTGCGCCCTGGCGTCGGCGAACAGCTCGTCCCGGCCGATGACCAGGTCGGGGCGGTACCTGGCAGGCTCCTTGTCGTCCCGTCGCACGGTCACCGCTCCCCTCCGTGTGGCGTGTCCTGGCCAATATTAGGCAACAGGGTCCTCAATTCCGGCGGACGGTGGAGTGAGGTGAATGACAACGTTCCGATCAACTGTTAATCAAAGGGTGCACTCCTGCTATTACCGCCCGGGGGGAGAACACCGCAAATCTACGGCAACCACCCGGCCCGGCGGGCGGCGACCACCGCCTCGCCCCGGGTCCGCGCCCCGAGCTTCCGCATCGCGGACCGCAGATAGGCCTTCACGGTTTCGGCCGTCAGCCCCAGCCGGCCGGCCGCCGCCGAGTTCGTCGCCCCCGCCGCCACACAGGCCAGCACGTCCACCTCCCGGGGCGCGAGCCGCACCGCACCGGACGGCGTCTGCCGCGCCGTGAGCAGGGCGCACGCCTCCAGCAGCTCCGCCCGCAGCGCCGGGTCGGCGATCCGCGGGGCCAGCGCCCGCAGCGCCGCGTGCGCCTCCCGCACCCGCTCCCGTTGCGCGCCCGCGCCGGGCTCCCGCCACGGGTCCGCCCCCGGCGCCGGGCCGGCCGCCGCCAGCAGCTCCGCCGCCTCCTCCCGCACCAGCAGCGCCTGCTCCACGTCCCGCGCGACCTGCACCGTCTCCCCGAGCGTGCGGTCGCCGAGCGGCACGGCGGTGCGCAGCGCCCCGTACAGCACCGCCCGCACCCGCCGCCGTACGACCACCGGCACGGCCACCACCGCGCGCAGGCCCTCGGCGGCGACCGGGGCGTCGTACTCGTGGCTGATCTGCCGGGAGACGGAGTAGTCCGTCACCGCGCACGGCCGGGCCAGCGCCACCGCCTTGCCGCCAAGACCGTTGCCCGAGGTCACGGCGAGCGAGCTGAGCGCCGGCGTGGCGGTGCCGCTCAGCTCGCTGATCCGCACGTGCCGGCGCCCCGGCTCCACCAGCCCGCCGAACGCCACCGGCAGTCCCGTCGCGCGCCGCAGCCGGGCCAGCGCACCCCGGATCTCCACCGCCTCGCTCGTCCTCGTCGGGTCTGCTGTCACCTGTTCGCCCCTTCACCGCGGCCCGTGTGCGGCGCACACCCCCGTTCGGGGGTAGTGAGACCTGCATCACGGATTACACGATGACCGTGAGCCGCCCGGCAAGGTCCGGCACCGAGGAGGACGCATGACGACGGCGACGGAGCAGTTCCGCAGGGCCCGGGACTTCCTGCTGGAACACCGTGAGGACTACGCCACCGCCTACCGGGACTTCGACTGGCCCCGGCCCGACCGTTTCAACTGGGCCCTGGACTGGTTCGACGCGATCGCCGACGGCAACGACCGCACGGCCCTGCACCTGGTCGAGGAGGACGGCGGCGAAACCCGCCTGTCCTTCGCCGAGCTGTCGCGCCGCTCCGACCAGGTCGCGAACTGGCTGCGGCAGCGGGGCGTGGCCGCCGAGGACCGGGTGCTGGTGATGCTCGGCAACCAGGCCGAGCTCTGGGAGACCGCCCTCGCCGCGATGAAGCTGCGCGCCGTCGTCATCCCCGCCACCCCGCTGCTCGGCCCCGCCGACCTGCGCGACCGCGTCGAGCGCGGCCGGGTCCGCCATGTGATCGTGCGCTCCGCCGACGCCGCGAAGTTCGACGAGGTGCCCGGCGGCTACACCCGCATCGCCGTGGGGGAGGAGCCCGGC
The DNA here is from genome assembly GCF_042647945.1 of Streptomyces lusitanus. Lineage (NCBI taxonomy): Bacteria > Bacillati > Actinomycetota > Actinomycetes > Kitasatosporales > Streptomycetaceae > Streptomyces > Streptomyces lusitanus. The sequence goes on from NZ_JBHRWL010000009.1 coordinate 106,063, forward strand.
GGGGCCTGGCTGCCCTACGCCGACGCCTACGGCGCGTCGGACGCCTTCGCCGCCGACGGGCCGACCCTCGCCGACGACCCGCTGATGCTGTACTTCACCTCGGGCACCACCGCCCGCCCCAAGCTGGTGGAGCACACCCACACCTCGTACCCGATCGGGCACCTGGCGACCATGTACTGGATCGGCCTGCGCCCCGGCGACGTGCACCTCAACATCTCCTCGCCCGGCTGGGCCAAGCACGCCTGGTCCAACCTGTTCGCCCCGTGGAACGCCGAGGCGACCGTCTTCCTGCACAACTACACCCGCTTCGACGCGCCCCGCCTGATGGCCGAGATGGACAAGGCGGGCGTCACCACCTTCTGCGCGCCGCCGACCGTGTGGCGCATGCTCATCCAGGCCGACCTGGGCCTGCTGCGCACCCCGCCCCGCGAGGTCGTCGCCGCCGGCGAACCCCTCAACCCGGAGGTCATCGAGCAGGTGCGGCGCGCCTGGGGCGTCACCATCCGGGACGGCTTCGGGCAGACCGAGACCGCCGTGCAGGTGTCCAACAGCCCCGGCCAGGTCCTCAAGACCGGTTCCATGGGCCGCCCCAGCCCCGGCTACCGCGTCGAGCTCCTCGACCCGGTCTCCGGCGCGCCCGGCGCGGCCGAGGGCGAGATCGCGCTCGACCTGTCCGAGCGGCCCGTCGGCCTGATGACGGGCTACCACGGCGACCCGGACCGCACGGCGGAGGCGATGGCCGGCGGCTACTACCGCACCGGCGACATCGGCTCCCGCGACGCGGACGGCTACATCACCTACGTCGGACGCGCGGACGACGTGTTCAAGGCGTCCGACTACAAGATCAGCCCGTTCGAGCTGGAGAGCGCGCTGCTGGAGCACGAGGCGGTCGCGGAGGCGGCCGTGGTGCCCGCCCCGGACGCGCTGCGGCTGGCCGTGCCGAAGGCGTACGTCGTGCTCGCCGACGGCTGGGAGCCAGGACCCGACACGGCGAAGGTCCTCTTCGAGCACTCCCGGCAGACGCTGGCCCCCTACAAGCGCCTGCGCCGCCTGGAGTTCGGCGAACTGCCCAAGACCGTCTCCGGCAAGATCCGCCGCATCGAGCTGCGCGAGGCCACGGCGGCGGGATCGACCGCCGAGTACCGCGAGGAGGACTTCCGGTGACCACGCTCTCCTACAGCCACGGTGCCGGCGGGACGACCCTGCTCGGCGACACCATCGGCGCCAACCTGGACCGCGCCGTCGCCGCCTGGCCCGACCGCGAGGCCCTCGTCGACGTGCCGTCCGGACGGCGCTGGACCTACGCCGAGTTCGCCGCGCGGGTGGAGGAGCTGGCGTCGGCGCTGCTCAACTCCGGTGTCACCGAGGGCGACCGGGTGGGCATCTGGGCGGTCAACTGCCCCGAGTGGGTGTTCACCCAGTACGCCACCGCCCGGATCGGCGCGATCATGGTGAACATCAACCCGGCGTACCGCACGCACGAGGTGGAGTACGTCCTCAAGCAGTCCGGCATCCGCCTGCTGATCGCCTCCGTCAGCCACAAGACGAGCGACTACCGAGCGATGGCGGAGGAGGTGCGCGGCAGATGCCCCGAGCTGCGTGAGGTCGTGTACATCGGCGATCCGACCTGGGACGCGCTGATCGCCCGCGCCACGCCCGACCCCGCGTACCCGGAGCTGTCCTGCGACGACCCGGTCAACATCCAGTACACCTCGGGCACCACCGGCTTCCCCAAGGGCGCCACCCTCTCCCACCACAACATCCTCAACAACGGCTATTTCGTGGGGGAGTTGATCGCGTACACCGAGCAGGACCGGGTCTGCATCCCGGTGCCGTTCTACCACTGCTTCGGCATGGTGATGGGCAACCTCGCGGCCACCTCGCACGGCGCGTGCATGGTCATCCCCGCCCCGTCGTTCGACCCGGCGGCCACCCTGCGCGCGGTCCAGCAGGAGCGCTGCACCTCGCTGTACGGGGTGCCGACGATGTTCATCGCCGAGCTGAACCTGCCCGACTTCGCCTCCTACGACCTGACCTCCCTGCGCACCGGCATCATGGCGGGCTCCCCGTGCCCGGTGGAGGTGATGAAGCGGGTGGTCGCCGAGATGCACATGGAGCAGGTCTCCATCTGCTACGGCATGACGGAGACCTCCCCGGTGTCCCTCCAGACCCGCATGGAGGACGACCTCGAACACCGCACCGGCACCGTGGGCCGCGTCCTGCCGCACATCGAGGTGAAGATCGTCGACCCGGCCACCGGCGTCACCGTCCCGCGCGGCACCTCCGGCGAACTGTGCACCCGCGGCTACAGCGTGATGCTGGGCTACTGGGACGAGCCCGAGAAGACCGCCGAGGCGATCGACCGGGGCCGCTGGATGCACACCGGCGACCTCGCGGTGATGCGGGACGACGGCTACGTGGAGATCGTCGGCCGCATCAAGGACATGATCATCCGGGGCGGCGAGAACATCTACCCGCGCGAGATCGAGGAGTTCCTCTACGGCCACCCGAAGGTCGCGGACGTCCAGGTCGTCGGCGTCCCGCACGAGCGCTACGGCGAGGAGGTCCTGGCCTGCGTCATCCCCCGCGACCCGGCCGACCCGCTCACCCTGGCCGAGCTGCACGCCTATTGCGACGGGCAGCTGGCCCACTACAAGGTCCCCAGCCGCCTGGAACTCCTGGAGACCTTCCCGATGACGGTCTCGGGCAAGGTCCGCAAGATCGAGCTGAGGGAGCGGTACGCGGCGGGCTGAGCCGGCTCAGCCGACCCCCCGCCGGTGGCCGACCGCCCGCCGGAACACCTGCCGGGAGCCGCCCTCCGGTCCCGGAGCGGCGGCCTCGGCGGGGGTGAAGCCGAGCCGCTCGTAGAAGACGCGGGCGCCGCTGACGTCGGCCCCGGGGTGGTCCGGCCCGAAGGTGACCACCTCGATCTCACCGGGACCGCGCACCCAGCGGCGTACCGCCTCCGCCACCAGTGCGCGCCCGACGCCCGTGCCGCGGGCCCGGCCGGAGACGACGAGCCAGTGCACGTGGTACGTCGGCCCCTGCGTCCCGAACAGCAACCCGCCGAGCAGGCCGGGGCCGGAGGCCGACGGGGCGACGAGGGCCGCGTGGCCGTCCCGGCCGTCGAGGTGCTCGCGCACCGCGTCGTGGAAGCCGGGCTCCTCGACCATCGGCCCGAACCACTGCTCGACCTGGGCCGCCAGGCCGAGGAAACCGGGAAAGTCGTCCGCGCGCGCCGGCCTGATCGTCATCACGACAGTGTGCCGAACGTCCCGCCGCCGTCCGGCAGTTCGAAGCGCATGCACACGCGCGGCCACCGGTCGAGCCCGTGTGCGGCCTCCTCGGCGCGGATGCGGCGCAGGCCCGGGGTGAGGTCCGGCCCGGTCAGGGTGCGGAAGCCGAGGCGGGCGTAGTACGGGGCGTTCCACGGGACGTCGGCGAACGTGGTCAGGGTGAGGGCGCTCAGGCCCTCCTCGCGGGCGTGCTCGGCGGCGTGCGCGAGCAGGGCGCGGCCCACGCCCCGGCGGGCGGCGCGCGGGTGGACGGAGACCTGCTCCACATGAAGGGCGCCGTCGACCGGCTCGGCGGTCACGTACGCGACGGGATCGTTCCGTTCGTCGGCCGCGACCCAGCAGCGGCCGGCCGCCCGGTATCGCTCCAGCTCCTGCAGGGCGGGCGGGTCGTCGTCGGCGATCTCCGCCATGCCGAGGTCGCGGAACGGCGCGCCGGCCGCCCGTTCGACGTCCTGGAGGGCGGGCAGTTCACCGGGGGCGGCGGGACGGATGCGCATCCGACGAGTATCGGACGCACCCGCCCCACCCGTCGCCGGAGTTTCAGGACGCGTCCGCGTCCAGGGTCAGGGCCGGGGTGTTCTCGGGGCAGGCGGCGCCCGAGGGGTCGAGGACGAACAGCGGGACGTCCAGGGTGTCGGCGCGGGCGCGGGCCTCGGCGGTGTAGCCGGCCAGGGAGAAGTAGAGGCAGGTCGCGGACTCCGTCATCGCGGTCAGCCACAGACACTCCACGTCCCGCGAGGTCGCGGGCCGCGCCGACGGGTCGAGTTGGGCCAGCACGCCCCGGCCCGCCAGCCCGATGCCGGACGTGGGCCGCTGGTCCGCGCGCCGGATGTCGTCGTGGCCGAGGTGGCGCAGATACAGCACGGCGGCCGTGACCGCGTCGCGCGCGCTGCGGATCGGCACGGTGGGGACGGCGGGCCGCCGCGCCCCTCCGCCGGCCCGCCCGTCCGCCCGCTCGCCCACGACCGGGATGCGCAGCACCGTCCCGCAGGGGCAGCCCAGTTCGGGCTGCGGCCACTCACCGCGCGTGCCGCAGCTGCCGCACCGGACGGTGACCCACTCCTCGCTCCAGGAGCGGTGCCCGGCGGCGTCCGGCACGCGGTCGGGGTCCAGCGGCGCGGCGACGGGCGCACCGCAGGCGCAGGGGTACGCCGGTGCCGTGTAGCGGTGCGAGCGCCGGCAGGCGGGGCAGCGCACCGGAAGGCTCTCGGACATGGGTCCACTCCCGGAGTTCTCGAAGCCGGTCCATCGTCCTCCTCCGGCCCGCGGATGTCCCGCAGTTGCGGCTCTCTTGACGGCCTCGGGCGACCGCTCTTACATTCATTCCAGATAGTAGAAGTAAGTTTCCGTAATACGGAATCCGAGAGCTCACCGCGGGGCGCGACGGGCATGCGAATCCGAGAAGCCGAAGCAGGAGTACTCCATGGCTCGAATGACGGCTGCCCGCGCGGCGGTCGAGATCCTCAAGCGTGAGGGCGTCGACGTCGCGTTCGGTGTCCCCGGCGCGGCGATCAACCCGTTCTACGCGGCGCTCAAGGCGTCCGGCGGCATCGGCCACACCCTCGCCCGCCATGTCGAGGGCGCCTCCCACATGGCCGAGGGCTACACCCGTACGCACCCCGGCAACATCGGCGTGTGCGTCGGCACGTCGGGACCGGCCGGCACCGACATGATCACCGGCCTGTACTCGGCGTCCGGCGACTCGATCCCGATCCTCTGCATCACCGGCCAGGCGCCCACCGCGGTGATCCACAAGGAGGACTTCCAGGCCGTCGACATCGCGTCCATCGCCCGGCCGGTCACCAAGATGGCGGTGACCGTGCTGGAGGCGGCCCAGGTCCCCGGCGTGTTCCAGCAGGCCTTCCACCTGATGCGCTCCGGCCGCCCGGGGCCCGTGCTGATCGACCTGCCGATCGACGTGCAGACGACGGAGATCGAGTTCGACCCCGACACGTACGAGCCGCTGCCCGTCTACAAGCCGGCCGCGACCCGCGCGCAGATCGAGAAGGCGCTCGGCATGCTCAACGCCGCCGAGCGGCCGCTGATCGTCGCGGGCGGCGGGGTCGTGGGCGCCGACGCGGCCGACCTGCTGGTGCGGTTCGCGGAGCTGACCGGCACGCCCGTCGTGCCCACGCTGATGGGCTGGGGCGTCATCCCCGACGACCACGAACTCAACGCCGGCATGGTCGGGTTGCAGACCTCGCACCGCTACGGCAACGCGACCTTCCTGGAGTCCGACTTCGTCCTCGGCATCGGCAACCGCTGGGCCAACCGCCACACCGGACGCCTCGACGTCTACACCGCCGGCCGCACCTTCGTGCACGTCGACGTCGAACCCACCCAGATCGGCCGCATCTTCGCCCCCGACTACGGCATCGCCTCCGACGCGCGCGCCGCGCTGGCCCTCTTCGTCGAGGTCGCCGAGGAGCTGGCGGCGGCGGGCCGGCTGCCCGACCGCACCGCGTGGGCGGCCTCCGCGCAGGAGCGGCGCGCCACGATGCAGCGCCGCACCCACTTCGACGACGTGCCGATGAAGCCGCAGCGGGTCTACGAGGAGATGAACAAGGCGTTCGGCCCCGAGACGCGGTACGTCACCACCATCGGCCTCTCCCAGATCGCCGGCGCGCAGTTCCTGCACGTCCACCGGCCGCGTCACTGGATCAACTGCGGCCAGGCGGGCCCCCTCGGCTGGACCGTCCCCGCGGCGCTGGGCGTGGCCAAGGCCGACCCGGAGGCGCAAGTCGTCGCGCTGTCCGGCGACTACGACTTCCAGTTCATGATCGAGGAACTGGCCGTCGGCGCCCAGCACAAGATCCCGTACGTCCATGTCCTGGTGAACAACGCCTACCTGGGCCTGATCCGCCAGGCACAGCGCGCCTTCGACATCGACTTCCAGGTCAACCTGGAGTTCGAGAACATCAACACCCCCGAGCTGGGCGTCTACGGCGTCGACCACGTCAAGGTCGCCGAGGGCCTGGGGTGCAGGGCGATCCGCGTCAGCGACCCGGCCGACCTGGGCCCGGCCTTCGAGCAGGCGAAGAAGCTCGCGGCGGAACACCGTGTCCCGGTGATCGTGGAGGCGATCCTGGAACGCGTCACCAACATCGCGATGTCGACGACGAACGACATCAGCGACGTGGTCGAGTTCGAACCCGTGGCCACGGAACCGGGCCACGCCCCGACGGCGGTCACACCCCTGAAGGTCTGACCACCTCCGGTGGCAGGGGCACCCCGCCCCTGCCACCGCGCCGGCGTCAGCTCACCGCAGCGCCGGGCGCCAGGGTCAGGCCGGCGGCCGCGCAGAAGTCTTCGAGGCCGATGGCTCCGCCGCCGGTGCCGTCGTCCCACTCGGCCAGGACCGCCGAGAGCCCCGCGTTCCACGACTCCGGTGTATCGACGTCGGGGCCGGGGTGACGCTCCACGCGGCCTTCGCCGTGCCGGTACCGGAGGTACAGGTACTGGCCCTCCGCCGTCCAGGCGTCCCACTGGGACGGGTGGGCGGAACACGTCCGCACGACGCGCACCAGCGCCGGCCCTTCGACTCGCTCCATCCGGCGATGGTCACCCGGCGAACGGACCTTGGGCAACCGGGATGCGGTTCGGGGCTCAGTTCCCCCCGCCCCCGCCGCACCCCCCTCCGCCTCCACAACCGCCCCCGCTTCCGCCGTAGTCGCCGCCCCCGCCTTCCCATCCGCCGCCGCAGTAGTGAGGGCCGTTGTAGGCGCCGCTGGAGCCGCCGGAGGCGGGGATGAAGTGGCGCAGGGTGCGCTTGTGGCGGAGGCGGACGCGTGGGGTGAGGCCCGCGCGGAGGGCGAAGCGGGGGACGACGGCGCGGAGGGCCGCCTCGCCGTGCAGGGCGACGGCCAGCAGTTTCTCCTCGTCGGAGAGGCCGGCCCGGCTCGCCGGGACGGGGTACGCGGTGCGCAGCACGTGCAGGCGACGGCGTGCCGCCCGTGTCGTGCCCAGCAGCGGCGGCGGACTCACCAGGTCCGTGTCCGCCAGCCCGGTCTTCAGCGTGGCCACCGCCCACCGGACGTCCGGGTCGCGCAGCAACTCCCGTACCTCGCACGGCGTGTGCAGCCGCCCGTGCACCGCGCTCTCCAGGTACGGCACCCTCAGCTCCGCCGCCGGGATGTTGTCACCCTCCTCCAACGTCGGCAGCGGCGGGAGGGCGCGCCCCGCCTCGTTGTCGACCGCCACCAGCCTGCCCCGTGAGCCCGGCTCGACGGCGCCGCGCAGATGCAGGGCGACGACGGCCACCACGACGGCGGCGCGCGGCCCCCCGGCCAGCAGGGCGAGTTCGTGCGGCGCTTCCCGTACGCGCTCGGTGTCGGCCATGACAGGACACCCCCTCGGACAGGGGGCCCGCCGCCCCCGTGCCGGCGGGCCCCGTGTGTGCGGGGATGGTTCCGCGCGCGGGGACCGCCGAAGCCTCGGGAGGCGGTGTTCAGAGGTTCATTTGAGGGTGCCGTAGCCGCCCTACGGCCGATGCCGTACGGCATCGGCCACGGACGTCGCCGTACGGCCGCGTCTCACGGCTCGTGGTGCTCGGACAGTCCGGGCCAGTCCTCCGGGCCGCCGCCCTGCCACTCGATGAAGTCCGCGTCCTCGACGTCGGTGACGTACAGGTCGGCCAGGCGCAGGATCTCGCCCACGTCGTCGGTGTGGGTGGCGACGCCCAGCGTCTCGTCGTCGGAGGTGACCCGCCGGGAGCCGTCCAGGGCGGGCGCGTGGACCACGATGTGCGGATGCTCCGTCGGATGTGCCATGCCCCCAGGCTGCTGCGGACCGCGCCGATCCGCACGCCGGGAGGGGAGGTGGGCTCGGGACCGCGGCGACGGCGACGGCCGCGGGGCGTCTCCCCTCAGGTCGTAGGAGACGGGCCGCGGCGTTGACCACCGCACTGGCTCGCGCGCCGCCGCGGCGCCCTCGCCCCGCCCGCACCGCCGCCGCGCCGTACGGGTCCGGAGGCGCCATGCCTCGTCCGGGCCGTACGGCACGCCGGTGCGGGCCGTGGGTTCCGGGCGGCGCCGCCGCCTTGGGCGCGACGGGACTGATGTCGACGCCGGCGCCGCCCGGAGTTCAGAGGAGCACGAGGATCAGATCCGCGCGCCCGACAGCCGTTCCACGGCCCGCAGCAGCGCGGAGTGGTCCAGGCCGCCGTCGCCCTGCGCGCGCAGGCTCGCCACCAGCTGGGCGACCACCGCGCCGACCGGCAGCGCGGCGCCCACGTTCCGGGCGGCGTCGGTGACGATGCCCATGTCCTTGTGGTGCAGGTCGACGCGGAAGCCCGGAGTGAAGTCCCGGTTCAGGAAGTTGTCCTTCTTGCGGGCCAGCACGGTCGAGCCGGCCAGCCCGCCGCCCAGGACCTCCAGCGCGGCCGCCAGGTCGACGCCGGACTTCTCCAGGAAGACCACGGCCTCGGCGCAGGCCTGGATGTTCACGGCGACGATCAGCTGGTTGGCCGCCTTCACGGTCTGCCCGGAGCCGTGCGGCCCGCACCGCACGATCGTCTTCCCCAGTGCCTCGAACAGCGGCCTCGCCTCGTCGAAGTCGGCCTGGTCGCCGCCCACCATGATGGACAGCACCGCCTCGATCGCCCCGGCCTCGCCGCCGGACACCGGGGCGTCCAGCACCCGGATGCCCTTCTCCTTCGCGGCGGCGGCCAGGTCGACGGAGGTCTGCGGGGTGATCGAGGACATGTCGATCAGCAGGGCGCCGCGCCGGGCGTTCTCCAGGACGCCGTCGGGTCCGTAGGCGACGGCCTCGACCTGCGGGGAGGCGGGGACCATCGTGACGATCACGTCGGCGTCCCGCACGGCCTCGGCGATCGAGGCGGCGGCGGTGCCGCCCGCGGCGGCCAGGCGGTCCAGCTTGTCCTGCTCCAGGGTGTGGCCGGTGACCCGGTAGCCCGCCTTGACCAGGTTCTCGGACATGGGGGAGCCCATGATGCCGAGACCGATCCAGGCGATCGTGGGGAGGTTGCTCATGACGGGGGTGCCTTTCGGTGAGGGGGTCAGCGGGGCAGCCAGTCGAAGGCCTCGGCGCTCGGGCGGTCGCCCGGCTTGTACTCGAGGCCGACCCAGCCGTCGTAGCCCGCCTTCGTCAGCCGGCCGAGGAGGTCGTCCAGGGGGAGCGACCCGGTTCCGGGCGCGCCGCGGCCGGGGCTGTCGGCGATCTGGACGTGCCCGGTGCGGTCCGCGTAGCGGTCGATCACCGCCGGCAGGTCCTCGCCGTTCACGGCCAGGTGGTACAGGTCCATCAGGAAGCGCGCGTTGCCCAGTCCCGTGGCCGCGTCGACCCGCTCGGCGACGCCGACCGCGGCCGGCGCCGACACCAGCGGGTAGTGCGGCGACTCGGGCCGGTTGAGCGCCTCGATCAGCAGGACCGCGCCGATCCGGTGGGCGGCGCGCGCGGCGAGGACGAGGTTCTCCAGCGCGAGCGCGTCCTGCTCGGCCGGGTCTACACCGTCGACCCGGTTGCCGTACAGCGCGTTCAGCGCGCGGCAGCCGAGCGACTCGGCGAAACCGGCCGCGACCTCGACGTTCGCCCGGAACCGGTCGGACTCCTCGCCCGGCACGGACAGCGCGCCCCGGTCGGGTCCGGGCAACTGCCCGGCGTAGAAGTTCAGGCCGGTGAGCCGCACCCCCGCGTCCTCGATCGCCGTGCGCAGCCCGTCCAGCGCGGACTGCTCGGGCACGGGCGAGTCGGCCCAGGGCCACCACAGCTCGACCGCGCCGAAACCGGCCGCGGCGGCGGCCGCCGGGCGCTGAAGGAGCGGGAGCTCGGTGAAGAGGATCGACAGGTTGACGGTGAAGCGCTGGTCGGCGAATCCCATCGGGCCGCGCTCCCTTCCCAATCGTGGTCTCCGTATGATCTTCCTGCGCTAATTTCCGTATTGCGGAAGAAGCTTTCTGCCTACTGGAAGACTGCCCGTGCCGGTGAAGGGCTGTCAAGAGGTCGGTAGGTTGGCCCCGTGCGATTGCGAGTGGAGTTCACGACCGAGCCCTTCGACCTCGACGAGGCGCCCGGGCACGCCGTGGTGGCGCGCGAGGTCATCGAGACGGCCGACCTGGACGCGGTGGACGTCGGGCCGTTCGGCAACACCGCCGAGGGCGGCGCCGACGCAGTGCTGGCCGCCGTGGACACCCTGCTGCGCCGCACCCTGACCGCCGGCGCCACCCGGGTCACCCTCCAGGTCAACGTGGTCGAGGAGGACGACCGGTGAGCGAGGCCGGCGACGGCGCCTTCATCGCGGCCGTGAAGCCGCTGGTCGACGCGATGGGCGGGGAGATGGTCCCGCCGGACGAGGCCGGCCCCGACGACGTGGTGCTCACCTGGGAGGGCGCCGCCGCCGTCGCCGTACGGCTGCCGCAGCTCGCGGACTCCCTCGATCACATCCTGGCCGCGCTGGAGCGGCGCAAGGGCATGCCGCTGGCGGAGCTGGACCGTAAGGCGAAGCAGGAGATCGTACGCGGTCTGGAGGCGCGCGGGGCGTTCGCCGTGCGGCACGGAGTGGAGACGGTGGCGAGCGCGCTGGGCGTCAGCCGCTTCACCGTCTACAACTACCTCAACCGGGAGAAGGGCGCCTGAGCCGAGGCGCGCGCTGCCCCTCACGGAGCCCGGTCCGGACGCCCCGCCCGCGGATCGCGACGCCTCACCCGAACGTCACACGGATTTTTCAACAAACTGTTGACGCTCGCCGCGTGACGGCGTTCACTGTCGGCACGCCCGTTCGCAGCACACGGCCGTTCGCGGCCACGGAGGCTCCCGTGACGTCGACAGCAACGCCCCCGGGCCTGGCCCGGTTCAACGCCCTGGAGGAGCACGCGGCGCGCACCGCGCTCCTCGAGGTCTGCGCCTCCACCGCCTGGGCCGGGAGGCTGCTCGCCGCCCGCCCCTACGCGGACCCCGACGCGCTGTACGCCGAGAACGACGCCGCCACGGCCGGGCTCACCGAGGCCGGCCTGGCGGAGGCCATGGCAGGGCACCCGCCGATCGGCCGCCCCAGGCCGGGGGACCCCACCTCGGCGCGGGAGCAGCGCGGCATGGCCGGGGCCGACGACGGCCTGCGCGCCGAGATGCTGGAGCTGAACCTCGCCTACCAGGAGAGGTTCGGCCATGTGTTCCTGATCTGCGCCACCGGCCGCACCGCCGAGGAGATGCGCGACGCCGTGCGCGAGCGCCTCGGTAACCCGCCGGAGAAGGAACGCGAGATCGTCCGCACCGAACTGGGGAAGATCAACCGCATCCGGCTGGCCCGACTCGTCGAAGAGGACTGACCTCGCATGAGCACCGACAGCACCGACAGCACCGCCTCCGCGTCCCCCGCCTCCGTGTCCACGCACATCCTGGACACCAGCGCCGGCCGCCCCGCCGAGGGCGTCGCCGTGCGCCTGGCCGCCCGCCCCGGCCCGCGGGCCCCCTGGCAGGAACTCGGCGGGTCCGCGACCGACGCGGACGGGCGGTGCAAGGACCTGCCGGCCGTGCCGCAGGGCACCACCCACGTACGGCTCGACTTCGAGGTGGAGCCGTACTTCCTGGACAACCCGAAGAACCCGAACAAGAAGGCCGAGGCTCAGCAGGACGCCCCCGCGCATCGGGACAGCGGCACCGCGGTGTTCTTCCCGGAGGTGACGGTCACCTTCGCCGTCACGCCCGGCGAGCACTACCACGTACCGCTGCTGCTCAACCCGTTCGGCTACTCCGTTTACCGAGGGAGCTGACACCCATGCCCACGATCCTGGGACAGAACCAGTACGGCAAGGCCGAGAACCGAGTCGTCAAGATCACGCGGGACGGCGCCACCCACCACATCAAGGACCTCAACGTCTCCGTCGCCCTCTCCGGCGACATGGACGACGTCCACTACAACGGCTCCAACGCGCACGTGCTGCCGACCGACACCACCAAGAACACGGTGTACGCGTTCGCCAAGGAGCACGGCATCGAGTCCGCCGAGCAGTTCGGCATCCACCTCGCCCGCCACTTCGTCACCTCTCAGGAGCCCATCCACCGGGCGCGCATCCGCATCGAGGAGTACGCCTGGGAGCGCATCGAGACCTCCGGCGAGGCGAAGCACTCCTTCGTCCGCGCGGGCCAGGAGACCCGGCTCACCCAGGTCACCTACGACGGCGAGAGCTGGGAGGTCGTCTCCGGCCTGAAGGACCTCACCGTCATGAACTCCACCGACTCGGAGTTCTGGGGCTACGTCAAGGACCGCTACACCACCCTCAAGGAGGCGTACGACCGGATCCTCGCCACCTCGGTCTCCTCCCGCTGGCGGTTCAACTGGACCGACGACGCGCAGCCGACGCCCGACTGGGACGCCTCGTACGCGCGGGTCAAGCAGCACATGCTGCGGGCCTTCGCGGAGACGTACTCCCTCTCGCTCCAGCAGACGCTGTACCAGATGGGCTCGCGCGTCATCGAGGAGTGCGCGGAGGTCGACGAGATCCGCTTCTCCCTCCCCAACAGCCACCACTTCCTGGTCGACCTGGAGCCGTTCGGCATCAAGAACGACACCCCTGACGGCGCCGTGTACTTCGCCGCCGACCGGCCCTACGGCCTGATCGAGGCCACGGTCCTCAGGGACGGCTGCGAGCCGCGGATCCCCGTGGACCTCACCAACCTCTGACCGCCCCCACATCGGCACCCGTGGCCGGGTACCCGGGCCCCGCACCCGCCCCGGCCACGGCACTCAAAACCCCAGGGTCCTGCCGTGCCCTCTCCCCGTACGCGAAAAGGACGCACCATGGCAGCAGACCGGCGCACCGTCATCGAGAACTGCGCGATCGCCACCGTCGACGCGGCGGACACCGAGCACGCCACCGGGCACCTCGTCCTCGCCGGCGACCGGATCGAGTCGCTCGGCCCCGGCCGGGCCCCCGAGGGCCTGGAGCACGTAACCCGCCGGATCGACGCCACCGGTCATCTCGCGACCCCCGGCCTGGTCAACACCCACCACCACTTCTACCAGTGGCTCACCCGGGGTCTGGCCACCGACCACAACCTCTTCGACTGGCTCGTCGCCCTCTACCCGACCTGGGCGCGCATCGACGAGGCGATGGTGCACGCGGCGGCCCAGGGGTCCCTCGCGATGATGGCCCGCGGCGGCGTCACCACCGCCATGGACCACCACTACGTCTATCCGCGCGGCTCCGGCGACCTGTCCGGCGCGATCGTCACCGCCGCCCGCGACATGGGTGTCCGCCTCACCCTGGCCCGCGGCTCCATGGACCGGAGCGAGAAGGACGGCGGACTGCCCCCGGACTTCGCGGTGGAGACCCTCGACGACGCGCTCGCCGCCACCGAGGAGACCGTACGCCGCCACCACGACACCGCGCCCGGCGCGATGACCCAGGTCGCCGTCGCCCCCTGCTCCCCGTTCTCCGTGTCCACCGAACTCATGCGCCAGGGCGCCGAGCTGGCCCGCCGTCTCGGCGTACGGCTGCACACCCACGGGTCGGAGACCGTGGAGGAGGAGAAGTTCTGCCACGAGCTGTTCGGCATGGGCCCCACCGACTACTTCGAGTCCACCGGCTGGCTCGGCGACGACGTGTGGATGGCGCACTGCGTCCACATGAACGACTCCGACATCGCCGCCTTCGCCCGCACCGGCACCGGCGTCGCCCACTGCCCGTCCTCCAACGCCCGCCTCGCCGCCGGCATCGCCCGCGTCCCCGACATGCTCGCCGCCGGCGTCCCCGTCGGCCTCGGCGTGGACGGCACCGCCTCCAACGAGTCCGGCGAACTCCACACCGAACTGCGCAACGCCCTGCTCGTCAACCGCCTCGGCCCGCACCGCGAGAAGGCCCTGACGGCACGCCAGGCGCTGCGCCTGGGCACCCACGGCGGCGCGCGCGTGCTGGGCCGGGCGGACGAGATCGGCTCCCTGGAGCCGGGCAAGCTCGCCGACCTGGTGCTCTGGCGGATGGACACCCTCGCCCACGCCTCCGTCGCCGACCCGGTCACCGCCCTGGTGTTCGGCGCCGCCGCCCCGGTCACCGCGTCCTTCGTGAACGGCCGTCAGATCGTCGAGAACAACCGGCTGCTCACCGCCGACGAGGACGCCATCGCCCGCACCACCCGCGCCGAGGCGCGGCGCCTCGCCCGGATCGCCGGGCACGCCTGACCCCCACACGTCTCCGGGCCGGGAGGGACGGCTCCCGGCCCGGAGACCGCGGACCCCTACGGGATCCGCGGAGGCCGTCTCCGGGGCGCGCGACCGTGCGCGCCCCGGACACGGCACACCCCGGGCCCTCGGCCCGGGACCCCCGCTCCACCGGACGTCACCGTCCCTCCCCACGCTCGGCCGCACTCGAGCGGGAGGTACCCCACGCCCGCCCGCACCGCCTCCCTGACAACCACGCCGGCCCCGGCGTGCAACCGACCGGAGGAACACCGCAGTGGCCGATCATCCCGTAGACGAGAAACTGCCCGCGCCGAAGATGGCGACGACCGGCCTCCAGCACGTGGCCGCCATGTACGCCGGCGTCGTCGCCCCGCCCCTGATCGTCGGCGCGGCCGTCGGTCTCACCCCCGCCGAGCTCACCTTCCTCACCGGCGCCTGCCTGTTCACCGCGGGCCTCGCCACGTTCCTCCAGACCGTCGGCGTGTGGAAGATCGGCGCCCGGCTGCCGTTCGTCAACGGCGTCACCTTCGCCGGCGTCGCCCCCATGACCGCGATCGTCGCCTCCACCGACGACAAGAGGGACGCCCTGCCCGTCATCTTCGGCGCGGTGATCGTCGCCGGGCTGCTCGGCTTCCTTGCCGCGCCCTTCTTCAGCAAGGCGGTCCGCTTCTTCCCGCCCGTGGTCACCGGCACCGTGATCACCCTGATCGGCGTCTCCCTGCTGCCGGTCGCCTTCGGCTGGGCGCAGGGCGCGAGCCCCGACGCGGACGACTACGGCTCCGCCACCAACCTGGGCCTCGCCGCCGTCACCCTGTTCCTCGTGCTGCTGCTGCGCCGCTTCACCCGCGGCTTCGTCAAGCAGATCGCCGTACTGCTCGGCCTGGTCGCCGGCACCCTGATCGCCGTGCCGTTGGGCGTCACCGACTTCTCCCCGGTCGCCGAGGCGGACCTCGTCGGCTTCCCCACGCCGTTCCACTTCGGCGCCCCGCAGTTCCAGCTCGCCGCGATCCTCTCGCTGTGCGTGGTGATGGTCGTGTCGATGACCGAGTCGACCGCCGACATGCTGGCCCTCGGCGAGATCGTCGAGCGCCCCGCCGACGAGAAGACCATCGCGGCCGGGCTGCGCGCCGACACCCTCGGCTCGGCGATCGCCCCGCTGTTCAACGGCTTCATGTGCAGCGCGTTCGCCCAGAACATCGGGCTGGTCGCGATGACGAGGATCCGCAGCCGGTTCGTCGTCGCCACCGGCGGAGGCTTCCTCGTCCTCATGGGCCTGTGCCCGGTTGCCGCCTCGCTGATCGCCGTCGTGCCGCGCCCGGTGCTCGGCGGCGCCGGGGTGGTCCTCTTCGGCTCGGTCGCCGCCAGCGGCATCCAGACCCTCGCCAAGGCGGGCCTGGAGAAGGACAACAACGTGCTGATCGTCGCGGTCGCGCTCGCCGTCGGCGTCATCCCGATCAGCGCGCCCGAGTTCTACCACGCGTTCCCGGAGACCGCCCGCATCGTCCTGGACTCCGGCATCTCCACCGGCTGTGTGGTCGCGGTCGCGCTGAACCTCGTCTTCAACCACCTGGGCCGGAGCGGCCGAGAGGCCGCCGACGTCACCCACCCGATGGAGACGGGCGAGGACCTCACCTCCCCGGGGAAGGCGCCGGCGGCCCCATGAGGCGCTTGGCGGCCCGGTCAGGCCCGGGCCGCCGCCACCTCCGCGCGCAACTGCGGCAGCATGTCGTGGTAGACGCCCGGACACTCGGTCGTGCCGTAGTCCTTGTGCCCGAAGATCTGCGTGGACGCGATCCCGTACTGGTCGCAGGCGTACGCGCACAGCGCCACCAGGACCTCCCACTGCGCCTGAGGCGGCTGTGCGCCCGCGTGGTACGCGCCCTCGCAGGCGAAGCCGACGGCCTGCGTGTTCTGCCCGGAGGTGTGGGCGCCGAGCACGAACGTCCGTCCGCCGGTGAGCGCGGACAGGCTGCCCGTCCGGCCCTCGGTGATCCAGCCGCCGCGGCTGACCAGGAAGTTGTAGCCGGTGTCCACCCACCCGTTGTCGTCCATGTGCAGGTCCTGCACCCAGTGGGCGTGCGCGTGCGCCTGGGCGCGGGAGTAGTCGGTGGTGTTGGCGGACACGGTGTGGTGGACCACGATCCGGCTGGGCCGGTACTGGAGGACGCTGACGGTCCCCTGCGGGGACCGGGCGCCCCAGACCCTGGTGCCGTCGATGTCCGGCTGCACGGCGGCGGCGCCCCGCGCGTGCGCGACACCGGACACGGCGCCG
Organism: Streptomyces lusitanus; assembly: GCF_042647945.1. Lineage (NCBI taxonomy): Bacteria > Bacillati > Actinomycetota > Actinomycetes > Kitasatosporales > Streptomycetaceae > Streptomyces > Streptomyces lusitanus. The sequence goes on from NZ_JBHRWL010000009.1 coordinate 122,765, forward strand.
GCGGCGAGCCCGGCCGCGCCGGCCAGCAGGAGACGGCGCCGGAAGAGGTTGCTGGGATGCACGAGCACTCCTCGGGAGAGGGGGTGTGGGGGAAAGCGGGGAGGGGCCGGCGTCCGAGGACGACCGGCCCCTCCGCGTGGCCGCGTGCCGTACGGACCCGTCAGTCCGTCAGGTGTTGTTGGCGAGGGCCAGGAGCCGGTCGCGGGACCCGTTGAACTTGTTGCGGTCCACGCTTCCCGACACGCCGGAGACCGACCCGGTCGAGGTGTACTGCCACACCGTCCAGGTGGGGAACCCGGCGGGGATGGTGGGCGACGAGGCGGAGGTCCAGTGCGCCACCCACAGCGGGCTCTTGGACGACATGCCCGTCCAGCTGCCGGTGCAGGTGTTCCACCAGCTGGCGGTGGTGTAGATGACGACGTCGCGGCTCGTGCGCGCCTTGTACGTCGTGTAGAAGTCGTTGATCCACGTGCGCATCTGCGTGGTGGACAGGCCGTAGCACATCGCCCCGTACGGGTTGTGCTCGATGTCCAGCACGCCCGGCAGTGTCAGGTTGTCGCGCGACCAGGCCCCGCCGTTGCTCGCGAAGTAGGCCGCCTGGGTGGCTCCGCTGGAGGCGTTGGGGAGCGCGAAGTGGTACGCCCCGCGGATCACGCCCGCCGAGTGCGCGGCGGGGTAGTTCGCGTTGAAGCGGTCGTCCTTGTAGCTGGTGCCCTCGGTCGCCTTGATCCAGGCGAACTGGATGCCGGCGTTGCGCACGGAGGTCCAGTTGATGCTGCCCTGCCAGTGCGACACGTCGATGCCCTGCACGCCGTCGGTGGGGGCCAGCAGCCCGCGGGACGGCTGCTCGGCGGCGGGGGAGCCCTCGTGGATACGGGCGCCGACGCCCATGTAGGCCTGGCCGGGCTTGATGGTGAGGGGCTGCGGGTCGGGCTGCGGTGCGGCGCCGGCACCGGTGGCGGACGTGGCCGTGAGCGCGAGGGCGGCGCCGAGGACGCCGAGCGCGGTGGCCGTGCGTCTGCCGGGGCGGGAAACGTGAGGGAGTACCTGCATGGGACTTGCCTCCTGACACATGTGGGGATGAGAAGGAGGTGACGTCGGCCGCTGCCACCTGGGCAGTTCCGTACTTCCTTGACGTGCGCGCGTCATTAGTTACGCACGTAGATCGACGGGCTGTAAAGAGTCTCCTTGCTCCTCTGGTGGTCTGGTCCACTGTAGGAGCGGATGGTCAGGAAACTTGGGAGCTGAACGGAGGAAACTTTCATCGGATGAAAACAGCGCCGGGTCCCGGGGAGGCGGAACGGAGCGCTGAAACACGCCTTCTGACGACGCGTCGGCATTGGCGTCAGGCGTCCTCCTGACGAGGCGTCCGCAGGACGAGCGCCGCCAGCCCCAGCGCGCCCACGGCGATCACGGCCGCCACCCGGAACGCCAGCCGGTACCCGTCCGCCGTCGCCGCCACCCCCTCCGCGCCCTCGCCCAGCAGGACGTCGGTCCGCGCCGACGCGAGCACCGACAGCGCGGCCAGCCCCAGCGAACCGCCCACCACCTGCGTGGTGTTGAACAGCCCCGAGGCGAGCCCCGCGTCCTCCTCCCGCGCCCCCGACATGGCGAGCCCGGTCAGCGCGGGCATCGCCGCCGCGAACCCGACGGCGAGCAGCAGCATCGGCGGCAGGACGTCCCGCGCGTACACCCCGTCCACGGGCGCCCGGCCCAGCAGCGCCATGCCCGCGGTGATCAGCACAAGACCCGCCAGCAGCACCCGGTACGCCCCGAACCGGGACACCACGCGCGCGGACAGCCCCAGCATCAGGACGCCGATCGCGACCGGCGCCGGCAGGAAGGCGAGACCGGTGGTCAGCTCGTCGTACCCCAGCACCCGCTGGAGATACAGCGCGCCGATGAACTGGAAGCCGTACATCGTCGCGATCATCAGGATCTGCACGGCGTTCGCCCCGCTCAGCAGCCGCGACCGGAACAGCCCCAGCCGCAGCAGCGGACGCGCGGCGCGCGCCTGGCGCAGCACGAACGCCGCGAGCAGCGCCACGGCGAGCACGGACAGCAGCAGGGTGTGCGGCGCCTCGCGCTCGCCGGAGCCGACGATGACGTACACGGTGAGCATCAGCGCGCCGGTGATCAGCGCTGCCCCCACGTGGTCGGCGTTCCGCGCGAACCCCGCACCCGGGCCGGGCCGGTCGTCGGCGAGGACACGGACCGCCGCCACCAGGGCCACCACCCCGATCGGCAGGTTGATCAGGAAGATCCAGTGCCAGCCGAACGCCTGCGTCAGCGCCCCGCCGAGGAACGTGCCGAGCGCTCCGCCCGCCGCGCCCACGGCGCTGAACACCGCGATCGCCGTGGCCTGCTCACGGCCCTGCGGGAACAGCGCCACGAGCATGCCGAGCACCACGGCCGACGTCATCGCCCCGCCCACCCCCTGAAGGGCGCGCGCCGCGATCAGCACGGCCCGGTCGTCCGCCACCCCGCACAGCACGGAGGCCGCGGTGAACACCACGAGCCCGGACGTGAACATCCGCTTCCGGCCCACGAGATCCCCGAGCCGGCCGACGAGCAGCAGCAGCCCGCCGAACGGGATCAGATAGGCGTTGACGACCCACGCCAGCCCCGGCGCGCTGAAACCGAGGCCGCTCTGGATCGCCGGCATGGCGACCGTGACGATGTTCCCGTCCAGGATCGTCATCAGCGTCCCCGCGCACAGCACGGGCAGAGCGGCCCAGCGGGAGCGGACGCGGCGCGACGCCACCGGCACCGGTGACTGCACAGGGGCGGACATGGTACGACCTCCAAAGGTGCACGACGTGTAACGGGGTACATCGTCAGTGACCGTGAAGGTCGCGGTAAGGAGGCAGTCGGATGTCACAGAGGAACACCGGTGTTACCCCGCAGGTGGTGAACGCGCACGCGTGCCCGGTGCGGGAAGTTCTTGACAGGGTGGCCGGGAAGTGGAGCGTGCAGATCCTGGTCGCGGCGGCCCAGGGCCCCATCCGCTTCACGGAACTGGAGCGCGGCATCGAGGGGATCAGCCGCCGCATGCTCACCCTGACCCTGCGCCAGCTGGAGCGCGACGGACTGGTCGGCCGGACCGTCCATCCGACGGTGCCGCCGAAGGTGGAGTACGCCCTCACCCCGGCGGCGGACGAGCTGTACGAGACCCTGCTGCGGCTGACGGACTGGGCCGAGCGCCACCGGGTCTACATCGCCGAGTCGCGGGCGGCCTACGACGCCGCCCACGACCCCGACCGACGGGTCGACGCGTAGGAGGGTCCCCCGCGGCGCCTTCGTCTACAGCCCGAAGAGGGAGGCGTCCTTGGCCAGCTCGCGGAACACGTCCGCGGGGTTCGGCACCAGCTTGCGCTTCTCCAGGTCCAGCAGCCCGCCCACGCCGCTGATCAACGCGGCGACCGTGCCGTCCGTCTTCGTGACCTTCTGCTCGATGGTGAAGGTCTTGCCGCCGCTCCAGTCGAACACGCAGCTCACGTCCACCTCGTCACCGGCGAGCAGCTCCCGCCGGTAGCGGATGGTGGTCTCCAGGGCGACCGGCCCCACCCCGTGCGCCCGCAGCTGGGACTGGGTGATCCCGGCCTCCTGGAGCAGCGCCCAGCGCGCGTGCTCCGCGTAGTTCAGATACACGGCCTGGTTCAGATGGCCCTGCACGTCGGTCTCGTATCCGCGCACGGTCACGCGGACGGAATACGGCTCGCTCACTGCGTCGCTCACTGCGTCCCCTTCACGCCGGTCCGGTTCTCGCCCGATACACCGATCTTGGCATGCCCCTCACACGCGGCGCGGAGAGGCCAGGACGTAACGCCTCCGCGTCCTCGGCTCCGTGTACTCACCGGCCTGCCAGCCGGCCCCCTCAAGGGTCTCCGCGCAGGCCCGCAGCGCGTCGGGGTCCGGGGCGTACACGGCGACGGCGTCGGGCTGCGGGGTGTCCCGTACGCGGTAGCCGTCGCCGCCCTCGCCCTCCGGCCCGGCCGGCCGGTGCCCGGACGCCTCCAGCGCGAGGGCGGCGGCCTGCACGAGGTGCGTGCGCTCCCAGGCGCAGGGGCGGTCCGTCGAGGCGTCGGGGTTGGTCATGCGGCGCAGTTCGAGCATGCCCTGCCAGGCACTGCGGACCTCCCGCAGGCGGGCGGCCTCCCCCTGGGCGAGAGGTACGGTCTCGCCGCCGACGCGGGCGGCGAAGACGCCTCCGGGGCCTCCGGGGGAGGGCGCCTCCGGTTCGTTCTCTTGCGAGGGCGCGCCTTCGGCCTCGCGTGTCCGGTGCCCGGCGGGCGTGAGGAAGTGGTCGTGCGGGGGCCGCGGGTGCCGGAAGGCGAGGCCGCGCTTCACCAACGCGGTGAGCTGGGCCTCGGTGCCCTTGAGACGCCCGGTTCCGGGATCGGCGGCCTCGATGAGCCGGCGCTGGGCGGCGGTGAGCGGTCGGGTCATCGGCGTCCGGAGGAGGCGTAGGGGAGGAAAGCGGCCCAGGGGGTGGGGGAGAAGGTGAGGTGGGGGCCCGGTATCCGCTTCGAGTCGCGTACGTGGACGGCGGCGGTGGCGAGGGCGACCTCCACGCACTCGGGGCCGTCGTTCGTGCTGTAGCTGCTCTTGAACCAGGTCAGTTCCGTGCGGGACTTCGCGGTCATGTCTCCCCCAGCACTTTCTCGATGAAGGCCAGCGACTCACGGGGCGTGAGGGCCTGCGCCCGGATGATGCCATAGCGGATCTCCAGGATCTGGATCTCCTTCGGGTCGGAGATCAGTCGGCTGAACAGCTGGACCTCGACGTGTCCCACGGTGAGTCCCTCCTTGAGCCGGAGCAGTTGGAGCGCCCCCGCGAGGCCCGCGTGGTCCTCGCGATCCGTGGGCAGCACCTGGATCTCCACGTTCCGCCGCCGACCCACCTCCAACAGATGTTCGAGCTGCTTGCGCAGGACCATTCTGCCTCCGAGCGGCCTGCGCAGCGTGACCTCTTCCAGGACGAAGTTGAACATCGGGACGGGCTGCTCGGCGAAGACGCGCTGGCGTGCCAGGCGAGCCTCGACGAGTCCGTCGACCTGTTCGTCGGGGTAGGGCGGCCGCCGCATCCCGTACAGCGCCCGCGCGTACTCAGGCGTCTGCAGCAGGCCATGCACGACATGGTTGGCGTAGGCGCAAAGCTCGACCGCCTCTGCCTCCAGCTTGGCCAGATCCCGGACCTTCTTCGGGAAGCGGGCCTTCTCCACGTCCCCCTTGAGGGCGCTGAGGAGGTTGTCGGCCTCCAGAACCCGGTCGGCGGCGTCGAGGAACTCCTCCATGGGCGCCCGCCGCCCCCGCTCGACGGAGGAGACCTGCTCCTCGCTGTACCCGATCTGCGCGCCGAGGGCGGCCTGGGTCAGCCCCGCCCGCTCGCGGCACATCTTGATGACGCGGCCGACGGTCCGCAGGACGGCCGCCGACTCCTCGTCCGCGCCGTAAGGTTCTACGCTCATGTCCCCACACCTCCGGGGTGTTCAACTCGCGGCGGGCGCGGGATGTCACGCGTCGCGACCCGGACAGGCGCGGACGGCTCCCGGACGGCGCGGGCGGGTACGACCGCCGGGGCTGTTCACGACGGAGCCGGCTGACCACGCTGAGTGACATGAACGTCGAGATCGCCCCGGTGCACGAACACACCGGCCCCGCCCACCACTTCCGCATCCGCCTGTCGGCGACGGCGAGGGGAGCGCGGCTGGCCCGGCACCTCACGGCGGAGCAACTGGACAGGTGGGGCTGGCCGTACGACTCCGAGGGCAACGGGACGGCGTCCCTGCTGGTGGCCGAGCTGGCGGCCAACGCCGTACGGCACGGAAGGGCACGCGGCCGTGACTTCGCCCTGCGCCTGACCCTGTACGCGGAGGACGCGACGCTCCGTATCGAGGTCACGGACGCCCGCCCGGACCGAGGCGTGCCCCTCCCCGGCACGCTCACCCCTGCCGACGCCGACACGGAGTCGGGCAGGGGCCTGCTGCTGGTCGAGTCCCTGTCCACCCGCTGGGGCGCGACGGCGGGGGACCCGTACACGAAGACGGTGTGGTGCGAGGTCCCGCTGACGGGGCGGCCCGGATAGCGTGCGTCGCCCGGGACGCGGTGCCCTCACCGGCCTCACATTTCTCCGGGCTACGTCGTCATGTCGGTGAGGGCGGCGACCGGCGCCCGGAACGGAGTGAGGAAAACCTTCTGACGGAGGGAGGTCGACACGGCATCGTCACCTTCGACGTCAGAGAGGAAGGCATCACGAACGTGTGGCTGATGCTGAATCCGATGAAGCTGACGAACTGGTCACTCCGACAGTGAACGACGTGGACGAGGGAGCGGCGTTCGAGCACGCCGCGACCGCAGGGCGGCAGCCGCGCCGGTGCCGCGACGTCCTCCGCTCCGGACACCTCTCACGATTCCACCCTGACATCTGTCAGGTACCCGCCCGGCAATGCCCCCCGGTAGGTATGAGACATGTCGCACAGAGTCAGGAAGGAATTCATCATGAGGAACAAATTCCGCAACTTGCTGGCCGTGTCCGCCGTCGCCGCTGCGACCGGCGCCACCGTACTCATGGGCGCGACCGGTGCCTCCGCCGCTCAGGCGGACTGGGCCGGCTGCCCGGACGGCAACGTCTGCATCTACGCCGAGGGCCGCTACAGCAACATCGGCGCCGGAGACATCACCAACAAGTATTTCCGCTACGGCACCTACAACCTGTCGAACCAGGTCAACCAGCACTGGGTCCTGAACAACCAGACCGGCCCGTTCGAGGACGCGTACGTGAAGCTGTGCACCGGCTACAACGGCACCGGCGACTGCAGCAAGAAGCTGGGTCCCGGCTACGGGGAGTATCTGAACCTGACCCCGATCAACTCGATCGTGCTGTACCGGTAGTTCCCAGCGGCCCGGTGAGCTCCTCCGACATCACCGGGCCCACCCGGAACTGCCGACGGTGGCAAGGACGTGCCGGAGGACACGTGCCGACATCTCCCGGCAACGCGCGTCTCAGGGGTGACGCGCCCGACGGTCGCGTGTTAGGGAGTATGGGGACGAGGGGGAGGCGTCCCGAGGACGTCGCCGCGACCGAAGGGATGGGACGGTGACCGCGTCTTCCCACCCGCCCGGGCGCCGCGAGGACGGACCAGCCCTGGCGCTGGCCGGCGGGACGGTGAACGAGGGGGCGGTGTTCCGCCGGGGCGAGGTGGTGGACCGCCCCGCCCCGCGCAACGCACGCGCCCTGCACGCGTACCTCCGCGCCCTGCGGGAGCGGGGCTTCGACGGGGCGCCGGCCCCGGTCGCCCTCACCGCGGACGGACGTGAGCACCTCACCTTCGTCGCGGGCGACGTGGCCCTGCCGCCCTTCCCGGACTGGGCGATGACGGACACGGCCCTCGCGTCGGTGGGCCGTCTGCTGCGACGCCTGCACGAGGCGAGCGCGGCGGTGCGGGTCGACCCGCAGGCGCAGTGGCCCACGGAGCTGTCCGACCCGGAGGGCGGCACGATGCTGTGCCACAACGACGTGTGCCCGGAGAACGTCGTCTTCCGGGAAGGCCGCGCCGCCGCCCTGATCGACTTCGACCAGGCGGCGCCGGGCCGTCCGCTGTGGGACGTGGCGATGACGGCCCGCTACTGGGTGCCGATGCTCGACCCCGTATCGGCGGCCGCCCTCTACCCGCCCAACCTGGACGCACCGACCCGACTGCGCGTCCTCGCCGACGGCTACGGCCTGTCGACGGAGGACCGTGCCCAACTGCCCGCCGTGGTCGAGCAGGTCACGGAGGTGTGCCGTGCCTTTGTCGCCCGCCGAGTGGCCGAGGACGACCCGGCGTTCGTCCGCGCGCTGGCAGAGCGGGGCGGCTGGGAACGCTGGGACCGGATCCAGAACTGGCTGGCGGACCACCGGAACACGTTCACGACGGCCCTGCTGCGGACCTGACGAATACACTGGGCGACTCTTCACAGTGCGGAGGTTCGCTTGGCACGGCAGAGCCCGCTCGGGCAGGACTTCCGGCGGTTGTGGAGTGCGTACGCGATCAGCGCGGCGGGCAGTGCCGTCGGCATGGGGGCATTGCCGCTGATCGCCCTCCTGGTGCTGGATGCCCCGGCGTTCCAGGTCTCCCTGCTCGCCGCGTTGTCCGCGGTGGCCAGCGGGATGATCGCCCTGCCACTCGGTGTGCGTATCGAGCATCAGTACAAGCGGCCCGTCATGATCGCCGCCGATCTGGTCCGCTGCGCGGTGCTGGCGAGCGTTCCGGCTGCCATGGTTTTCGACGGGCTCACCTTCGCCCACCTGTGTGCGGTCGGCGTTCTGCAGACGGCGGCGTCCGTGGCGTTCGACGCGGCGAGCGGGGCCCACCTGAAGGCACTCGTCGTGCGCGACCAACGCCTGCGTGCCAACAGCCTGTTCGAGACGACCAACTGGATCACCGTCAGCGCCGGACCGCCCGTCGGCGGGTTCCTGATCGGAGTGCTGGGCGCGGCCACCACGTTGGTGATCGATGCGCTGTCCTTCCTCGGTTCTGCGCTGGGCATCCGCCGGATTCAGCGGCCTGAACCCGCGCCACCGGCACGCTGCGCCACCTCTCACCTGGGCCGTGACATCGCCGCCGGTTGGCAGTACCTCCTTCGGCATCCAGGACTGCGGCCGTTGTTCTTCAACGCGCTCCTCTTCGGCGGATCCATCATGATGGCGTCACCGCTGATGGCCGTCCTCATGCTGGACGACCTCGGCCTGGCTCCGTGGCAGTACGGACTGGCCCTCGGACTGCCCTGCCTGGGCGGAGTGCTGGGCTCACGCCTGGCTCCGCTGCTCGCCCGGCGATTCGGACAGCGGCGCGTCTTGCTGGTGTCGGGTGCGGCGAGGACGCTGTGGACGATCCTCCTGCCGCTGACACCTCCCGGCGCCCTCGGCGTGTTCGTCATCGTGGCCGCCGACTTCGGCCTGCTTCTCTCCGCCGGCGTCTTCAATCCGTCGTTCACCACCTACCGCATGGCCGCCACCCCCGACGCGTTCATGTCCCGCGTCGCCACCTCCTGGTCCGTCGGCGCCAAGACATGCCAGGCCGTCTTCATGATCGCCGGAGGCCTGATCGCCGCCGCAGCCGGCGTACGAGGCGCCCTGCTCATCGCCGGTTCACTGTGCATGGCGAGCGCGCTGCTCCTGCCGTGGCGGGAGACGCGTATCTCCAGGGGGTCTGCTCCAACGCCCGCAACCGAAGGGGCCTCGTCACCGGCTACGGATGGCTCCTCGGCTTAGCTGGACCGGAGTTCGCCGCCACCGCACGGCATGACAGGCTGCCCCCATGACGGGTGCCCTCATCGAGACTCAGACGCCGAAGCGGCGCATCACGGATCCGGCAGAGGCTCGTGCGGCGCTTGAGCGTGCTGTGCCCAACCTGCGCCACCTCCGGCGGCCGGCGCCGGCCGTGCTCGACTGGGCTCGGGTGGAGGCAGGCCTGGGCACCACGCTGCCGTCCGACTACAAGCATCTCGCCGAGTGGTACCCGACGTTCGCCCTCGGCGACTTCCTCCTCGTCGGTCTTCCCGAGCCCGGCGAGGAACACGTCGTCACCCGTGGTTTTCGGAGCATGCTGGACGTGTTCGTCGACGCCTGGCTGGAGACCGGCCTCGGCCTGACGGCCTATCCCGCACCGGGCGGCCTTCTGCCGTGGTCGGAGTCGGACGAGAGCGACAAGTTCATGTGGAGCACCGTCGGGCAGAACCCGCAGGAGTGGGACGTCACCGTGGCGAGTCGGGGCGGAGCGTGGTGGCGCTACGAGGGTGGAGCCGTGCAGTTCCTCGCCGGACTCTGCGACGGCAGCGTGGAGCCGTGGGGCCTGCGCGCGTTCGATCCCGAGGCGACGCCCTGCTGAGCCGCGTCATACGTGGTCAGCGGACGGCCACCGTCATCGCGGTGCGATGGCCTTGAGCCAGTCCTCGACGGTCACGACGTCCGCCCACTGCGGAAACAGCTTCTCGGTGAGCATCCGGTGCACCTCCGGGTCGGTGTCCAGACAGGCGTCCGCCAGGACGGTGAGGCCGAAGTCCAGGTCGATGGCGTGCCACAGGGTGGACAGCACGACGGCGCTGGTGGCGATGCCGGTGAGGACAAGGCTGTCGATGTCGCGCGCCCTGAGCACCAGGTCGAGGTCACTGCCCGAGAACGCGCTGCCCCGCCTCTTGGTGACCACCACGTCGCCCTGCCGGGGCGCGACCTCGTCATGGATCTCGGTGCCGGGCGCCCCCTCGGTGAACAGGCCGGCCCGCACGATGCTGGCCATCACCTTGCTGCGCGGGCTGACTTCGGGATCGCCCGGCCGTAGCCCCATCACCACGTAGATCACGGGAATACCGGCAGCCCGGGCACCGTCGATGGCCCCGCGAAGGCGCGGCAGGTATCCGGAACCGTCGTCGGCGAGGGCCACGACGTCCCGTTGGACGTCCATCACCAGAAGCGCGCTGTTCGCCATGCCCGCCGTCCCTCCTGTCGATGGGAAACAGAAGCAAGTCTGGTGGATCGAGCGAGCGGCGGTGGGGGGTTTCGGGGCTCTGGCCGCAAGTTCCGTGATCCCGCTAATCGTCAACGTTCGTGCGGCGGCACGGGCCAGGGGGATCCATCTGGTGACGTGTTTGCTGGCCGTCCGGCCACCACGTAGTCGAGATACTCGTCCTGGACCACACCAGCGTTGACCCACCTTCCGCGTCCCGCTCCCATGACGTCTTCGGCGGCTGCGAGGGCGCCGAGCGGGTCATCGCAAGTCGTCAGAAGGCGGCCGAACTCCTCTTCCTCGTCGTCGGTGTACAGAGGAGGGAACTCGACTACGTCAACGAAGGTTTCGTGACCGACGTCTTCCAGGGTGTGCAGATAGATCTCGTAACGGGTCTTGGTCGGTCTGACCTCGACGTAGCGGATGCCGGGACGCTCGGGTGAGCCAACAGGGCCGAGGAACTGCTCGATCGGTCGGCCCCGGCTCAGGGCACCGAGGGCGGAAGATTGCGTCAGATAGCGCACGTGAGAAGCGTAAAGGCCCTGCATGGACGGTCGGCGTGATGCTCATGGCTGGGTGAGGATGCGGGTCCGGAGCAGTTCGAAGGGTGCTCGGCCATACATTGCTCTCTTGAGTGTTATCACCCGGTTCACATGTCCTTCGACCACCCCGGAACTCCACGACAGGGTGAGTCCGGCAGTGACGGCGTCGAGGTCTTGGCGAGGAAACCGGCGAAGCTCGCCATGCCCGGCGCCGCGCCCGTCCCCGATCTGGCGTCCGCCTGGCGGTGGTCGCCGAACCCGGTGTTCACCTTCATGCGCCGCCCTGTCCACCGACGGCCGGCCCAATCTTCGGGTCAACGTGCGCGGCTCTTATGACGAGGCGCTCGTCCCCGAGTTGAAGCTGCTCGACGGCGCTTCAGGCGCTTCGTCGAGTGGGAGAACCGGCACGGTACCGTCCGGCGGGCGGACAGCACCGGTACCGGGATCGAGTTGACGCACGGCGCTACGCGGGAACCGGTGCCCCCCGGCCAACCGGAGGCCGTGGCCCGCGCCGGTGTTCGGTGAGCGAGCCGCTCCCACGCCCACGGGCGCCGGCGGGCGTGACACCTCACGTCCGTGAGAACCCCGCCCACCCCGCCAGCCCGAACCCGCTCCCCTCCCGCCGGATCTCGAACGCCCCCTGGCCGGGAAGATGGGCCGGGAACACCAGGGCGCCGTGGTCCGCCGCGTACGCGAACATCCGTGCGCGGCTGGCACGCGCGCCCTCCTCGTCCTCCTCGAAGCAGCTGTTCAGATGCGGCTCGTGGATCTGGATCGCCCCGTGCAGCAGGTCCCCCGCGAACACCCCGCGGTCGCCTCCGGACTCCAGGTGGACGACCGACGAACCCGGGGTGTGGCCCGGCGCGGGCTCCAGGCGCAGGTTGGCGTCGATGACGTAGGAGTCCTCCCAGGCCGTGACGAGCCCCGCGTCGAGCACGGGCTGGACGCTGTCCTCGAACACGTTCTGGTTGCCCCGCCCGAACACCGTGCGGTGCAGGTTGTCGGGGTGCCAGTACGCCAGGTCGATCGCCGGCATCAGGTACGTCGCGTTGGGAAAGGTGGGCACCCAGTCGCGGCCGTCGAGGCGGGTGTTCCAGCCGACGTGGTCGTCGTGCAGGTGGGTGTTCACCACGAGGTCGACGTCCTCCGGGCGGACGCCGGCGGCGGCGAGGTTGGCGAGGTAGCCGGTGTCCAGGTACGACCAGATCGGTTGCAGGGGACGGTACTTGCCGTTGCCCGCCCCGGTGTCGATCACGACGACCCGGCCCTCGCTGCGCAGCACCCACGACTGCGTGGCGACCCGGGTGAGGTCGGTACGGGCGTCCCAGTGGTCCGGGTCAAGCAGCGCGGCGTGCCGCTGCCACTCCTCGGGCTTGCTGCCGGGGAAGAACACGTCGGTCGTCATGGGGGAGACCTCGGAGAACTCGACGACTCGGGTGATCTCGACGTCCCCCAGGCGGAGGGTGGTGACCTCGGGCGGTGTGGTGCGTGCGGTGGGCATGAGGCTCCTTCGTATGCCTTCGTATGCGAACTCCGGCTGGGCCGGGCGGCCCGTACGACCGACTCTGCGGCCCGCCGCCCGCAAGGACCAGGCCCGCCCTTGCCTACCCCTGACAGGTGCAGGCTGCGAGCCCCCGCCCCCGCGCATACTGGGCGCATGGACCGCACATCACCGCTCGGCGCGTTCCTCCAGGCCCGGCGGGCGCGGCTGAGCCCCGACGACGTCGGTCTGCCCCGGTACGGGGACCGGCGGCGCGTCCCCGGGCTGCGCCGCGAGGAGGTCGCGCTGCTCGCGGGCGTCAGCGTCGGCTACTACACGCGCCTCGAACAGGGCCGGCAGGCCAACGCCTCACCGGAGGTCCTCGACGCACTGGCGACGGCGTTGCACCTGACCACCGCCGAACGGGACCACCTGCGCGACCTGTCCGCGACACCCGGTCACCGCACCCGCACGGCGACACCCGGCGGCACCGAAACGGTCTCCGCCGACCTGCGCACCCTGCTCACCACACTGGGTCACGTCCCCGCCCTCGTCGTCGGCCGCCGCAACGACGTACTGGCCTGGAACCGCTCCTGCCACGCCCTCCTCGCCGCGCACCTGCACTTCGCCGCGCCCGACGACCCCGGCACCCGCCCCAACCTGACCCGCCTGGTCTTCCTGGACGCCCCCACCCGCGCCCTCTACCGCGACTGGCCCGCCAAGGCCCGCGCGGTGGTCGGCAACCTCCGCATCCTGACCGCACGCAACCCGGGGGACGCCCACCTCACCGCTCTGATCACCGAACTCCGCGTGCTCAGCCGGGAGTTCGCCGCCTTCTGGGACGCCCACCCCGTCGCCCCCTGCGGCCGTGACGTGTACGCCCTCGCCCATCCGGCGGTCGGTGAACTGACCGTCACCCAGCAGACGTTCGACGTACCGAAGGAGCCGCACCAGTCCCTCGTCACCTTCACGGCGGAACCCGGCTCGCCCTCGGCGGCGGCCCTCGCGGCTCTCCACCAGGTGACGGCCGTGACCGGATCCGGCCGGCCGTGAAACGACTCCGGGCGGCGCCCGCACGGTGACGCGGGCGCCGCCCGGAGCGACGTCGAGGGCAAGGAAAGCGAAGGAACTCGTGTCAGAAGGAGTGGAGAAGGAAGTCCCTTCATGGCCTTGCCGCGAGCAACGCTAGCACTCAGTCCGGGATCAGGTCGCGCAGATTTTCGCGGGTGACGACCACGGAGTCCGGGTGCAGCCCCTCAGGCCGTTCGAGGCCGATGTACGTCACGGGCTCGTCCGGCACCCGCCCGCCGTCCCACACCTCTACGGCGGTGCCCTGGTCGGCCAGCAGGCCGGCCAGGTATCGCACCGTCAGGTACTCGCGCTCCACGACGGCCCGCACCACCTTGGACACCGACACCTGGTTCTCCTCGACCCGGTTGGCCGACGAGATGCCCCTCAGGTACAGATGGAGCCACTTCGCGCTCCAGCGCCCGTCGTCCTCCCGCCGGAACACCAGCGGCAGGGCCACCCGGCCCGTGCCGCGCAGGTCCGACTTCATCCGAACGGTGCGCGGCTCGTACGGCCGGCCCTTCCGCTCGCCGTCGCGCAGCATGAAACCGAAGAACGACTCCTCGACCTCGTCGAAGCCCTCCCCGGAGAAGATGTTGACCTGCGGGACGATGAAGGTGCCGCGTACGCGGCCAAGCGACAGTTCGATGAACTCGGAGGCCCCGTCGGGCGCTTCGGTGACATCTCCCGAGTGCACCCCCGCGACGTTCTTGAGCGAGGTGTAGGACAGCCAGGACTCGGTGCCGTAGTCGCGGTTGAGGACCAGCGCCGAGAGGTCGTAGTCGGTCCGTTCCCCGGCCTGCTTCCAGTACGTGAAGAAGCGCAGCCGTTCCCCGGTGACCGCCGAGACCGAGCCCCGCGGCAGTGTCCCGAGTCCTGCCGCGGCCGCCCTGCCGCTCAGCGGGAGCGCCACGTCGAGGACGTCCGGGTCGAGCAGCAGCCGGCCCGGTGCCGGGAGCCTGCGGCGCATCTCGGCGTCGAGGGCGGCGACGAGACGGTCGCGGTCGGCCGCGGGGACCGGCGGCCGGTCGTCGAGGACGACCCAGCCACGGCCCCGCCCGTTGACGAAGATCCGCGGTTCGCCGGTCTCCCGCTCCCGGTTCTGGAAGTGCTCGCGGACCGACAGCACCACCCGGCCCGAGACCTGGGGCGCGACCCGCACCGCCGCGGCCACCACCGCGTCCCTCTCCTCCTGACCGGAGGCGATACGCAGGAGGAGGTCCAGGGCGCGGAACAGCTTGCCGGGCGCGGCCTCCAGCAGCCGCACGGCGCCGGGGACGTCGTACGCGTCGAGCAGCCCCTCCAGACGGCTGTCGAAGGACCGCGCCTCCTTCTCCCCGCGCGCCACGGCGAACACCTCGGCCGCGTGCGGCCAACGCGGGTACTCGTGCGGATGGAGCCGCTCACCGAGCCGCTTGAACGGCTCGCGGTGCGCGTGCACGTCGGCCAGCTTGGCGGGGCCGGCCGCGACCACGGCGTCGAGGCCCGCGAGCAGGGCGCGGCGGACCGGCCGGGGCAGGGCACGGAACCGGGTCGGCTCCCGCAGCGTCACGTCGCCGCCCGACAGGGCGCAGGCCAGGCGCAGCACGTCGGTGACGGTGTCGAGCAGGAGGTCCGCGCCGGCCATGAGCCGCGCCTCGTTGACGACCGCCCGGTTCTCCCGGACCGGGATCGACTCGGGCTGCGGTCCGAGCGCGCACCGCTGGGCGAGAGTCTTGAGGTCGCCCAGGTGCTCCTCGCCCAGGGGCGTCGCGCTGCCCGCCAACGCCAGGTAGAAGCGGGTGAGTTCGTCGTCCAGGCTCTTCCCCAGGTGCAGAACGGTCACCCGGTCGCCCGCCGAGGCGATCAGCTCCTCCTGCGCCGCGAGCAGCTGCTCGTAGGTGTGCTGGTAGCGGCCGTACGTGGGGAGGGTGAGCAGGTTCAGCACGCCGTGCGACAGCTGCGTCAGCAGGCTCTCGAGCGACGCGTCGTCGTCGAGCGCCTTCGCCACGCAGCCGATCCAGAACTCCTCGGTGTCCGGCACGTTCGCCGGGAAGTCGATGAAGTACGCGTTGTGCCGGACGTGGTCGCCCACCATCTCGCTCACCGCGCGCAGGGTCCGCCGGGCGGTGTGCAGGACCGCCGCCTCGGACAGCCCGGACAGCCGCTGCAGCAGCTCCGCCGAGAGCTTGAAGCCCACGGACATGAGCGCGGCGTCGAACTGCCGAGCGGCGCCGGCGCCTTTCCCGGCGGAGCCTTCGGGGGAGGGGACGCGGTGGGTGTGCCGGATGACCAGTGATGCGAGACCGTGCGTCATCCGGCGATGGTCGCAGAGGTGTACGAACCGGCGCACCGGAGTTTTCGTACGCCTCCGGGGGCGTCACACGGACGCCGACTGCGACGTTCCCGTCTCTGACGCCAGCGCGGCGAGCAGCCAGTCATGGGCGGCTCCGGGTGTCGGTTCCGGACGCCGGCCCGGCTCGGTGACGACCTCGGCCACCAGCTCCCAGTACCGGTCGATCCGCGGGTCCGCCGCGAGCTGCCTGGCCAATCGGCGACGGAACCCCGGGCTGTCCCGGACGCCGTACGTGCTGGTGTACGCGTCGACGAAGCGGTCGAGCGCCTCGCCGGGCCGCGGGTCCCGGCCCCGCCGCACCTGGACGCCGGCCAGCTCGTACGACTCCGCCAGCCCCGCGTACAGCACGGCCGCCCGCCGGCCGTCGACGGCCCGGTGCGCCTCGGGCTGGGGCTGTGCGGTTCCCGGACACGGGCCGAGTGTCAGGGCGTTGAGGCGGGCGAAGGCCAGGACCTGCGCCGGAACCGGGTCCTGGGGCGGCTGCGGCACCGCGACGTCCAGGAACGCGTCGACCGACCGGCGGGGCATCCGCGGCGGAAGCCAGCCGCGCCAGAACCGGACCAGCGGGGCCGTACTGGGCGGGACGGACAGACCCCCGATGAGGCGAAGCCGGTCGGCCCTGTCCTCGGGCGGCGACTCGTGGACCAGCCGCAGCGCCGCCTCCCTCCAGCGCAGCGCCCTGATCTCGGTGCCGAGTTCGCGCAGTCGCCCGGCGACCGCGTCTTCCAGTGCGCCGCCGCCCACGCCGTCGGCCACGTCCTCCTCGTCGAGGACGCGGCGCACCTCGCGGACTGAGAGGCCGAGCCCGCGCAGGGAGCGGATCAGGCGGAGCCTGTCGAGTGCGTCGGCGCCGTACCGCCGGTGACCGCCGACGCTACGGGAGGCTTCCGGCAGCAGACCGCGGTCGGAGTAGAAGCGGACGGTCTTCACGGTGACGCCGGCCCGCGCGGCCAGCTCCCCGATGCCCCACAGATCGTCGGACGTCGATCCCACGCTTGAACCTCCCTCAAGGGGAGTTCCTACGGTACCGGCGAGCGGGGCCGGTGACCGGGCGGGACCGGGCCGGACCGTCGAGACTCCAAGGGGAGAGTCATGACCGTTTTCGTCCTGGTGCCGGGCATGTTCACCGGCGCACACGTCTGGCAGGAGACGGCGTCCCGGCTGGCCGCCGCGGGCGCCGAGGCGCACGCCGTCCGTCCGACCGGGCTGGACCGCGCGCCGCTCCGCCCGGTGAGCGGCCGCGTCGACCTGGAAACCCACATCGCGGACGTCGTCGCGGTGATCGACTCCGTCGGCGGCGCCGATGAGGAGATCGTCCTGGTCGGCCACGACTACGGCATCCATCCCGTGCTGGGCGCGGCCGACCGCAGGGCCGGGCGCGTCGGCCGGGTCGTGTACCTGGATGCGGGCATGCCGAGGAACGGCGTTCCCGCCGTGGCCGCGGTGCCCGACCGGGCGCTGCGTGAGCGGTTGGCGGCACCGCAGGGTGGCGAGACGCCCGGTGACGCGCTCGCGCCCCCGGCCACACCCGAGGAGTGGCGCCGGTGGGGCAGCACCGAGGGCGTGCCCGGTCCGGCGCTGGAGCGGCTCACGGCCATGGCCGCGCCGCAGCCGACAGGGACCCTGCTCCAGCCGCTCCGGCTGACCGGCGCGGTGGAGTCGCTGCCCGTCACCGGTGTCCTGTGCACCGGGAACGGGGCGAGCGTCGAGCTGATCCAGATGAGGGTGGACCAGGGCGATGCCACGCTGAAGGAACTGGTCGATCCCCGGGTGACCTTCTTCGAACTGCCCACCGGTCACTGGCCGATGCTGTCCCGGCCCGCCGAGCTCGCGGACGTGCTGCTGCGCGCCGCGGCCGGGGAGGGGCACCGTCTGACCCCCGCCGACGCGACGGAACCGCCCCCGCACCTGCGTCCCTTCCTGCTGGACGTCCCCGAGGCCCCCCGGGAGCGGCACGGCACCGTCGACCTGTATCCGCCCGAGGCGGAGGCGCCGCGTCCCGCCGTGCTGTTCGTGCACGGCGGCCCGGTTCCGGCCGGCGCCCGCCCCACGCCGAGGGACTGGCCGACCCTGAGGGGGTACGCCCGGTGCGCCGCGGCGGGCGGCGCGGTGGCCGCCGTCGTCGATCACCGGCTGCACGACCTGGACGACTACGAGCGCGCCGCCGCCGACGTCGCCGCCGCTGTGGAACTCCTGCGGGCCGACCCGCGCGTGGACGCGGACCGTGTCGCGCTGTGGTTCTTCTCCGGCGGTGGTCCGATGGCGGCCGACTGGCTGGACGCGCCGCCGCCCTGGCTGCGCTGCCTGGCGGCCACGTACCCCGTTCTCGGGCCGCTGCCCGGCTGGGGACTGACCGGCGGACGCTTCCACCCGGCGCGCGCGGTGGCGAACGCCGGCGCCCTGCCCGTCGTTCTCACCCGTGTCGGACGGGAGGTGCCCGCGATCGCCGCGACCGTCGAGCAGTTCCTGGCGGCGGCCGAGGACTGCGGGGCGGACGTGGAGGTGATCGACGTACCGAACGGCCGTCATGCCTTCGAGACCGTGGACCCCACGGACGAATCCCGGGACGCGGTGCGGCGTGCGATGCGGGCGGTGCTGGGGCGGCTGGGCCTGCCGGGCGGGCGGTAGGGCTGCCCGTCGACCGGGGCACGCGGGGCGCACGGGGCTCGGCGGGGCGCGCGGGAGGACGACACGGGCCCCGGAGTGGGCGAGTGGGCCCCGCGGCGGGGATACGGCGTGTACAACTCGTACCGCCCGCCCGAAGGGCGCAGCACACCCGGCGACCGGAGAGGAAAGGCCTGTGCACGATCTCGCGGACTCGGTCGAGTCGATGGAACAACTCGCCACCGCCTGGCGGACCCTGGTGCTCGACCGCGACCCGGAGGCGGACGTCCGTGACCTGCCGGGCATCGCCGTCCGGTGGGCCGACAGTCGGTTCGCCTTCTGGAACTGCGTCACCCTGACCGGCGTGGGCACAGGCGCCGAGCCGCTGGAACGGCAGCTGAAGGAGGCCGCGGAGGTCATGCGCGGGAAGAGCCGCCCGGGCTTCCTGTGGGTCTTCGAGGACCTCCTCGACGACGAGGCGCGCGCCACGCTGGACACGGCCGCCGAGCAGGCCGGCCTCGCGTACGCCTTCCCCGGCACCGGCATGGCGGGCGACCTGCTGCCCCTCCCCGAACCGCACCACCCCGACCTGACGTTCGAGCGCGTGACCACGGAGGAGCAGTTGCGGGCCTACGCGGACATCAACTCACGCGCCTACGGCTTCCCCCTCGAGGACGGCCGCGACGGCCTCACCGGCTCCACGCTGTGGAAGGGAGGGATCCACGCCTACCTGGGCGTACGCGACGGCACCCCGGTGGCCTGCGCCGCCACGACACAGGCGCAGGGCCGCCTCTTCGTCCTGCTCGTCGCCACCGACCCGCAGTGGCAGCGACGGGGCTACGGGGAGGCGGTGACCCGCAAGGCGTTGTACGAGGGCGCCCGCGCCACGGGAGCGACCCGCGCCACCCTGCACGCGACCGCCGCCGGCGCGCCGGTGTACCCCCGCATCGGCTTCCGCCCGAACTCGCCGATGCGGTTCTACGGCCTGGCGCCCTGAGCCGGCGGACGTCCGTGGCCGCCGGTACGTGACTAGTACACGATCTCCGGCGGCTGGTACGGCGTCCACCAGCTCAGCAGGCCCCACACACCGAGCGCGAGGACCGCCACCGCCGGGAGAAGCGCGAGCCAGGGCCTACGCAGCACACGGAGGGCGAGGAGCCAGACGGCCGTGGGCAGGAGCGCGCCTGCCGCCGCGATGAGGGGCAGGTCCACGTAGAGGACGCTCAGTTCGCGGTGCAGGCCCTCGAACCCGCCCTGGACGTTGATCCTTGCCTTCGGCGCCCAGGCCAGCACGGCGCCAGTGGCGCCGACGGACGCCAGGAGCAGGCCGACGCAGCCGCGTGTGTGTTCCCTCATGCCCTGGTCCGACGCGCTCACCGCACGGGCGGTTCCCCGGCCGCGGACGGCCGTGGACGGCCGTGACCGGGTTGCCTCCTGCCGGTTACTGCCGGTACCCGCTCAGGAACCGCCCGATGCGGCCGATCGCTGCCTCCAGGTCCTCCGCGTGGGGGAGGGTGAGGATGCGGAAGTGGTCGGGGGAGGGCCAGTTGAAGCCGGTGCCCTGGACCACCTGGATCTTCTCCCGGAGCAGCAGGTCCAGGACGAACCTCTCGTCGTCATGGATCTTGTGCACCTTAGGGTCGAGACGCGGGAACGCGTACAGCGCGCCCTTCGGCTTCACACAGCTCACGCCCGGGATCTCGTTCAGCTTCTCCCAGGCCACGTCCCGCTGTTCGCGCAGCCTGCCGCCCGGGGCGGTGAGGTCACGGATGGACTGCCGGCCGCCCAGCGCGGCCTGAATGGCGTACTGCGCGGGCGCGTTGGCGCACAGCCGCATCGAGGCCAGCATGGTCAGACCCTCGAGGTAGTCCTTCGCGTGCTGCTTCGGGCCGGTCACCACCAGCCAGCCGGAGCGGAAGCCCGCCACGCGGTACGTCTTGGACAGGCCGCAGAAGGTCAGCACGACCAGGTCGGGGGCGAGCGCGGCGGCCGAGTGGTGCACGGCGTCGTCGTACAGGATCTGGTCGTAGATCTCGTCGGCGAGGACCATCAGGCCGTGGCGACGGGCCAGGTCGAGGATGCCCTCGACGACCTCCTTCGGATACACCGCGCCCGTCGGGTTGTTGGGGTTGATGAGGACGACGGCCTTGGTGCGGTCGGTGATCTTCGCGGCCATGTCGTCGAGGTCCGGGTACCAGTCGGCCTGCTCGTCGCACAGGTAGTGCACCGCCTTGCCGCCGGCCAGGGTGGTCACCGCCGTCCACAGCGGGAAGTCCGGGGCCGGGACGAGGACTTCGTCGCCGTCCTCCAGCAGGGCCTGAACGGCCATGGACACCAGCTCGGAGACGCCGTTGCCGAGGAACACGTCGTCGACGTCGACCTCCAGGCCCAGCGTCTGGTAGCGGTGGGCGACCGCGCGGCGGGCGGACAGTATGCCCCGCGAGTCGGTGTAGCCGTGCGCCTGGGGGAGCATCCGGATCATGTCCTGGAGGATCTCCTCGGGCGCCTCGAAACCGAACAGGGCCGGATTGCCGGTGTTCAGGCGCAGCACGCTGTGCCCCGCCTCCTCCAGCGCGTTGGCGTGCTCGATCACCGGGCCGCGGATCTCGTAACAGACCTCGCTGAGCTTGCTCGACTGCCGGAACTCCATGCGCCCCTCCGGTTTCTGGTGTTGCTTGGTTTTACCAAGTGGGTGCTTGGAAAGTCCAACGACATGTCTAGACTGCGGGGCATGCCACCTCGCCGAAGCTACGACCAGTACTGTTCCGCCGCCCGCGCGCTCGACGTCGTCGGCGACCGCTGGACCCTGCTGATCGTCCGGGAACTGCTGGCCGGGCCGCGCCGCTACACCGACCTGCACGCGGACCTGCCGGGCGTCAGCACGGACGTACTGGCCTCACGGCTGAAGGACATGGAACGCGACGGCCTCACCACCCGCCGCCGCCTCCCCCCGCCCGGCGCGGCGTACGTGTACGAACTGACCGCGCGTGGCCGTGGGTTGCTGCCCGTCCTCCAGGCCCTCGGTGCCTGGGGCGAGCCCGAACTGGGCGAACGCCGCCCGACGGACGCGGTACGCGCCCACTGGTTCGCCCTTCCGCTGCTGCGGGCGCTGGAGGGCGAGGGGCTCGTCGAAGTACGCCTGGACGAGGGCTGCTTCCACGTCCACGCGGGCGCGGCCGAGAGCCCGGTCCACGGTGACGGTCCCGCTCCCGCCGACCCGGACGCGGTCCTCACCCTCGACACCCCCACCTGCATCGCCCTCAGCCGAGGCGACCTGCCCCTCACGGAGGCGATCCGGGACGGCCGGGTCGAGGTGACCGGCGACAGCCCCCTCGCCAAGCAGCTCAGGGAGGCGTGAGAGGCGCCGACTTCCGCGCTCAGGTTTCGGCGAACCGCGCCGCGAGCTCGCGATGCCGGGCGGCGGCCTCTGCGGCCTGGTCCGGGCCGACGGGGGCTCCCGGCATGCCGGCCAGGCGCTCCACCCACTCCGCGAGGCGCAGATGCTCGCTGCGCGCATGCTCCCGGCAGGCCAGACACGTGACCCTGTCCGGGCGCGGCGAGGTCATCGCGTAGGGCACACGCACCCCGCATCCGGTCGTCACCTCACTCGGCAGGTCGCCCGCGAGCCCGAAGGCGGACGCCAGCAGCCCCCGAACGGCGGCGGCGTCCCGTCCCGCAGCCGCGGCGACATGGATGTGCGGATCGCGCCCGTCGGTCATCCGCCCATCATCCTCCCGGCGGCGGCCGTCCGGCACCCGCCGCGAGTGATCTCCCCGGGGCCACATGAGGAGGCGCAACGCAACTTCGACAGCGGCCCGAGGAGCGGACTAACTTCGCCTGGCCCTGGACGACTTCGCGCCCGGGGTACACCCCCCGCTGCCCCGACCCAGGGAGACGCATGCCCCGCCTCGCGCTCTACACCTTCGGCGTCCTCAAATCCCCCCTCTCCGACCCCGCCCCCACCACCCGCGAGTTCTACGACCTCGGTGAGACCGTCTACCGGGCGATCGCCGCGCACCCCGGCTACCTCGCCCGCGCGGAACCGGCGGGCGGTGAGCAGGGCGTGCTCTTCGGGGCGGACTGGGGCGCGTGGGGCGAATTCGCCGTGCCGGCGTGGTACGCCAAGGGCCGCACCCCGGACACCACCGCCCTGGCGGCGACCCTCTCCCTCTGGACCGACCCGCGGTCCGCCCGCGACGCCGTCTGCACCGGCCTCCACCGCGAGGCGCTGACCAGGCGCCACGACTGGTTCGAGAGGTCACCGCACCCGACCCACGTGCTCTGGTGGGTCCCGGACGACGTGACCCCGACCTGGCAGGAGGGCGTGGCCAAACTGGAGCGCCTCCAGGACCACGGTCCCGCACCCCAAGGCTTCACCTTCCACCAGCCGTTCACCCCGGCCGGCACTCCGGGCCGTACCTGAGGTAGACCCCGGACAGCCGGAAGGCCCGCACAGGGCGGGCCTTCCGACCGGTCAGCGCGCGGGGGACACCTACGCCCCCGGCGGCACGTGCCGCGGCCGTCCCGGTCCCCGCGTCAGGCGGTAGCCGAAGACGCCCGCCAGGGCGGCCAGTGCGCCGCCCACCGCCGTCCAGACCCAGCGGTCGGACCACCAGCCGGAGGTCCAGCCGTCCTCCGGCTCCAGACCGGCCAGCACGGCCGACGGCGAGTCGTCGTCGCCCTCCGCCTCCGGCCGGGAGGCGATGCCCGGCACCAACGGCTCGGACAGTGAGCCGTCGACCGCCGCCGCGCCGCCCATGTCCTCGGACTCGACGCGCAGTTCGGCGTCGACCGGCTGGCCCAGGTCGTCCGCCGACAGCTTCAGCGCCGTCAGGCGCACGTAGTACGTGCCGGGCAGCGGGTCGTCGGCCCACGGCTCCGACCAGGCGCGGACCGTGCGCAGCACGCACGCCAGCTCCACGCTCGCCGCGCCCGCCCCGGCGGTGCGGGTCTGTGCGCCGTACTGGCAGGCCTGGCGGCGGCGCAGCCCGTCGTACACGTCGACCTGCCACGTCTCGGCGGCGTGGCCCTCCGGCAGCTTCACCGTCGCGCGGACGGTGGGCCGCTGCCCGGCGTCCGCGGGGAACGACCAGTACAGGTAGTCACCCGTGGAGGCCCGCGCCGTGGCGGTCTGCCCCTGCTCGACCTCCGTCGCCGTGCGGAACGAGGTCCCCGCACGGGTCGGCCCGCCGCTGTCACCGGAGGCCTCCGGGGACGGCGAGGAGTCGGCCGAGGCGGGCGCGGCGGCCAGGCCCAGCGTCAGCAGGCCGGCACTCAGTACGCGTATCGCGCGCATCAGTTGGTCCTCCAGACAGCGACCCGCCAGCGGGACAGCCAGCCCCAGACGAGACCGGCGAGGAAGCCGGCCACGACCAGCGCGCCCAGCAGCCACCAGCCCCGGCCGAGGCCGAAGGAGGCGACGTCGGACGCGTCGTCCGGGCCGTCGACGACGTCGACCGTCAGCTCCAGCGGCAGACCGGGCGTGGTCTTCACGCCGGCGTCCGCCGAGAAGGAGGTGGTCACCCCCAGGCACACGGTCTCCGCCGCCGGCTTGCCGCTGTCGTCGTCCTCCAGCTCCGGCTTGGGGTAGCGCAGGCCCGTGGACACCACGTCCGTACGGCCGTTGCCCGTGGCCTCGCCGCGCACGATCTCCCGGTCGTGCACCGTGACGGCACGCACCAGCAGCCCGTAATCAGGACGCACGGCTCGGTCCGCCGCCACGCTCACCGAGGCGCGCAGCTCCTGCCCGGCGAGCACCTCCACGCGGTACCAGCGCTGCTGGCCGAACTCCTCGCGGTCGGTGTAGAGACCGGACGTCAGCACGGGCGCCTTGTCGCACGAGCCGGCGCCCTCGGTGGCCACCGGGGTCACCACCGGCTCGGCCGCCCGGTCCACCAACTCGTTGACCCGGTCGGTGAGTTCGTCCTGGTGCTCGACGGAGGTGTAGGTGCCGCCGGTCGCCTCGGCGATGCAGCTGAGCTGCCGGCTCAGCTTGGCGTTCGGCACCAGGCCCAGGGTGTCGATGGTCAGGCCGATGCCCCGGGCCGCGATCTCCCGGGCCACCTCGCACGGGTCCAGCGGGGCGCAGGTGTCCTCACCGTCGCTGATCAGCACGATCCGCTTCGAGCCGTCGCCGCCGTCGAGGTCGTCGGCCGCCTTCAGCAGCGCCGGGCCGATCGGCGTCCAGCCGGTCGGGGCGAGGGTCGCCACCGCCGTCTTCGCCTCGGTGCGGTCCAGCGGACCCACCGGGTAGAGCTGCGCGGTGTCCTTGCAGCCCTCCTTGCGGTCGTCGCCGGGGTAGTTCGCGCCGAGGGTGCGGATGCCGAGCTGCACCTCCTCCGGCGTCGCGTCCAGCACCTCGTTGAACGCCTGCTTCGCCGCCGCCATCCGGGACTGGCCGTCGATGTCCTTGGCGCGCATCGAGCCGCTCACGTCGAGGACGAGGTCGACCTTGGGCGCGTCCTGGCCCGTGGGTTCACCGGCGGCCGCCCCGGCCGGGAAGGCGATCCCGGCCGTCAGGGCGGCGAGCAGGGCCATCGCGCCTGCCACCGGCCGTGTTCTTCTGATCATCGGCGGATCCTATTGATCAGGAGTGCCGCACTCCAAAACGCACCGTCACCTGGTCCCCCAACGCAGGGGATTGGGCAGGTCCGCCCACCGGTCGTCCGCCGCCCCCGGCGACAGCCGCATCAGCGTCAGCGCCTTCGCCGGCAGCGGTTCGTCGAGCAGCGCCGCCAGGTCCGCCGTGCGCGGCAGGTCCCGTACGGCGTCCTCCAGGGCCGCCCGCAGCGCCGCACCGGACCCCGCCGTCCCGGCCAGCGCGCCCGCCACCAGCGAGCCGAACAGCTTGCGGCGCAGCGCCACCGCGTCGTCCGTGACCATGCGGTCCGGGACGTCCGGCACCGGGACGCCGTGCCGGGCCAGGCGCGCCGGCGAGACGCGCAGATCGGCGAGGTCCCGGTAGACCAGCCGTACCGGCTCCCCGTCCGGCGACAGCACCACGAGCAGGTTCTGTCCGTGCGCCTCCAGCGCCACCCCCAGGTCCAGCAGCCGCAGCCCCGCGGTGAGCGCCAGCCGGGCCAGCCGGGCGGGGGAGCGGGGCAGGCCGGTGGTGGCCAGCGCCGCCACCGGCACGACCCGCTCCCCGGGGCCCGCGTACGCCTCCGGCGACTCCCGCAGCAGCGCCGTCAGATCGGGCGAACCGGCCGCCACCGCGCCCAGCGTGCGGGTGACGTGCAGCAGCCCGTCCGTGCGCTCCGCCACCGCCTGCCCGAAGTCCGACAGCGCCGCCGACGCGGCGACCGACCCGAGCGAGATGTCCCGCACCGAGGACGTCAGCCGGGCGGACAGCGCCGTCTTGACGTGCGGCCCCTCCGGCAGCGCGAGCGTGCGCAACGCCATCAGCGGATGCGCCGCCAGCGTGCGCGCCATCGGCGGATGCGCCGCCCGCGCCCCCTCACCCGCCCGCTTCAGCACATGCGCCGCCTGCCAGGGATGCACCGGCACCAGTACCCGGTCCCCCTCCCGCAGCCACTCCGGCCACACCCCCGACACCAGGCACTCACGGGCCGGCACCGGCAGCAGCCCCAGCTCCACCACCGGCCGGTGCTCGGGGCCGTACGCGAGCTGCTCGGCCACCGAGAAGCCCGGCCGCGAACGGCAGTTCGGATGGAACGGGTGCCCGTCGACCACCCGCTGCTCCCACTCCCAGTCCCGCACCGGCGCCGCGTCCCCGGGACCCTCGAGGTTCCGCTGCCCCGCCCGCGACAGCGCCAACGAGGCCGCGCTGTGCGCGAGTTCGGCGGCGAAGGAGCCCGAGTGCGGGACCGCCAGGTCCGCCATCAGCCGCGCCGGGTCGTCGTACTCCGTCCCGTCCAGCCGTACGGCGCTCACGCGGTCGTCCGTCGCGTACGGGTCCGCGGGCGGGCCCTCCAGCCGCCGCCCGTCCGCCAGCCGCAGCACCACCCCCGACCGGCCGCCCGCACGCCCCGCGACCCACGGCAGCGGGTCGTGCGTCAGCCCCCGCCACAGCCGGGTCAGCACCGCCGCCCGCGCACCGGGCAGCGCCCCCGTGTACGCCGGCAGCAGAGCCGGCCGTACGACGGCCAACTCGTCGGCGACCGTGGCCTCGGCGGTGGTGGGACGCGGCACGGGCACACTCCTCGGATCGGCGGAAAGCTGGGACGTACGGAGGGACCATGCCAGACATACTGATCGTCTCCGCGGCACGGACCGCGGAGACCGGACAGACCGTAGGGAACCGAAACGCGTGGACCTGATGCCCCCGCCCGCGGACGACGACGCGGCGCGCCGCGCCGGCCTGGCCGGGCGTGCCGACGCCCGCGCCGCCGTGCCGCTGCTGAACTGCCTGCTGCGCGAAGTGGCCGAACCCCTGCCCGGGCCCGCCCGCCCCGACGGCCCGCGGACCTACCGGCTGCCCCACACGCAGCGGCTGCTGCGCGTGCGCGGCGCCCGCCGCCCCACCGCCCCCGAGGTGCACACCGCCGGCTCCTGGCGCCTCCTCACCCACACCGAACTGGTCAAACTCGTCGCCGAGGAGCTCCGCCGGCACACCGGCCGCTCCAACCACGAGCTGCCCGCCGAGATGCTCGACAGCCGCGACGCCGTCGCCGCGCTGCTCGCCGCCCGCGACCAGGCCGCCCCGCCCGGCGATCTCTACCGGCGCTCCGAGCAGTCCCTGCTCACCGGCCACACCCACCACCCCGCCCCCAAGGCCCGCGGCGGCGGCCCCGCGGCGGCCTGGCTGCCGTACGCGCCCGAGGCGTACGCCCGCTTCCCGCTGACCCTGCTCGGCGTGCGCGAGGACTGCCTGCTGGACGACGGCGACACCGCCGCGCTGGACCGTCTCGGCGCCGCCCCGCCCGGCTACCGGCTGCTGCCCGCCCACCCCTGGCAGCTCGACCTCGCCGCCGACGACCTCGCCCCCGCGTTCGCCGACGGGCGTCTCGTCCGGCTCGGTGAGACGCGCGGGGCGGTGTGGCCCACGGCGGCCGTCCGCACCGTGTACGCGCCCGGCGACGACCTGTTCCTGAAGTTCAGCCTCGACGTGCGCATCACCAACGACATCCGCCGGCTGTGGCGGCACGACCTGGCCCGCCTGCGCGCCACCGACACGGCCGTACGGGACGCCTTCGCGGACGGCCCGGCGGGCGGGGCCTGGCTGAGCGACCGGGGGCACCGCACCGCGGACTTCGCCGTGGAGCAGCTGGCGGTCGTGGTCCGCGACGGCTTCGACGGCCGTCTGGCCCCCGGTGCCACGCCCTGTCTGGCCGCCGCCCTGGTGGAGGGCTTCGACGGCGACCCGCTCGCCGCCACCGGCCGGCCGGACGCGTGGTGGGAGGCGTACCTGTCCCGGGTGGTGCCCCCGGCCCTCGCCGCCTTCCACCGGCACGGCGTCGTCCTGGAGGCGCACCTCCAGAACACGCTGATCGCCTTCGACGCCGACGGCATGCCCGTGCAGGCCCTCTTCCGGGACGCGGAAGGCGTGAAGCTGCTCGCCTCCCCGCACCGCCCCGACGGGCCGCCCACGGTGACACGGGCGGCCGGGTGGGAGCGGCTGGTGTACTGCCTGGTCGTCAACCACCTCATGGAGATCGCCGCCGCCCTCGCCGACCACCACCCCGGCCTCGACCCCTGGCCGGCGGTCCGCGCCGAACTGGCCCGCCACGACCTCCCGGAGATCCCCGCCCTGCTGACCGCCCCCACCCTGCCCGCCAAGACCAACCTCCTCCTGCGCTGGACCGCCGCGGACGGCGCCGACGCCCGCTACCAGCCGCTGCCCAACCCGCTGTCCGGGCACGGCCCGACCCGCTGACCGGCCGGTGAGCCTCTCCCGCGCGGGCCGCGACGAGAGGCGACCGCCGCCCGGATGCCCCAGACTCGGGAAGAGGGCTGTACGGAGAACCCCGGGGGGACCGCCGTCCGACCGCGCCCAGAGGAGGCGGGCCCGTGCATGACGTGCCGTTCTGGCTGTGGATCGTCTTCGTCGTCATCGTCGTGGCGTCCCTCGCCGTGGACCTGTTCGCGCACCGCACCGCCCACACCATCGGCTTCCGCGAGGCGACCGCCTGGAGCGCCGCGTGGATCTCCCTGGCCGTCCTCTTCGGCGGCGTGGTCTTTCTCGTCGTCGGCACCGACGCGGGCGTGGAGTACACCACCGCGTGGCTGCTGGAGAAGAGCCTGTCCGTCGACAACCTCTTCGTCTTCGCCCTGATCTTCAGCTACTTCCAGGTGCCACGCGCCTACCAGCACCGCGTGCTGTTCCTCGGCGTCCTGGGCGCCCTGGTCTTCCGCGGCCTGTTCCTCGCGGCCGGCGTGGCCGTGGTCAGCAGCTTCACCGCCGTGCTGTACCTCTTCGCCGCGATCCTCTTCTGGAGCACGTACAAGATCCTCAAGGGGGAGGACGAGAGCTTCGACCCGGGCAGGAGCGTCGCGGTCCGGCTGCTGCGCAAGGTGGTCCCCGTGCGGGACGAGTACGCGGGACCGCACTTCTTCGTCAAGGAGGCGGGCCGCCGGGTGGCGACCCCGCTGCTCGCGGTCGTCGCCGCCATCGAGGCCGCCGACCTGGTCTTCGCCGTCGACAGCGTGCCCGCGGTCCTCGCCGTCAGCAGCGACGTGTTCATCGTCTACACCAGCAACGCCTTCGCCATCCTCGGCCTGCGCGCCCTGTACTTCATGCTCGCCGGCCTGCTCGACCGCTTCCACTACCTGAGCTACGGCCTGGCGCTGATCCTCGGCTTCATCGGCGTCAAACTCGTCCTCCAGGCGACCCACGAGACCGTCAGCACCGCAGTCCCCGAGATCCCGTCCCTGGTCAGCCTGGCCGTCATCGTTGTCGTCCTGGCCGTGGCAATCACGGTGAGCGTGCTCCGGCCGCCCGCCGAACAGGACAAAAACGCGTAAAGCGGGCGTAAAGTGGAACCATGAGCAGCGACCGCAAGCACACCGGGACACGGCCCACCGAGCTGCTGTGCGGCTCGTGCGGACAGCCGGTCGAGACCGTCGTCACCCGGCACAAGACCCTGGGCGTCAACGTCCCCCACTGGCGGGCGGGCCCCTGTCACAACCCCGACTGCCAGGACTACGTCCCCGAGATGGTCCCGGCGGACACCCTGCGCCCCCGGACGGAGGAGCCGGTGACGCGGGCGGAGGAACGCGAGAAGGAGGCCGGACCGTCCGCCTGACCTGCCCCGGCGCCGCCTCACCCCACGCGGTTAGGATGCCTGTCCGACGTCGGACGAGGATGGGGTGGCCCGGAGCATGCTGAAGCAGGTCACCGCCACCCGCTACGTCGAGCCCCTGCACTCCGGGGGCTCCGTGCCGGGCGTCGTCGAGGCGGACGACCTGGGCACGTACGTCGTGAAGTTCACCGGCTCCGCGCAGGGCCGCAAGGCGCTGGTCGCCGAGGTGATCGTCGGGGAGCTGGCGCGGGCGCTCGGGCTGCGCTTCCCCGAGCTGGTCCTCGTGCACTTCGACCCGGCGATCGCGGACGCCGAGCCGCACCAGGAGGTCCGCGAACTGCACGCCTCCAGCGCCGGGGTCAACCTCGGCATGGACCACCTGCCGGGCGCGCGCGACTTCACCCCCGAGGTGGCCGAGCAGGTCGCCGTCGACCCGCTGGAGGCCGGGCGGATCGTGTGGCTCGACGCGCTGACCGCGAACGTCGACCGCACCGTGCACAGCTCCAACCTGCTCCTGTGGCCGACCCTCGGCGTCGTCCCGCCCCGGCTGTGGCTGATCGACCACGGCGCGGCGCTCGTCTTCCACCACCGCTGGGACGCCGGCGACCCGGAGAAGGCGTACGACTTCCGGCACCACGCCCTCGGCCGGTACGGGCCCGACGTGCGCGCCGCCGACGCGGAGTTCGCGCCCCGGGTGACGGAGGAGCTGCTGCGGTCGATCGTGGACGAGGTGCCCGACGCCTGGCTGGACGGCGAACCAGGGTTCGGCTCGCCCGAGGCGGTCCGCGCGGCGTACGTGGACCACCTGCACGCGCGGGCGCGGGCGTCCGCCGCGTGGCTGCCGCTCGACTTCCCCACGGCCGACCAGGTCGCCGCGGAGAACGCCCTCCGCGCGGCACGCACGCAGCGGGGCCGCCCGGCCTGGCTCAAGCAGGTGCCCGACCTGCACGGCCGGCCGGCGGTGGAACAGGACGGCACGGTCCACCTGCGGTGACGGCGCACCCGCGCTGACGCGAACCGCGCCGGCCGTCCCCCGGCCGCGTCAGCCCTTCAGCTGCTCGTACGCCGGCAGGGTGAGGAAGTCGGCGTAGTCCTCGTCGAGGGCGACCTTCAGCAGCAGATCGTGCGCCTGCTGCCAGTTGCCCGCCGCGAACGCCTCCTCGCCGATCTCCGCGCGGATGTTC
This sequence comes from Streptomyces lusitanus, assembly GCF_042647945.1. Taxonomy (NCBI): domain Bacteria; kingdom Bacillati; phylum Actinomycetota; class Actinomycetes; order Kitasatosporales; family Streptomycetaceae; genus Streptomyces; species Streptomyces lusitanus. The sequence continues at coordinate 153,665 of NZ_JBHRWL010000009.1, forward strand.
GCCAGCTCCTCGGCGGCGACCTTCCGGGCCAGCTCGGGAGTCGCCTTCTCGCCGTTCTCGAACTCCACCCCCGCGTTGATCCACTGCCAGATCTGCGAGCGGGAGATCTCCGCGGTGGCCGCGTCCTCCATCAGGTTGAAGATCGCCACCGCGCCGAGGCCGCGCAGCCACGCCTCGATGTACCGGATGCCGACCTGCACGGCGTTGACCAGCCCCGCGTACGTCGGCTTCGCGTCGAGCGAGTCGACCGCGATCAGGTCCTCGGCCTTGACGTCGACGTCCTCGCGCAGCCGGTCCTTCTGGTGGGGCCGGTCCCCGAGCACCCGGTCGAAGGACTCCATCGCGATCGGCACCAGGTCCGGGTGGGCGACCCAGGAGCCGTCGAAACCGTCGTTCGCCTCGCGGTCCTTGTCCGCCTTCACCTTCTCGAAGGCGACCTTGTTGACCTCCTCGTCCCGCCGGGACGGGATGAACGCCGCCATGCCGCCGATGGCGTGCGCGCCGCGCTTGTGGCAGGTGCGGACGAGGAGTTCGGTGTAGGCGCGCATGAACGGGGCGGTCATCGTCACCGCGTTGCGGTCCGGCAGCACGAACCTCGGCCCGCCGTCACGGAAGTTCTTCACGATGGAGAACAGGTAGTCCCAGCGGCCGGCGTTCAGCCCGGAGGCGTGGTCGCGCAGCTCGTAGAGGATCTCCTCCATCTCGTACGCGGCCGTGATCGTCTCGATCAGCACGGTCGCGCGGACCGTGCCCCGCGGGACGCCCAGGTAGTCCTGCGCGAAGACGAACACGTCGTTCCACAGCCGCGCCTCGAGGTGCGACTCCGTCTTCGGCAGGTAGAAGTACGGGCCCTTGCCGAGGCCGAGCAGCCGCTTGACGTTGTGGAAGAAGTACAGGCCGAAGTCGACGAGCGCGCCCGGCACCGGGGTGCCGTCGGCGTCGGCCAGGTGGCGCTCGTCCAGATGCCAGCCGCGCGGGCGCATCACGACCGTCGCCAGCTCCTCCTCCGGGCGCAGGGCGTACGTCTTGCCGGTGCGCTCGTCGGTGAAGTCGATGCTGCGGGTGTACGCGTCGATCAGGTTGAGCTGGCCGGTGACCACGTTCTCCCAGGTGGGCGCGGACGCGTCCTCGAAGTCCGCGAGCCACACCTTCGCGCCGGAGTTCAGCGCGTTGATCGTCATCTTGCGGTCGGTCGGGCCGGTGATCTCGACGCGGCGGTCCTCCAGGGCCGGCGGCGCCGGGGCGACCTTCCAGGAGTCGTCGGCGCGGATGGCGGCCGTCCCGGGGAGGAAGTCGAGGGTGGAGGTGCGGGCGATCTCGGCGCGGCGCTCCGCGCGGCGGGCGAGCAGCTCGTCACGCCGGGGTGTGAACCGCCGGTGCAGCGCGGCCACGAAGGCGAGGGCCGTCTCGGAGAGGACCTCCTCCTGCCGCGGCAGGGGCTCGGCGTCGACGATGGCCAGCGGGGACGGCGCTGGTGCGGACATCAGCTGTCACTTCCTTCGGCGTGCGGGGGGGGCACCGGGTGCCGGGTGACCCGGGTACGGCGGAAGAGGCCCCTGCTCCGGGCACAGGGCTTCTGAGCAGTGGATAGTAGTTTCCTCATGGTGGAAGTTCAATGTTTTGTTGATGTCGAGAGTCCTCATTCAAGGTGCGCCAGATCGGCCTCCGTGTCGATGTCGTACGCCTCCGCCACGTCGCCGCACTCGACCAGTTCGACGGCGTCCGCATGCTCCTTGAGATAGGCACGCGCCCCTCGGTCGCCGGTCGCGGTCGCGGCGATCCCCGCCCAGTGCGCGGCGCCGAACAGCACCGGATGGCCGCGTACGCCGTCGTACGCCGCCGAGACCAGCGAGCGCGGCGACCGGTACGCGCGCCGCACCCGGGCCACCGCCTCCGGGCCGATCCCCGGCTGGTCCACCAGCAGCACCAGCGCGGCCCTCGCGCCCGTGCCCGCCAGCGCGTCCAGCCCGGCCCGCAGGGACGTGCCCATGCCCTGCTCCCATTCCGGGTTGTCCACGAGCACACAGCCCGGCAGCGCGGCGCGGGCGCGCACCTCCTCGGCACGCGCCCCGAGCACCACATGCACGCCCGCGCAGCCGCCCGCGCGGAGCACCTCCGCCGCGTGCTCCACGAGGAGCCCTCCCCGGTGCGGGAGCAGGGCCTTGGGGCGCCCGCCGAGCCGGCGCCCGCCGCCCGCCGCGAGCAGCAGTCCGGCCACCCGGTTCTCGTCGTCCGTCATGCGTCCTGCATACCCCACCCGCAGCCGCCCGCACGGGCGCCCGGCGGACGGTTGCCGCGGGCTGCTGTGTCACGCTGCGGAACATGTTGATGACGCAGCGGGGTGGCGCAAAGGCCCCGGGGTGGCGTTTACTGGCGCGCACCGGTCCGCGGGGGCGCGTGGGGCCGGTCAGGGGAGGCGCACGACGACCTGCCAGGGGGAGGACCGTGTTGCGAGGCGTGGACCAGAGGTGTGAGCCCGGCAGTCAGGTGGATCCGCGGGTGACGGAGCTGCGCTCCGCCGTGGCCCGGTTACGCCGCCAACTGGCCGCCCACCGTGCCGAGTTCCGGGACCGGAGCATCGCGGAGGAGGCCCTCGCGACGCTGGCCGGACTGGCCGCCGCCGACCGTCCCGACATCCCGATGCTGCGCCGCTCCCTGCTGCTCGTCGCCGGCGCCATCGGCTCGGTGAGCGCCCTGGGGGACGGTCTGCGTCAACTCCGCGAGGCGGTCGACCTCTTCGGGGTGTCACCACGCGCGTGACGCACGGGTGTGCGAGGGGTCAGCCTCGCGGGTGATTCTTCCGGCGCGCCCCGCGCCGGGGCGGGCGGGCGCGGACCGGGACCGGGTGCGCGGGCCGGGGCGGCGCGCGGGCCGGGAAGGGCGCGGGGCCGACGCAGGGCGCGGGGCCGACGCAGGGTGTGGCGGCGCGGGGCGTCCTCAGGCCGCCGGGCCGCCGCCCGGGTTCGCCAGCGCCTCCGACAGTTCGCGCGCGATCTCCTGCAACACCGGGACGATGCGCTCCGTCGCGGACTCCGTCACGCGGCCCGCCGGGCCCGAGATGGAGACGGCCGCCGCCGTCGGGGCGTCCGGCACCGGAACCGCCAGGCAGCGCACGCCGATCTCCTGCTCGTTGTCGTCGATCGCGTACCCCTGCCGGCGCACCTCCTCCAGCGCGGCGAGGAAGCCCTCGGGCGTGGTGATGGTCTTCTCCGTGGCCGCGGGCATGCCGGTGCGGCCCAGCAGCGCCCGCACCTCCTCCGGCGGGAACCCGGCCAGCAGCGCCTTGCCCACCCCGGTGGAGTGCGGCAGCACACGCCGCCCCACCTCGGTGAACATCCGCATCGAGTGCTTCGACGGCACCTGCGCCACGTACACGATCTCGTCGCCGTCCAGCAGGGCCATGTTCGCCGTCTCGCCGGTCTCCTCCACCAGGCGCGCCAGGTACGGCCGCGCCCAGGTGCCCAGCAGCCGGGACGCCGACTCGCCGAGCCGGATCAGACGCGGACCGAGCGCGTACCGCCGGTTGGGCTGCTGCCGTACATAACCGCAGGCGACCAGCGTGCGCATCAGGCGGTGGATCGTCGGCAGCGGGAGGCCGCTGCTGGCGGACAGCTCGCTCAGGCCGACCTCGCCGCCCGCGTCCGCCATCCGCTCCAGCAGGTCGAAGGCGCGCTCGAGGGACTGCACGCCGCCACTGGCGGCGGGCCGGGCGGAGTCGGTGGTGCTGGCGCTGGACGTCGGCACGGCGCGTTCCTTTCGGGACTGGCAGGAGGTCAGAAGCCTACCCGGCGGCCGGTCGGGGGCCCGCTTGTACGGATCTACGTTCTGTGTTCCGGAAGTCTATTTCCGCTTTGTGGAAACGTCCAGAGTTGGCGATCGCGCCGCCGCGACGGCGGGGGCACCCTTGACGCCATGAAGACCCGAGGGAAGACTCCTTCAACAGAACGTTGAAATTTCCGCGGACCGGCAGGAGGCTCCGGGTGCCCGACGTCGAACTGGTGCTGCGCTCGACCCGCGTCATCACCCCCGAGGGGACGCGCCCCGCGTCCGTCGCCGTGGCCGGCGGCATGGTGACGGCCGTGCTGCCGCTCGACGCGCCCGTCCCCGCCGGCGCCCGCCTGGAAGACCTCGGCGACGACGTCCTGCTGCCCGGCCTGGTCGACACCCATGTGCACGTCAACGACCCCGGCCGCACCGAGTGGGAGGGCTTCTGGACCGCCACCCGCGCGGCCGCCGCCGGCGGGGTCACCACGCTGATCGACATGCCGCTCAACTCCCTCCCGCCGACCACGACGGCCGACCACCTGCGCGTCAAGCGGAAGACCGCCGCCGACAAGGCGCACGTCGACGTCGGCTTCTGGGGCGGCGCCCTGCCCGACAACGGGGCCGACCTGCGCCCGCTGCACGAGGCCGGGGTCTTCGGCTTCAAGGCGTTCCTGTCGCCGTCCGGCGTCGACGAGTTCCCCCACCTCGACGAGGAGGGACTCGCCCGCGCCCTGCGTAAGATCGCCTCCTTCGACGGCCTGCTGATCGTGCACGCCGAGGACCCGGGCCAACTCGCCGACGCCCCGCAGCGCGGCGGCCCCCGCTACGCCGACTTCCTCGCCTCCCGCCCCCGCCGCGCCGAGGACACCGCCATCGCGCGACTCCTGGAGCAGGCCCGGCGTTTCGACGCGCGCGTGCACGTCCTCCACCTCTCCTCCGCCGACGCGCTGCCCCTGCTCGCCGAGGCCAAGGCGGACGGCGTCCGCGTCACCGCCGAGACCTGCCCCCACTACCTCACCCTCACCGCGGAGGAAGTCCCGGACGGGGCCAGCGCGTTCAAGTGCTGCCCGCCCATCCGCGAGGCAGCCAACCAGGACCTGCTGTGGCAGGCCCTGGCGGACGGCACCCTCGACTGCGTCGTCACCGACCACTCCCCGTCCACCGCAGACCTCAAGACGGACGACTTCGCGACCGCCTGGGGCGGCATCTCCGGCCTCCAGCTCGGCCTCCCGGCCGTCTGGACCGAGGCCCGAAGGCGCGGCCACTCCCTGGAGGACGTGGTCCGCTGGACGTCGACACGCACGGCCCGGCTGGCCGGCCTCCAGGCACGCAAGGGCGCCATCGCGCCCGGCCACGACGCCGACTTCGCCGTCCTGGCCCCCGACGAGACCTTCACCGTCGACCCGGCCGCCCTCCAGCACCGCAACCTCGTGACCGCGTACGCCGGACGCACCCTGCACGGCGTCGTCAGATCCACCTGGCTGCGCGGCGAACGCATCCTGCACGACGGGGAGTTCACCGCACCGAGGGGCCGCCTGCTCACCCGACCCTGATCCGACACCCGAAAGGCAGGACCACATCACCGTGACGGCGATCGAGACCTTCACCGGCGACGCCCACCCCTACGGCGGCGGCGACCCGTACGCGGACTACCGCACCGCCGACTTCCCCTTCACCCACCTCGCCGACCTCGCCGACCGCCGGCTCGGTGCCGGTGTCATCGCCGCCAACGACGAGTTCTTCGCCCAGCGCGAAAACCTTCTGCTGCCCGGCCGCCCCGTCTTCGACCCCGAACGCTTCGGCCACAAGGGCAAGATCATGGATGGCTGGGAGACCCGGCGGCGGCGCGGCGCCTCCGCCGGGCATCCCTGGCCGGCCGACGGCGACCACGACTGGGCGCTGATCCGCCTCGGCACGCCCGGCGTCGTCCGCGGCATCGTCGTCGACACCGCGCACTTCCGCGGCAACTACCCGCAGGCCGTGTCGGTCGAGGGCACCGCCGTGGACGGCTCCCCGAGCCCCGAGGACCTGCTCGGCGACGACGTGAAGTGGACGACGCTGGTGCCCCGCACCCCCGTCGGCGGCCACGCGGCCAACGGCTTCGCCGTCACCGCCGAACAGCGCGTCACCCACCTGCGGCTCAACCAGCACCCCGACGGCGGCATCGCCCGCCTGCGGGTCTACGGCGAGGTCGTCCCCGACCTGGCGTGGCTCACCGCGCTCGGCACCTTCGACGTCGTCGCCCTGGAGAACGGCGGCCGGGTGCTGGACGCCTCGGACCTCTTCTACTCGCCCGCCGCCAACACCATCCGGCCCGGCCGCTCGCAGAAGATGGACGACGGCTGGGAGACCCGCCGCCGCCGCGACCACGGCCACGACTGGATCACGTACCGCCTGGTCGCCCAGGCCCGGATCCGCGCCCTGGAGATCGACACCGCCTACCTGAAGGGCAACGCGGCGGGCTGGGCGTCGGTCTCGGTACGGGACGGCGAGGACGGCGGCGACGGCGACTGGCGGGAGATCCTTCCCCGCACCCGCCTCCAGCCCGACACCAACCACCGCTTCGTCCTCCCGGCCCCGGCGGTGGGCACCCACGCCCGCGTGGACATCCACCCCGACGGCGGCATCTCCCGCCTCCGCCTCTTCGGCACCCTGACGGACCGGGGGAGGGCGGCGCTGGAGGCGCGGAGGCAGGAGCTGGGGGGCTGACGCCCGTACGGGTGCCCGCTCGCCGATGGAGCGGGCGCCCCTGCGGTCCGGTCAGGCCGCGTGGCCCCCGTCCACCGCCACCTCCGCGCCCGTCACGTACGCCGCGCCCGCGAGGTGGGCGATCGTGTCCGCCACCTCCTCGGCCGTGCCGAACCGGCCCAGCGCCGTGGCCGCCGCCTGGCCGGCCGCGAAGGGGCCCTCCGCCGGGTTCATCTCCGTGTCGGTCGGGCCCGGGTGGACGATGTTCGCGGTGATGCCGCGCTCGCCCAGCTCCCGCGCCAGCGCCTTGGTCAGCCCCACCAGCGCCGCCTTGCTCATGGCGTAGAGGGTGCCGCCGGGGCCGGGCACCCGCTGGGTCATGCACGAGCCGACGGTGATGATGCGGCCCCCGCGCGGCAGCACCGCGGCCGCCGCCCGCGAGGTGAGGAAGACGCCGCGCACGTTCACCGCGAGCACCCGGTCGACGTCGGCGGGGGAGAGGGACTCCAGCGGGCCGAGCACGCCGACGCCCGCGTTGTTCACCAGCACGTCCAGCCGCCCCAGCTCCCGGACGGCCGCGGTCACCGCCGAGGCCGCCTCCTCCGGGTCGCCGGCGTCCGCGCGCAGGGCCACCGCACGGCGCCCCAGCGCCTCGACGGCCCGTACGACGTCCTCCGCCGCCTCCTTGCCGTTCACGTACGTCACCGCGACGTCCGCGCCCTCCCGGGCGAGCCGCAGCGCCGTCGCGGCGCCGATGCCGCGGCTGCCGCCGGTCACCAGCGCCGTCCGGCCGAGCAGGGTCTTCTCCGTGGTGCGAATGGTGTGAGTGGTCATGGGTCCATCCCAGCGGCCGGGGCGCCGCGGCGCTGGCGGCGATCGGACGTCGACCTGCCGGGCCGTCACCCGGCGTGCCCGGTCCGCGTGTTACGTCACGGGAAACTCATCGGACCGTACCGAAAAATCCATGTACTTGACATTGACATGCCAGCGTCTACGCGCGTCATCATGGGGGTATGCGATTCCCCCCACGTGCGGCCCGGTCCGGGGCCGCAGCAGCCCTTCTGTCCGTCCTTCTGCTGGGCGGCGGCGGAGTGCTCTCCGCCCCGGCGGCACACGCCGCCCCCGCCCTCCCCGTCGCCGCGTCCGCCGCGCCGTCCGTCCTGGCGGTCGGCGAGATCTGCTACGGCGACCTGCCGTCCGAGGCGCACGACACCCTCGACCTGATCGAACAGGGCGGCCCGTTCCCGTTCGAGCAGGACGGCACGGTCTTCCAGAACCGGGAGGGCATCCTCCCTGACCGGTCGACCGGTTACTACCACGAGTACACGGTGATCACGCCCGGTTCCCCCACCCGCGGCGCCCGCCGGATCGTCACCGGTGAGGAGTACCAGGAGGACTACTACACCGCCGACCACTACGCCTCGTTCGACCTGGTCGACTACTCCTGCTGACCCGATCTGGTCGGCCGCTCCTGCTGACCCGGTCTGGTCGACCGCTCCCGCTGACCGCGTGCCGGGACGTGACGCGGCAGGACGTGACGCGCCGGGAGACGGACGGGTGCGGCGGTGACCGTCCGGCGGTTCATCCGCCGGGCTTCCGGGTCTCCGCGACGGCGAACAGGGCGACGCCCAGCACCAGCAGGGCGACGCTCGCGTAGATCTCGAAGCCGTCGAGGAACCCGGCCCGCCGCACCAGGCCCCAGTGCCAGTCGGTGAACTCCGTCACCAGACCCGCCACGCCCTGGAGCACGGCAACGAATCCCAGCACTTCCAGCAGTCGTCTCATGTCACCGACTCTCGCCCCGCGGACCCCCCACCCACATCGGCCGCGGGGCGAGGCCTTACCGACCGAGGTGGACGGCCGCCCCTGCCCGGGACGCCGAAAGTCTGCGGTCACACGACTTTGGTCGACGATCGCGTCCGCGGTGCTCCGCACCCACCGTCCACTGCATAGATTTGTCGACCGTGACTGATGACAAGGCGGCGAAGGCCGCCCCGGTGTACTCGGGGCCCCGATGGTTCTTCCCGTCCGCCCTCATCCATGAGCTCGAGCCCGACGCGAACCGCTCCGGCCGCCGCCCCCGGCGCACCGCCCGCGACTGGGTCGTCGACTTCTCCTGCTTCCTGCTCGCCGTCCTGGTCGGACTGGTCGGCGCCGAAACGCTGCGCGACACCCCCGACCTCCCGCACGCCGTCGCCGTCCTCGACCAGGTGCTCGGCGCGCTGTCCTGCGCGGCGGTCTGGCTGCGCCGGCGCTGGCCGCTCGGCCTGGCCGTCGCCATGCTGCCGGTCGGCTTCGTCTCCGAGACCTCCGGCGGGGTCGCGGTCATCGCCCTGTTCACGCTCGCCGTGCACCGGCCGTTCCGGTACGTCGCCTGGGTGGCCGCCGGGCAACTGGTGCTCACGCCGCTGTACTTCTGGTGGCGCCCCGACCCCGACCTGCCGTACGCCGCCATCGTCATCCTCTTCGTCGTGCTGACGGGCGCCACGGTCGGCTGGGGCATGTTCGTGCGGTCCAAGCGGCAGCTCATGCTCAGCCTGCGGGACCGGGCCCGGCGCGCCGAGACGGAGGCGCGGCTGCGGGCCGAGCAGGCGCAGCGGCTGGCCCGCGAGGCCATCGCACGGGAGATGCACGACGTGCTCGCGCACCGGCTGACGCTGCTCAGCGTGCACGCGGGCGCCCTGGAGTTCCGGCCCGACGCCCCGCGCGAGGAGATCGCGCGGGCGGCCGGCGTGATCCGGGAGAGCGCGCACGAGGCGCTCCAGGACCTGCGGGAGATCATCGGGGTGCTGCGCGCCGGCGAGAGCGAGGAGGCGGGCCGCCCGCAGCCGACGCTCGCGGCACTCGACACCCTTGTCGCCGAGTCCCGCCAGGCGGGCATGAAGGTCACCCTGGAGCAGCGGGTCGCCGACGCCGGCTCCGTCCCCGCGTCCGTCGGCCGCACCGCCTACCGGATCGCCCAGGAGGGCCTGACCAACGCCCGCAAGCACGCCCCCGGAACGGAGGTCACGGTGTCCGTGGCCGGCGGCCCGGGGGAGGATCTCACCGTGACCGTCCGCAATCCCGCCCCGGAGGGCGACGTACCGCCCGTCCCGGGCGCGGGCCAGGGCCTGATCGGCCTCACCGAGCGGGCCACCCTGGCGGGCGGCACCCTGGAACACGGCCCGACGCCGGACGGCGGCTTCGAGGTGAGGGCCTGCCTGCCATGGCACTGACACCCGCCGCGGCCCACACCGACGTCCGTGCATGATTACGTACCGCCCATGACTCCCATCAGAGTGCTCCTCGTCGACGACGACCCCCTCGTGCGGGCCGGCCTGTCCTTCATGCTGGGCGGCGCCGACGACCTCGAGATCGTCGGTGAGGCCGCCGACGGCGGCGAGGTCGAGGCGCTCGTCGACCGCACCCGGCCGGACGTCGTCCTCATGGACATCCGCATGCCGACGGTCGACGGCCTCACCGCCACCGAGGCGCTGCGCAGCCGCGAGGACGCCCCGCAGGTCGTCGTGCTCACCACCTTCCACGCCGACGACCAGGTGCTGCGCGCGCTGCGCGCCGGGGCGGCCGGGTTCGTGCTGAAGGACACCCCGCCCGCCGAGATCGTCGCCGCGGTGCGCCGCGTCGCGGCCGGCGACCCGGTGCTGTCGCCCGCGGTCACCCGGCAGCTGATGGCCCACGCGGCAGGCGACGAGGGGGACACCCGCCGGACCCGCGCCCGCGACCGCGTCGCCGCCCTCAACGACCGCGAACGCGAGGTCGCCGTGGCGGTCGGCCGGGGCCTCGCCAACGCGGAGATCGCCGCCGAGCTCTACATGAGCGTGGCCACCGTCAAGACGCACGTCTCGCGCATCCTGGCCAAGCTCGACCTCAACAACCGCGTCCAGATCGCGCTGCTCGCCCACGACGCGGGGCTGCTGGAGGACACCGACAGCCCGTGACGTCCGCGTACGGAGGCCTCACACGCGCGTCGACCATCACCGCCTTCTGCGACCGACCGGCCCCACCGCAGACCGGCCCCGCCGCAGACCGACCCCACCGCAGACCGACCCGAGTGACACGACGTTTCTGACGTTCCTGAGGAGGCCCGCCCCATGACCACCACGCCGCCCGTGCTCGACCTCGCCGCCGCGCAAAAGCTGCTGGACGCCCAGCCGTTCAGCAGGCTTCTCGGCGCCCGGATCACCGCGTTCGGCGACGGTGGGGCGACCCTGGAGATCGACATCCGGGAGGACCTGCACCAGCAGAACGGCTTCCTGCACGGCGGCGTCCTCGCCTACGCCGCCGACAACGCGCTGACGTTCGCCGCCGGTGCGGTGCTCGGTCCGTCCGTGCTGACCGGCGGCTTCTCCGTCCAGTACCTCCGCCCGGCCACCGGACGCACCCTCCGCGCCCGCGCGAGCGTCGTCCACGCGGGCCGACGGCAGGCCGTCACCCGCTGCGACCTGCTGACGGTGCCGGAGGACGACGAGGCGACCGAGACCCTGTGCGCGGTCGCGCAGGGGACGGTCCTCCCGGTGACCGCCCGTACGGCATGACGAAGGGGGTGTCACCCGACACCCCCGCGTCTCACGTCAGCGCCTCCTGGGCGCTGCTCAGAAGTTCCGCCGGCCGCACCGGTCTGCGCTCGCGCCGCGATCTCTCGCACGCCTCCGCGATCAGCAGCGCCCGCAGGGCCTCACGTCCGTCGCAGGGGTTGGCGCGCTCGCCCCGGACCACCTCGACGAACGCGACCAGTTCGGCCTCGTACGCGGGTCCGAACCGCTCCAGGAAGCCGGTCCACGGCTTGTCCGCCGCGGGCGGCCCCGTCGGCTCGGTGGACGCGATGGGCGTACGGTCGTCGAGGCCGACCACGATCTGGTCGCGCTCCCCGGCGAGCTCCATGCGCACGTCGTAGCCCGCGCCGTTCAGCCGGGTCCCGGTGACGGTGGCGAGGGCGCCGTCGTCGAGGGTGAGCAGCACCGCGCCCGTGTCGACGTCGCCCGCCTCGCGGAACATCAACGGCCCCGCGTCCGACCCGGTGGCGTACACGTCGACGACCTCCCGGCCGGTCACCCAGCGCAGAATGTCGAAATCATGGATGAGGGTGTCCCGGTACAGCCCGCCCGACTGCGCCAGGTGTCCGACGTCCGGCGGCTCGGCGTCGCTGGTCATCGCCCGGACCGTGTGCAGCCGTCCCAGCCTGCCCGTCCGTACCGCCTCGCGGGCGCCCGTGTACCCCTTGTCGAACCGCCGCTGGAAGCCCATCTGAAGCACCGTCCCGGCGGTCTCCACCTCCGTGATCGCCTGTAACGTGCCGCCGATGTCCAGGGCGATGGGCTTCTCGCAGAAGACCGGCAGACCCGCGCGCGCCGCGCGCGCGATCAGATCCGCGTGGGCGGAGGTGGCCGTGGTGATCACCACGGCGTCGACCCCCCAGGTGTAGATCTCGTCCACCCCCGGCGCTGCCGTCTCGCCGAGCCGGTGGGCGAGGGCCTGGGCCCGCGCCGGGTCGACGTCCGTGAGAATCAGCGAACCGACCTCGCGGTGCCTGCTGAGCGTGTGAGCGTGAATGGTGCCGATGCGGCCCGTACCGATGACCCCGATGCGCATGGAAACAAAGTGGGGCTCGCGCCGCTCCCTGTCAATGCGTATGTCCGGACAACCGAACTACACGACTTCCCGTCAACAGCCCGCGCGGATACGCTCGCACCGTGCCGAAACCAGAGATGGACCCGACCGTGCAGCTGGAGCTGAGCGTGGACCGCGGCTCCCCCGTGCCGTTGTACTTCCAGCTCGCCCAGCAGCTGGAGTCCGCCATCGAGCACGGCACCCTCACCCCCGGCACCCTGCTGGGCAACGAGATCGAGCTGGCCGCACGCCTCGGCCTGTCCCGGCCGACCGTCCGCCAGGCCATCCAGTCGCTCGTCGACAAGGGCCTGCTGGTGCGCCGCCGCGGGGTCGGCACCCAGGTCGTGCACAGCAAGGTGAAGCGCCCGCTGGAGCTGAGCAGCCTCTACGACGACCTGGAGTCCGCCGGCCAGCGCCCCACCACGACCGTGCTGGTCAACACCATGGTCGCCGCGTCCGCCGAGGTCGCCGCCGCGCTCGGGGTGGCCGAGGGCGGCGAGGTGCACCGCCTGGAGCGGCTGCGCTCCGCGCACGGCGAGCCCATCGCGTACCTGTGCAACTACCTCCCGCCCGGCCTGCTCGACCTGGACAGCGGCCAGCTCGAGGCCACCGGCCTGTACCGGCTGATGCGGGCCGCCGGGATCACCCTGCACAGCGCCCGCCAGACCATCGGCGCGCGCGCCGCCACCGCCGTCGAGGCCGAGCGGCTGCACGAGCAGCCCGGCGCCCCGCTGCTCACCATGCAGCGGGTCACCTTCGACGACACCGGCCGCGCGGTGGAGTACGGCACGCACACCTACCGGCCCTCGCGGTATTCGTTCGAGTTCCAGCTGCTCGTCCGCGCCTGAGCCGGACACGGCACCGCGCCTGAGCCGGACACGGACACCGCGCCCGAGCCGGACACGGACACCGCGCCTGAGCCGGACGCGGACACCGCGCCCGCCCGACCTGACCCGACCCGACCCGACCTGACGTGACCCGGGCCGCGGACACGGGATCGTCGCATTGTCCGGACAATGTGACGCGATCCACAGGCGTACGGTGGACGCACGCCGACGGGTGCGGACGCGAACGGCGGAGGGCCCGCTTCCGCCCGCTCCCGGTGCCGGTTCCGGCGAACCCCGTCACCTGCCCGGTACCGCGATCGGGGCACCCGTGCGGCACAATCGCACCCGATGAGCACCTACCGCGACTTCACCGCCCCCATCGGCTCCCGGCGCGCGACCGTCCTGAGAACGGTCGGTACGCGGGAGCGCCGCTCCCACCTGTCGGCGCCCCGGGTGCCGACCGTGGGCATCGACATCGGCGGCACCAAAGTGATGGCGGGCGTCGTGGACGCCGACGGCAACATCCTGGAGAAGCTCCGCACGGAGACCCCCGACAAGTCCAAGAGCCCGAAGGTCGTCGAGGACACCATCGTGGAGCTCGTCCTGGACCTGTCCGACCGGCACGACGTGCACGCCGTCGGCATCGGCGCGGCCGGCTGGGTCGACGCCGACCGCAACCGGGTGCTCTTCGCCCCCCACCTGTCCTGGCGCAACGAACCCCTGCGGGACCGCCTCGCCGGCCGCCTCGCCGTCCCCGTCCTCGTCGACAACGACGCCAACTCCGCCGCCTGGGCCGAGTGGCGCTTCGGAGCCGGACGCGGCGAGGACAACCTCGTCATGATCACCCTCGGCACCGGGATCGGCGGCGCCATCCTCGAGGACGGCAAGGTCAAGCGCGGCAAGTACGGCGTCGCCGGCGAGTTCGGCCACATGCAGGTCGTCCCCGGCGGACACCGCTGCCCCTGCGGCAACCGCGGCTGCTGGGAGCAGTACAGCTCCGGCAACGCCCTGGTGCGCGAGGCGCGTGAGCTGGCCGCCGCCGACTCCCCGGTCGCCTACGGGATCATCGAGCACGTCAAGGGCAACGTCGGTGACATCACCGGCCCGATGATCACCGAGCTGGCCCGCGAGGGCGACGCCATGTGCATCGAGCTGCTCCAGGACATCGGCCAGTGGCTCGGCGTCGGCATCGCCAACCTGGCCGCCGCCCTCGACCCCTCCTGCTTCGTCATCGGCGGCGGCGTCTCCGCGGCGGACGACCTGCTCATCGGCCCCGCCCGGGACGCCTTCAAGCGGCAGCTCACCGGGCGCGGCTACCGCCCGGAGGCCCGCATCGTGCGCGCCCAGCTCGGCCCCGAGGCCGGCATGGTCGGCGCCGCCGACCTGGCCCGCCTGGTCGCCCGCCGCTTCCGCCGCGCCAAGCGCCGCCGGGTCGAGCGTTACGAGCGCTACGAGCGGTTCGCGGAGGCCGCCCGCCGATCCGCCTCGGAGTCGCTGTGACGGGCGAGCTTCCTCCCCTGACGAACGACCCCGGCCGCCCCGACGGGCAGGGCGGGGCGCACTCCGGTGAGGACCGGCGGCACATGATCCGCCGCCGCGCCCTCACCCTGCTGATCATCGTCCTGCTCATCGGCATCCCGGCCGGCTATCTGGTGATCTCCGCCAACCAGAGCCGGGCCAGCGGCAAGGACAAGGAGGCGAAGTACTCGGCGACCGGCCTCACCGAAGGATGGCCGTCCAAGCTCCAGCGCCGCATCTACCAGGTGCCGGTGCCGCACCCGGCCTGGTGGGTCGCCTCGTACGAGACGAACAACTGGAAGACCAGCCGCCTCTACGTCGAGTTCGAGACCAGCGACGCGGGCCTGACCGCCTTCCTCACCAGCATGGGCATGTCGGAGAAGGACCTGAAGAAGGACCGCCTCCCCATCAACGCGCGCGACCGCGACGTCACCGGCTGGACCTTCGACGGCCCCGGCACCTGGTCCGGCCTGGTGCACAAGCAGAAGGATCCCGCGCCCACGCACGACGTCGTCGTCAACCACGACAAACCCGGCTACCCGCGCGTGTACGTCGTGGCCCGCACCGTGCCGTGACCAGGCCGCCTGGGATCTGGCCGCCGGAGCCGATTGTCGGACCCCGCCCGTAGAGTCGAAGACGACTGGTCCGACGGACGGGCGGGGAGGTGACACGGCGTATGAACGAGACGACGGCGGCGACGACGGTGACGGCGGCGGCCGAGCGGCCCATGACGGCCGGCGGGCTCGTCGCGTTGTCCCTGCCGGCCGTGTTCCTGCCCGCGCCCCTCCCACGCGACGGACGCGTCGCCTTCTACGACCCCGAGGGCGTCGAAGCCTCCCCCGAGGGCGATGCCGCCGACGCCAGGCGCACCGACCTCACCGTCGTCCGCCCGCACGGCGCGGGAGTGCGCCGCCGCACGGTCCCCGCGCTGTCCCTGCCCGTGGACGAGGCCCTGCCGCTCCTGGTGCGCGCCCGGCACGAGCCGTCGGCCCACCCCGCCACCGCCTGCTGGGGCGCCGCCGCCCTGCACGCCCTGCGGCTCACCGCCCGCGGCCGGCTGCTCCCCGGCCTCACCGCCGAGGGCTACGACGCCTGGCGGGCAGGACCGCTCGAACCGGACGACGTGACCCACCTGCGCGCGGTCGCCGCCGCCCTCCCGTACGAGGGCCACGCGGTGCCGCTGCCCGGCCCGGGCCCCCTGCGCCTGCCCCGGCCGGAATCCCTCGTCCGCGCCTTCCTGGACGCCGTCGCCGACACCCTGCCCCGCACGCCCGCCGCGCCCTACGCCTCCGGACTGCCCTTCGCCGCGCGACGGCCCCAGCGGCTGCCCGAGGCCCGCGACTGGGCCGCCGAGGTCGCCGCCGGCATGGACGCGGGCGTACGCGTCTCGCTCCGCCTGGACCTGTCCGCGCAGGACCTCTTCGACACCGGGGACACCGCCGGCGGCGAAGGCGGCGGCGCACGGGGCGCGGGCGCGGCGATCGTGCAGGTGCACAGCCTGTCCGACCCCACCTTGGTCGCCGACGCGGCGGCCCTGTGGTCCGGCGACGCCGACCACGGCTTCGGGCCCCGCGCGCGCGTGGACGCCGCCCTCGCGGTGCGCCGCGCCGCCCGCGTGTGGCCCCCGCTGGACCGGCTCGCCGACCAGGACGTGCCGGCTGTACTGCCCCTGTCCGAGGACGAGTTGAGCGACCTGCTCGGCGTGGCAGCCACCCGGCTCGCGGCGGCCGGGGTCGCCGTGCACTGGCCGCGCGACCTCGCCCAGGACCTCACCGCCACGGCCGTCGTCCGGCCCGCGCCCGGCTCGGCGACCGACGGCACCGGCTTCTTCGAGAGCGAGGACCTGCTGCGGTTCGGCTGGCAGATCGCCCTGGGCGGCGACCCGCTGACCGAGGCCGAGATGGACGCCCTGGCCGAGGCGCACCGCCCCGTCGTCCGGCTGCGCGACCAGTGGGTGCTGGTCGACCCCGCCCTCGTCCGCAAGGCCCGCAAACGGGATCTCGGACTGCTCGACCCGGTCGACGCGCTGTCCGTCGCCCTCACCGGGGAGGCGGAGGTCGACGGCGAGACGGTGGAGGCCGTGCCCGCCGGGGCGCTGGCCGCCCTCCGCGACCGCCTCACCGCCGGCGTGCGGCCCGCCGCGCCCCCGCCCGGCCTCGACGCCACCCTGCGCGACTACCAGCTGCGCGGACTGGCCTGGCTGGACCTCATGACCTCCCTCGGACTGGGCGGCTGCCTCGCGGACGACATGGGCCTCGGCAAGACCGTCACCCTCATCGCCCTGCACCTCGAGCGGGCCCGCCGCGAACCCACCCTGGTGGTCTGCCCCGCCTCCCTCCTCGGCAACTGGCAGCGGGAGATCACCCGGTTCGCCCCGGGCGTGCCCGTGCGCCGCTTCCACGGCCCCGACCGCACCCTGGACGACCTGGACGGCGGCTTCGTCCTCACCACGTACGGCACCATGCGCTCCGCCGCGCCCACCCTGGCGGAGCAGCGCTGGGGCATGGTCGTCGCCGACGAGGCGCAGCACGTCAAGAACCCGCACTCGGCGACCGCCAAGGCGCTGCGCACCATCCCGGCCCCCGCCAGGGTCGCCCTCACCGGCACACCCGTGGAGAACAACCTCTCCGAGCTGTGGGCCCTCCTCGACTGGACCACCCCCGGACTCCTCGGCCCCCTCAAGTCCTTCCGCGCCCGGCACGCGCGCGCGGTGGAGACCGGCGAGGACGAGCAGGCGGTCGAGCGGCTGGCCCGCCTGGTCCGCCCCTTCCTGCTGCGCCGCAAGAAGTCCGACCCGGGCATCGTCCCCGAGCTGCCGCCCAAGACGGAGACGGACCACCCGGTGCCGCTCACCCGCGAACAGGCCGCGCTGTACGAGGCGGTGGTGCGCGAGTCGATGATCGCCATCGAGACCGCGCAGGGCATGGGGCGCCGCGGCCTGGTGCTGAAGCTGCTGACCTCGCTCAAGCAGATCTGCGACCACCCGGCGCTGTACCTGAAGGAGGAACACGCCCCGGCCGGTGACCGCCTCGCCGCCCGCTCCGGCAAACTCGCCCTGCTCGACGAACTGCTGGACACGGTGCTCGCCGAGGACGGCTCGGCCCTCGTCTTCACCCAGTACGTCGGCATGGCCCGCCTGATCACCCGCCACCTCGCCGAGCGCGCCGTCCCGGTCGACCTGCTGCACGGCGGCACGCCGGTGCCCGAGCGGGAGCGCATGGTGGACCGCTTCCAGAGCGGCGCGGTCCCGGTCCTCGTGCTCTCGCTCAAGGCGGCGGGGACGGGACTGAACCTGACCCGGGCGGGTCACGTCGTCCACTTCGACCGCTGGTGGAACCCGGCGGTGGAGGAACAGGCCACCGACCGCGCGTACCGCATCGGCCAGACCCAGCCCGTCCAGGTCCACCGGCTCGTCACCGAGGGCACGGTGGAGGACCGCATCGCCGAAATGCTCCAGTCCAAGCGGGCCCTCGCGGACGCGATCCTCGGCTCGGGCGAGTCGGCGCTGACGGAGCTGTCCGACCGGGAGCTGTCCGACCTGGTGTCGCTGCGGAGGACGACGTGACGGGCGGGGGGTCCGCGGAGGCGCGGGCGGCGCGGGAAGCGCTGCGCGCGGCGAGGGAGCGGGAGGCGGCGGCGGCGGCCGGTTCGGGCCGTTCGGGTGAGGAGCCGGCGCAGGCTGGTCCGGCCGCCTCGGCATCCCCGCTCTCCCCGGCCGGCGAACGGACACCGCGCCCGTCGGACGCGGCCCGGGAGGCGCTGCACCGGGCGCTGCGGGAGCGGCGCGGGGTGTCCGCGGCACCGGGCGACGCGGACGCGGGCGACGGGGGAGCGGAAGGCAGCCCGACCAGTTCGCCGCGCCCCGAGGCCGCCGTGGGGGAGGGGACCGACCCTGCGGACAGGGACGAGGCGTCCGACTCGACGGAAGACTCCGAGGCGGACGGGGGCCCGTCCTCCCGCCCCGGGGACATCGCGCGGGAGGCGTTGCGTGCCGCCCGCGAGGAACGGGCACGGGCCCGCGCCCGCGAGCAGGTGGACGAGGCGAAGCGCCCCCGCCGCGACCCCGAGCCCCGCGTCCCGCGCACCACACGAGGCGACCGCGCCGCCGACCGCCGCGCCCGCGAGATCAGGGAGTCCCTGGCGGACGCCTTCCTCATGCCCGACGCGACGGACGCCCCGACACCCGCGGGCTCCGCCGACGCGGACGCCCCGCCGACAGGCACCCCGAGCAGCGCACCCGCCACCGGCCACAAGGCACCCCTCACTCCCCACCCCGAACCCGCACGAGTCACGCCGCCGCACGCCGGCGCGACCGGCACCACCGCACCGCCGCCGGCCGCACCGCCGCCGGCCGCGCAACCGCCGGCCGCACCGGCGACGATGGCCGCCCCCGCCCGCGACGGCGATCACCGCCGTACCTTCCCGCCGTTCCCGCCCCGGCCCTCCGGCGACGACGGGCCGTTCGCCGAGACCTGGTGGGGGAGGGCGTGGGTCACCGCGCTGGAGGACGGCGCGCTGGACCCCGCGCGCCTCGCCCGCGGACGCGGCTACGCCGAGCAGGGCCACGTGGACGCCATCACGGTCACGCCGGGACTGGTCCTGGCGTACGTGCAGGGCAGCCGCCCCCGGCCCTACCGGGTGCAGGTGCGCCTGCGGACGTTCGACGACGCCGACTGGGACCGGTTCCTGGACGCCGCCGCCGACCGCCCCGGTCATATCGCGGCCCTGCTGGACAAGGAGATGCCCCAGTCCCTCGCCGACTGCGGCGTCCCCCTGCTGCCCGGCCCGGGCGACCTCGCCCCGCGGTGCAGCTGCCCCGACTCGGGTCACCCGTGCAAGCACGCGGCGGCCCTCTGCTACCAGACGGCCCGGCTGCTGGACGCCGACCCGTTCGTGCTGCTCCTGCTGCGCGGGCGCGGTGAGCGTGAGGTGATCGACGCGCTGTCCCGGCTCAGCGCGGCCCGCGCCGCACGGGCCGCCCAGGGCCGGGAGCCGGAGCCGCTGCCCGGCGTACGCGCCACCGACGCCGTGTCCCGGCGCGATGCCGAACTCCCGCCGCTGCCCGCGCCGTTGCCTCCTCCGTCGCACCCGGAACAGCCGCCGGTCTATCCGGCGTCCCCGGGCGGCCCGGACCCGTTCGCGCTGGACCAGCTGGCCACCGACGCGGCGGCCCGCGCGCACGCCCTGCTCACCACGGGCCGCGACCCGGTGGGCACGCTGTCCGTGTGGCACGACGCGGTGCGCCTGGCCGCCGCGCGCCCCGGCTCGGGGCTGACCGCGGGCACCCGCGCGCTGTACGCGTCGCTCGCGCGGGCGGCCGGCCGTACGCCCGGCGACCTGGCGCGCGCGGTCGCCGCGTGGCGGCAGGGCGGCCCGACCGGGCTGGCCGTACTGGAGGAGCCGTGGGACCCTCCGGCCGGCCGCTTCGACCGCGCGCGCCCGCTGCTGCTCGCGGCGGACTTTCCAGCCTTCCGTCCGTGGCGCAACCGCCTCACCCACCCCAGGGGCCACGTCCAGCTCCGCCTCGGCCGCGACCACCTCTGGTACGCGTACGAGTCGGAGCCGGGCCAGGACGACTGGTGGCCGCGCGGCACGCCCGACCCGGACCCGGTCGGCGCGCTCACCGGCCTGGACACCGTCGGCGACGCCTGACACGAGGCACCCGGTCCCATCCGGACAGGGCGTACCCCGGCCTCAGCCGGCCAGCCCCCGCACCAGCTTTGCCGTGCGCCCGTCCGCCGGGAAGAACGTCTCGATGGCGATCTCGTCGAGCGTGACGTCCTGCGGTGATCCGAAGACGGTCGTCGTGTACAGCAGCGACAGTTCCCCGTACTCGGACGCCAGGCGCAGCGGAACCACCAGGTCCTGCGCCTCCCCGCCCGGGCCGGGCGCGTCCGCCCCCTGCGGCACCGGGTAGCTCTCCAGCTCGGCGAGCAGCTCCGCGAGACCGGCGTCGGCCGTCCGTTCCAGCTGACGGCGGACCCGACGCAGGACGTGCGCGCGCCACTGCGCGTGATTGAGGACACGCCCCGCCATGCCGTCGGGCCCCAGCGTCGCCTTCAGCACGTTGAACGGCGGGTCCGACGGCCCCCGCCGCACGTCGCCGAGGAACAGCTCCATGGCACGGTTCGCAGCCAGCAGTTCCCAGCGCACATTCACCGCGAGGGCCGGGTTCGGCTCGTGCCCGGTCAGCACCGCCTCCACGGCGGCCCGCGCCGCTCCCAGGTCGTCGAAGGGACGCTCCTGGTGCACGGGGGCGAAGCCCGCGGCGAGGTAGATCGGGTTGCGCTCCCGCAGCGGCACGTCCAGCTCGTCGCACAGCCGCCGGACGAGGTCTCGGCTGGGATTGGCGCGTCCGGTCTCGACGCAGCTCAGGTGGCGGGTGGACAGCTCGGCCGCGAGCGCCACGTCGAGCTGGGAGCGGCGGCGGCGCTCACGCCAGCGCCGCAGCAGCACTCCGACCGGTGGTGCGGTGGTCGTTGTCATGAGGCCCAGGCTGCCGCGCGGGGTGCGCGACGGCAATGACCTCGCAGGTCATCGACTCCGCGCCCCTCGCCCGCGCACAGTCGGAGACAGGAGCGCGGTCCGCCGCACGGCGCCGCGCGGAGCGAAAGGAACCTGCCATGACCGACTCCATGACCGACGCCATGACCGGGACGACGCCCCCGCTCGCCCAGCTGGAGCGCTACACCCGCTTCTGGAACACCGGCCCCGACGGCGACCGGGACCGCCTGGCCGCCACGGTCTTCACCGACGGGGTCGAGTACCGCGCCCTCGTCGGCCTCCTCCGCGGCGCGGCGGCCCTCGCGGACTTCCGGGACCAGTTCGTGTCCCACGTGGGCCCCGCGACGGTCCGCCGCCGTGAGGAGCCCGAGGTCCACCACGGGAGGGCCCGCCTGCGCTGGGAGATCGTCACCGGCGACGGGACGTCCTTCGCCACCGGCACCGATGTGATCGAGTTCGCCGAGGACGGCCGTATCAGCGCGGTCGCAGCCTTCCTCGACCGGGCGCCGGAGGGCTTCGACCCCACGGCACACGACTGACAGGGCCCGCCGGCCGAACCTTCGCGCCCCTACTCCTCCCCGCCCCCGGGCGCCGACGGCACCGGTACGTCCACCTGCCGCAGTTCGGCGAGGAGTTCGCTCTGCCCGGCCAGCAGCTCGGTGAGGATCCGCCGGGCGGCGCGGAGGAGTTCGGCGACGTCGCCGCCGGCGAGGGCGTAGGTCACGGTGGAGCCCTCCCGCACCGAGACGACGATGCCGGACCGGCGCAGCACCGCCAACTGCTGGGAGAGGCTGGACGGTTCGATGTCGATGTCGGCGAGCAGGTCCCGCACCGGCACCGGCCCGTGCTGAAGCAGTTCCAGCACGCGGATGCGCACCGGGTGCCCCAGCATCCGGAAGAACTCGGCCTTGGCCTGGTAGAGGGGGACTTGCATGGGTGCGCGCTCCCTGCCGCGTCGGGAATGTTCTCCGGAATACGGCGGCGCCCTCAGCGGGCGCCGCCGCGCGATGTGCCGTCCTTCGCCGCCGATCCTTCTGGCTCGGCGCGACGCGCGCCCGTGGCTTGGGACCATGTTCAAGTGGCGACTTGAAGAAGTCTTCACATCATGGGCGCGCGTCGGCCGGGCCCCGGGGCGGCTCACACTTCCAGCTGTTCCTCGACCCGCTTGAGCTGGTGGCGGGCCATCGCCAGGTTCGAACGGGACTTGTCCAGCACGAGGTACAGGAACAGACCGTTGCCGCTGCGGCCGGTGACCAACCGGATCAGGTGGTACTGGGACTCCAGGGTGATGAGGATGTCCTCGATCTGCCCGGTGAGGCCCAGCAGTTCCATCGTGCGCACCTTGGCGCGGATCACGTCGGTGTTGCCGGCCGCCGCGACGGTCAGGTCCAGGTCCTTCCCCCCGCCCATCGTGCCCAGCGCCATGCCACTCGAGTAGTCGACGACGGCCGCACCCAGGGCCCCCTCGACGCTGGTCATGAGGTCCTTCAGCGACACTTCCACACTTGCCACGCGCGTCTCCCTCTCCAGTCGTTACGTGATCGCGGCGGCCTCAAGGGGCAGCCCTTTCGCCCTGGCCGCGTGGGAACGGTAGGCAGGCCGAACGTGTCGGAGTGTGGGGGTTTTCGTGGATGACCCGTGATGATCGAAAACGTGCGCCCACGAACGCCCGTCTGACCACCGCCAGTTCGAAACAGTGCCGAACGGACGGACAACGTCCTGACGGCGAGCGGAGGCTCCGCCGGTCAGCGCCGCCGCTTGCGTGGCGGGGCCTGCCGATGGACGTGGACGCTTCCCAGAAGAGGCTGCGGCGGCACGGGTGCCGGTGCGGGCAGAGCCGACGGCGGCAAGGGAACGAGCTCCGTGGGCCCGCGCTGCGGCAGACCGCCGATCCGGTCCAGCAGCGGCTGCATCTCCGCGCGAATGAGCCGCCGCACCGTCCACATATGACGCATCCACGGCACGGTGACGACGAACGGAAGCAGCGTCGTCCGCCATTCCCGGTCGAAGACGACGAACGCCCTGACAGGCGGAACGTACTGCCGCTTCCCGCCCGGCGGCCACGGGCAGGGCGGCAGATCGGGGAACGGCGCCCAGGTGCTGCCGCCCTCCCGACGTCTCCTCGCGTCGTACAGCTCGGCCGCTTCGCGACGGAAGGTGTCGTACTCCCCGGCGTGGCAGGCGACCATGAGCACCAGCCGCTCCGGCGCGACGGTGCGCAAGGCCTCGGTGAACTCCCATTCGGTTCCCGGCCCGGGGGCGACGGACAGGAGCACGATGTGGGCGCCTTGCAGAAGCGCGCTCACGGGTCTCTGCCAGCCGTCGAGCGGCAGATACCCCCGCCGCGCACCGAGCGGCGGCAGTCTCTCCCCGGGCTGCCCCACGGCCACGACCTCGCCCAGGGAGGAGAACTGGCGGAGAAGGAAGTCCTCGGCCGTATGCCCAGGCAGCTCGAACGGCGAGCGCCACGCGCGGCCTGGGGCCTCCGGAGGCGGCTCGGACATCCTCCTGTCGAGGGCGAAGGGCCGCAGATGCAGCAGGTACCGCTCGCCTCGCAGTTGCTCGAAGGACTCGACGACGGGAGCGCGGTGCTGCTTGCCCCGCAGCACAAGCCGCCGCCCGGCCGCGTAGAGGAACCCCCCGGTCAACGGGACGATCAGGGTCAGCAGGACGCGCAGCGCCCAGTGGATGCGGGCGACGTCCGGACCCGGTTCGAGGAACAAAACGCGGCCAAGGGCGGTGGTGCAGCCCCCTGCGACGACGAACCCCGCACCAAGCACGGTGCGGCCCATGACGACCAGCGATACCCCGACGAGAGGCCTCTGCCGCGGAGCCCGCGACGCCGCGACGGACGAGCCCGGCCCAGCTCCCTGCCTCATGCCCCTCCGAACCCCGCGCCCGCACTCCCCGCCAACACCTCTCGCTGCCTGGGGCGTTGGCGGACCTCACCATACTCGCGGCGCGGAGAGATTCGTCGCGCACGGTGACCACACGGGTGCGGAGCGAATCCAGGAGCGAAGGCGGCGATCACGCCGCCCGCCCCAGCGACCACCTCTCGCCGTGACACGGGTCGCACTCCGGCGCGACCACTGATACCTTCGATTTGAACACGTTCAAAAACGTCGACAGTCGGTCACGAGCGGGCGACTTGACCCTCACCCCACGTCAGGCTTGACGCTGTGTGCCGAACGAAAGGGCAGGTGGATGAGCTACTCCGTGGGGCAGGTGGCCGCCTTCGCCGGTGTCACCGTGCGGACGCTGCATCACTACGACAAGGCGGGACTGCTCTCGCCCAGTGAGCGCAGCCCCGCCGGTTACCGGCTCTACGGCGAGGCCGACCTGGTCCGTCTCCAGCAGATCCTCTTCTACCGCGAACTCGGCTTCCCCCTCGACGAGATCGCCGCGATCTTCAAGGATCCGCAGGCGAATCCCCTGGAGCGGCTCCGGGACCGGCAGCGGCAGCTGAACGAGGAGATCGCCCGGCTGCAACGGCTGGTCGAGGTGGCGGAACGGGCCATCGAGGTGCAGAAGACCGGGGTGCCCCTGACGCCCGAGGAACGCTTCGAGGTCTTCGGTGAGGTCGCCTTCGACCTCAGCTACGCCACCGAGGCGGAGCTGAAGTGGGCGCACTCGGACCGGCAGCGTGAGGCGATGGCGCGCGCGGACGCCCACACCAAGGAGGACTGGCGGCGGCTCATGGGTGAGGCCGCCGCCTGGCGTGCGGAGCTGCTCGCGGTCTTCGACGAGGGCGAGCCGAGCGACGGCGAGCGGGCCATGGACCTCGCCGAGGAGCACCGTCTGCACATCGCCCGCTGGTTCACCTCCTGCCCGCCCGACATGCACCGGCGCATCGCGGACGACTTCGTCGCCGACCCGCGCGCCTTCGCCCTGGTCGTGCCGCCCTCGCAGCAACGCCCGGGCCTGGCCGCCTACACGCGCAACGCGGTCCACGCCAACGCGGCCCGCCACGCCGGTGACGGCACCGAGGGTGAGGAGAACCGATGAGAATCATGATCGCCGCCGCGGGATCGCGCGGTGACGTCGCGCCCTACACGGGCCTGGGCGTCGAACTGCGCCGGACCGGTCACGACGTCGCCCTCGCCGCCACCGACTCCTTCGCACCCCTCGCCCACGAGGCGGGGCTGGAGTTCCGGAGTCTGCCCGCGGACACGCGGGCGCGCGGCGACGTCACGGACAAACGGGGCCTGATGCGGGCCGCTTCCGCCTTCATCACCGAGCTGGGAGAAGGCTTCGCCGACGCGGTGGACAAAGGCACGGACCTGCTCCTGCTGTCGACCACCACGGCCCCGCTCGGCTGGCACGTCGTCGAGGCCACGGGAACACCGAGCCTCGGCGTGTACCTCCAGCCCACCGCGCCGACCGGCGACTCCCCACCCGTCGTGACCGGCTCCCGCTCACTCGGCCGGCTCGCCAACCGGGCGGCCGGGCGCTTCGCGCTGCGGATGGCCGACCGTGTCTACACGCAAGCGGCCGCACAGCTGCGCCGCCGCCTCGCCCTCCCGCCGGCCCTCCCCTCCGAGGTGCGCCGCCGCCAGGAACAGGCCAGCTGGCCCGTCCTGCACGGATTCAGCACGGCTTTGGTCCGCCGCCCCTCCGACTGGCGCCCCGGCCTGGAAGTCGTCGGCAACTGGTGGCCCCATCACGACCCGGCCGAGCGTCTGCCCGCCGAACTCGAGGACTTCCTGTCCGCCGGGCCCCGGCCTGTCCTCGTCGGCTTCGGCAGCATGGCGTCCGGCGACGGGGAACGGCTGAGCGAGATCGCGGTGGGAGCGCTGCGCCGCGCCGGACTGCGCGGCATCCTCCAGGCCGGCAGCGCCCGACTCGCCGCCGAGGGAGACGACGTGCTCACGATCGGGGACGTGCCGCACGCGCTGCTGTTCCCACGGCTGGCCGCGGTGGTCCACCACGGAGGGGCCGGCACCTCGGCCGCCGCGTTGCGTGCCGGGGTGCCGGCGGTCACCGTCCCGGTCACCGCGGACCAGCCGTACTGGGCGAGCCGGCTCGCGGCCATCGGCGCGGCCCCCGCCCCCGTCCCGTTCGGCTCCCTCACCGCCGAACGGCTCGCCGACGCGCTGGGCCGGGTGGTGAAGCAGGAGTCGTACGGACGCGCCGCGGCGCGCGCGGCACAGCACATGGCGACGGAGGACGGGGCAGAGCGGGTGCTGAGGGCCGTCCGGCGACTCACCGGTGCTTGAAACCCGACCGCATGGTGCGGCGGATGAGAGGGGACGGCAGTGACCTACGGCGGACTCGCGGCGGTATCGCTTCTCGGCATGGTGGTCCTGGGCATGGCGGGACTGTGGGCCGGCACCCACGCCCTGATTCACGACCGGGTGCCCGGCCGATGGTTCAACAGGACCGTACGCAACCGCAGGCTGTGGGGTACCGGCCTGCTGATCGTGCTCTCCAGCGTGCTTTTCCTCTCCTGGACACCGGCCGTCATCGGACTCGCGCTCATCGTCGCCGGACATGCGATCAGACCCACCGGCTGACCCTTCGTGCCGTCGGCCCCTGACCGCCGCCCCTCCGGCGCATGCCCGCCCGTGCCCGCTTCCCGGGGGAGGGGACGCGGACTCGGGCGGAGTGGGGGGGGGGGGGGAGGGGGCCGGGACGGGGCCGCCCTCGCTCAGGCCGTACCGGCATTGGATCCCGCGCAGGAAGGACGGCGCGTACCAGACGGGCCGGCCGCGCAGGCGCATCGCGGCCGGCACGAGGACTCAGGCCGCTGCCCAGTCCGAAGTCCGCACATCTGCATGGAGCTGATCTTCGCGGTCCCGAAGGCGAAGAAGCTCACCGCGAGCAGGCAGGCCGCCGCGGTGACGATGCGGCCGGTGCGGCGTGCACGGGCCCGCGGCCCTGTCCCTGCGCGCGGTCGCCCGCAGTCTCGGCATGACCGTGCAGGCGCTGCACCACTACTTCCCGAACCGCGACGCCCTCGTCCCCGCGCTGATCACCAAGGCCTACGGCGACCTGGCCGACGCGTTGCAGGCAGCCGCCGACCGCGCGGGCCCGGACGTCCGCGAACCGCGCCTGGTCGTGGTGGCCGAGGCGTACCGCGAGCGGGGCGTGGCCCGTCCTGAGCACTTCCAGTTGCTCTACGGGACACCGCCGCGCTCGTACGCGGCCCCCGCCGAGGGGCCGACGACGCGGGCGGTCCGCCGGATGGGCACGATCTTCCAGCGCGAGCTGATCGCCGGGTTCACCCGGGAGCAGGGCCGCGGCGGACGTGCTCCCGCTGTCGGCCGCGTACCGGGAGCAGCTGGAACGGCTGCCCGTGCAGGCCCAGGGCGACCTGCCGGCCCTGGCGGTCACCCTGTTCGGAGGTCTTCCGCACGTCGGTCCGCATGATGCTGGGGAACATTCACCGCCGTATCCCGGCCGGACCGGTCCAGGGTGAGCGCGTAAGGTAACTCCTGATGAGTTCACGCACCTCCCCGGTCGGCCGGCGGCCGATCACGATACGGAGGGCCGTTGCGCGGGACGCCAAACGGCTCACCCGGCTCGTGCGTGGCTCAGGCGCCTACGCGGGCAAGTACGCGTCCGCCGTCGCGGGCTACAGGGTCGGGCCTGATTACATCGAGGCCCACCACACCCATGTGGCCGTCGGCGCCGACGAGCAGGGAGACCGGGTCCTCGGTTTCTACTCGCTCGTCCTCGCTCCACCGGAGCTCGACCTGCTGTTCGTCGCCGACGAGGCGCAGGGACGGGGTATCGGACGGCTGCTCGTCGCGCACATGCAGTCCGAGGCCCGTGCCGCCGGGCTCGACCGGGTCAAGGTCGTGTCGCATCTCCCCGCCGAGGACTTCTACCACCGCGTAGGCGCGGTGCGCACCGGGACCGCGCTCGCGAACCCACCCGCCGTGCCGTGGGACCGTCCCGTATTCGAGTTTCGTATTCCTCCGGAATGACGGGGTGTGCGCCCCTGCGCTTTCCATGGGCCCGGGGTGCCGCGGTCACCACGGAAACGCGCCCGACCCGGGGAAACTGACCAGAAACCAGATCACCAGCGGCATGAGCACGAGGAGCACAAAGGCGGCCAACACCTGCGCCCATGCTGCTGACCTCCCAGGAGGTTCGGTAGGCATATCGGCTCCGGTGTGACGGCGCGGCGTCGGCGGGCGTCGGCTCCGCTGTGAGGGGCGCAGTTGCTGTGTGCACTGATCATAGATCTGTCTCCGGCGGCGGAGAAGGACACTGCATCGCCCTGAGAGGTCATCTCAATCCCTGGGTTGCGGATACGCGGCAAGCCGAGCCATCTCACGCAGTCTGTGCCAGTACTCCGGGTAGTCCGCTTCGCCGAGTGCAGGTATGACCCGGTCCAGATGTGCGATGCAGCGAAGCAGGCCACTTCGGCCTTGCCCTTCGAGCTCGCCGCCGTTCTTGATCCAGATGAAGACCCAGGCTGCGGTTTCCGAGTCCAGCATGACCAGGTCGAAGCCGGCCCGGTCCGCGCCGGCCAATCGCGGAGGAAAGGGCAGATCCATGAATTCTTGGTACAGGCGCGAGACGACCTCGAAGGCGGCTTCTTTGCTCACGCGGGCCATCATGGCGCAGCTATCGGAGTGATCTTGAGTCGGCGGCAGCCTGCTGGCCAGGCCACGGTCCGTTGCCGTGTTCTTCGACGCCGCTTCGGCGGTCTCGGTGCCGGTGTCCGGCGCGGGGTGGCCGTACCGGCGGCACGGGCGTGGCCGGTGGACATGTCGGGCATGGCGAGGCGCGGGTCGGGGGCGGGGCGTGCAGGGTCGGTGAATGTGTGATGTGCGTGCGCCGGGTCCGCCGAGCCGAAATGCGTATCGAACACGCGTGTTTCGGTCGTATCGGTTGCCGTGGGATGAAGCGTGCGCCGGATGTGCCCCGCCCGTATCCATTAGGGTTCCGTGCCGGACGTGGTGTTGCGTGCAGGTGGGGGGCCGTCGGCTCTTTCCCCGGCCACGGGAGATTTCGTACGACGTGAGAGGGTCTGACGGGTGAGCGAGACACCACCGAACACCCTGCAATACCGTTTCGACGGGCCGGAAGACGCTCCGGTTCTGATCCTGGGGCCGTCCCTCGGCACCACCTGGCACATGTGGGACCGGCAGATCCCCGAGCTGACGAAACAGTGGCGGGTGTTCCGGTTCGACCTCCCCGGGCACGGCGGCGCCCCCGCCCACCCCGCGGCCTCCGTCGCCGACCTCGCCACGCGGCTGCTCGCCACCCTCGAGGGCCTCGGCGTCCACCGCTTCGGGTACGCCGGCTGCGCCCTCGGCGGCGCCGTCGGCATCGAACTGGCCCTGCGCCACCCGGAGCGTCTCGCGTCCCTCGCGCTGATCGCCGCCTCGCCCCGCTTCGGCACCGCCGACGAGTTCCGTCAGCGCGGCGTGATCGTGCGGACCAACGGCCTCGACCCGATCGCCCGCTCCGCGCCCGAGCGCTGGTTCACCGGCGGGTTCGCCGCCGCCCAGCCCGCGATCACCGAGTGGGCCGTGCAGATGGTGCGCACCACCGACCCCGGCTGCTACATCGCCGCCTGCGAGGCGCTCGCCTCCTTCGACGTACGGGCGGGGCTCGGCAGCGTCGGCGTCCCGACCCTCGTGCTCGTGGGCTCCGAGGACCAGGTCACCGGCCCCGCCGAGGCCCGCACCCTGGTCGCCGGCATCCCCGACGCCCGGCTCGCCGTCGTGCCCGGCGCCAGCCACCTGGTGCCGGTGGAGCAGCCCGCCGCCGTCACCGACCTGCTGGTCCGGCACTTCTCCACCGCCTGGCAGCCCCTCCCCGAGAACGCCACCGGCCACGTCGTGCTGCCCGCCGCCGCGCCCGCGGCGCCGGTCGCCGTCGCGCCGCAGCCCGCCCCCGTCGCCGAGATCGCCCCCGCCGTCGTGCCCCCGCAGGCGCAGGGCGCCCCGGACACGTACGACGCCGGGATCAAGGTACGCCGGGAGGTGCTGGGCGACGCGCACGTCGACCGGATCCTGGAGCAGACCGACGCCTTCTCGGAGGACTTCCAGGAGCTCGTCACCCGGTACGCCTGGGGCGAGGTCTGGGACCGCCCCGGACTCGACCGCCGCACCCGCAGCTGCGTCACCCTCACCGCCCTCGTCGCCGGCGGTCACCTCGACGAACTCGCCGTGCACACCCGAGCCGCCCTGCGCAACGGGCTCACCCCGGACGAGATCAAGGAGGTGCTGCTCCAGGCGGCCGTCTACTGCGGCGTCCCGGCCGCCAGCCGCGCCTTCCGCGTGGCCCAGCAGGTCGTCCGCGAGGAGACCACCCCGCCGGAGTGAGCTCCGGACTCCGCCGGAGTGAGCTCCGAACCTCGCCGGAGTGAGCCGGACCCTCCGGGCGCCTCTCCGCCCCCGGCGCGCCGCCCCGCCCCCGGATGCAGGATGGAGCCATGAAGCTCACCAAGATGTCGCACTCCTGCGTCCGGCTGGAGAAGGACGGACGCGTCCTCGTCGTCGACCCCGGCGGGTTCAGCGAGGAGGACGCAGCCGTCGGCGCGGACGCCGTGCTGGTCACCCATGAGCATCCCGACCACTTCGACGAGGGCCGGCTGCGGGCCGCCCTGGAGGCCGACCCGGCGGCGGAGGTCTGGACGCTGAAGGCGGTCGCGGACCAGGTCTCCGCCGCGTTCCCGGGCCGCGTGCACACCGTCGGCCACGGCGACGTCTTCACCGCCGCCGGCTTCGACATCCAGGTGCACGGCGAGCTGCACGCGGTGATCCACCCGGACATCCCCCGCATCACCAACGTCGGCTACCTCGTCGACGGCGGCAAGCTGTTCCACCCGGGCGACGCGCTGACCGTCCCCGGCCGGCCGGTCGAGACGCTGATGCTGCCCGTCATGGCGCCCTGGAACAAGATCTCCGAGGTGATCGACTACGTCCGCGAGGTGCAGGCGCGGCGCGCCTACGACATCCACGACGCCCTGCTCACCGACCTCGCCCGCCCGATCTACGACCGCCAGATCGGCGCCCTCGGCGGCGCCGAGCATCTGCGGCTGGCCCCCGGGGACGCGGTCCGGCTCTGATCCCGGGCGCCCCCGGCCCCCGGCCGTCGGCCGCAGCCCGTGCGTTGTCGGACCCGGCGGGTAGGTTGTGAGGCATGCGCATCGCGACCTGGAACGTGAACTCGATCACCGCCCGCCTGCCGAGGCTCCTGGCCTGGCTGGAGAGCAGCGGCACGGACGTGCTGTGCCTCCAGGAGGCCAAGGTCGCCGAGGCCCAGTTCCCGGCGGAGCAGCTGCGCGAGCTGGGCTACGAGTCGGCGGTGCACGCCACGGGCCGGTGGAACGGCGTGGCGGTGCTCTCCCGCGTCGGCCTGGAGGACGTGGTCAAGGGCCTCCCGGGCGACCCGGGGTACGACGGCTCGGTGGAGCCCCGCGCCGTCTCCGCGACCTGCGGCCCGGTGCGCGTCTGGTCGGTCTACGTGCCGAACGGCCGCGAGGTGGAGCACCCGCACTACGCGTACAAGCTCCAGTGGCTGGAGGCCCTGAAGGCGGCGGTCGCGGGCGACGCGGCGGGCGACCGCCCCTTCGCGGTCCTCGGCGACTACAACATCGCGCCGACCGACGACGACGTGTACGACCGCGCCGCCTTCGAGGGCTCCACGCACGTCACCCCGGCCGAGCGCGCCGCCCTCGCCTCCCTGCGCGAGGCCGGCCTGAGCGACGTCGTCCCGCGCCCCCTCAAGTACGACCACCCGTACACGTACTGGGACTACCGCCAGCTCTGCTTCCCCAAGAACCGCGGCATGCGCATCGACCTGGTGTACGGCAACGAGCCGTTCGCCAAGGCGGTCACCGACTCCTACGTCGACCGGGAGGAGCGCAAGGGCAAGGGCGCCTCGGACCACGCCCCGGTCGTGGTCGACCTGGACGTGTGACAGGGGCCGGCCCGGCGTCGCCGGACCCCGCGCGCCTGTGGTGCGCGGGGCGGTTCGAATGACAGGCTGGCAGTATGAGGATTCCGTTCCTAGGCAGGCGGCGCCGGGAGGACGAACTCCCCGGCCCGGAGGGGCTCGCCGAACTCCTCGCCGAGTGCGCGCTGTTGCGCTCCCAGGCGGAGCGGGAAGGGGTCCGGCTGGACGACGGCCCGGCCTCGCTGGAGGCGCTCGACCAGCTGGTTCCGCGCTGGCGGGACGACGAGGACGCCTCCGACTGGCTGGGCAACGACGCCGGGTTGTACCTGGGCACCGTGATCGTCCGCACCGTGGCGGGCGCCGCCTGGGACCTCCGTCCCGACGGACAGCCGGTCGTACGGCTCGCGGGTGGACGGGAGTTCGACGTCGTCGACGCCGGACACCGGTGGGCGGCCGACGGCGCGCCCGAACTGTCCCAGCTCTACGCCGAGGTCGCGGAAGGCTGATCCGAACGACAGGCTGGAGGTCGCGGGAGGCTGATCCGAGCGACGGGCCCGAGGTCGCGGACGGCCTGCGTACGCGCCCCCGCACGCGCCCCATCACCCGCCGTAAATACGGCTTATGCCCGAAAAGTGCGTGTCGCCCTGTGCTGGCGATCTTGCCCGGATACGTTGCGGCGGTCACCATGACGCACGGGAACCTGTCCGCCCGGACCTCGACTACGATGTC
The DNA here is from genome assembly GCF_042647945.1 of Streptomyces lusitanus. Lineage (NCBI taxonomy): Bacteria > Bacillati > Actinomycetota > Actinomycetes > Kitasatosporales > Streptomycetaceae > Streptomyces > Streptomyces lusitanus. Next base: position 186,163 of record NZ_JBHRWL010000009.1, read on the forward strand.
TCCTCCGTCCCGGTGGGGGAGGAGACTTCGCGGCGTAAGCGGGGACGCCGCCGCCGGGAGGGACCGCCCGCCCAGCCGGGGCGGCGGATCACACAGGCCGGTCCCGTCCGGCGGCAGCCGGAGATCACTGCTCCCGGCGGCAGCGACCGAGCCACGGTCGCCCGCAGGTGAGGAGAAGGTCAGCTGCGCGCCGGACGGGTGGTGCCGCCCGGGCCCCGCCCACGCCCCGATCCCGTATCCGAGGCGCTCCCTCCGAGCGAGCGAGGCGCGGGCCCTTCAGTCCGCCCGGTGCGACTTCTTCTGCGCCGCCGGCTCCGGCGCCGGCAGCGGACTCTGCGCCGGCTTGGTGACGTCCGCGACCAGCTCCACCACGTCCGGGCCGTACGCCTGCGAGTTGACGACCTTCAGCAGCAGCACGAACGACCCCGACCCGTACTTGCGGGCCAGCCGCTCGTGGTTGCGGGCGAGATAGCGGGTCGCCGCCTGGTTGGTGATCGCCCGCTGGCCGCAGAACAGGAACACCGGGCGCGTCTCCCGCCGTTCGCCCGCCGTCAGCCGCGCCAGCAGCACGTACTCGGTGACGCCCGGCTCCATGCGGTACAGCTCGGAGCCTATGCGGAAGGCGCCGCGGTCCGGCCCCGGCTCCGGGTCGACGTTGACCCGCACCCCGGGCAGCATCGCCGCCATGTGGGCGACCATCCGCCGGTTCGAACCCGGCCCGCCGACGCAGAACTCGGTCCGCTCCCCGAACCCCTGATGCGCCGAGTCCTGGGTGACCACCTGGACGTGCGCCCCGCAGTCCTTGATCAGCGCGGACAGTTCGAGCAGCGCGAACACGTCGAAGCGGTGCACCGCCGGTTCCGCCGTCGCCGGGTCGCGGTTGACGACGAGCAACGACTCGGCGTTCTCCGGCAGTCCGAAGAACGCCTGCTTGCGGCGGAGCTTGCGATTCCAGAGGTAGGTACGGGCGATCCAGCCCAGGGCGGCGCTGATGCCCGCGGCCACCAGGCCCAGCACGATGTTGCGCACGTCGTCATTCATGGGCGCGCATGCTAGCGGTCCTGAGCGCACCCGTGTTCGACGCCCCGGGCCGCCGGACGCCCCCGCCGCGCCCGGCGCCACGCCCCTACGGCCTCACTGACGCGGGCATGGCGGCGAACTAAGCTGCCCGGACGGCCCTTTACTGGAGGTGCGGATGCGTCGCCCCGTCGCACGGAAATTCGCTGTCCTCGCGGTCACCACCGCCGTCGTCTCGGTGGGAGCGGCCGCGCCGCCCACCCCCCACGGCGGACACGCCCCCCACACCGCCCCCCACACCCGCCCGGCGCCCAAGACCCCGGTGGCCGTCGGTCACGGCGGCGCCGTCTCCAGCGTCGACGCCGACGCCACCGCCGCCGGCATCGAGGTGCTGCGCCAGGGCGGCAACGCCGTCGACGCGGCCGTGGCCACCGCCGCCGCGCTCGGCGTCACCGAGCCCTACTCGGCCGGCGTCGGCGGAGGCGGCTACTTCGTCTACTACGACGCCCGGTCCCGCACCGTGCACACCCTCGACGGCCGCGAGACCGCCCCGCTCACCGCCGACTCCGGCCTCTTCCTGGAGAACGGCGCGCCCATCCCCTTCGCCGAGGCCGTCACCAGCGGGCTCTCCGTCGGCACCCCCGGCACGCCCGCCACCTGGCAGCGGGCGCTCGACACCTGGGGCAGGAAGAACCTGGGCACGGTCCTCAGGCCCGCCGAACGGCTCGCCCGCGACGGCTTCACCGTCGACGAGACCTTCCGCGCGCAGACCGCCGCCAACGAGACCCGCTTCCGCCACTTCCCCGACACCGCCGAGCTGTTCCTGCCCGGCGGTGAACTCCCCGCCGTCGGCTCCACCTTCAAGAACCCCGATCTCGCCCGCACCTACCGCGAGCTGAGCCGTAAGGGCGTCGACGCCCTGTACCGGGGCGACATCGGCCGCGACATCGTGAACACGGTCGACAAGCCGCCCGTGGACCCGGCGTCCGGCTGGAACGCCCGCCCCGGCGACCTGACCCCGCGCGACCTCGCCGCCTACCGCACCAAGCTCCAAGCGCCCACCAAGACCTCCTACCGCGGCCTCGACGTCTACTCCATGGCGCCCTCCTCCTCCGGCGGCACGACGGTCGGCGAGGCGCTCAACATCCTGGAGCGCACCGACCTGTCCAGGGCGAGCGACGTGCGCTACCTGCACCGGTTCATCGAGGCCAGCCGCGTCGCCTTCGCCGACCGGGGCCGCTGGGTCGGCGACCCCGCCTTCGAGGACGTACCGACGAAGGGACTGCTGTCACAGCGGTTCGCGGACTCGCGCGCCTGCCTGATCAAGGACGACGCCGTCCTCACCAGCCCGCTCGCCCCCGGCGACCCCCGCGACCCGGCGCCGTGCGCGAAGGGCGGCACGGCCGCGCCGACGACGTACGAGGGGGAGAGCACCACGCATCTGACGACCGCCGACCGGTGGGGCAACGTCGTCGCCTACACCCTCACCATCGAGCAGACCGGCGGCAGCGGCATCACCGTGCCCGGACGCGGGTTCCTGCTCAACAACGAGCTGACCGACTTCTCCTTCGCCCCCGCCAACCCTGCCGTGCACGACCCGAACCTGCCCGGCCCCGGCAAGCGGCCCCGCTCGTCCATGGCGCCGACGATCGTCCTCGACCGGCACGACCGGCCGGTGGTGGCGCTCGGCTCGCCCGGCGGCGCGACCATCATCACCACCGTGCTCCAGACCCTCACCGGCTTCCTCAACCGCGGCCTGCCCCTCGTCGACGCGATCGCCGCACCCCGCGCCAGCCAGCGCAACGCCGCACAGACCGAACTCGAACCCGGCCTGTACGACAGTGAGCTGAGGCAGCGTCTGGAGGCCCTCGGGCACTCCTTCCGGGAGAACCCGGAGATCGGTGCGACCACGGCCGTGCAGCGGCTGCCCGGCGGCGCCTGGCTCGCGGCGGCGGAGAAGGTCCGCCGCGGTGGAGGCTCGGCGATGGTCGTCCACCCGAAGCGGTAACGGTCGGTCCAGCACGGCCGTCGGCCCGGCGTCCCCCGCGAGAGGGGCGCCGGGCCGACGGCCGTACGGAGGTCACAGCTCCGGCGAGGTCACAGCTCCGGCGCCGGCGTGTCCTGCGTGCGGAAGACCAGACGTCCGTCCTGCGCGTCCACCGTCACCCGGCCGCCCTCCCGCACACGGCCGTCCAGCAGCAGCCGGGACAGCTGGTTGTCCACCTCCCGCTGGATGGTGCGGCGCAACGGCCGGGCGCCGTACTCCGGTTCGTAGCCGCGCTCGGCGAGCCAGTCCACGGCCGCGTCGGTGAACTCCGCCGAGATGTCCTGCCCCTTCAGCCGGCGGCGGGTGCTCTCGAGCAGCAGGTCGGTGATCTGCCGCAGCTCCTGAGGGGTGAGCTGGCGGAACACCACGATCTCGTCGATCCGGTTGAGGAACTCCGGCCGGAAGTGGTCCCGCAGCGGCCGCAGGATCTGCTCCCGCCGCGCCTCCTCGTCGGCCTCCGCGCCGCCCGTCGCGAAGCCCAGGGTGGCCCCGCGCCGGGTGATGACGTCGGAGCCGAGGTTGCTGGTCATCACGATCACACTGTTGGTGAAGTCCACCGTGCGGCCCTGCGAGTCGGTCAGCCGGCCGTCGTCCAGCACCTGGAGCAGGATGTTGAAGACGTCCGGATGGGCCTTCTCCACCTCGTCGAGCAGCAGCAGCGAGTACGGGTGCCGGCGCACCACCTCGGTGAGCTGACCGGCCTCCTCGTGGCCCACGTAGCCGGGCGGGGCGCCCACCAGACGGCTCACCGTGTGCCGCTCCTGGTACTCGCTCATGTCCAGGCGCACCATCCGGTCCTCGCTCCCGAACAGCGCCTCGGCCAGCGCCCGCGCCAGCTCCGTCTTGCCGACGCCCGTCGGACCGAGGAACAGGAAGCTGCCGATCGGCCGGTCGGGACTGGACAGCCCCGCGCGGGAGCGCAGCACGGCGTCCGAGACGACCCGTACGGCCTCCTCCTGGCCCACCACCCGCTGGTGCAGGTGCTGCTCCAGGCCCAGCAGGCGGTCCTTCTCCTCCTCGGTGAGCCGGCTGACCGGGATGCCCGTCTGCCGCGCCACCACCTCCGCGATCGCCTCGGCGTCCACCCACAGGCTCTGGCCCTCGTCGACCTCGTCCTCGCCGCCGGCCTGCGCGATGCGCTCCTTCAGCTCCGTGATGCGGTCCCGCAGCCGCATGGCCTCCTCGTAACTCTCGTCCGCGACGGCCTGGTCCTTGTCGCAGGTCAGCTGCTCGACCTCACGCTCCATCGCCCGTACGTCGGTGCCCTTGGTGCGCGCCCGCAGCCGCACCCGGGCACCCGCCTGGTCGATGAGGTCGATCGCCTTGTCCGGCAGCCTGCGGTCGCTGAGATAGCGGTCGGACAGCTCCACCGCCGCCACCAGCGCCTCGTCGGTGTAGCGGACCTGGTGGTGCGCCTCGTACCGGTCGCGCAGGCCGCGCAGGATCTCGATCGCGTCCGCGGGCGACGGCTCCGGCACCATGATCGGCTGGAAGCGGCGGGCCAGCGCCGCGTCCTTCTCGATCCGCCGGTACTCCTCCAGGGTCGTCGCGCCGACGATGTTCAGCTCGCCGCGCGCCAGGGCCGGCTTGAGGATGTTGCCGGCGTCCATCGAGCCGCCCTCGCCGCCGCCTCCCGCGCCGACGACGGTGTGCAGCTCGTCGATGAAGACGATCAGCTGGTCGGAGTGGGCGCGGATCTCGTCGACCAGGTTGTTCATCCGCTCCTCGAAGTCACCCCGGTACCGGGTGCCGGCGACGACGCCGGTGAGGTCCAGGGCGACCACGCGGCGGCCCAGCAGGATGTCGGGCACGTCCCCCTCGGCGATCCGCTGCGCCAGCCCCTCCACCACGGCGGTCTTGCCGACGCCCGCGTCGCCGATCAGCACGGGATTGTTCTTGCCGCGCCGGGACAGCACCTCGACGGTCTGCTCGATCTCCGTGTCCCGCCCGATCACCGGGTCGATCCGGCCCTCGCGGGCCAGCGCGGTGAGGTCACGGCCGTACTTGTCCAGCGTCGGGGTGCTGGACGACGGCCGGGGACGCTCCTGGCGCGGCTGCTGCGCCTCCGGCGTCTCCTGCGGGCCGGACGGGGCGAAGCGGGCCGCGTTCAGGATGTGCCCGGCGGCCGAGTCCGGGTTCGCGGCGAGGGCGCTGAGCACGTGCTCCGGGCCGATGTATCCGGCGCCGCTCGCCCGCGCCATCTCGTGCGCGTCCAGCAGCGCCCGTTTGACGGCAGGCGTCAGGGACAGCGAGGTCGGCGGCGGCGCGTCGCCGGGGCCGTGCTGCGCGGGCCCCGACCGGTCGTCGATCTGCGACGCCAGCGAGTCCGGATCCGCGCCCGCGCGGCTGAGCAGACTCCGGGTCGGCTCGGCGGAGAGCGCGGCACGCAGCAGGTGCTGGGTGTCCAGGTCACGGCTGCCGTGCTCGGCCGCGTACTGCGCGGCGCCGCGCACGAGTTCACGGGCGGGCTGGCTGAGAAGCCTGCCGATGTCGATCTGGCGGGGGCGCTGTCCGCCGAAGAAGCGGGCGAGGAATTCTGCGAACGGGTCACCCTCCGGGCCGACGAAACCACTCGTCATCGTCATCCGTTCCTTCGCTGGGTCGACGTGCCGGTCCCGGGTAACCCGGTCGGGGCGCGCTCATGCCCACGATGACACGTTCGGTTTGGGTGGGCATGTCCAGGTTCGCGGCACCTGGGCATGCCGCCCCCACCGCCCCTCAGTCTCGCGCCGTCAGGACACGCGGCCCCGCCTCCGTGATCGCGACCGTGTGTTCCGTGTGGGCCGCGCGGGTGCCGTCCGTGGTGCGGAGGGTCCAGCCGTCCGGGTCGGTGCGGTAGGCGTCCCCGCCGCCCGCGATCAGCATCGGCTCGATCGCCAGCACCATGCCGTGCCGCAGCGGCAGCCCGCGCCCCGGCCGGCCCTCGTTCGGCACCGGCGGGTCCTCGTGCATACGGCGGCCGATGCCGTGCCCCCCGAAGTCCTCCATGATCCCGTAGCCCGCGCCGCGGCACACCGTGCCGATGGCGTGCGCGATGTCGCCCATGCGGTTGCCGACCACGGCCGCCTCGATGCCCGCCGCGAGCGCCCGCTCGGCCGTCTCGACCAGCCGGACGTCCGCCGGGCGCGCGGTGCCCACGGCGAAGCTGATCGCCGAGTCGCCCGCCCAGCCGCCCCGTTGGGCGCCGCAGTCGATGGACACGAGGTCCCCGTCACGCAGCCGGTACCTGGTCGGGATGCCGTGCACGATCGCGTCGTTCACCGACGCGCAGATCACGGCGGGGAACGGGGTGAGCGCGAACGTGGGCCGGTACCCGAGGAACGGCGACGTCGCGCCGGCCGCGTTCAGCACATCCCGGGCCACCTCGTCCAGCTCCAGCAGGGAAACGCCCACGCCGGCGGCCTTCCGCACGGCCGTCAGCGCCTGGGCCACGATCTGGCCCGTCTCGTACATGGCATCGATCGATGCGTCGGTCTTCAGCTCCACCATGCCAATTACTATACCGGTATTAGAATGGTGTCATGGTGCGCACCCCCTTGACCCCCGAAGAGCGCGAACGCGGCGAGCGGCTCGGCAGACTGCTGCGCGAGGCGCGCGGAGCCCGCAGCATGACGGACGTCGCCGCGAACGCCGGCATCTCCGCGGAGACCCTCCGCAAGATCGAGACGGGGCGGGCGCCGACCCCCGCGTTCTTCACCGTGGCCGCGCTGGCCGGGGCGCTCGGGCTGTCGATGGACGAGCTGATCGGTCGCTGTGCGCAGGAGGCCACGGGCGCGCCCGGCGCCCAGGACGCCCCGGACGCGACGATCGCCGCCTGAGCGGGGCGACCGGCCCGGTCCGGGCCGCCCGCACGCCTGCCGGAAAACTCTCCGTAGCGTCGCTGTAACACGCCAGGTGTTATCTACGGAGTCGAGTACTCCGGGACTGGCGGGAGTTGGCTATGGCGACGGAGCAACTCCCGGACGGCGTCCGGGGGTTCACGGACCACCTACGGGGTCTCCTGGCGCGTCTGGACCGGTACACGGGCTGGTGTCTGGTGTTCTGGCAGCGCGACCCCGACGGCATGCGGGCGTGCGTGGAGGGACGGGAACTGCCGCCGTGGGACGTGGTGGAGTCGCTGCTCCAGGACCTCGCCGCCGTCCACGGCCCCGCGGCCGCCGAGGCGGAGCTGCCGCGGGCGCGCTTACTGCACGCCGCGGCGACGGCGGCGTTCGACGCGCGGCCGGGCGCCCGGCAGGCGTTGCGTGACCGGCTCGACGTGATGCTGCGCGAGCAGCGGTACGCGGCGGACCGCCGGGCCGACCTGACGCACCGGCTCGCCTCCGCTGCCGGGCAGGAGGACGCGGATGCCCTGGCCACCGACCTCGCCTGGGCCGAGGACGACCACCGCCGCGCGACCGCCCGCTGCGCGGAACTCACGACCCGCGTGACCGCCCTGGACGCGGCCACGCCGGGGGCAAGCCCCTTGCACGCTCAGGGCCGCTACACCCCTCACCTAGCGGCGGACACCCCGACAGCCTCCGGGCCCCAGGGCCCGCACACGCCCCTCGCCGACCAGGCCCACGGCCCGTCGCCGACACCGGACCACCGACAGGCGGGCGGCGGCCCGCACCCGGCACGGCAGGGCCCCGGCCCCGGTCCGACACCGGGCGCGTCGCAGCCGGGGCCTGGCCCGGACGCGGCGTCCGGGCTCCCCGGACCCCACACTCCGAGCTCCGGCCTCCAGCCGCAGCCGGGGCCAGGCCCGGACCTGGCGTCCGACGTCCCCGGGCCCCGCACTCCGGGCCCTGGCCTCGCATCGCAGCCCGGGCCCGGCCTGCACCCGGCGTCCGGGGCTTCCGGGTCCCGCACTCCGGGCCCCGGCCCCTGGCACCCCGGGCCGGAGACCCCGGGCGTGAGCGGCCGGCACCCCGGCCCGGAAACCCTCGGCCCGCCCGCCCGGCACCCCCGCGCGGCAGCACCCGAGCCGCACCCCTCCGCCCCCCAGTCCTCCCTGTCCCCCCGGACACACCCCCTCACCCCCGACCCCATCCCCCCAGAGCTGCGCGCCGCGCAACAGCACGTCCCCCCGCCCCCGCCCCCGCCTGCGACCACGCCCCCGCCCGTCGAGGACACTCGCCCCGCCTCCCCGCCCCGCAAGCGGCGCCGTGGCGGTGCCCGGTTCGCCGGGGTGGAGGACGACGGGGCGCAGCCCCTCGTCGCGCCGCCCGCAGCCGTGCCGGAGCTGCCCGCCGTCACCGCGGCCCGCGGCGCGCGTTTCGCCGGGGCCGCCGCACAGGACGGCCCCGCCGAGCCGCCCCCGCCGGAGCGGATCGGCGCGGAGGACGTCCGCGAGGTGGGCCGGCTCGTGCACACCCTGACGCGCCTCAGGCGCGAGGCCCGCGACGGCGAGGCGCACGCCCTGCTGAACCAGGCCGCGTACTGGCCCGCCGTACGGTTCCCGCTGCTCGCGGACGCGATGGAGCGGGCCGGGCTCGCCGCCGACTGGGCGACCCTGCTGTGGGAGGCGGCGACGCTGCCCACCGAGCGGCTCGTCGCCGCCGCCGACGCGCTCACCGCGGCGGGGCGCGCGGAGGACGGCGAGCGGATCCTGCGGCAGGGCGTCGTACGGCCCGCCGACGAGATCGGGCACGCCGCCCTCGCCCTGGCCGACGGCACCCGCCACCGCGAGCTGCGCGCCCTGCTCGACGCCTGCGTCCGGATGCGCACCCCGCAGGACGCCGCCCGCACGGCCGCACCGGACCCCGGACGCCTGGTGCCGCTGCTCCTCACGGCCGCCCGGGCCGTCTCCGAGGAGCGGCACTGGGACGTGCTGCACGCCCTGCGCGTCGCGGGACTGGCCGCCTGACCGGGCGCCGGCGGCCCGGCCCGCTCACCCACAGGGGTGTCAATCACGATCGACTCCACGAGCCGCACGACGATGGTCTTGGCAAGGCCGTCCGGGAGGCTTACGTTCGTCCCTCTACGGCCGTCTCTACGGGCGTAGAGGCGCTGACGTCGCGTCGAAGGAGCAGCAGCTCATGCCCAACGTCGTAACCGCCGCCCTCGTCCAGGCCACCTGGACCGGCGACACCGCGTCCATGCTGGCGAAACACGAGGAGCACGCCCGCGAGGCGGCCCGGCGGGGCGCGAAGGTCATCGGGTTCCAGGAGGTTTTCAACGCCCCCTACTTCTGCCAGGTCCAGGACACCGAGCACTACCGCTGGGCCGAGGAGGTCCCGGACGGCCCGACCGTGTGCCGGATGCGGGACCTGGCCCGCGAGACCGGCATGGTCGTCGTCGCCCCCGTCTTCGAGGTCGAGCAGTCCGGCCACTACTACAACACCGCCGCCGTGATCGACGCCGACGGCACCTACCTCGGCAAGTACCGCAAGCACCACATCCCGCAGGTCAAGGGCTTCTGGGAGAAGTTCTACTTCCGCCCGGGCAACCTGGGCTGGCCCGTCTTCGACACCGCCGTCGGCAAGGTCGGCGTCTACATCTGCTACGACCGCCACTTCCCCGAGGGCTGGCGGCAGCTCGGACTGAACGGCGCCCAGTTGGTGTACAACCCGTCGGCCACGCACCGCGGCCTGTCGGCGTACCTGTGGCAGCTGGAGCAGCCCGCGGCGGCCGTCGCCAACCAGTACTTCGTCGCCGCCATCAACCGCGTCGGCGTCGAGGAGTACGGCGACAACGACTTCTACGGCACGAGCTACTTCGTCGACCCGCGCGGACAGTTCGTCGGCGACGTGGCCAGCGACAGCGAGGAGGAACTGGTGGTACGGGACCTCGACTTCGGCCTCGTCGACGAGGTGCGGCAGCAGTGGGCGTTCTACCGCGACCGCCGCCCCGACGCCTACGAAGGGCTGGTGCGGCCGTGACCGACGACCTGCTGGGCCGCCACCGCTCCGTCCTCCCCGACTGGCTGGCCCTCTACTACGAACACCCCATCGAGATCACCCACGGCGAGGGACGCCACGTCTGGGACTCCGACGGCAACCGCTACCTGGACTTCTTCGGCGGCATCCTCACCACCATGACCGCCCACGCCCTGCCCGAGGTCACCAAGGCGGTCACCGAACAGGCCGGGCGGATCGTCCACTCCTCCACCCTCTACCTCAACCGGCCGATGGTGGACCTCGCCGAACGGATCGCCCAGCTCAGCGGCATCCCCGACGCCCGGGTCTTCTTCACCACCTCCGGCACCGAGGCCAACGACACCGCCCTGCTGCTCGCCACCACCTACCGGCGCAGCAACACCGTCCTGGCGATGCGCAACAGCTACCACGGCCGCTCCTTCAGCGCGGTCGGCGTCACCGGAAACCGCGGCTGGTCCCCGACCTCGCTGTCCCCGCTCCAGACGCTGTACGTGCACGGCGGGGTGCGCAGCCGGGGCCCGTTCGCCGGCCTCGACGACTACGACTTCGTCGCCGCCTGCGTCGACGACCTCAAGGACCTCCTCGGCCACACCCGCCCGCCCGCCGCGCTGATCGCCGAGCCGATCCAGGGCGTCGGCGGCTTCACCTCCCCGCCCGACGGCCTCTACGCCGCGTTCCGCGAGGTGCTGCACGAGCGGGGCGTCCTGTGGATCTCCGACGAGGTGCAGACCGGCTGGGGCCGCACCGGCGAGCACTTCTGGGGCTGGCAGGCGCACGCCCGCGGCGGCCCGCCCGACATGCTGACCTTCGCCAAGGGCATCGGCAACGGCATGTCCATCGGCGGGGTCGTCGCCCGCGCGGAGATCATGAACTGCCTGGACGCCAACAGCATCTCCACGTTCGGCGGCACCCAGATCACCATGGCGGCCGGCCTCGCCAACCTCAACTACCTCCTCGAACACGACCTCCAGGGGAACGCGCGCCGGGTCGGCGGCCTGCTCGCCGAACGGCTGCGGGCCGCCGCCGCCCACGTCCCCGCCGTACGGGAGGTGCGCGGACGGGGCCTGATGATCGGCATCGAGCTGACGAAACCCGGCACCGACGAGGCCGACCCGGCCGCCGCGTCCGCCGTCCTGGAGGCGGCCCGCGAGGGCGGCCTGCTCATCGGCAAGGGCGGCGGCCACGACACCAGCGCCCTGCGCATCGCCCCGCCGCTGTCCCTGAACATCGCGGAGGCCGAGGAGGGCGCCGCGATCCTCGAGGACGCCCTGAGGAGCATCCAGTAGGCCCACACCCACCGAAGGGCACCGCCATGACCACCTGGGAGCCACCGGTACCGGCCCTCTCGGTCCGGCAGGTCCTCGCCCTGGAGCGGGTCCTCGCCGGGGAGCCCGAGGTGGTGGCCGGCGCCGGCCGGCTGGACCGGCCGGTGCGCTGGGTGCACGTCGCCGAGGCGGCCGACGTCGGCGTGATGCTCAGCGGCGGCGAGATGGTGCTCACCACCGGGGTGCTTCTCGCCGGCGACGAGCACAAGCAGACCGAGTACGTCCGCTCCCTGCACCGCGCCGAGGCGTCCGCCGTGGTCCTCGGCCTCGGCCGCGCCTTCCCGTCCCCGCCGGAGGCGATGCGGCGGGCGGCGGAGCGCTGCCAGCTGCCCCTCGTCGTGCTCCACCGCCCTTTCCCCTTCGCCCAGTTGACCGAGGAGGTGCAGTCCCGGCTGGTGCGGCGGAAGTTCGCCGCCGTCAGCCTCTCCGAGACGGTCCGCACCGAACTCACCGCGCTCATCACCGGCGGCGCCCCGCTCCAGCGGCTGCTCGACGAGATCGCCCGGCACAGCGGCTGCCCCGTCGTCCTCACCAACCTCGCCCACCGCGTCCTCGGCACGGCGGGGGAGCGGTCCGCCGTCGACGACGTGCTGCGCGACTGGGAGCGGATCGCCCGGCAGGCCGGCCGCAGCGAGGGCGACGGCTGGATCCGCGCGGAACTCGGCGGGCGGGGCGAGCCCTGGGGCCGGCTCGTGCTGTGCGGCTACCGCGGCGACACCGAGACCGGGCGGCTGCTCGCCGACCGGGCCGCCGAGGCGCTCGTCCTGCACCGCATGCTCGGCGGCGCCGACTGCTCCTGGGAAGGGCAGTCCGCGCTGAGCCTGCTCACCGACCTGGTCGGCGGCGCCGTACCGGCCCGGCACCTGCTGCCCCGCGCCCGCGCCGCCGGACTGCCGGTCAACCGGCGCACGTTCGTGCCGCTCGTGGTGCGCGGGCACCGGGCCGCCCCGCTGGACCGGACACTGCGGCTGCTGGGCCTGCCCGGCATCGCGGGCGAACTGTCCGCCGCCGCGACCGCCGTGCTGCTCAGCCTGGCCCGCGACCAGGACGCCGAGGCGCTCACCGCGCACTTCGCGGCCCGGCTGCGCGCCGAACCGGCCGACGGGCCCGTCGTGGTGGCGGCCGCCGCCGCCCGCGCCTCCTTCGACGACGTGCCCGCCGGGCTGCGCGAGGCCCGGCACGTCGCCGACGCCGTCGCGGACGACGCCGCCGCCCTCGACCTGCCCCCCGTGGTGCGGCTGCGGGACGTCCATCTGCGGGGCCTCGTACGGCTGTTGCGCGACGACCCGCAGGTGCAGTCGTTCGCCGAACGGGAGCTGGCCGGGCTGCTCTGCGACCCCGGCGAGGACCTGCTCCCGGTCCTGCGGACGTACCTGGCGACCGGCCGCAACAAGTCCCGCACCGCGCAGCTCCACCACGTGTCCCGGCCGGCGCTGTACCGCCGCCTCGAGGCGATACAGATACGGCTGGGGGTGGACCTGGACGACTTCGAACAGGCCGCCTCGCTGCACATCGCACTCCTCGCGCACGACGCGCAACAACGCTGAAACGAGCGACCACCTGCGGCAACGGCGGTGACACATGGGATCGTCCGCGGATGACACGGTGACACGCCGCACCCCCGCAGACGTGACACCGTGCCACTCAGCGCGCGCTCGTCCGCTTCCTAGGCTCACCGCACACCGAGCGACCGGAGGTCCCGATGAGCCGAGTGATCCGAGCCGCCGTCTTCCAGACCGCCTGGACGGGCGACAAGGAGTCGATGATCCAGGTCCACGAGCAGGCCGCCCGCGACGCGGCCGCGCAGGGCGCTCATGTGCTGTGCTTCCAGGAGCTGTTCTACGGACCGTACTTCTGCCAGGTCCAGGACCCCGCCTTCTACGAGTACGCCGAACGCATCCCCGACGGCCCGATCGTCGAGCGCTTCCGGCGCCTCGCCCGGGAGCTGAACCTCGTCCTGGTGCTGCCGATGTACGAGGAGGAGCAGCCCGGCGTCCTCTACAACACGGCCGCCGTGATCGACGCCGACGGCTCCTACCTGGGCAAGTACCGCAAGACCCACATCCCGCAGGTCAAGGGGTTCTGGGAGAAGTTCTACTTCCGCCCCGGCAACAGCGGCTGGCCCGTCTTCGACACCCAGGCCGGCCGGATCGGCGTCTACATCTGCTACGACCGGCACTTCCCGGAGGGCTGGCGCGCCCTCGGACTCGCGGGCGCGGAGCTGGTGTTCAACCCGTCGGCCACCTCGCGCGGCCTGTCGGGCTACCTCTGGCAGCTGGAGCAGCCGGCGGCGGCCGTGGCCAACGAGTACTTCGTCGGCGCGATCAACCGGGTGGGCGTCGAGGAGTACGGCGACAACGACTTCTACGGCACGAGCTACTTCGTCGACCCGGAGGCCCGCTTCGTCGGCGAGGTGGCCGGCGACAAGGAGCCGGAACTGGTCGTCCGCGACCTGGACCTGGCCAAACTCCGAGAGGTCCGCGACCGCTGGCAGTTCTACCGCGACCGCGCCCCGGGCGCCTACGGCCCCCTGACAACGCCCTGAGCGAGAACGCCCCAAAGGGGCGCGGGGAACTGCGCGATCAGCCACAAACAACCCGCACGCACCCACCAGGAGGAGCGACCCCGGCATGAGCACCCGCACAGTCATCCGCGGCGGACTCGTCATCACCGCCTCCGACGAACTACACGCAGACGTCCTCATGGAAGACGGCCGCATCGCGGCCATCGCCGCTTCCCACACCCCCGCCGCCGAGACGTTCACAGCCGAGCGAACGATGGACGCCACCGGCAAGTACGTGATCCCGGGCGGCGTGGACGCGCACACCCACATGGAGCTGCCGTTCGGCGGCACCTTCGCCTCCGACACCTTCGAGACGGGCACGCGTGCCGCCGCCTGGGGCGGCACCACCACGATCGTCGACTTCGCCGTGCAGAGCGTCGGGCACGGCCTGCGCGAGGGCCTGGACGCCTGGCACGCGAAGGCGGAGGGCAACTGCGCGATCGACTACGCCTTCCACATGATCGTCTCCGACGTGAACGACGACACGCTGAAGGAGATGGACCTCCTCGTGGAGGAGGGTGTCACCTCGTTCAAGCAGTTCATGGCCTACCCGGGCGTCTTCTACTCCGACGACGGACAGATCCTCCGCGCCATGCAACGCTCCGCCGACAACGGCGGACTGATCATGATGCACGCCGAGAACGGCATCGCCATCGACGTCCTCGTCGAACAGGCCCTCGCCCGCGGCGAGACCGACCCCCGCTTCCACGGCGAGGTCCGCAAGGCCCTCCTGGAGGCGGAGGCCACCCACCGGGCCATCCGGCTCGCCCAGGTCGCCGGCGCCCCGCTGTACGTCGTGCACGTCTCCGCCACCGAGGCGGTCGCGGAACTCGCCCGGGCCCGCGACGACGGGCTGCCCGTGTTCGGCGAGACCTGCCCGCAGTACCTGTTCCTGTCCACCGACAACCTCGCCGAGCCGGACTTCGAGGGCGCCAAGTACGTGTGCAGCACGCCGCTCAGGCCCAAGGAGCACCAGGCGGCGCTGTGGCGGGGTCTGCGCACCGACGACCTCCAGGTGGTCTCCACCGACCACTGCCCCTTCTGCTTCAGCGGCCAGAAGGAGCTCGGCCGCGGCGACTTCTCCAAGATCCCCAACGGGCTGCCGGGCGTGGAGAACCGCATGGACCTCCTCCACCAGGCCGTCCTGGACGGGCACATCAGCCGCCGCCGCTGGATCGAGATCGCCTGCGCCACCCCGGCGCGGATGTTCGGCCTCTACCCGAAGAAGGGGACGATCGCGCCGGGCGCCGACGCCGACGTCGTGATCTACGACCCGCACGCCGAGCAGGTCATGTCCGCCGACACCCACCACATGAACGTCGACTACTCGGCGTACGAGGGCAAGCGGGTCACCGGACGCGTCGAGACCGTGTTCTCGCGCGGGGTCCCGGTCGTCACCGACCGGGAGTACACCGGGCACGCCGGTCACGGCGTCTACACCCCGCGTTCCACCTGTCAGTACCTCACCTAGGAGCGGAGCGCATGGACTTCGGCCTCGTCCTTCAGACCGACCCGCCGGCGTCGCGGGTGATCAGCCTGATGAAGCGCGCCGAGCGCAACGGGTTCACCCACGGGTGGACCTTCGACTCGGCGGTGCTGTGGCAGGAACCCTTCGTCGTCTACAGCCAGATCCTCGCCAACACCACCACCCTCAGAGTCGGCCCGATGGTCACCAACCCGGGCACCCGCACCTGGGAGGTGACCGCCTCCACCTTCGCCACCCTCAACGACATGTACGGCAACCGCACCGTGTGCGGCATCGGCCGCGGCGACTCCGCGATGCGCGTCGCCGGACGCAGGCCCAACACCCTCGCCCGGCTCGGCGAGGCGATCGACGCGATCCGCGACCTCGCCGAGGGACGCGAGGCCGAGGTCGACGGACAGCGGATGCGTCTGCCGTGGGTCCGCGACGGCAGGCTCCCGGTGTGGATGGCCGCGTACGGGCCCAAGGCGCTCGCCCTGACCGGGCGGAAGGCCGACGGTTTCATCCTCCAGCTGGCCGACCCGTTCCTCACCGAGTGGATGGTGAAGGCGGTGCGGAACGCCGCCGCCGAGGCCGGCCGCGACCCCGACGCGATCACCGTCTGCGTCGCCGCCCCCGCGTACGTCGGCGACGACCTGGCGCACGCCCGCGAGCAGTGCCGCTGGTTCGGCGGGATGGTCGGCAACCACGTCGCCGACCTGGTCGCCCGGTACGGCGAGCACTCCGGCATGGTCCCCGAGGCGCTCACCGAGTACATCAAGGGCCGCGAGGGCTACGACTACAGCCACCACGGACGGGCAGGCAACCCGTCCACGGACTTCGTCCCCGACGAGATCGTGGACCGCTTCTGCCTGCTCGGCCCGCCCGAGGCGCACATCGAGAAGCTCCGCGCACTGCGCGACCTGGGCGTCGACCAGTTCGCGGTGTACGACATGCACGACGCGCAGGAAACGACGATCGACGCGTACGGCGCGGAGATCATCCCGGCACTCGGCGACTGAACCGGTACCACTGCGAAAGGCACGCCCATGACCGCGACCGTCCCGCCCGCGCCCTCAGAGAATCCGATACCCGACCCGGCGGGACGCGTCGAGCTCCCGCCGGGCGCCGTCCTCACCGACGCCCGCTTCGTCAACGACGACCTGCTGCCGGTCCCGCTGGCCCGCCGCCGCTGGACCACGTACAACTTCACCGCCCTGTGGGTGGGGATGGCGCACAACATCCCCTCCTGGCTGCTCGCGTCCGGACTCGTCGCGCTCGGCATGGACTGGAAGCAGGCCGTCTTCACCATCGCGCTCGCCAACGTCGTCGTGCTCGCGCCGATGCTGCTGACCGGGCACGCCGGCCCCAAGTACGGCATCCCGTTCCCGGTGCTGGCCCGCGCCTCCTTCGGGCTGCGCGGCGCCAACCTGCCCGCGATGATCCGGGCCGGTGTCGCCTGCGCCTGGTTCGGCATCCAGACCTGGATCGGCGGCCAGGGCATCTTCGTGCTGCTCGGCAAGCTGTTCGGCGGCTGGGCCGAGGCGTCCGAGGTGGGCGGCCAGCCGTGGACCCTGTGGGTGTGCTTCGTGCTCTTCTGGGCGCTCGAACTGGCCATCATCTACCGGGGGATGGAGGCGCTGCGCCGGTTCGAGAACTGGGCGGCGCCGTTCGTCATCGTCGGCGCGCTGGTGCTGCTGGTGTGGGTCGCGAACAAGGCCGGCGGTCTCGGGCCGCTGCTGGACCAGCCGTCGAAGCTGGGCTGGGGCGCCGACTTCTGGCCGGTGTTCTTCCCGTCCCTGATGGGCATGATCGCGTTCTGGTCGACGCTCAGCCTCAACATCCCCGACTTCACCCGCTTCGGCGCGGGGCAGCGCGCCCAGGTCTGGGGGCAGACGCTCGGCCTGCCTACGACCATGACATTGTTCGCGCTGCTGTCGGTGTTCGTCACCTCCGGCTCGCAGGCCGTCTACGGGGCGGCGATCTGGGACCCGGTGCAGCTGGCCGCCAAGACCGACAACGTCTTCGGGCTGCTGTTCGCGCTGGTCACCGTGCTCGTCGCCACGATTTCCGTGAACATCGCGGCGAACGTGGTGTCACCGGCGTACGACCTGGCCAACCTGGCGCCCAGGTTCATCACCTTCCGCACCGGGGCGCTGATCACCGGGGTGGTCGGCGTGGTCATCATGCCGTGGAAGCTGACCGAGACGCCGGAGCTGTACATCTTCACCTGGCTGGGGCTGGTCGGCGGGCTGCTCGGCACGGTCGCCGGCATCCTCATCGCCGACTACTGGATCGTGCGCCGCACCCGACTGGACCTGACCGACCTGTACACCCCGGGCGGGCGCTACTGGTACACGTCCGGCTGGAACGTGCACGCCGTCGTCGCCTTCGCCGTCGGCGGGGTGCTCGCGGTGGGCGGCTCCCACTCGGCGCCCGGCAAGGGGCCCTTCCCGCAGGACGGGCTGATCTCCTTCCTCAAGCCCCTCGCGGACTACGGCTGGGCGGTGGGCCTCGCGGCCTCGCTCGTCGTGTACGTCGCGCTGACGGCGGGGCGGCGACGGGTGTGAACGCCCGCCGCCGTGGCCCCCGGGGACCTCAGCGGGCGGTGCCGAAGTCCTGCGTCCAGTAGGTGCCGGACAGGCCGACGCCGATCTCCTTGAAGGAACAGTTGAGGATGTTCGCCTTGTGCCCGGGGCTGGTCATCCAGCCCTGCATCACCTGCTCCGGCGTGGAGTAGCCGTAGGCGACGTTCTCGCCGTAGGTGCTCCAGGTGTACCCGGCGCGGGTGATGCGCTGACCGGGGTCGGACCCGTCGGAGCCGGTGTGCGACATGGTGCCGGTCGACGCCATGTCCTCGCTGTGCCGCTGGGCGGCCGTGTTCAGCGTGGAGTTGGCGGTCACCGGGGAGCAGCCGGCCTCGGCGCGCTCGGCGTTGACCAGCTCCACGACCCGGGCGACGGCGCCGGAGGCGGTGGCGGTGGGCTTCGGCGACGCGGTGGTCGGCTTCGGGGCCGGGGTCGTCGGCTTCGGCGCGGTGGTGGAGGGCGCGGGAGCGGCCGTGGAGGGCTTCGGGGCGGCGGTCGAGGGCTTCGGGGACGCCGTGGTGGGCTTCGGGGCCGCCGTGGTGGTGGAGGGGGCCGCGCCGGCCGGCCGGGTGGTCCTCTTCGCCGGCTTCCGCGAGGGCTTGCCGCCGTGGTCCCTGCGGGCGTCCTCCGACGGGCTCGCGGAGGCGCCGGGGGAGCCGGACGCCACCGGCGTCGGGTCGCCTTCGTGCTGGCTGCGCCAGCGGCCGTACCAGCCGGGCCCGTCCCAGCGGTCCTCG
The DNA here is from genome assembly GCF_042647945.1 of Streptomyces lusitanus. Taxonomy (NCBI): domain Bacteria; kingdom Bacillati; phylum Actinomycetota; class Actinomycetes; order Kitasatosporales; family Streptomycetaceae; genus Streptomyces; species Streptomyces lusitanus. Next base: position 204,762 of record NZ_JBHRWL010000009.1, read on the forward strand.
CCGACGGTCGGCACCGCGGTGGCGCGGTCCTCGCGCTGCCCGCCGTCCGGCCAGTCGGCACAGGCCATGGCGACCGAGGGTATGCCTATGACACCGACGGCGACCGCGACGACGACCGCCCGCCGGTACTTCTTCTCGTGGCGATGGATTCCCATACGTGACCTCACCCCTGGGTGTGCGGAGGCTGGTCATTCTTGGGACGGCCCGGCGCGCGGCGCAAAGGGCTCGTGTACTACCCGGCTTCGTAGGACGGGAGGGGTCTTGCGACGGCCGGGAGAGCGTGCCGACCGGCCCTCGGGAGGGCGACGGGACCGTCTGCCGCCACGTCAGAAAGCGCCATGCGGCGACGAAGCGGGTGCACCCGGATCGCGGCCGGCCCGCCACCCGTACGGGCCCGGTGCGCTTACCCGCCAAGACGGACAAGTCCCCCATGTCGCCGCGGCCCCGTCTACTAAGCGGCCCGGTCAGATCGGGAACGGGCTGTGACAGATGTCACGGAACCATCGGTTCCGGATCAGCCTCGCGCCTTCCCCAGCGCGGCCACCGCTTCCTTGGCGGCCTTGATCGCGCCCTTGTTGATCACGTCCGTGCTCGGCGCCTTCTTCGACTCGAAGTCGCTGCCGTTGTACGTGACGATCACCAGCGCGTTGGCGGCTCGCGCCACCACGACACCCTCACGCGTGTCCTGCTTGTCCTCGGTGGTGAGGTTCACGACCGAGTACGCCGCGTCCCCGACCCCCGGGACGGCGCCCCCGCCGCTCTTCTCCGCCAGCCGCCCGCTGTACGACTTCTCCGCGGCCTCGTCGGAGTCCAGCACCTCGAAGGACACGTCGAGCCAGCGGTAGTCGTAGCCCTTGAGGGCGTTCCACGAGCAGGTGCGGCGCAGGTCGGAGTCCGTGGACGGTATCTCCTTGCCGGCCGTCTTCGCGCCCGGCACAAGGGACTTGACGGTCGCGGCGGACAGTGCGTCGCACGGCTCGGGCGCCGCGGCGTACGTCTTCACCGCCTGCGTCTCGGACGGGGCGGTGGGGGACTGCTGCGAGGCGGTCTTCCCGGTCGGCTCCTTGTCGGAGGCCTCGGGCGCGGCCAGCGGGCCGGAGGACAGCGCCCATCCGGCCGCGGCGAGGACGACCACCGGCGACAGACGGGCGGTCAGGGCGATCGGCAGAGGAAAGGAACGCACGGCGCACTTCTCGTGGGGGACGGTGCGGAGGGGGTCCGCACTGCGGACGGGACGCCAGTGTCACACGCTTCGTCACGGTGCGGAAGGGTTCAACTCGCTCCGTAGGCGCGCGGTGACGGGGCGGTTCCGGATCGCCGGCCGCTTGCCGCTGTTCCTTTACGAATAGGGGGATTTGAGCGTCAGGGCACCCGCGCGACCCATTCCGGTGCGGTGAACTTCGTCCGCGCCAGCTCCTGAGCGCGCGCCAGCTCCTCGTCCGTCACCTTGCCCTGCGTCAGACCGTAACGGGTGCGGAAGGAGTCGACCATCCGCCCGATGACCGCCTCGCGCGGCAGCCCCGTCTGCCGGCGCAGCGGGTCCACCCGCTTCTTCGCGCTCTTCGTGCCCTTGTCCGACAGCTTCTCCTTGCCGATGCGCAGCACGTCGAGCATCTTGTCCGCGTCGATGTCGTACGCCATCGTCACGTGGTGCAGCACCGCGCCGGGCGCGCCGTCCGGGCCCACGATCCGCTTCTGTGCCGCGCCCGCGATCTTGCCCTGGTCGGTGGCGATGTCGTTCAGCGGCTGGTACCAGGCCTTGATCCCCATGTCGCCGAGCGCGCCGAGCACCCAGTCGTCGAGGTAGGCGTAGCTGTCCTGGAAGGACAGGCCCTGCACCAGCGCCTCCGGCACCGACAGCGAGTAGGTGATGGTGTTGCCCGGCTCCACGAACATCGCGCCGCCGCCGGAGATGCGGCGCACCACGTCCACGCCGTGCCGTCGGGCGCCCTCGGGGTCCACCTCGTTGCGCAGCGACTGGAAACTGCCGATGATCACGGCGGGGGAGGCCCACTCCCACACTCGCAGCGTGGGAGGGCGCCGCCCGGCGGCCACCTCGGCGGTCAGCACCTCGTCCAGGGCCATGTGCAGCGCGGGCGGCTGCGGGCCCTCGTGCACGAGCTGCCAGTCGTAGTCGGTCCAGTCGGTCGCGTGCGCCAGCGCACGGCGCACCGCGATGCCGACGCCCTCCGCGGTGAGCCCGTACATCACGGTGCCCTCTGGCAGCGCCGCCTCGACCCGCGCGGCCAGACCGGCGGCGTCGGTGTCGGCGGGGGCGCCCTCCAGGGCGCGGTTCACGGCGTCCAGCGCCTCGTCCGGTTCCAGGAAGAAGTCCCCCGCCACGCGCGCGTCGCGCAGCACCCCGTCCGCCACGTCCACGTCCACCACGACGAGCTTGCCGCCGGGAACCTTGTACTCACCGTGCACGACTCCGCCTTTCGTCAGCCGCGCGTACCAACACCGGGCACGCCCGGAATGTTCCCGTCACGCCGCCAGGCCCGGTGGCGCCGAGGGTGGCATCCCCCGGCAGTACGCGCTTACCCTGCGTCCGGCAAGGGCCGAGGCCTCCGGCCCGGAGCGGGTGGGGCGCAGGGCCGGACGACGCGAACACCTGGGGCAGGGGATGCAGTTCACCACCCGACCGACCCTCCAGGGCACCTTCGGCATGGTGTCCTCCACCCACTGGCTGGCCTCCCAGTCCGCCATGGCCGTCCTCGAGGACGGCGGTAACGCCTACGACGCGGCCGTCGCCGGGGCCTTCGTGCTGCACGTCGTCGAACCCCACCTCAACGGCCCGGCCGGCGAGGTGCCGATGATCCTCGCCCCCGCCGGCGGAGAGGTGCGCGTGCTGTGCGGGCAGGGCGTCGCCCCGGCCGGCGCGACCGTCGCCCACTACAAGGGCCTCGGCCTCGACCTCGTCCCCGGCACCGGACCGCTCGCCGCCGCCGTGCCCGGCGCCTTCGACGCCTGGATGCTCCTCCTGCGCGACCACGGCACCAAGACCCTCGCCGACGTGCTGAAGTACGCCATCGGCTACGCCGAGGACGGCCACCCGCCCGTGGAGCGGGTCGGCGAGACCGTGGCGACCGTGCGCGAGCTGTTCGAGACGGAGTGGACCAGCTCCGCCGACGTCTACCTGCCCGGCGGACACCCGCCGCGCCCCGGCGAGCTCTTCCGCAACCCCGCCCTCGCCGCCACCTGGAAGCGGCTGCTCGCCGAGGTCGCCGGCGCCGGCGACCGGGAGGCGCAGATCGAGGCCGCCCGGGACGTGTGGCGCACCGGGTTCGTCGCCGAGGCGCTGGTGCGGCAGTCCGCCCGCCCCACCCTCGACACCAGCGGCGAGCACCACACCGGCACCCTCGCCGCCGACGACCTCGCCGCCTGGTCCGCCACCTACGAGGACCCGGTGACGTACGACTTCGGCGGCTGGACCGTGTGCAAGGCCGGGCCGTGGAGCCAGGGCCCGGCGCTCCTCCAGCAACTCGCCTTGCTCCCCGACGAGTTGCCGCCGTACGGCTCGGCCGCCTACCTGCACCTGCTGATCGAGAACTGCAAACTCGCCATGGCCGACCGCGAGGCCTGGTACGGCGACGCCGCCGAGGTGCCGCTCGACGACCTGCTGTCCGCCGCGTACAACGCCGAGCGGCGCACCCTGGTCGGCCCGCGCGCCTCCCATGAGCTGCGCCCCGGCAGCCCCGGCGGCCGTATCCCCCGGCTCGCCGCCCACGCGCGCGTCGTGGCCACCGACGACCCCGGCTTCAGCCCGATGGGCGTCGGCGAGCCGACCGTCGCCAAGAGCCCCACCTCTCCCGTGCCCGGCGAACCGGAGGTCTCCGCCGACGGCGGCACCCGCGGCGACACCTGCCACCTCGACATCGTCGACCGCTGGGGCAACATGATCTCCGCCACGCCCAGCGGCGGCTGGCTCCAGTCCAACCCCGTCGTGCCCGAGCTGGGCTTCCCGCTCGGCACCCGGCTCCAGATGACCTGGCTGGAGGAGGGCCTGCCCAACAGCCTCACCCCGGGCCGCCGCCCCCGCACCACCCTCACCCCGTCCCTCGCCCTGCGCGACGGCGTGCCGGTCATGGCGTTCGGCACTCCTGGCGGGGACCAGCAGGACCAGTGGCAGCTGCACTTCTTCCTCGCCGTCGCCCTGCGCCCCGAGGTGCGCGGCGGACTCGACCTCCAGGGTGCCGTCGACGCCCCGAACTGGCACAACGACAGCTTCCCCGGCTCGTTCTACCCCCGCGGCATGCGGCCCGGCAGCGTCACCGTCGAGTCGCGCACCGACCCGGAGGTGATCGAGGAGCTGCGCCGCCGCGGCCACGACGTCACCGTCGGCGACGCCTGGTCCGAGGGCCGGCTGTGCGCCGTCGCCCGCGACCCGCACACCGGCGTCCTCTCGGCGGCCGCCAACCCGCGCGGCATGCAGGGGTACGCGGTGGGCCGCTGAGCCCACGGCGCAGGGGCGGGGCGCACCGCGTTTTCATCCCGTCATCCCGATTCCACCTGGAGTGCACCGGGCGGGCGGGGAATGTCAGTGGTGCGTGCTCTCATGGAGGCATGATCGAGACCAGCGAAACCATCGACGAGTTTCTCGCCCGGCACACCACGGACGTGGAGGGACTGATCCGCGAGGCGGCGGCGAAGGAGGTCATGCCGCGCTGGCGGCGCCTCGGCGAGCACGACGTGGACGTCAAGACCGGCCCGCACGACCTGGTGACGGACGCCGACCGTGAGGCCGAGCTGTTCCTCACGAAGGAGCTCGGCGCGCTGCTGCCCGGCTCCGTCGTCGTCGGCGAGGAGGCGGTGCACGCCGACCCGTCGTCGTACGAGGCGATCCAGGGCGACACACCGGTCTGGATCGTCGACCCCGTCGACGGCACCCGCCAGTTCGTGCGCGGCGAGACCGGCTTCTGCACCCTGGTCGCCCTCGCCCGGCGCGGTGTCGTCCACGCCTCCTGGACCTTCGCACCCGCCCGCGAGCAGTTCGCCACGGCCGTACGGGGGCGTGGCGCCCGCCTCGACGGGGAGCCGCTGCACGCCGGCTCCCCCGACCCCGGCCGCGACCTGCGCGTGGCCACCTCCCACCCGGACTACACCACGGACGCCCAGAAGCGCGCCCTGCTCGGCCTGTGGACCGACGGCGTGGCCCCCCGCCCCTGCGGCTCCGCCGGGCTGGAGTACCTGGCCATAGCCCGCGGCGAGAGCGACGCGGTCGCCTTCAGCTGGGAGGCCGCGTGGGACCACGCGGCCGGGCTGCTCCTCGTGGAGGAGGCGGGCGGCGCCCACCTCACCCGCGCCGGCCTGCCCTTCGCCGTCCGGGGCGGCAACACCCTGCCGTTCACCGCGGCGCGGGACGAGGCCACGGCTCGCCGGGTGGTGGCGTTGCTGTCGGACGGAGTCTGACCTCCAGATCGGCGCCGTCGGCCGACGTGTGGATGCGGATCTGCACGACCTCGAACTCCGTCACGGTCCCGACGGTCGGCCAGTCCTCCGGAGCGACGGGCAAGTGACCCATGTCCACAAAACCCCGGCCGGGCATCCCGATGTCCACGGCGAGACCGGTGCGTCCGGGGCCCCAGGGCAGCGCGACCACCGTGCCGGTCACAGACGTCCCCTCGGGCAGCGGTCCGCCACGGTGCCGGGTGAAGTGCCGCTGCCGCCGGGCAGCGTCCCACGCCCGCTCGAACTCCGCCTCCGAGACGTCCTCGGCGTTCCCCGGCACCCGGACCCGGCCGTCCGTGAGCGGGCCGTACACGGACTCGTACATCTGCGCGCCGACCGGGCCGAAGTGCTCCCTGACGGCCGAGAGCCCTTCCCGGTCGGCCGCCACCGACACCCCGCCCTCCATGGACTCCGCCGTCCCGCCCCACGGATCGTCGGGGTCCGGCACCGGAAGCGACCGGTCGAACACCGCCTGCCGCCGCGCCACAGCGTCTCCGTCCAGTTCGTACCAGCACCAGGTGCCCTCCCCGGGCACCAAAAACCGCAGCCGTCGCATCACGCCCCGGACGCTACCCGGCACCGGAGGACGTCATCGGCCCGGCATATCCTGATCCCTCAGTGGCCGTCGGCTGACGAAGGAGTCCGAAGGTGCCGTCGATGCTCGATGCGGTCGTGGTGGGGGCGGGGCCGAACGGGCTGACCGCCGCCGTGGAACTGGCCCGGCGCGGCTTCTCGGTGGCTCTCTTCGAGGCCAAGGGGACGGTCGGCGGCGGCGCCCGCACCGAGGAGCTGACCCTCCCTGGCTTCCGGCACGACCCCTGCTCCGCCGCCCACCCCCTCGCCGTCAGCTCGCCCGCCTTCCGCGGCCTGCCGCTGGAGCGGCACGGCCTGGAGTGGCTGCACCCCGAACTGCCCATGGCCCACCCCTTCCTGGACGGCACCGCGGCCGTGCTGTCCCGCTCGGTCGGCGAGACGGCCGCCTCCTTCGGGCCGCGCGACGCCGGCGCCTACCGGCGGCTCGTCACGCCCTTCCTGCACCGCTGGGACACCCTGGTCCGCGACTTCATGTCGCTGCCGCTGACCGCGCTGCCCCGCGACCCCGTCACCCTCGCCCGCTTCGGCCTCGTCGGCCTGCCCCCGTCGACCTGGCTGGCCCGCCGCTTCCACGACGAGCGCGCCCGCACCCTCCTCGCCGGGCTCGTCGCCCATGTGATGGCCCCGCTCAACGGTTTCGCCACCTCCGCCATTGGCCTCGTCTTCGCCCTCGCCGCGCACACCCACGGCTGGCCCGTCGCCCGCGGCGGCTCCCAGGCGATCTCCGACGCCCTCGCCGCCCACCTGCGCGAGCTCGGCGGCACCGTGCACACCGACTACGAGGTCAAGCGCCTCGACGACCTGCCGCCGGCCCGGGCATACGTCTTCGACACCTCGCCCACCGCCCTGGCCCGCATCGCCGGCTTCGGCGACCACTACGCCCGCTACCGCTACGGCCCCGGCGTCTTCAAGATCGACTACGCGCTGGACGGGCCCGTCCCCTGGACCGCCCCCGAGGCGCGCACCGCCGGAACCGTGCAGATCGGCGCGGACAGCGCGGAGATCGGCGCCGCCCTGCACGCCGCCTCCCGGGAGAACCGCGCCCCCGACGCGCCGTTCCTCATCACCGTGCAGCCCTCCGTCGTCGACCCCACCCGCGCGCCCGAGGGCAAGCACGTCTTCTGGGCCTACGGACACGTCCCGCACGGCTGGACCGGCGACCTCACCGACGCGATCGAACGCCAGCTGGAGCGGTTCGCGCCCGGCTTCCGCGACCGCGTCCTGGCCCGCGCCACCGCGGGCCCGCCCGAACTGGCCGCGCGCAACGCCAACTACATCGGCGGCGACATCGCCACCGGCGCCGTCTCCGGACTCCAGACGCTGCTGCGCCCCAAGCTGTCGCTGTACCCGTACGCGACCCCGCACCCCGCCGTGTTCATCTGCTCGCAGGCCACCCCGCCCGGCCCCGGCGTGCACGGCATGCCCGGCCACAACGCGGCGAAGGCCGTGTGGAGGAGGCTCCGCCAGACATGACCCCCACCCTCACCCTGGTCCAGGGCGACATCACCCGGCAGAGCGCCGACGCGATCGTCAACGCGGCCAACTCGTCCCTGCTCGGCGGGGGCGGCGTCGACGGCGCGATCCACCGGCGGGGCGGCCCGGAGATCCTCGAGGAGTGCCGTGCCCTGCGCGCCTCGCGGTACGGCAAGGGGCTGCCCACGGGCCAGGCCGTCGCGACGACGGCGGGCCGGCTGGACGCCCGCTGGGTGATCCACACCGTCGGCCCGGTGCACAGCGCGACCGAGGACCGTTCCGATCTCCTCGCCTCCTGCTACCGCGAGTCGCTGCGCGTCGCCGGTGAACTGGGCGCCCGCACCGTCGCGTTCCCCGCGATCTCGACGGGTGTCTACCGCTGGCCGCTGGACGACGCGGCCCGCATCGCCGTGGAAACGGTCCGCACGACGGACACCGCGGTCGAGGAGATCACGTTCGTCCTCTTCGACGAACGGGCGTACGAGGCGTTCGCGGCGCAGGTGGATTGACGGGGCGCGTGAGCACGCGCGGGGCGTGAGTGCATGGGGGCGTGAGCACGCGCGGGGCGTGAGTGCACGGGGGCGCGTGAGCCTCCTGCGTGCGGCCCCTTGTGTGCGCCCCCGCCGGCCTCAGATCCCCCGCGGACGCCGGTCCGCCTCCGCCGCGTCGGCCACCGCCTCAGCCGCCGCCTGAGCCGCCTCCGCCGTGTCGTCGGCCGCCTTGGCCGCCGCCTCGTCGTCGGCCGGGGGCTTCGACCGGGTGGCCGGCGACGGCGGCAGCGACTCGCTGAACGCCTTCGACACGCCCTGGAGCGCCGTCGTGATCTCGCTCGGGATCACCCAGAAGTTGTTGCCCTGCCCCTGCGCGAGCTGGGGGAGCGCCGTCAGGTACTGGTAGGCCAGCAGCTTCGGGTCGGGGTCGTTGCGGTGGATCGCCTGGAACACCTCGTCGATGGCGCGCGACTGGCCCTCGGCCTCCAGGATCGCGGCGGTCCGGTTGCCCTCCGCGCGCAGCACGGCCGCCTGCTTGTCGCCCTCCGCCGTGAGGATCTGCGACTGGCGCTGTCCCTCGGCGCCCAGGATCGCGGCCCGCTTGTCCCGCTCGGCGCGCATCTGCTTCTGCATGGCCTCCTTGATGGACTGCGGCGGGTCGATGGCCTTGATCTCCACGCGGTTGACCCGCAGCCCCCACTTGCCGGTCGCCTCGTCCAGCACCCCGCGCAGCTGGCTGTTGATGGTGTCCCGCGAGGTGAGCGTCTTCTCCAGGTCCATGGACCCGACCACGTTGCGCAGTGTGGTGACGGTCAGTTGCTCCACCGCCTGGAGGAAGCTGGCGATCTCGTAGAAGGCCGCGCGCGGATCGGTGACCTGGAAGTACAGCACCGTGTCGATCTCGACGACCAGGTTGTCCTCGGTGATGACCGGCTGCGGTTTGAAGGAGACGACCTGTTCGCGCAGGTCGATCTGCGGGTGCACCCGGTCGATGTACGGGATGACGAGGTTGAGACCGGGGGTCAGGGTCTTGTGGTAGCGGCCCAGCCGCTCCACGTTGCGGGCGCGCGCCTGGGGCACGATGCGCACCGCTCGGATCACCGTGAAGATCGCGAGCAGCGCGATCAGCAGGCCGGCGACGAGGGAGGCGGAGACGTCCATGGCTTCAGTCCCGTGGGTAGACGATCGCGGTGGCGCCACTGATCTCGATGACGTCGACGGTCGTCCCCGGCGAGATCACCAGCGTTTCGTCGTAACTGCGGGCCGTCCACTCCTCGCCGTCGATACGGACCCTGCCGCCGGTGCCCGACACGGCCGTCAGCACCTGTGCGGGCTTGCCCACCAGCGCGTCCACGCCGAAGCGCGCGCCCTGCGGGCGCTGGAGGTGGCGCAGGGCGAGGGGCCGTACGAACGCCAGCGTGACGGAGGCGAGGACGGCGTACGCGACCAGCTGGACCCAGAGCGGCAGCCCGGCCGCCGCGACTCCCGCCGTGACCAGCGCGGCCACGCTCAGCATGCCGAGGGCGGCGGTGAGGGTGCAGATCTCCGCCACGGCCAGGGCGGCCGCGACGATCAGCCAGATCAGCCAGGGGTCCATGTCGCGCCTTCTCTCACCCGGGGTGGAGGGCTGTGGCCCGGCGCCGGCCGGCACGCGAGGACAAGCCAGCACCTTTGCACCCACTTTACCCAGCGGCGGCCCGGGTGCCGAGATCCGTGCACCGGGCAGTTCCGCCGTACATGTCCGGCACGCGTCCCTTCGGGTGGCGCCCCTCATGGCGCCCGCCCGCCCCGCCCTGCCGGGTGTGATCGTGAGGCACGGCGTCACCGCACGGACCGTGGGACGCCGGCGGCCGACGGACGCCGACGGACTGCCGAGGACGGTACGCGGACGGCCGAGGACAGCCGAGGACGGTACGAGGAACTGATCGATGACCCTGCCCGAGCTGTACGTGACGCTGCTCGTCGCGGGCACCGTGCTGCTGACCAGCATCGCCGCCGCCCGCACCGCGCACCGGGTGGGTCTGCCCAGTCTGCTGCTGTTCCTCGCGGTGGGGATCGTGGCGGGTGAGGACGGCCTGGGCCTGCGGTTCGACGACGCCCAGCTCGCGCAGGCGCTCGGCATCGCCGCCCTGGCCGTGATCCTGGTGGAAGGCGGCCTGGCCACCCGGTGGAGCGACGTCCGGCGGCTGGTGGCACCCGCCGGGGTGCTGGCCACCGTGGGCGTGGTCCTGTCCCTCCTGGTCACCGCCGCGGGCGCGCACCGGCTGCTCGGCCTCGACTGGAACGTGGCGCTGCTGCTCGGGGCGATCGTCTCCCCGACCGACTCCGCCGCCGTCTTCTCCGTCCTGCGGGCGCTGCCCCTGCCACGGAGACTGACCGGCCTGGTGGAGGCCGAGTCCGGGTTCAACGACGCGCCCGCCGTCATCCTGGTGGTGTTCTTCTCCACCACCACGTCGGGCGTCCCGGGGATCGGGCCGCTCGTCGGCGACCTGCTGTTCGAGCTGGCGGCCGGCGGGGCGCTGGGCGTGCTGACGGGGCTCCTGGGCGCGGTCGCGCTGCGCCACATCGCCCTGCCCGCCACGGGCCTCTACCCGCTGGCCACCGTCGGCTTCGGCATCACCGCCTTCGCCGCCGCCGGCGCGGCCGGCGCGAGCGGCATTCTCGCCGCCTACCTGTCCGGGCTGGTCCTCGGCAACTCCCAGCTGCCGCACCGCGCCGCCACCCGGTCCTTCGCGGAGGGCGCCGGCTGGCTGGCGCAGATCGGCCTGTTCGTCATGCTGGGCCTGCTCGTCGACCCCAGTGAGCTGTCCGAGGCGATCCTGCCCGCGCTCGTCGTCGGCCTGGTGCTGCTCGTCGCCCGCCCCGTGTCCGTGCTGCTCTGCCTGCTGCCGTTCCGCGTCCCCCTGCGGCAGCAGGCGTTCATCTCGTGGGCGGGCCTGCGCGGCGCGGTACCCATCGTGCTCACCACCTTCCCGGTGGTGGAGGACGTGCCGGACGCCCGCGAGATCCTCGACATCGTCTTCGTGCTGGTGGCCCTGTTCACCCTGATCCAGGGCCCCACCTTGCCCGCCGTCGCCCGCAGCCTCGGCCTGGTACGTCCCGACACGCTGCGCGAGATCCAGGTGGAGACCGCGCCCCTCGACGTCCTGGACGCCGACCTGCTCACCGTGAGCATCCCGGAGGGCTCCCGGCTGCACGGCGTGGCCGTCTTCGAACTGCGGCTGCCGCCCCCGACCGTCGTCACCCTGATCGTCCGCGACGGGACCACGCTGGTGCCCGACCGCGGCACCGTGCTGCACGCCGGCGACGACCTCCTGCTCATCACCACCCCGGGGACCCGCGAGGACGCCGAACGCAGGCTGCGGGCCATCGGCCGGCGCGGCAAGCTCGCCCGCTGGCTGGGCGAACGCGGCGCGCCGGAACCGGGCGGGACCACGGACAGCTGACGGGCACGCCGGCCGTCTCCCCAGATGTCACTCCGTACGGAACCACCACGACCGCACAGAGTCCGACGGCATCATTGCTTCGTTTGTGTGCGAGTTCTAGGGTGTGGCGGGCTCAGTAGTCGCACCGTCACCACCCGTCGTGGTTCTCCTCCGGCGTGACGTCGCCGCCGTGACGCCGCGCCGCCGGGGGATCCGGCGTGCCCTCAGTCCGCGCAGTGCCCTGTCGCACCGAGGAAGGCCACGGTCATGCCGCACCCGCACGTGTCTCCCGCCGCAGGTCCCGCCCGCCCCGTCCGTCCGGTCGTCAGCCGCCGCCGTCTCCTGGAGTCAGGCGCCGCCGTGCTCGGCGCGCTCGCCCTGTCCGCGCCTCCCGGCTCCGCGCACGCGGCCGGCCCGCGCCCCCTCCCCGACGACGGCCCCCCGGAGTGGAACGACTTCGGCGTCTTCCGCCTCGGCACCGAACCCCCGCACACCACCCTCATGCCGTACGCCGGCCTGCCGCAGGCGCTCGCCGCCGACCGCACCCGCTCGCCGTACCGGCTCGACCTCGACGGCACCTGGAAGTTCGCCTACGCGGACCGGCCCGAGGACCGCGACCCCGACTTCCACCGCACCGACACCGACGACCGCGACTGGGACACCATCCCCGTCCCGTCGGTGTGGCAGCTCCACGGCCACGACTTCCCGATCTACCTGAACATCACCTACCCCTACTGGGGCCCCAACGGCCGCGGCGAGGAGCCCCAGCCGCCCGCCGCGCCCACCCGCTACAACCCGGTCGGCCAGTACCGCCGCACCTTCACCGTCCCGCGCGACTGGCGCGGACGCCGCGTCTTCCTGCACTTCGAGGGCGTCAAGTCCGCGCACTACGTGTGGATCAACGGCGAACTCGCCGGCTACGACGAGGACTCCTGCACCCCGTCCGAGTACGACGTCACCGACCACCTCCGCCCCGGCGCCAACCAGATCGCGGTGGAGGTGTACCGCTACTCCGACGGCGACTGGCTGGAGGACCAGGACATGATCCGGCTGAGCGGCATCTTCCGCTCGGTCTACCTGTACTCCACCCCTCCCGTGCACCTGCGCGACTTCAAGCTGGAGACGCCGCTCAACGACACGTACACCGCGGCCGAGCTGGACGTCACCGCGCACGTGCGGGCGTACGGCGGGGGCGGGACCGGGGACGGCGGGCGGTACACCGTCGAGACGCAGCTGTACGACGCGCGCGGGCACGCCGTCTGGCCGCGTCCGCTGCGGCAGACCGCCGACCTCGCCTCCGTGGAGGCCGGTCACGACGTCACCGTGCGGGCGTCCCGGGCCGTGCCCGACCCCCGGCTGTGGTCGGCGGAGGACCCGTACCTCTACACCGCCGTGCTCCAGCTCCGCGACCCCTCCGGGACGGTCGTCGAGACCCTCTCCCACCGGGTGGGCGTCCGCGAGTTCGCGCTGAAGGACGGGCTGATGCGGATCAACGGCCGCCCGGTGTCCTTCCGCGGCACCAACCGCCACGAGATGCACCCGGCCCGCGGCACCGCCCTCACCCGCGAGGACATGGTCCGGGACATCACCCTCGTCAAGCGGCTCAACATGAACTCCGTCCGCACCTCGCACTACCCGGACAACCCGCTGTGGTACGAACTCGCCGACGAGTACGGCGTCTACCTCGTCGGCGAGACCAACCTCGAGACCCACGGCATCCGTGACGAGTACCCGGGCGACCACCCCGACTGGACCGCCGCCTGCGTCGCCCGCGCGCAGAACATGGTCCACCGCGACAAGAACCACCCCTCGGTGGTCATCTGGTCGCTCGGCAACGAGGCCGGCGGCGGCTCCACCTTCACCGCCATGCACGACTGGATCCGCTCCTACGACACCACCCGCGTCATCCAGTACGAGGGCGACGACCGGCCCGGCATCAGCGACATCCGCTCCCGGATGTACGAGAGCCCCGCCCGCGTCGAACAGCGCGCCCTGGACACCGCGGACACCCGGCCGTACGTGATGATCGAGTACTCCCACGCGATGGGGAACTCCAACGGCAACTTCAAGAAGTACTGGGACGTCGTGCGCCGGTACGACGTCCTCCAGGGCGGCTGGATCTGGGACTTCGCCGACCAGTCCCTCCACACGCCCGTGCCCGGGCGCATCCTGCTCACCGAGTCGGGACCGGCCGCGCTGCGCGGCGAGATCCTCGCCACCCGCGGCCGGCTCGACCGGGACACCGGCCTGTCCGGCATCACCGTCTTCGAACGGCACGACAGCCTCGACCTCACCGGCTCCCTCACCCTGGAGGCGTGGTTCACCCCGGGCGTGCCCTACTCCCACCAGCCGATCGTCGCCAAGGGCGACACCCAGTACGCGCTCAAGCAGACCGGCCGCGCGGTGGAGTTCTTCATCTGCTCCGACGGCGAGTGGATCGCCGTCAACTGGCCCGTGCCGGACGACTGGAGCGGCAGGGAGCACCATGTCGCGGGCGTCTTCGACGCCGACGCCGGCACCCTCACCCTGTACGCCGACGGCGCGGTCCGCGCCACCCGCACCACCGACCGCCGGCCCACCAGCAACACCGCACCGCTGTCCCTCGCCTCCGACGCCGACAACCAGACCCGCGCGTTCGACGGCACGATCCGCCGCGCCCGCGTCTACGCCCGCGCCCTCACCACGGCCGAACTGGCCGACGGCGACCGGGCACCCGGCGACGACGGTGTGCGTTTCTGGTTCGACGCCGCCACCGTGCAGACCGACCGGAAGCGCCCCGAGGCCAGGACCTTCCTCGCGTACGGCGGCGACTGGGGCGACAACCCCAACGACGGCGCGTTCGTCGCCGACGGCATCGTCACCGCCGTACGCGAACTCGGCGGCAAGGCGGCCGAGATCAAACGCGTCTACCAGGCCGTCGGCGCCACCCGTGTCCCCGGCGGCGGACCCGGCGCGGTCACCCTCACCAACGAGCACCTGTTCACCAACCTCCGTGACTTCGACGGGCGTTGGGAACTCGTCGCGGACGGTGAGGTGATCGGCGGCGGACGGCTCACCCGGGACCAGCTCGACGTGGCGCCCCTGTCCGAGAAGCGCGTCGACCTGCCCGTGCGCCTGCCCCGGAACCCGGCACCGGGCACGGAGTTCTTCCTCCAGCTGACCTTCGCCACGCGGGAGCGCACGCCCTGGGCGGAGGCCGGCTTCGAGGTGGCGCGCCACCAGTTCCCGCTCGACGCGGACACCCCCGCGGTCGTGCCCGTGCCCCTGTCCCGCGTCCCCGCGCTGCGGCACGAGGTGCGCGAGCGGGACGTCCGGATCACCGGCCGGGGCTTCTCCGTCACCGTCGACCGCCTCACCGGCCTCCTCACCGACTACGAGGCCGGTGGCACCCGCCTGCTCACCTCGGGACCGGCGCCCAACTTCTGGCGGGCGCCCACCGACAACGACCACGGCAACGGCCAGCACCTGCGCAACGCGACGTGGCGCGACGCGGGCGCCCGCCGCACGGTCACCGACGTCACCGTACGGCCGCTGGGCGACCGTGCCGTCGAGGTGCGCGTCACCGGCACCCTCCCCACCACGGTCGAGTCCGCGTACTCCACGACGTACACCGTCTTCGGCAACGGCGAGATCAAGGTCGACAACACCCTCCACCCGGGCGCGGCGAGCCTGCCGTACCTTCCCGAGGTCGGCACGCTGCTGTTCCTGCCCCGCCGCCTGGACCGGCTGCACTGGTACGGGCGCGGCCCCGAGGAGAACCACTGGGACCGCAACACCGGTACGGACGTGGGCCGTTGGTCCTCGACCGTGGCCGAGCAGTGGACGCCGTACATCCGCCCGCAGGAGAACGGCAACAAGACCGACGTCCGCTGGGCCGCGCTGACCGACCGGGGCGGACGCGGGCTGCTGGTGACGGGCGAACCCCTCGTGGAGATCAACGCCTCGCACTTCACCCCGGAGGACCTGTCCACGGGCGTCCGGCACGACTACCAGCTCACCCCGCGCGACGCGGTCGTCCTGCGGGTCAACCACCGGCAGATGGGCGTGGGCGGCGACAACAGCTGGGGCGCCCACACCCACGACGAGTTCAAGCTGTTCGCCGACCGCGACTACGCCTACACCTACCGGCTGCGCCCGCTCACCGACGTGGACCGGGCGCTCGCCCTCTCCCGCCGGCCCACCGCCGGCGAATAGCGCGGCACACGCACCGGCACACTCGTGGGAGCCCGGGGTAACCGGGCTCCCATGGGTGACATCCTGACCGGCGCCTGCTCCTGGACGGACCGCCGACTCGTCGCGAGCGGCTGGTATCCGCGCGGACGGCGCGACGCGGAAGGGCGGCTGCGGCACTACGCGGAGCGGCTGCCCGTCGTCGAAGTGGACGCCGGCTACTACGCGTTGCCGCGCCGCCGCAACAGCGAGCTGTGGGTGGAACGCACCCCGGACGGCTTCCGCTTCGACGTGAAGGCGTTCTCGCTGCTCACCGGGCACCCCACCCGCCCCGAGGCGCTCCCGCCCGACCTGCGCGACCGCGCGCCCGCGCGCGGGCCGGCGGACCCCGCCCTGCTCGACGAGGTGTGGGGCCGCTTCGCGGAGGCGATCGACCCCCTGCGCACCGCCGGACGGCTGGGCGCCGTGCTGTTCCAGTTCCCGCCGTGGTTCACCCCCGGCGCCCCGGCCGAGCGGCTCCTGGAGGACACCGCGGAGCGCACCAAGGGCTGGCCGCTCGCCGTCGAGTTCCGCCACCCCGCCTGGTGGCACGCGGAACGCGCCGACGGGACACGGGAGTTGCTGACCTCGCTGGGCGTCACGGCGGTCGGCACCGACATGGCGCAGGGCCTCACCGCCTCCCTGCCGCCCCTGACCCCCGTCACCCGCCCCGCCCTCGCCGTCGTACGGTTCCACGGCCGCAGCGGGGCGTGGGGGAGGGGCAGCAAGGAGGAACGCTTCCGCCACGACTACGACGTCACCGAACTCGCCGCCTGGGTGCCGCGCCTGCGCCGCGCCGCACAGCGGGCGGACGAGCTGCACGTCCTGTTCAACAACTGCTGCGGCGACGCGGCGGTACGGGCGGCGGAGACGATGCGCGGCCTGCTGGCCCCACCGGGGTGAACCAGGGAATCGCAGCACACGGGACGTCGACGTCGGATTCCCGCCAGACTCCCCCTACCCCCGTGCCCGATCCTTGAGGCATGCACCGAGGGATGCACACCGACACCGAGCGCTGCGTGCGCGCCGTGCAGTCGAAGGACGCGCGGTTCGACGGCTGGTTCTACACCGCCGTCCTGACCACCGGCATCTACTGCCGGCCCAGCTGCCCCGCCGTCCCGCCCAAGCCCGCGCACATGGTCTTCCACCCGAGCGCCGCCGCCTGCCAGCAGGCCGGGTTCCGGGCGTGCAAACGCTGCCGCCCCGACACCAGCCCCGGCTCCCCGGAGTGGAACGTGCGCGCCGACCTCGTCGCCCGCGCCATGCGGCTGATCGCCGACGGTGTCGTGGACCGCGAGGGCGTCACGGGGCTCGCCGCCCGCCTCGGCTACAGCACCCGGCAGATCGAACGCCAGGTGCGCGCCGAACTGGGCGCCGGCCCCCTCGCCCTGGCCCGCGCCCAGCGCGCCAGGACCGCGCGGCTGCTCGTCGAGACGACGGACCTGCCGATGGCGGACATCGCGTTCGCGGCCGGCTTCTCCTCCGTCCGCACCTTCAACGACACCGTGCGCGAGGTCTTCGCGCTCTCCCCGAGCGAGCTGCGCACCCGGGCCCCGAGGCACGCGGCCTCCGGCACACCCGGCGTGATCACCCTGCGCCTGCCGTTCCGCGCCCCGCTCCACCCCGACAACCTCTTCGGCCACCTCGCCGCCACCGCCGTACCCGGCGTGGAGGAGTGGCGGGACGGCGCCTACCGGCGCACGCTGCGGCTGCCGTACGGGCACGGCATCGTGGCCCTCGCCCCCCGCCCCGGCCACATCGCCTGCCGGCTCGCGCTGAGCGACCCCCGGGACCTGACCGTCGCCATCAGCCGCTGCCGGCGCCTGCTCGATCTCGACGCCGACCCGGTCGCCGTCGACGAGCAGCTGCGGGCCGACCCCGCCCTCACACCCCTGGTCGACAAGGCGCCCGGCCGCCGGGTGCCGCGCACCGTCGACGAGGCGGAGTTCGCCGTCCGCGCGGTCCTCGGACAGCAGGTGTCCACGGCCGCCGCCCGCACCCACGCCGCCCGCCTGGTCACCGCGCACGGCACCCCCGTCGACGACCCCGAGGGCGGCCTCACCCACCTCTTCCCCACGCCGGATGAGCTGGCCGCGCTCGACCCGGACGCCCTCGCCATGCCCCGCACCCGCCGCACCACCCTGACCACCCTGGTCCGCCGGCTCGCGGACGGCGAGCTCCGCCTGGGCGCCGACAGCGACTGGCCGGAGACCCGCGCGGCGCTCCTCGCCCTCCCCGGCTTCGGCCCCTGGACCGCCGACGTCATCGCCATGCGCGCCCTCGGCGACCCCGACGCCTTCCTCCCCACCGACCTCGGCGTCCGCCGCGCCGCCGACGCCCTGGGCCTGCCCTCCACCCCGTCCGCCCTCACCACCCGGGCCGCCGCCTGGCGCCCCTGGCGCGCGTACGCGGTCCAGTACCTGTGGGCGACCGACAGCCACCCCATCAACGTCCTGCCGGCCTGACCGGCGGGGGAGGACCGATGCGACACCACACCGTGACCGACAGCCCCTACGGCCCCCTGACCCTCGTCGCCGACGACGGCGTCCTGTGCGGCCTCTACATGACCGACCAGCGCCACCGCCCACCCGAGGAAACCTTCGGCGCCCCCGACGACACCCCGTTCGCGGAGACGACCGAGCAGCTCGACGCGTACTTCGCCGGCGACCTCACGGAGTTCACCGTCCCCCTGCGCCTGCACGGCACCCCGTTCCAGCTCCGGGTGTGGGAGCAGCTGAGGCGCATCCCCTACGGCGAGACCCGCACCTACGGCGAACTCGCCGCCCTCCTCGGCAACCCCAAGGCGTCCCGCGCCGTGGGCCTCGCCAACGGCCGCAACCCGGTCGGCGTCATCGTCCCCTGCCACCGCGTCATCGGCTCCACCGGCGCCCTCACCGGCTACGGCGGCGGCCTGGCCCGCAAGCGGCGGCTGCTGGACTTCGAACGCGGAACGGGCTTGTTCTAGGCGGCTGGACGGTCAGGCGGCGATCCGCCGCAGCAGCGCCGGCAGCGCCGTGCCGATCGGTTCGCGGACGACCTCGTCCGCCAGGTCGTCGTACGGGGTCGGCTCGGCGTTGACGACGATCAGGCGGGCGCCGTGGTCGACGGCCACCTGGGCGAGGCCCGCCGCGGGGTGGACCTGGAGGCTGGTGCCGGCGGCGATGAACAGGGTGCAGGCCTTCGTGATCGCCACCGCCTCGCCCAGCACCATCGGGTCCAGCGCCTCGCCGAACATCACCGTCGCCGGCTTGAGGATGCCGCCGCAGTCGACGCACGGCGGGTCGTCCTCGCCGGCCCTCAGGCGGGCCAGGGCGTCCTCCATCGGGGTCCTCGCCCGGCACTTGGTGCAGACGACCGCGCGCGCCGTGCCGTGGAGTTCCAGCACCTTGCGGTCCGGCACGCCGCCGAGCTGGTGCAGGCCGTCCACGTTCTGCGTGATCACCCGCACCGCCGTCCCGGACCGCTCCAGCTCGGCCACGGCACGGTGGGCCGCGTTCGGCTCGGGCAGCACGGCGAAGTTCTCCTGCCGCATCCGCCACGACCGGCGGCGGATCTCCGGGTCGCCCATGTAGTACTCGTACGTCACGAGCTTCTCGGCGTCCGGGTCGCGGCGCCACAGACCGGCCGGCCCGCGGTAGTCGGGGATGCCGGAGTCCGTGCTCACGCCGGCGCCGGTCAGAAGGGCGACGAGGGGCTTGCTCATGCGGCGAGGGTAGGGCGGGCGGGGCGCGCCCGGCGAGGGGATTTCGGGCCGGTCGGTGCGGCCGGTCAGTGCACCCGCCGGCCGTCCTCCAGCTCCGCCGTGCCCGAGCCGTCCGCGAGCACGTCCAGCGCGGCGAGCACCCGGCGGCCCAGGGACCCGGGGAGGTGCGCGGCGATCTCCTCGCGCTCCACCAGCCGCCACGACAGCAGCTCCTCCTCCTGGAGCCGGATCGCCCTCAGCTCGTCCTCGCCCAGCACACCGCCGTCGTACAGGTACGCCACCAGCGGCGGCACGCCCTCCGTCCGCACCCAGTCCACGGCGAGCAGCCGGCCCAGCGGCCGGTCCAGGCCGATCTCCTCGGCCGTCTCCCGCCGCGCGCCCTCGCGCGGGCTCTCCCCGTCGTCCGACTCGATCGTGCCGCCGGGCAGCGCCCACCCCTCCCGGTAGTTCGGCTCGACGAGCAGCACCCGCCCTCCCGCGTCCCGGAAGAGGGCGGCGGCCCCGGCGAGGACACGGGGGAGGGAGGCGACGTAGGCGGCGAAATCCTGGGTGGTTGTCTCGGCGTCCTGGGTGTCCTGCGTGGTGGTCATGCGGGAAGGGTAACGGCGCTCCCGTGCCCCGCCGGGGCCGTCGCGGGCCCTCCCGCCCGGCGCACGGCAGCACACGCCGTCCCATGATCGACACGGCGGGCGCACACGCCGGAGCACACCGACGCCGACAGGGGCTCAGACCTCCGCCCGCGCCAGCCGCAGCGTCCGCTCCGCCAGCTCGCTGATCCGTACCCCGTCGAACCCGAACACCGCGCTGCGCACCGTGTCCTCCAGCGGCTCCTTCCACTGGTCCGGCACGGCCGCCGCCCCGCACATCACCCCCGCCACCGAACCGGCCGTCGCGCCGTTGGAGTCCGTGTCCAGACCGCCCCGCACCGTCAGCGCGACGGTCCGCGAGAAGTCGCCGTCGCCGTACAGCAGCCCCGCGGTGATCACCGCCGCGTTCGGGACCGTGTGGATCCAGCCGAGGCCCGTCGTCTCCTCCTCCAGCGTGGCCAGCGTGTCCTCCCACGGCAGCCCGCTCTCGTGCAGCGACGTCACCCGGCGCACCGTCCGCGCCAGCCTGCTGCTCGCCGGGACCACCCCCAGCGCCTCGTCCACCGCCTCCCGCGCCGTCGCCGCCGTGAACGCCGCCGCGACCAGCGCCGCCGCCCACATCGCGCCGTACACCCCGTTGCCCGTGTGGGACAGCACCGCGTCCTTGCGGGCCAGCGCCGCGGCCCGGCCCGGCGCGCCCGGCGAGACCCAGCCGTGCACGTCGGCGCGGATCAGCGCGCCGATCCACTCCTGGTACGGGTTCTCGTACGTCGCCGTCACCGGCGGCCGCAGCCCGTTGGCGAGGTTCCGGTACGCCGCCCGCTCCGCCGTGAACGTCTGGAGGTACGGCAGCCGCAGCAGCCACAGGTCACCCACCTGCTCGGTGGTGAAGCCGAAGCCGTGGGTCTCCAGCAGGTGCAGGCCGAGGATCGCGTAGTCGACGTCGTCGTCCCGGCAGCTGCCGTGCACCCGGCCGCGGACGCACGTCCGCCACTCCGGGCGCAGCGCCCGCTCGTCCTCCATCGTCGGCGGCCCCGGCAGATAGTCGGTCAGCGGCAGCGCGTCCGTCGCCCGCAGGTAGCGGTCGATGCGGTCCCGCGTCCACACCTCGCCCTGCTCCACCGGCTTGCCGAGCATGTTGCCGGCGATCCGGCCCAGCCAGCCCCCGAGGACCCGGTCGGCGAGCCCGGTCGCGGTGGTCACGTCGGTCGTGGCGGTCATGGCACCGGTGTACCCGTTTCCGGGCGGTTCCGTGCCCGTCCGCGACCGTTCACGACCGTCCAGGCCCGTCCATGGGCCGGTCACCGCATGACGGGCACGGCGCCCTGCGGTTAGGGTCGCAGCGGCGCGACTGGTCCCGCCGTGCGCGCGGGGCCCGATGAGCGAGGGGAAGGCAAGTGGCGGACGCTTCGGGAAGCGGTACGCGTACGACGCCGTCGGCACAGCGGGTGCTGGTCGCCGCGGACAAGTTCAAGGGGTCGCTGACGGCCGTGGAGGTCGCCGAGCGGGTCATCACCGGGCTGCGCCGGGTCCGGCCGGACCTCGGTGCCGAGGCGCTGCCGGTGGCCGACGGCGGCGACGGCACCGTCGCGGCGGCCGTCGCGGCCGGGTTCGAACGGCACGAGGTACGGGTGTCCGGACCCCTCGGCGACGAGGTGACCGCCGCCTACGCGCTGCGGGACGGCACCGCCGTCGTGGAGATGGCGGAGGCCAGCGGATTGCAGCGGCTGCCGGACGGCGTCTTCGCGCCGCTCACCGCGTCGACCTACGGCTCCGGGGAGCTGTTGCGGGCCGCGCTGGACGCGGGGGCGCGGAGCGTCGTCTTCGGCGTCGGCGGCAGCGCGACCACCGACGGCGGGGCGGGGATGCTGGCGGCGCTGGGCGCGCGGTTCCTGACGGCGTCGGGGGAGCAGGTGAAGCCGGGCGGCGCGGCGCTGGCGGAGCTGGCGTCGGCCGACCTGTCCGGGCTCGACCCGCGACTGCGGTCGGTCGAGTTCGTGCTCGCGAGCGACGTCGACAATCCGCTGACCGGGCCGAAGGGCGCGGCGGCGGTGTACGGGCCGCAGAAGGGCGCCTCGCCGGAGGACGTGGAGCGGCTGGACGCGGCGCTGGCGCACTACGCGAAGGTGCTGGACGCGTCCGCGCTCGCGGCGTCGCCGGGGGCCGGCGCGGCGGGCGGCATCGGCTTCGGGGCGCTGCTGGTGGGGGCGCGGTTCCGGCCGGGCATCGAGGTGATGCTCGACGTGCTGGGGTTCGCCACCGCGCTGGAGCGGGCGGATCTGGTGATCACGGGGGAGGGATCGCTGGACGAGCAGACGCTGCACGGGAAGGCGCCGGCGGGGGTGGCCGCGGCGGCGCGGGCGGCCGGGAAGGACGTGGTCGCGGTGTGCGGGCGGCTGGCCTTGCCGGCCGAGGCTCTCGGGAAGGCGGGCATTCGGCGTGCCTACGCCCTGACGGACCTGGAACCGGACGTGGCGGTGTGCATCGCCGATGCGGGGTCCCTCCTGGAGCGCACGGGGGAGCGGATCGCCCGGGACTACCTCACCTGAGGTTTCCTCGCCCCCGCCGCCCCTTCCCTTCCCGACCCCGGGGCTCCGCCCCGGACCCCGCTCCTCAAACGCCGGAGGGGCTACTTGTAGCCCGTCCGGCGTTTGAGGACGAGGCCCGCCAGGGCCGACAAGGGGGGTCTGGGGGCGCAGCCCCCAGGGACGGGAAGGGAAGGGGCGGCGGGGGCGAAACAAGTGGGCCCCGGACCCAACCCGGGTCCGGGGCCCACAAAGCCCAGCGGCAGTGTTACGGCAGCTGCGCCGCCCGCGCCTCGCGACGGTTGTCGCGGAAGTTGTTCACCCGCCGTGCCGTCGCGAACAGCGGGATCACCGCCCCCATCACCAGCTGCAGCGCACACCCCGTCTGCAGCAGCAGCTGTCCGCTCGGCGCGTCGAAGGCCCATGCCGCCAGCAGCCCCATCGACAGCACGATCCACGACAGCATCGCCACGGCGAGGCGCCCCCGCGGCTTCGGGTACTCGACGCGGCTCACCATCAGCCACGCCGTGCCGATGATCGCCAGCAGCGTCGCCACGAACGGCAGCTCCAGCAGCACGATCGACACGACCGTCAGCGCCCCGAAGGGCGACGGCATGCCCTGGAAGGTGCCGTCCTTCACCGTGACGCAGGAGAACCGCGCCAGTCTCAGCACCACCGCCAGCAGCACCACGATCGCCCCGACCGCGGCCACCCTCTGGTGCGCGTCGTCCGCGACCATGCCGTAGACGAGGACGAAGTACGCCGGGGCCAGGCCGAAGCTGATCAGGTCCGAGAGGTTGTCCAGCTCGGCGCCCATCGGCGAGGAGCGCAGCTTGCGCGCCACCAGGCCGTCGAAGAGGTCGAAGACCGCCGCGCACAGCATCAGGATGACCGCGGTGGCCGCGCTGTGGCGGGCCATCCCGGACTCCTGGCTGCCCTGGAGGTGCGGGATCAGGATGCCGGTGGTGGTGAAGTACACCGCCATGAAGCCACAGGTGGCGTTGCCCAGCGTGAGGGTGTCCGCTATCGACAGGCGCAGCGACAGAGGCATCTCCTCGTCGTCGTCCTCGTCGGCCTCCGGCACCCAGCCGGCCTGTGTGTCGGGATCAACCACGGTCAATGCGAGTCACCCCAGCCACGGTCTTCTGGCCCACTTCGACATCGACCTCCACGCCCTCGGGCAGGTAGATGTCGACGCGCGAACCGAAGCGGATGAGGCCGATGCGCTCGCCCTGCTCGACCTTGGTGCCCTGGGGCACGTAGGGGACGATGCGGCGGGCCACCGCGCCGGCGATCTGCACCATCTCGATGTCACCGAGCTCGGTGTCGAAGTGCCACACCACGCGCTCGTTGTTCTCGCTCTCCTTGTTGAAGGCGGGAACGAAGCCACCGGGGATGTGCTCGACCGACGTCACGGTGCCGGCCAGGGGGGCGCGGTTCACGTGGACGTTGAGCGGGCTCATGAAGATCGCGACGCGGGTGCGTCCGTCCTTCCAGGGCATGATGCTCTGCACCACACCGTCGGCGGGCGAGATGACCCGGCCCTGGGCGATCTCGCGCTCGGGGTCGCGGAAGAACCACAGCATCCCCGCCGCGAGAGCGGTGGCGGGGACGGCGACGGCCTTGGCGGCGCCCGAGCGGCGGGCGCGCAGCAGGCTCACGGCTGCGGTGGCGACGGTCGGCAGAAGCCACGGCGATGCTCCGCGCGCGAGGCGTACGCCGGCGAGGCTGTCGCGGTGTGCAGAGGTTTGGCTGTGGGGCATGGATGACCTTCGTAGCGGATGATGCCGCGCAACTGCGGGGGACGGCGGCTTTCCGGCGATCGTAGCGGCTCCGGGCCGCAACTGGGTAAGCCAGGCAACCAAGTCGGCGGCCGAAGAACGCATACGGGGTGTGATCCTCTTCCTCAAGAAAACACCCCGTATCCGGACATCCGACCCCGGTCAGCCCTGGAATCGATACTCTTCGAGCAGTCGGCGACCGATGATCATTTTCTGGATCTCGGCGGTGCCCTCACCGATCAGCAGCATCGGTGCCTCCCGGTAGAGGCGCTCGATCTCGTACTCCTTCGAGAAGCCGTAGCCGCCGTGGATCCGGAAGGCGTCCTCCACGACCTCCTTGCAGTACTCGGAGGCGAGGTACTTCGCCATCCCTGCCTCAAGGTCGTTTCGTTCCCCGGAGTCCTTTTTGCGCGCTGCGTTGACCATCATGGCATGCGCGGCCTCCACCTTGGTAGCCATCTCCGCCAGCTTGAACTGAATGGCCTGATGCTGAGCGATCGGCTTGCCGAAAGTGTGACGCTGCTGGGCGTACCGGACGCCGAGCTCGAAGGCACGCTGCGCGACGCCGCAGCCACGCGCCGCGACGTTCACGCGGCCGACCTCGACCCCGTCCATCATTTGGTAAAAACCTCGGCCGGTGACGCCGCCGAGCACCCGATCGGCGGGAACGCGCAGGCCGTCCATGATGAGCTCGGTCGTGTCGACGCCCTTGTAGCCCATCTTGTCGATCTTGCCGGGGATGGTCAGGCCGGGACGGACCTCGCCGAAGCCGGGCTCCTTCTCCACCAGGAAGGTCGTCATCGACTTGTGGGGCGCGGTGCCCTCGGGGTGTCCTTCGTCACTTCGGACGAGAACGGCCACCAGGGACGAGGTTCCGCCGTTCGTCAGCCACATCTTCTGGCCGTTGAGGACGTACTCCTCGCCGTCCTTCACCGCCTTGGACGTGATGGCCGACACGTCGGAGCCGAGGGCCGGCTCGGACATCGAGAAGGCGCCGCGGACGTCGCCGGCCGCCATGCGCGGAAGGAAGTGCTCCTTCTGCTCCTGGGTGCCGTGCTGCTTGAGCATGTACGCCACGATGAAGTGCGTGTTGATGATGCCGGACACCGACATCCAGCCGCGCGCGATCTCCTCCACGCACAGCGCGTACGTGAGAAGGGACTCACCCAGGCCGCCGTACTCCTCGGGGATCATCAGGCCGAACAGGCCCAACTCCGTGAGGCCGTCGACGATCTGCTGCGGGTACTCGTCGCGGTGCTCCAGCCCGGTCGCGACCGGGATGATCTCCTTGTCCACGAAGTCCCGGACGGTGGAGAGGATCTCCTGCTGGACGTCGGTCAGACCGGCGGTCTGGGCGAGACGGGCCATGGCTTACTTCCCCTGTTCCCTCAGCTCGGGGCGGCCCGGCTGCTCGCCGCCGCGCTCCTTGATGTACGTCTCGGTCGGCACCATCACCTTGCGGCGGAACACGCAGACCAGGGTCCCGTCCTGCTTGTAGCCCTTGGTCTCGACGTACACGATGCCGCGGTCGTCCTTCGACTTCGACGGCCACTTGTCCAGCACGGTCGTCTCGCCGTAGATGGTGTCGCCGTGGAAGGTCGGCGCCACGTGCCTGAGCGACTCGATCTCCAGGTTGGCGATCGCCTTGCCGGAGACGTCCGGCACGCTCATGCCGAGCAGCAGCGAGTAGACGTAGTTCCCGACGACGACGTTCTTTCCGAAGTCCGTCGTCTGCTCCGCGTAGTTGACGTCCATGTGGAGCGGGTGGTGGTTCATGGTGAGGAGACAGAACAGGTGGTCGTCGTACTCGGTGACCGTCTTGCCCGGCCAGTGCTTGTACACCGCGCCGACCTCGAACTCCTCGTAGGTGCGTCCGAACTGCATGTCGGTCAGGCCTCCGGGATCTCGAACGTCGACGTGCGCGTCATGCCGGCGGCACGTCCCTTGCCCGCGACGACCAGCGCCATCTTGCGGCTGGCCTCGTCGATCATCTCGTCGCCGAGCATCGCGGAGCCCTTCTTGCCGCCCGCCTCGGACGTGTAGTACTCGTACGCGTCCAGGATCAGCTCGGCGTGGTCGTAGTCCTCCTGCGAGGGCGAGAAGATCTCGTTGGACGCCTCGACCTGGCCGGGGTGCAGCACCCACTTGCCGTCGAAGCCGAGGGCGGCGGCGCGCTGCGCGACCTCGCGGTAGCCGTCCACGTTGCGGATCTGGAGGTAGGGGCCGTCGATCGCCTGGAGGTCGTTGGCGCGGGCGGCCATCAGGATCTTCATCAGGATGTAGTGGTAGGCGTCCGCCGGGTAGCCGGGCGGCTGCTCGCCGACCACCAGCGACTTCATGTTGATGGAGGCCATGAAGTCGGCCGGGCCGAAGATGATGGTCTCCAGGCGCGGGGAGGCCTGGGCGATCTCGTTGACGTTGTTCAGGCCCTGCGCGTTCTCGATCTGCGCCTCGATGCCGATCCGGCCGACCTCGAAGCCCATGGTCTTCTCGATCTGGGTCAGGAGGAGGTCCAGCGCGACGACCTGCTGGGCCGTCTGCACCTTCGGCAGCATGACGCAGTCGAGATTCTGGCCGGCCCCCTCGACGACCGTCACGACGTCCCGGTACGTCCACTCGGTCGTCCAGTCGTTGACGCGCACCACGCGGGTCTTGCCGGTCCAGTCGCCCTCGTTGAGGAACTTCACGATGGTGTGCCGCGCCTCGGGCTTGGCGAGCGGGGCGCAGGCGTCCTCCAGGTCGAGGAAGACCTGGTCCGCCGGGAGGCCCTGCGCCTTCTCCAGGAAGCGCGGGTTGCTTCCCGGTACCGCCAGACAGGAGCGGCGGGGGCGCAGTCTGGAGGTGCCGTCCCGCAGGGGCGTCGTTTGAGGGTGGTGGTGGGAGACGGGCGGGCGATTGACGGTCGTCATGCGGGGACCTCCAGAGGGTCGAGCTTGTTCGCGGTGCGGATCTCGTCGACGATGCGGCCGATGATCCCGGTGATGTCGAAGTCCTTCGGGGTGAAGACCGCGGCGACTCCCGCGGCCCGCAGCTGTTCGGCGTCACCGCTGGGGATGATGCCACCGGCGATCACGGGAATGTCCGTGGCGCCGGCCACACGGAGCCGTTCGAGCACGTCCGGCACCAGCTGGGCGTGCGATCCGGAGAGGATCGACAGGCCCACCGCGTGGACGTCCTCCGCCAGCGCGGCGTCCACGATCTGCTCCGGGGTGAGCCGGATGCCCTGGTAGACCACCTCGAACCCGGCGTCGCGGGCCCGTACGGCGATCTGCTCGGCGCCGTTGGAGTGACCGTCCAGGCCGGGCTTGCCGACCAGGAAGCGCAGCTTGCCCACGCCGAGGTCCTTCGCCGTGCGTTCCACCTTCCGGCGGACCTCCGACAGGGCGGAGCCCTCCTCGGCGGGGACCGCCACGGGGGCGGACGACACCCCGGTCGGGGCGCGGAACTCGCCGAACACCTCGCGCAGCGCGCCGGCCCACTCGCCGGTGGTGACGCCGGCCCGGGCGCACTCCAGGGTGGCCTCCATCAGGTTGTCGGTGCCGCGCGCGGCCTCCTTCAGCTTCTCCAGAGCCTTGCAGGGGCGCGGGTGGTTGAACGGCGGCTGGTAGCGGGTGTCGCGCCAGTTCTGGAGCGAGGCGATCACCCGGGCCTCGACCGCGGGGTCGACGGTCTGGATGGCGGTGTCCAGGTCGGCGGTGAGCGGGTTGGGCTCGGTGGACTCGAAGGCGTTGACGCCGATGATCTTCTCCTCGCCCGACTCGATCCGGGCGCGGCGCTCGGCGTGCGAGGAGACCAGCTGGGACTTGAGGTAGCCGGACTCCACGGCGGCCATCGCGCCGCCCATCTCCTGGATCCGCCCGATCTCCGCGGTCGCCTCGGCGACCAGCTCCTCGACCTTGGCCTCGATCACCTTCGAGCCCTCGAAGATGTCCTCGTACTCCAGCAGGTCGCTCTCGTACGCCAGGACCTGCTGGATGCGCAGCGACCACTGCTGGTCCCAGGGGCGGGGCAGGCCGAGGGCCTCGTTCCAGGCGGGCAGCTGCACGGCACGCGCGCGGGCGTCCTTGGAGAGGGTGACGGCCAGCATCTCCAGGACGATTCGCTGGACGTTGTTCTCCGGCTGCGCCTCGGTCAGCCCGAGGGAGTTGACCTGGACGCCGTAGCGGAAGCGGCGGTGCTTGGGGTTCTCGATGCCGTACCGCTCGCGGGTGAGGGTGTCCCAGATCCGCCCGAAGGCGCGCATCTTGCACATCTCCTCGATGAAGCGGACGCCCGCGTTCACGAAGAAGGAGATACGGCCGACCACGTCGCCCATGCGCTCCTGCGGCACCTGGCCGCTGTCGCGCACCGCGTCGAGCACGGCGATCGCGGTGGACATCGCGTACGCGATCTCCTGCACCGGCGTGGCGCCGGCCTCCTGGAGGTGGTAGCTGCAGATGTTGATCGGGTTCCACCTGGGGATGTGGGAGACCGTGTACGCGATCATGTCGGTCGTCAGGCGGAGCGACGGGCCGGGCGGGAAGACGTGCGTCCCGCGGGACAGGTACTCCTTGACGATGTCGTTCTGGGTCGTGCCCTGGAGCCTGGTGATGTCCGCGCCCTGCTCCTCGGCGACGACCTGGTAGAGCGCCAGCAGCCACATGGCGGTGGCGTTGATCGTCATCGAGGTGTTCATCTGCTCCAGGGGGATGTCCTGGAACAGCCGGCGCATGTCGCCGAGGTGCGCGACGGGCACCCCGACCCGGCCGACCTCGCCGCGGGCGAGGACGTGGTCGGAGTCGTAGCCGGTCTGGGTCGGCAGGTCGAAGGCGACCGACAGACCGGTCTGGCCCTTGGCGAGGTTGCGCCGGTACAGCTCGTTGGACGCCTCGGCGGTCGAGTGGCCGGCGTACGTCCGCATGAGCCACGGACGGTCCTTCTGACGCTCAGTCATCGATGACCTCGGTGTCCTCAGATGTTCCGGAAGCGGTTGATGGCGTCGGCGTGCAGGGCCCGCTTCTCGTGGTCGCGCACGCCCAGGCCCTCCTCGGGGGCGAGGCAGAGCACGCCGACCTTGCCCTGGTGGAGGTTGCGGTGCACGTCGTAGGCGGCCTGGCCGGTGTCCTCCAGCGCGTACACCTTGGACAGGGTGGGGTGGATCTTGCCCTTGGCGATCAGGCGGTTGGCCTCCCAGGCCTCGCGGTAGTTGGCGAAGTGGGAGCCGATGATGCGCTTCAGGGACATCCACAGGTAGCGGTTGTCGTACTCGTGCATGTAGCCCGAGGTGGAGGCGCAGGTGGTGATGGTGCCGCCCTTGCGGGTGACGTAGACCGAGGCGCCGAAGGTCTCGCGGCCGGGGTGCTCGAAGACGATGTCGATGTCCTCGCCGCCGGTGAGTTCGCGGATGCGCTTGCCGAAGCGCTTCCACTCCTTGGGGTCCTGGGTGTTCTCGTCCTTCCAGAACTTGTAGCCCTCGGCGTTGCGGTCGATGATCGACTCCGCGCCCATGGAGCGGCAGATCTCCGCCTTCTGCCCGCTGGAGACGACGCAGATCGGGTGGGCGCCGCCGGCCAGCGCGAACTGGGTGGCGTAGGACCCGAGTCCGCCGCTGGCGCCCCAGATGAGCACGTTGTCGCCCTGCTTCATGCCGGCGCCGTTGCGGGAGACCAGCTGGCGGTAGGCGGTGGAGTTGACCAGGCCGGGGGCGGCGGCCTCCTCCCAGGTGAGGTGGCCGGGCTTGGGCATCAGCTGGTTGGACTTCACCAGCGCGATCTCCGCGAGCCCGCCGAAGTTGGTCTCGAAGCCCCAGATGCGCTGCTCGGGGTCGAGCATCGTGTCGTTGTGGCCGTCGGAGGACTCCAGCTCGACGGAGAGGCAGTGCGCGACGACCTCGTCGCCGGGCCGCCAGGCGTTGACGCCGGGGCCGGTGCGCAGCACGACGCCCGCCAGGTCGGAGCCGATGACGTGGTACGGCAGGTCGTGGCGCCTGGTCAGCTCGCTGAGCTTGCCGTAGCGCTCCAGGAAGCCGAACGTCGGCAGCGGCTCGAAGATCGAGGTCCACACCGAGTTGTAGTTGACCGAGGAGGCCATCACGGCGACCAGGGCCTCGCCGGGGCCCAGTTCGGGCAGCGGCACGTCGTCCAGGTGGAGCGACTTGCGGGGGTCCTTGTCACGGGTGTCGAGGCCCGCGAACATCTCCGTCTCGTCCTTGTGCACGGTGATGCCGCGGTACGACTCGGGGAGCGGCAGGGCGGCGAAGTCCTCCGACGTGGAGTCGGGCGACTGGATCGCGGCCAGGATGTCCTTGACGGTCACGGTGTTGCCTCCGGCGATGGGCGCCCTGAGGGAGGGGCGCTGAGGGTTACGTCGGTGTGCTGCTGAGGGTCGGGAAGTGCCGTCGGTCCGGCGGTGGTGCTTCGGCAGCGCGTGGTTGCGCGGGAGGTTGCCTGTGACGCAGGCGTCCGGGCGTGCGGGTGGTGGACCCGCCGGGACTCGCCCGGACTCCTTCAACGTATGGCACGCCGTGTCAGTCGGCAAGGCACTGCGTGCCAGAACTTGGGCTCAGGTGAAATCTTTACGCATCAGATGAGCGATGATCGATCGAATCGCCTCCGGTAGCCGGGCGAAAAGCGCCCCTGACATGGCAAAACGGCCACCCCGAAGGGTGGCCGTCATCACAGGGGCGGAGGGCGGTTCAGCGCTCCTTGAGCGCCCGCTCGATGGCCTGCATGACCTCCTCCAGCGGGGCGTCGGTGCGGGCGACCGTCACCAGCACCTCGCCGTGCGCGGACGTCGTGGCCGCCGGCGGCCGCTGCGGGGCCGCGGTGCGGCCCGCCATGATCCCCGTGCCGAACGTCTTCCGCACGATCGCGAAGGCGTGGTCCAGCTGCGCCTCCACGTCGCCCTGGCCGCCCGCCCGCAGCCAGCGCCGCAGCACGTGGTTGTGCGCCGTGACCACGGCGGACGCGGCGACCTCCGCCAGCAGCGGGTCGTCG
Organism: Streptomyces lusitanus; assembly: GCF_042647945.1. Taxonomy (NCBI): domain Bacteria; kingdom Bacillati; phylum Actinomycetota; class Actinomycetes; order Kitasatosporales; family Streptomycetaceae; genus Streptomyces; species Streptomyces lusitanus. The sequence continues at coordinate 235,972 of NZ_JBHRWL010000009.1, forward strand.
TTGGCGTCGTCGTCGTGGGCGTGCTCGTCGAAGTGGCCCAGCAGATACCGGGTGAACAGCCGCTCGTAGCGGGCCACCGAGGCGATCTCCGCCTCCCGCAGGGTGGGCACCTCACGGGTCAGCTTGTAGCGGGCGACGGAGATGTCCGGCCGCGCCGCGTACATCTTCATGACCTCTTTGATGCCCCGGCACACCGTGTCGAGCGGATGCTCGTGCGCCGGCGCGGCGTTGAGCACCGCCTCGGCGCGCACCAGGGTGTCGTCGTGGTCGGGGAAGATCGCCTCTTCCTTGGAGCGGAAGTGGCGGAAGAACGTGCGGCGGGCCACCCCGGCGGCGGCCGCGATCTCGTCGACGGTGGTCGCCTCGTAGCCCTTGGTCGCGAACAGCTCCATCGCGGCGGCCGCGAGTTCCCGGCGCATTTTGAGCCGCTGCGCGGCGGCACGCGAGCCGGCCGTGGACTCCGGCGGCTCGGTCGTGGCGGGCGTACGTGCGGACTTGGCGGACTGGGACATGCCCTGAACGTACTGCATGCGCGCGGCACGGTGCGCGTGACCGGGGGTTCCCCCGCCCTCGGGGGGCGGGGGAGGGGCGGTGCGGGCGGGCGGCGGGAACCGGTCGGGGTCCAGCAGCCCGCCCCACTCGGCGCCGCCCGGAAGCGGCTCGCCGGGGTACGCCTCAGCGCTTGGCATATTCGCGGAAGCCGCGGCCCGTCTTGCGGCCGAGGCAGCCCGCGGCCACCAGGTGCTCCAGCAGGGGCGCCGGGGCCAGACCCGGGTCGCGGAACTCGCGGTGCAGCACCTTCTCGATGGCCAGCGAGACGTCCAGCCCCACGACGTCCAGCAGCTCGAACGGGCCCATCGGGTAGCCGCCGCCCAGCTTCATCGCCGCGTCGATGTCGTCCAGGGTGGCGTAGTGCTCCTGCACCATCTTCACCGCGTTGTTCAGGTAGGGGAACAGCAGCGCGTTGACGATGAACCCGGCCCGGTCGCCGCAGTCCACGGCGTGCTTGCGGACCTTCGCGCACACCTCGCGCACGGTGGCGTGGACGTCGTCGGCGGTCAGCACCGTGCGCACCACCTCGACCAGCTTCATCGCCGGAGCCGGGTTGAAGAAGTGCATGCCGATCACGTCCTGCGGGCGCGAGGTGGCGCGGGCGCAGGCGACGACCGGGAGGGAGGAGGTGGTGGTGGCGAGCACCGCGCCCGGCTTGCAGACCTTGTCCAGCGTGGCGAACAGCTGCCGCTTGACCTCCAGGTCCTCGGCGACCGCCTCGACGGCGAGGTCCACGTCGGCGAAGTCGTCGTAGGTGCCGGTCGGGCGGATCAGGTCGAGGGTGCCCGCGGCCGCCTCGGCGGTCATCCGGCCCCGGTCGACCGAGCGGGACAGCGACCTGCCGATGCGGGCCTTCGCCGCCTGCGCCTTCTCCTCGGTGCGGGCGGCCAGCACGACCTCGAAGCCCGCCTTGGCGAAGACCTCGGCGATCCCGGACGCCATCGTGCCCGAACCGGCCACACCCACCGAGCGCACCGGGCGGCCGGCGGCCGAGGGGCCGTCCTCGCGCGGGGTGAGGGCGTCCTCCACGACCGTGCCGCTGCCGGGCGCCTCGTAGGTGTAGAAGCCGCGTCCCGCCTTGCGGCCGGTCAGGCCCGCCTCGCTGAGCTGCTTGAGGATCGGCGCGGGGGCGTGCAGCCGGTCGCGGGAGGCGGCGTACATGGCGTCCAGGACCCTGCGCGCGGTGTCCACGCCGATCAGGTCCAGCAGCGCCAGCGGGCCCATCGGCAGGCCGCAGCCCAGCCGCATCGCCGCGTCGATGTCCTCGCGGGAGGCGTACCGCGCCTCGTACATCGCGGCGGCCTGGTTGAGGTAGCCGAACAGCAGCCCGTCGGCGACGAAACCGGGCCGGTCGCCCACGGCCACCGGCTCCTTGCCCAGGTCCAGCGCGAGGTCCGTGACGGCGGTGACGGCGGCGGGCGCGGTCAGCACGCTGGAGACCACCTCGACCAGCTTCATCGCGGGCGCCGGGTTGAAGAAGTGCATGCCGAGCACACGCTCCGGGTGGGCCGAGTCGGCGGCCAGCCGGGTCACGGACAGCGCGTTGGTGCCGGTGGCCAGGACGGTCTGAGGCCGCACCACGCCGTCCAGCTCCCGGAAGATCTGCTGCTTGATCTCGTACGACTCCGGGGCGACCTCGATCACCAGGTCGGCGGCCGCCGCGGCCGACAGATCGGTGCCGGTGGTGACGCGGGCGAGGAGCTCCTCGCGCTGCGGCCCGGTCAGCCGGCCGCGCTCGACGGCACGGGCGGTGGAGGCCTCCAGGGCGGCGACGCACTTCGCCGCCTGGGCCTCGCTGACGTCGATGCCGATCACGTCGCGGCCGGCCGCGGCCAGGACCTCGGCGATGCCGGTGCCCATCGTGCCGAGGCCGACCACGGCGACGGTGCGGAGCGGGGACAAGGGGGTGTCGGACAGGGGAGTGGCCATCGCGGGACTCCAGGAATGAGGGTGACGACGAAAGCAGCGCCCGGGTGCGCCGGAGGGCGCACCGGGTGCGTGCGGGATGCGGGTGTGAGCCGGGCTGCGAGCGCACACGCCCGGACCGCCGGCGAACGGCGGTGGATCCGACCGGCCCTGTCCCGGGGCCGAGCCGTACTGCGGTACACGGGGGCACCGAACCGACTGCGACTCACGACGGCCGCGTCACCAGACCGCCGTGAGGAGGGTGCGAGTGGGTAACTCGCTCGTCTGAGCTTAACTCGCCGGTAACGAGCGCGCCAGCCCCTGGATTTGTGAGGTGGCTCCCGCGCCTCGTGTGATCGACCTAACCTCGTCGCATGGACGAAGAGTTGCGAACGCTCACGGAGCGCTTACGGACGGAGTCCGGCGGCACGGCCGCGTTCGAGCGGCTGGCCGCCACGGACGACCACGACCTCCTGGCCGGCGTCCTCACCGCCCCCGGACAGCCGCTGTGGGCGCGGGAACTGGCCGCGTTCCGGCTGGGCACGGCGGGCGACCGGCGGGCCTTCGAGACGCTGGTGCTCCTCCTCAACCACCGCGACCCGCCGCGCTGCGCCGCCGCCGCGCACGCCCTGGCCCGCCTCCGCGACCCGCGCACCGCCCGCGCCGCCGCCGCCCTCGCCACCAACGAACTCCGCGTCGCCTACGCCCTGCACCCGGTCCGCCTCCTCGCCGACCTGCGCGCCCCCGAGGCGGTCCCGGCCCTGATCACCACCCTCCGCCGCCGCCTGCGCCCGCACGACCCCTACCGCCGGGTCGCGCTCGCGTGCGTGGAGGGCCTGGGCGACCTCGGCGACCCCCGGGCGGAACCGGTACTGAACGAGGCCCTGGCCCACCCGGCGCTGGCGGAGGCGGCGGTGCACGCCCTGGCCCGCATCCCGCGCCAGGGAAGCGCGCGGGGCAGGATCCCGGGGCAGCGGTGACGCGGTGACGAGCCGTCACCTGGCCGTCGGCCGCCCCTGTTCGCGGGTCAGCCCGTCAGGGGCCGTACGTACCGGACCTCCGGGACCACGGCCCCCGCCACCTCGAACGGCTCCTCCGCGCCGTCCGGCGCGAAGCCCGCGGCCTCGTAGAAGCGGCGCGCGCGGGCGTTCTCCTTGAGCACCCACAGGAGCATCCGGGGGTGCCCGGCGACCGTGCAGCGGGCGGTCACCTCGGTCAGCAGGGTGCGGCCCACGCCCTGGCCGATGCGCTCGGGCGGCAGGTACAGGGCGTACAGCTCGCCGTCGCCCGTGCGCACCTCGCCGTCCCGGTACGGCCCGTACGCCGCCCACCCGGCGAGCGTGCCGTCCTCCGCCTCGGCGACCAGGTTCACCACGCTGCCGTCCCCGGCCGCGAGCCGGGCCCGCTGGCGCTCGGCCTCCGCCGCGACGTCCATCCCGTCGAGGTACGTCTGCGGCATCAGCCCCCGGTAGGCGTGCCGCCACCCGCGCACCCGCATCGCGGCGACCTCGTCGCTGTCGCCGGCGGTCATGGGGCGGATCCGGAGCCCGGTCATGCCGCGACCACCGCGAGCGCCTCGACCTCCAGGAGGAACTCCGGGCGGACCAGGGCGGCGACCTGGACGGCGGAGGACGCCGGGAGGCGGTCGTCGGGGAGGTGGGCGGCGCGCGCCGCGCGGACGGCCGGCATGTGGGCCATGTCCGTGACGAAGTAGGTCAGCTTCACGACGTCGTCGAAGGTCGCGCCGGCCGCGGCCAGGCAGCGCCGGAGGTTCTCGAAGACCTGGCGGGCCTGCGCCCCGGCGTCGCCCTCGCCGACGAGCCCGCCGTCCTCGTCCAGGGCGAGCTGGCCGGAGACGGCGACGAGACGGCCAGCGCCCGTCACCACGTGCGCGTACTGGGCCGCGGGGGCCACTCCGTCGGGGGCGGGAATGCGGGTCAGGTGGGTCATGCGGATCATCATGGCCCACCGTGCCGCGCGTCCGCCCCCGAGTTGCGGGCGGGTCAGATGCGGGAGCCGAGCAGCCCGTGGAGGACCGAGCCGCGGGCCGTGCCCGGGGCCGCCTTCGACGTCAGCGGCTTCGGGTCGGGCAGCGCCGCGCACACCGCGTCGGCGTCCCCGTGACTGCCGCGCGGCACCGTGCCGTTCGCCAGATAGGCCGCAAGGTGCCGGTCCAGGCAGGCGTTGCCGCTCAGCGTGATGCCGTGGTTGCCGCCGCCCGACTCGACCACCAGGCTCGACCGCTCCAGCCGGCGGTGCACGGTGACGGCGCCCTGGTACGGGGTGGCCGCGTCGTCCGTGGCCTGGAACAGCAGCGCGGGCGGCACCTGGCCCGTGGTGTTGATCCGCTCCGGCCGCCGCGCCTCGACCGGCCAGTACGCGCACGGCGCGTTGTACCAGGCGTTGTTCCACGACATGAACGGCGCCCGCTCGTACATCTCCCAGTTGTCCTTGCGCCACTGCGCCCAGTCCCGCGGCCAGGGGGCGTCCCGGCACTCGACCGCCGTGTAGACGCTGTAGCCGTTGTCCCCGGCGACGTCGGTCGCGCCGAAGTTCTCGTACGCCTCGACCAGCGGCCCGCCGTCCTTGTCGTTGACGTACGCGGCGAACGCCTCGGCCAGGTAGGGCCAGTAGCCGTTGTAGTAGCCGCCCGGGACGAAGGTGTCCTCCAGCTCCGCCGGGCCGACCTTCCCGCCGGCCGGCTTCTCCTTCAGCGCGGAGCGCATCGCGTACCAGGCGGCCTCGATCTTCTCCGCGTCGGTGCCCAGACGGTAGGTCGCGTCGTTCTTGGCCACCCAGTCCATGAAGGCGCGGTGGCGGGCGTTGAACGCCTGGTTCTGGTCGAGGTTGGAGTCGTACCAGACGCCGGTGGGGTCGACCACGGAGTCGAGCACCAGCCGCCGCACCCGCTGCGGGTACAGCTTGGCGTACACGGTGCCGAGGTAGGTGCCGTAGGAGTAGCCGAAGTAGTTGATCCGCTCCGCGCCCAGCGCCTGCCGGATCACGTCCAGGTCGCGCGCGGCGGCCGTGGTGGTCATGTGCGGCAGCAGGTCCCCGTACTTGCGCCCGCACGCCTCGGCGAAGGACTTCGCCCGGTCCAGGTTGGCCCGCTCCACCTCGGGGGAGGTGGGCACCGGGTCGGGCCGTACGGCGTCGAAGTGGCCGGGCGCGCAGTCCAGCGCCGGGCGGCTGTCGCCGACGCCGCGCGGGTCGAAGCCGATGACGTCGTACTCGGCGGCGACCCGCTTCGGCAGCGACGCGGCCACGAACCCGGCGAGCGTCAGTCCGCTGCCGCCCGGCCCGCCCGGGTTCACCAGCAGCGGGCCCTGGTACTTCTTCGCGGTGTGCGGGATGCGCGACAGCGCCAGCGTGATGGTGCGCCCGGAGGGCTCGGCGTGGTCCAGCGGCACCTCGACGGACGCGCACTGGAGCGTCGGGTAGTCGTCGGTGCCGCACTTCTTCCAGGCGGGCGCGGTGGCGCGGAACGTCTCCGGGGCGTGCGGGGCGCCGGCCTCGGCGGGCACGGCCGTGAGGCCCGAGGCGACGACGACGGCGGCGGCGCCGCACAGCACGGCTGCGCGTTTCTTCATGGTTCTCCCAGGACGAGCTGGAGCGGACCGCGAGGCTCACGGTTCACGCGGCATCGTCCCGGTGTGGCGCCGAAGCTGAACGCGATACGCCGGTTGTTGACCCAATCGGGCCGCCGGATGCGCCCGGATGCCCTCAGAGCAGCGTCAGCTGGGTCGGCAGACCTACCTCCGGTTCCTCCGGCGCCGGGACCGGTGTCCGGCGCGGGGTGTCCGCGCGGGCCGGGCCGATGCCGTACTCCCGGGCCAGGTCGTGCACCTGACGCGTGATCCGGCGCTGGTACCAGCGGGGCGCGTAGGCGCCCTCCGCGTACAGCCGCTCGTAGCGGGCCACCAGGTGCGGGTGGTGGCGGGCCAGCCAGGACATGAACCACTCGCGGGCGCCGGGCCGCAGATGCAGCACCAGCGGCGTGACCGAGGTGGCGCCCGAGGCCGCGACGGCCCGCACGGTCGCCCTCAGCTGCTCCGGCCGGTCGCCCAGGAACGGGATCACCGGCGCCATCAGCACCCCGCAGCCGATGCCGGCGTCCGTGAAGGCGCGCACCACGTCCAGCCGCCGCTCGGGCGCCGGGGTGCCCGGCTCGACCGTGCGCCACAGCTCCTCGTCGGTGAAGCCCACCGACACCGAGATCCCGACGTCGGTCACGTCGGCGGCCTGCCGCAGCAGGGGCAGGTCGCGCAGGATCAGCGTGCCCTTGGTCAGGATCGAGAAGGGGTTGGCGTGGTCGCGCAGCGCCTCGATGATGCCGGGCATCAGCCGGTAGCGGCCCTCCGCCCGCTGGTAGCAGTCGACGTTGGTGCCCATGGCTATGTGCTCGCCGCGCCAGGAACGGGAGGCCAGCCGGTGGCGCAGCAGTTCGGGCGCGTTCACCTTGACCACGATCTGGCTGTCGAAGCCGAGCCCCGTGTCGAGGTCGAGATAGCTGTGGGTCTTGCGGGCGAAGCAGTAGACGCAGGCGTGGGTGCAGCCCCGGTAGGGGTTGACCGTCCATTCGAACGGCATGCGGGAGGCGCCCGGCACCCGGTTGACGACGGAGCGGGCCCGGATCTCGTGGAAGGTGATGCCGCGGAACTCGGGCGTGTCGAAGGTGCGGGTCGTGACCGCGTCCGCGCCGAACAGCGCGGCGTCGGCACGGCTGTGTTCGGAGTCCGGTGAGAGGTTCTCCCAGCGCATGACGCCTCCTCGGTGTCGCTGCCGCACAGAATAGAACACATGTTCCCTTGATCGTGCGAGCGACATCTTCGGTCACTTCCGGAACCTCGATTTGGGCGGCGGGCGCGGGGGTGGTTGGCTGTGCCCCGACCCTGGAGAGATGCAGCCCTGGAGGAATGCGATGGCGCAGGTCGAGGCCACTACGGAGCGGATCGTCGCGGCGGACGCGGACACGGCGTTCGACGCCCTCGCCGACTACAGCGGCACCCGCGCCAAGCTGCTGCCCGAACAGTTCAGCGAGTACGAGGTCCGTGAGGGCGGCGACGGCGAGGGCACCCTCGTGCACTGGAAGCTCCAGGCCACCAGCAAGCGCGTGCGCGACTGCCTCCTGGAGGTCACCGAGCCCACCGACGGCGAGCTGGTCGAGAAGGACCGCAACTCCTCCATGGTCACCACCTGGCGGGTCACCCCGGCCGGTGAAGGCCGCGCCCGGGTCGTCGTGACCAGCGTGTGGAACGGCGCCGGCGGCATCGGCGGCTTCTTCGAGCGCACCTTCGCCCCCAAGGGCCTCGCCCGCATCTACGACGCCGTGCTGGCCCGGCTGGACGCCGAGGTCGGCAAGCAGTAGACGCGATCACGCCAACTTCGTTCGCCTGAAATGGAGTTGGCGCCTCCGTCACCGGTTCGGGTGATCTCTCGGCGGACCGACTCTGTGCCGTAACTCGTCGCGCTTGCTCGTAGTTGTCGCTTTTACGCGGGAATTGTCCAGCAGTGCGACGAGGGGAGCGGCACGTGGGCGGGATCACTCTGACGCAGGACGAGCCGGTCACGGCTCCGACGGCCGGGGGGCCGCCACCCCCGGTGCCACCGGCCGGGGACGGCACTCCGCCCCCGGCCCGGGAGAGCGGACCGGCCCTGAGCCCCGGCCGGGTCCGGCTCGTCTTCCTCGCGCTGATGCTGGCGCTGCTGCTCGCCGCGCTCGAGCAGATGATCGTCGCCACCGCGCTGCCGAAGATCGTCGGCGAGCTGCACGGCCTGGACAAGATGTCCTGGGCCATCACCGCCTACCTGCTCACGGCCACCGTCGGACTGCCGGTGTACGGCAAGCTCGGCGACCAGCTCGGCCGCAAGGGCGTCTTCCAGTTCGCCATCCTCGTCTTCGTGGTGGGCTCCGCGCTGGCCGGCCGGGCCACGACGATGGACCAGCTCATCGCCTACCGCGCCGTGCAGGGCGTCGGCGCGGGCGGCCTGATGATCGGCGTCCAGGCGATCATGGCGGACATCGTGCCCGCACGGCAGCGCGGCCGCTTCATGGGCCTGATCGGCGCCGCCTTCGGACTCGCCTCGGTCGCCGGGCCGCTGCTCGGCGGTTACTTCACCGACCACCTCTCCTGGCGCTGGTGCTTCTACGTCAACGTGCCCTTCGGCCTGGTCACCATGGTCGTCGTCGCCCTGGTGCTGAAACTGCCGAAGCCGACCGGACGGCGCCGCTTCGACGTGCTCGGCACGCTGCTGCTGACCGCCGCCTCCACCTGCCTGGTCCTGCTCACCAGCTGGGGCGGCACCGAGTACGCCTGGGACTCCCGCGTCGTCCTCGGCCTCGGCGCGGGCGCCCTCGCGGCCACCGCCGCGTTCCTGGTCGTCGAGCGCTTCGCCGTCGAACCCCTCATCCCGCTGCGGCTGTTCCGCGACTCCGTCTTCAACGTCACCGGACTGGTGGGCCTGGTCATCGGCGTCGCCCTGTTCGGCGCCGCCAGCTATCTGCCCACCTACCTCCAGATGGTCGACGGGGCCTCGGCGACCGAGTCCGGGCTGCTGATGCTGCCGATGATGGGCGGCATCGTCGGCGCGTCCGTCGTCTCCGGGCAGATGATCAGCCGCACCGGCCGCTACCGCAGTCACCCCGTCGTCGGCGCCGCCCTGTCCGTCGTCGGCATGTGGCTGCTGTCCCGCCTGGAGACCGGCACGCCCCGGCTGCACTACAGCGTCTGGATGTTCGTCCTCGGCGCGGGCATCGGCATGGTGATGCCGGTTCTCGTCCTCGCCGTGCAGAACTCCGTGCGCCCCGCGGACCTCGGCACCGCCACCAGCGCCAACAACTACTTCCGGCAGATCGGCGGCAGCGTCGGCGCCGCCGTCTTCGGCACCCTGTTCGCCGACCGGCTCACCGACGCGCTCGCCGAGAGACTCCCGGCCGACGCCGCCGGGGCGCCGGCCGACGCGGAGTCGATCACCCCCCAGCTCGTGCACGCCCTGCCGCCCGAGCTGCGCGACGCCTACGTCCAGGCCTACGCGGACGCCATGCCGCGCATCTTCCTGTACCTCGTGCCGGTGCTCGTCCTCGGCCTGCTCATCGCCTTCTTCCTCAAGGAGAAACCACTGGTGTCCCACCACACCCCCACCGCCGACCCGGCCCAGGAAGCACCGCACTTCGAGACGCGCGTGCCCCCGGCGCGCTCCCCGCAGAGCGGCGGCATCCCCGTCTGCGGCACCGTCCAGCACCCCGACGGCACCCCCGTGCCCCGCGCGGCGCTCACCCTCATCGACGTCCAGGGACAGCAGACCGGACGCGGCGCGAGCGGCGCCGACGGGCGGTACGCGCTGGCCACCCCCGGACCCGGCTCGTACGTCCTGATCGCCGCCGCGGGCGGGCACCAGCCGCAGGCGGTCTCCGTGACGGTCGGCGAGCGGCCGGTCGAGCTCGACGTCGTCCTCGGCGGCGCCGGCCGGCTCGCGGGCAGCGTCCTCACCGCCGACGGCACCCCCGTACGGGACGCCGCCGTCACCCTCACCAACGTGCACGGCGAGGTCGTCGCCAGCACCCGCAGCGGGCGCGAGGGCGGCTACGTCATCACCGAACTGGTCGCGGGCGAGTACACCCTCGCCGCCAGCGCCCCCGCCTTCCGCCCGGCGGCCCTGCCGGTCACCGTGCAGGCCGCCCGCGAGACCCGGCAGGACGTGGAACTGGCGGGCGGGGCAGTGCTGCGCGGCACCGTGCGGGCCGGCGGCGGACGGCCCGTGGAGGACGCGCGGGTCACGCTGCTGGACGCGGCGGGCAACGTCGTCGACACCCTCACCACCGGCCCCGACGGCACCTTCCGGTTCGTCGACCTGTCCTCCGGCGAGTACACGGTCATCGCCGCCGGCTATCCGCCGGTCGCCACCGTGCTCCAGGTGGCCGGCGGGGGCCGCACCGAGCGCGACCTCCAGCTCGGACACGAGGACTGACCGCACCACCCCCGGTACCGGTGGGGCGGAGCCGCCCCCCTCCGCGGCTCCGGCCCACCACCCCGTCACCCCCCGGCCAGAGCGCCGCGCACGGCCGAGGCGACCTCGTCGACGGCCGGCGGAAAGAGCACCGAGTAGTGGTTGGTGCCGTCGATCCTGCGGGCCGGCATGCGCGCCGGATCCAGGGCCGCCGCGGCGACCCGCTCCGCGTCGTACAGCGCCCGCGGCTCGTCGAGCAACCCCCGCTCCGCCCACAGCAGTTCGCCCCGCACCCGCGGCCGGTGCACGGCGGCCAGCGTCTCCGCGTCACCGAGCACGTCCGCGCCGTCCGCGCGCACCGCGTCCAGCACACAGCTGCTGCGCAGCTCCGGCGCCCGGCCCGTCAGGTCCCGTGTCACGTAGCCGGTCACGTGCGGACCCCAGTGCGGGCCGAGCGCCGGGTGGGCGCGGAAGAACGCCAGATAGTCCTCCGTACTGGCGAACGTCCTCGACAGCCGGTCCATCGCCGGGCCGATCACCGCCTTCAGCAGCGCGTCGATGTCCGTGCCCGCGGGCGGCGGGAAGCCCAGCCCGCCGTCGACCAGCACCACGCGCGGGAAGCGGTCCGGATGGCGTGCGGCGGCCAGCGCGGCGACGAACGCCCCCATCGAGTGGCCCACCAGCACCACGTGCGCGAGCCCCACATGGTCGAGCAGCGCCACGGTGTCCTCGACGTGCGCGCCCAGCCCGTACGGTCCCGGCAGGTCCGCGCTCCCGGCCCGGCCCCGCAGGTCGGGGGCGTACAGGTCGACGCCGGGCAGCGCGTCGGCCAGGGCGGCGAAGGCGAGCGAGTTGGCGGTGATGCCGTGCAGGGCGACGACGGGCGGCCCGTCGCCCGGCCAGTGGGTGACGGCGAGCCGGCCGCCCCGGACCGGGACGGTCAGACTCCGCGCGAGGGCGGACCCGGACGTGGTCATGCGCTTCTCCTTCGGACCGGGGCGGTGAGGCCGCCGGGAGCAAGGTAGACGGCGAGGACGAAGAGACTGCCCAGGATCAGCATCGGTTCCACCCCCAGGTCCCAGCCGCCGAGCCGCTGGTCGAGGTAGGTGAACAGCACCCCGCCCACGACCGGCCCCCAGCGGGTGCCGCTGCCGCCGAGCACCACCATCACCAGCAGGGTGAGGGTGAACTCGGGCGTCGAGGTGTGCGGGGTGGCGCCCGCGGTGACCAGCAGGTGCAGCACACCGCCGAGCACGGCCAGGGACGAGGCCAGCACGAACGCGCCGAGCTTGTGGGCGAACGGGCTGCGTCCGAGGACGGCCACCCGCTGCTCGTTGTCCCGGATCGCCTGCCAGACCCGGCCGGCCGGGCGCGCGGTCACCGTCCACACCACGGCCGCCACCAGGACCAGGTAGGCGAGCGCCAGCCAGTACACGTTCACCGTGTTCTGCACCCCGACCAGGGCGTCCGGCATCCCCTCGACGTACAGCGGCAGCCCTTCCTCGCCGCCGGTGAGGCCGCCCGGGTTGCGCTCCACGTAGATGGAGCCCGCCTGCGCGAAGGCCAGGGTGACCATCGCGAACCCCACGCTGCCGAGCGCGAGCGTGCGCAGCGACACGGCGCCCAGGACGAGCGCGGCCAGCGCCCCGAGCACCAGGGTGAGCAGCGCGGCGGGCCCCAGACCCAGGCCCAGCTCGGTCATCGCGAGCTGGGTGCCGTAGCTGCCGCCGGCGATGTACAGGGCGTGCCCGAAGGACAGCAGCCCGGTGCGGCCGAACATCAAGTCGTAGCCGAGCGCGAGCGCGCCGAAGACCAGGCACAGCGCGAACAGCTGCAGCGAGCCCGGCGAGTTGACCGGCCCGTCGAGCAGCACCGGGATGTCCAGCGCCGAGTACGGCAGCAGCGCGAGGACCAGCAGCACCGCCACCGGGACGGTCGCCGGACGCAGCCGGCGCAGCAGCCCCGCCTTCGACCCCGGCGCGTCCTGGGCGGCTGGTGCCGGTGCGGCGGGGGTGGCCCGGGGGGTGCGGGTGGCGGTCATGCCGTGCCTCCTGCGGATCGGGTACGGAGTGCGGTGAGCGCGCGGCGCAGCCGCGCCGGCGGCGAACCGGCCCCGGCGGCCGGCCGGGACAGCACCACGGCCGCCAGCAGGACCACGACGGCCAGGTCGCCGTAGCCGCCCGCGTAGTAGTTGGCGTACTGCTGCACCAGACCCACCGTGAGCGCGGACAGGGCGACGCTGGTGATGGAGACGAGACCGCCGATGATCACCACGACGAACGCGAACACCAGCAGTGAGGTCCCCTGATGCGGGGAGAGCGAGCCGAAGTAGAGGCCGCCGAGCACGCCGGCCAGGCCCGCGAGGGCGCCACCGAGCGCGAACACCAGGGTGAAGGCGCGGGTGACGTCGATGCCGAGCGCCGTGACCATCGCCCGGTCCTCGACCCCGGCGCGGACGATCAGCCCGTAGCGGGTGCGGGACAGGAAGAGACGGATGCCGGCGAGCACCAGCAGCGCCACCGCGATCAGCAGGAACCGGTTCACCGGCACGCGCGCGCCGAGGACGCCCACGGTGCCGGCGAGCGCGTCGGGCACCGGGAAGGGCCGGGCGTCGGCGCCCCAGACCGTCTGCACCAGCGCCGGGACGGCCAGCGACAGCCCGACGGTCACCAGGATCTGCTCCTTGACCCGGCCGTACAGCCGCCGGATCAGCACCAGTTCGACCACGGCCGCCAGCAGCAGCCCGGTGAGGGTGCCGACGACGGCGGCGAGCAGCAGCCCCGGCGCCCCGCCGACCGTTTCGGCGGTACGCCAGGCGGCGTAGACGGAGACGGTGAGGAACGCGCCGTGCGCGAAGTTCAGCACGTCCATCAGCCCGAAGATCAGGGCGAGTCCGGACGCGATGAGGAAGTACAGGGCCCCCAGGCCCAGTCCGGTCAGGGTGAGCAGGACGAGGGTGTCCATCAGGCGGCTCCGTGGTCCGGGCGGCTGCCGACACCCAGCAGCGCGGTCGTACGGGCGGTGTCGGCGAGCAGGTCGCGGGCGTCGCCGGTGTGCACCACCCGGCCGACGTCCAGCACCACCGCGCTGCGCGCCAGCCGGCGCACCACGGCGAGGTTCTGCTCGACCAGCAGCAACGGCACCCGCTCGGCGGCCCGTTCGAGCACCTCGGCGGCCTCGGTGACGACACGCGGCGCGAGCCCCTTGGTGGGTTCGTCGACGACGACGAGGGTGTTGTCGTTGAGCAGCGTCCGGGCGAGGGCGACCATCTGCTGCTGGCCGCCGGACAGGGTGCCGGCGCGCTGGCCGCGGCGGGCGGCGAGTTCCGGGAACAGGTCGTGCACCAGGTCGTAGCGGTGCTCGTGGCCCGGGCGTTCGGCGAGGGCGAGGTTCTCGGCGACGGTGAGCCCGGCGAACACCCCGCGGTCCTCGGGGGCGTAGCCGATGCCGCGGCGCACCGTGCGGTGGGTGGGCTCACGGGTGATGTCGTCGCCGGCGAAGGTGACGCGGCCCGCGGTGACCCGGCCGCCGTCGGGCAGCAGCCCCAGCACCGCCCGGATCGTCGTCGTCTTGCCGACGCCGTTGCGGCCCAGCAGGGCGGTCACCCCGGAGGCGGGGACGTCGAAGGTGACGCCGGTGAGGATGCGGGACCCGGCGATGTCCACGTCGAGGCCCTCGACGCGCAGGATCGGTGGCGCGGTCACAGCTCGTCTCCCAGATAGGCCTGCTGGACGGTGGCGTCCGCCATCACCTCGGCGGGGCTCGCGGCGGCGAGCAGCCGCCCGTGGTGCATCACGGCGACCCGGTCGGCGAGGCCCAGGACCACGTCCATGTGGTGCTCGACCAGCAGCACCGTGCGGCCCTCGTCGCGGTGCAACGACCTGATCAAGTCGGTGAGTTCGCCGGTCTCCTCCGAGGCCACCCCGGCCATCGGCTCGTCCAGCAGCATCAGCCGCGCCCCGGCCGTGCCCGCGCCGAGGGTGGGCGCGAGCAGCATCGCCAGCTCCAGCTTGCGCTTGTCGCCGTGCGAGAGCCCGGCCGCGAGGTCCCCGGCGCGGTGCGCCAGCCGGACCCGCTCCAGCACGCCGGCGACGTCCGCCGCGCCGACCCGGCGCACCCCGGCGGACCGGGCGGCCAGCTCGACGTGCTCGGCGACCGTCATGGTCGGGAACACCGAGGACGACTGGAAGGTCCGCCCGATGCCCCGGCGCACCCGGCGGTGCGGGGGCAGGGAGGTGATGTCGTGGCCGTCGAGCAGGACGGCGCCGCCGGTCGGCCGGGTCAGCCCGGTGACCAGGTTGAACAGGGACGTCTTGCCCGCCCCGTTGGGGCCGATCACGGCGAGGAGTTCGCCCTCGCGCACGGCGAGCGACACGCCGTCGATGATGTGCGCTCCACCTACCGACCAGCTCAGACGGTCGAGTTGCAGTACGGGGGTCATCCGTCAGCCGATCCCCGACTCGGCGGGGGCGACCTGCCCGGCGGGGAAGGTCCGCGCCACCCGCGGCACGCCCTCGCCGGTGAACCGGGCCTGGAACGTGGGCTGGAGCAGCGCGTGGTCCGCGGCCCGCACCGTGTTCGGCCCCTTCACGCCGGAGAACGAGAAGCCCTCCAGCGCCTTCACCATGGCATCGGTGTCGCCCTCGGCGCCGCCGGCCCGGACCGCCTCGACGACCATCTGCGCCGCGTTGAACCCGTCCGGGGTGAACAGGTCCTCCTGCCACTTCTTCGCCGCGAAGTACGTCCGCATCGCCTTGGCCTCCGGGGTCTCGGCCGCGCCCGGCACGTAGTGGGCGAGCAACGTGACCTTCTCGCGTGCCTTGCCGAAGACCGGGTAACTCGCCCTGCTGTCCAGGCCGGTGACTACGGTGGCGGCGTCGAGGACGCCCTGCTGGTCGAGAGTGGCCCACATCGACCGGGCGGTGTCCCCGGCCCAGGCGACGAACACCATGTCCGGGCGGGCCGCCTTCACCTTGCTCGCCACGGGGGTCAGGTCCGTCGCGGCGGGCGGGGCGAGCACCTCGCTCACCGTGGTGCCGCCGGTGCCGAGCACGGCCTTCACGGCGGCGGCGTTGGCCTGGCCGAAGGCGTTGTCCTGGGCGAGCACCACGACCTTCTTGCCCTGCGAGCCGCCCAGGATGTTCTTGGCGGTCAGCACGTCCTGGTAGGTCTGCCGGCCGGAGCGGAAGGTGTAGCGGTTGACGCCGGTCAGCGCGTCGGTGGCGGCGGGCCCGCTGATGTAGAGGGTCTTGTTCTGGGCGGCGACCGGCGCGATCTGCGTGGCCACACCGGAGACGGCGGTGCCCGCGATGATCGGCACGCCCTCTCCGATGCGCTTCTTGGCCAGGGAGACACCCTTGGCCGGATCGCCGCCGTCGTCGTCCTTCAGTACGGTGATCTCGACGCCGTCGACGGCGCCGGTGCCGTCGGTCGCGTGGTCGAGGCCGGCCTCGAAGCCGCGCAGATACTGCTCGCCGTACGAGGCCAGGGGGCCGCTGGTGGAGGTGATGAGGGCGACCTTCACCTCCTCGGCGCCGGAGGCGGCGCCGCTGCCCGGGCTGGAGCAGCCGGCGGTGAGGGCGGTGGCCAGCAGGGCCACGGCGGCGGACAGGACAAGGGGTCTACGCATGACCGTACGGCTCCTCGGTGCGACGGCGGACGACGCCAGCGGCACGATCCGTCACGGGTGATCACTGTGCGCTGAGCGGTAACCGGCAGTGTGATCCGGGCCGGATCCGGCCACAATGTGGGCCGCGCACACGTGACAGCGCTCAACGGTGGTGTGCGCGCACGTCGTTGAGGAGTCTCATGGAGAGGCGCGAGGAGGGGGCGGCCCGGTCAGGACGTCCGGCGGCTGCGGGCGGCGGCCTGGTCCGCGAGGCCGCCGGCGCCCAGCAGCCCGGTCGCCTCGAACGGCGCGGCCTCGGCCAGCCGCGGCAGTTCACGCCGGGACAGCGCCGTCACCACCGGCGGCATCGCCCCCCTCACCAGCTGGGTCGCGCGCAGCCACCCGGGCACGTACACCGACGGGCGCCGCCGCCGTACCGCCTCCGCCAGCCGCTGAGCCACATGCTCCACCGGGTACACCTTCCGCGCGGGCGGCGGCATGTGGCCGCGCAGCTCCCGCAGCACCGCGTGCTCGTCGACGCCGCGGATCATGTCGGTGTCGGTCCAGTTGATGTAGGCGATGCACACGGCCACCTGACGGTGCGCCAGCTCCGCGCGCAGGGAGTGCGCGAACGACTCGACGCCCGCCTTGGACGCGCAGTACGCGCTCATCATCGGCGCCGCGCCGATCGACGCCAGCGAGGCCACCTGGAGGAAACAGCCGCCGGTGGCGGTCAGGTCGCCGACGAACGTGCGGGCGGTGGCCGCGCTGCCGATCAGATTCACCTCGATCACCCGCCGCCACACCGCCGGGTCGGACTCGGCGAACGGCCCGCCCTCGGCGACCCCCGCGTTGGCGACCACGACGGACGGCGGCCCGAGACGCGCCCGGATGTCCGCGCCGGCCGCCGCCAGGCACTCGTCGTCCGTGACGTCGACCTCCCAGCAGCCGCCCTCGCCGGGCAGTTCGTCCCGCACCTGCCGCAGCGTCCGCTCCTCCCGCCCGAGCAGCGCCACCTTCATGCCGCGCGAGGACAGTTCGCGGGCCAGCGCGGCGCCCAGGCCGCGCGCCGCCCCGGTGACGACGGCGGTCCTTCCGTCCAGGGGGTTCCGGGTCTGCGGCATACGACGCTCCTGTGCTCCGTGGCGGGCGCTCGTCCCGTTCACGGTAGGTCCGGCCGGGCATCCCCGCAGGTCGGACGGGCGGGCCGGGGCGCGCGGAGGGTGTCAGTGGTCTGGACCGGTGAGAGTTATCCACAGGGTGGCCGGAGCGGCGGGGGAGCACGTAGCGTGTGCGCCATGAAGATCCTCATCAGCGCCGACATGGAGGGCGCCACCGGCGTCACCTGGCCGGCCGACGTCCTGCCGGGGACACCGCAGTGGGAGCGGTGCCGGTCGATGTTCACCTCCGACGTGGACGCCGCCGTGCGCGGCTTCTTCGACGGGGGTGCCGACGAGGTGCTGATCAACGAGGCCCACTGGACCATGCGCAACCTGCTGCTCGAGCGGCTCGACGAGCGCGCCGAGATGCTCACCGGCCGCCACAAGGCGCTGTCCATGGTGGAGGGCGTGCAGCGCGGCGACGTCGACGGCGTCGCCTTCGTCGGCTACCACGCGGGCGCCGGCATGGAGGGCGTCCTCGCGCACACCTTCCTCGCCAACTCCATCACCGGCGTATGGCTCAACGACGTCCGCGCCAGCGAGGGCCTGCTCAACGCGCACGTGGCCGCCGAGTACGGCGTCCCGGTCGTCCTCGTCACCGGTGACGACGTGGCCTGCGAGGACGCCCTCGGCTACGCGCCCGAGGCGCTGAAGGTCGCCGTGAAGGACCATGTGTCGCGGTACGCGGCGGTGTGCCGCACCCCTTCCCGGACGGCCGCCGACATCCAGGCGGCGGCCAAGGAGGCGGCCGCGCTGGCGGTGCGCCGGGAGCCGGTGCGCGGCGGGCCCTTCACCGTGGCGGTGGAGTTCGACGCCGAGCACCTGGCCACCTCCGTCACCGTCGTGCCGGGCGTGACCCGGAGCGGCGAGCGCAAGGTGATCTACACCAGCGAGACCATGTACGACGCGATCCGCACCTTCAAGGCGGTCACCACGATCGCCTCGGCCGCGGTGGAGGAGCAGTATGGCTGACCAGCTCGCCCTGGACGAGGTCGTGACCTTCACGTCCGACCTCATCAGGATCGACACGACCAACCGGGGCGGGGGCGACTGCCAGGAGCGTCCCGCCGCCGAGTACGCGGCGGCGAAGCTCGCCGAGGCCGGCCTGGAGCCGGTCATGCTGGAGCGCACCCTGGGCCGGACCAACGTCGTGGCGCGGCTGGAGGGCACCGACCCGTCGGCCGACGCGCTGCTGCTCCACGGCCACCTGGACGTCGTCCCGGCCGAGCCCGCCGACTGGAGCGTGCATCCGTTCTCCGGGGAGATCCGCGACGGCGTGGTCTGGGGACGCGGCGCCGTCGACATGAAGAACATGGACGCGATGATCCTTTCCGTGGTGCGGTCCTGGGCCCGCGAGGGCGTACGGCCGCGCCGGGACATCGTCATCGCGTTCACCGCCGACGAGGAGGCCAGCGCCGCGGACGGCGCCGGCTTCCTGGCGGACCAGCACCCGCACCTCTTCGAGGGCTGCACCGAGGGCGTCAGCGAGTCCGGCGCGTACACCTTCCACGACGGGCAGGGCCGGCAGTTCTACCCGATCGGGGCCGGCGAGCGCGGCACCGGCTGGATGCGGCTCACCGCCCGCGGCCGGGCCGGACACGGCTCCAAGGTCAACCGGGAGAACGCGGTCACCCGCCTCGCCGCCGCCGTCACCCGCATCGGCGAGCACGAGTGGCCGCTGCGGCTCACCCCGACCGTGCGCGCGGCGCTGACCGAGATCGCCGCCGTGTACGGCATCGAGACCGACCTGTCCGACGTGGACGCCCTGCTGGACAAGCTCGGCGGGGCCGCCAAGCTGGTCGAGGCCACCGTCCGCAACAGCAGCAACCCGACGATGCTCGACGCCGGCTACAAGGTCAACGTGATCCCCGGCGAGGCCGTGGCGCACGTCGACGGGCGGTTCCTGCCGGACACCGAGGAGGAGTTCCGGGCCACCATGGACCGGCTCACCGGCCCGGACGTGGACTGGGAGTTCGCCCACCGCGAGATCGCCCTGCAGGCCCCGGTGGACTCCCCGACGTTCGCCGCGATGCGGGAGGCCGTGCGGGCGTTCGCGCCCGAGGCGTACACCGTGCCGTACTGCATGTCCGGCGGCACGGACGCGAAGCAGTTCGCACGGCTCGGCATCACCGGCTACGGCTTCGCGCCGCTGAAGCTGCCCGAGGGCTTCGACTACCAGGCCCTCTTCCACGGCGTGGACGAGCGCGTCCCGGTCGAGGCGCTCCAGTTCGGTGTCCAGGTGCTCGACCGGTTCCTGCGGTCGGCCTGAGCGAGTGGGGGAGACAGTGCAGACCCTGGCGTACGGCGAGTGGCCCTCGCCCGTCGACGCGGCGACGGCCGCGGCCCACGACGGCAGCCCCGAGTACGTGGGCTTCGTCGGGGACGAGGTGTGGTGGACCGAGCCCCGGCCCGCCGAGGCGGGCCGGCGCACCCTGGTGCGGCGGCACGCGGACGGCACCGAGGAGTCCGTCCTGCCCGCCCCGTGGAACGTCCGCAGCCGCGTCATCGAGTACGGCGGCCACCCCTGGGCCGGCGCCGTGCGCGACGGCGTGCCCCTCGTGGTGTTCGCGCACTTCCCCGACCAGCGCCTCTACCGCTGGGAGCCGGGCGCCGAACCGCGCCCGCTGACCCCGGTGTCGCCGGTCGGCCTGGGTCTGCGCTGGGCCGAGCCCGTCGTGCTGCAGGAGCGCGGCGAGGTGTGGTGCGTCCTGGAGGAGTTCACCGGCGACGGCCCGAGCGACGTGCGCCGGGTGCTCGCCGCCGTCCCGCTCGACGGGTCCGCCGCCGAGGACCGGGGCGCGGTACGGGAGCTGACCGGGGAGCGGCACCGGTTCCTCACCGGGCCGCGGCTCTCGCCCGACGGCACCCGCGCCGCCTGGATCGGCTGGGACCACCCCCGCATGCCGTGGGACGGCACCGAGCTGATCGTCGCCGACGTCGCCGCGGACGGCACGCTGACCGGCGCCCGCACCGTGGCCGGCGGGCCCGAGGAGTCCGTCCCGCAGGCCGACTGGACCCACGACAACCGCCTGCTGTACGCCTCCGACCGCACCGGCTGGTGGAACCTCTACCGGGACGGCGAGCCGGTCTGCCCGCGCCCCGAGGAGTTCGCCGGGCCGCTGTGGAAGCTGGGCCAGCGCTGGTTCGCCCCGCTGGACGGCGGGCTGATCGCCGTCCTGCACGGCAAGGGCGCCCAGCGGCTCGGCGTGCTCGACCCGGAGACCTGCGAGGTGGTCGACGCCGCAGGACCGTGGAGCGAGTTCGGCCCCACGCTCGCCGCGCTCGGCGAGCGGATCGTCGCCGTCGGCGCGGGACCGCGCACCTCCCACGAGGTCGTGGAGCTGGACACCCGCACCGGACGGGCCCGCGTGATCGGCGCCGCCCACCGCGACGCCGTGGACCCCGCCTACTACCCGGAGCCCGAGGTCCGCACCTTCACCGGACCCGACGGCCGGGAGATCCACGCCCAGGTGTACCCGCCGCGCAACCCGGACCACGCCGGCCCCGCCGGCGAGCTCCCCCCGTACGTGATCTGGGCGCACGGCGGCCCCACCGGCCGCTTCCCGCTGGTCCTCGACCTGGAGATCGCCTACTTCACCTCGCGCGGCATCGGCGTCGCCGAGGTCAACTACGGCGGCTCCACCGGGTACGGCCGCGACTACCGCAACCGGCTGCGCGGCCGGTGGGGCGAGGTCGACGTGGAGGACTGCGCCGCCGTCGCGCGGGCCCTCGCCGAGGAGGGCACCGCCGACCCCGCCCGGCTCGCCGTGCGCGGCGGCAGCGCCGGCGGCTGGACCACCGCCGCCTCCCTCACCACCACCGACGTCTACGCCTGCGGCACGATCATCTACCCGGTGCTCGACCTCACCGGCTGGGGCACCGGGGAGACCCACGACTTCGAGTCGCAGTACCTGGAGACGCTGATCGGCCCGCGCGCCGAGGTGCCCGAGCGGTACGAGGAGCGCTCGCCCGTCACCCACGCCGACCGGCTGCGCGCGCCCTTCCTGCTGCTCCAGGGGCTGGACGACGTGATCTGCCCGCCCGTGCAGTGCGAGCGGTTCCTGGACCGGCTGGCCGGCCGGGGCGTCCCGCACGCGTACCTCACCTTCGAGGGCGAGGGCCACGGCTTCCGCCGCGCGGAGACGATGGTGCGCGCCCTGGAGGCCGAGCTGTCCCTTTACGCGCAGGTGTTCGGGCTGAAGGCGCCCGGCATTCCGGCCCTGGAGCTGACGCCGTGAGCACCCTGACACCGCTGCGGCGGCCGCCCCGCCTCGCGCCCGGCGCCCGGGTGGCCGTGGTCGCCCCCAGCGGCCCCATCCCCGAGGAGCGGCTCGCCGCCGGGCTCGACGTGCTGCGCGGCTGGGGCCTCGACCCCGTGACCGCCCCGCACGTCCTCGACCGGCACGGCGCACTCGGCTACCTCGCCGGCGCCGACGCCGACCGCGCCGCCGACCTCCAGAACGCCTGGTGCGACCCGGCCGTCGACGCGGTGATCTGCGCGCGCGGCGGCTACGGCGCACAGCGCATGGTCGACGCCCTCGACTGGGAGGCGATGCGCGCCGCCGGACCCAAGGTGCTCGTCGGCTTCAGCGACATCACCGCGCTGCACGAGGCGTTCGCCGTGCGGCTCGGCCTGGTCACCCTGCACGGGCCGATGGCCGCCGGCGTCGACTTCGTCAAGAGCGCCCGCGCCCAGGAGCACCTGCGGGCCACCCTGTTCGACCCCGAGTCGGTCCGCACGATCCGCACGGTCCGCTCCGGCGGTACCGCGCTGGTCCCGGGACGCGCCCGCGGGGTGACGCTCGGCGGCTGCCTCTCCCTGATCGCCGGCGGCATCGGCACCCCGCACACCCGCGACTCCGCGCGCGGCGGTCTGCTGTGCCTGGAGGACGTGGGGGAGGAGACCTACCGTCTCGACCGCTACCTCACCCAGCTGCTGCGCGCCGGGCTGCTCGACGGCGTCGCCGGGCTGCTGCTGGGCTCCTGGGCGGAGTGCGACCCGTACGACGAGGTGCGGACCCTGCTCGTGGACCGGCTGGGCGGGCTCGGGGTGCCGGTGGCCGAGCAGTTCGGCTTCGGCCACTGCGACGACGCGCTCACGCTGCCCTTCGGCGTCGCGGCCGAACTGGACGCGGACGCGGGCACGCTGACGCTGGACGAACCGGCGTTGAGCTGACGTCGGGCGAACCGGCGTCGAGTTGACGGCGGACGCGCCGGGCGGGGGGCGGACCGCGCATCCCCCCGCCCGGCGCGCGTCGCCGGCCGCCGTCGTAGGGTGACAGGGTGCCGCACACCGCTTCCCGTTACGTCACCGAAGGCCGCCGCGTGGGTCTGCGCCACTTCACCTACGACGACGGCGCCGAATTCACCGCGCGGGCCAGGGAGAGCAAGGACCTGCACCACCCCTGGCTGTACCCGCCGGACACCCCGTCCGCGTACGCCGCCTACGCGCAGCGCCTGATCGAGGACCCCGCCAAGGCGGGATTCCTGGTCTGCGAGAAGGAGGCGGACGGCGCCCTCGCCGGCTTCGTCAACATCAACAACATCGTCGAGGGCGGCTTCCTCTGCGGCGCCCTGGGCTACGGCGCCTTCGCCCACGCGGCCGGACGCGGACTGATGCGTGAGGCGCTGGACCTGCTCGTGCGGTACGCCTTCGGACCGATGCGGCTGCACCGGCTGGAGATCAACGTGCAGCCGGGCAACGCCGCCTCCATCGCCCTCGCCCGCGCCTGCGGCTTCCGCAAGGAGGGCTTCTCCCCGAAGATGCTCTTCATCGACGGCGCCTGGCGCGACCACGAACGCTGGGCGCTCACCAGCGAGATGCTGACCGGGGACGACTGACCGCGCCTCGGAAAACCGCGGGCGCGGGCCTCTGTTCAGGCGGGCGTCCGGCGGCTTCCATGGAGATCGTGACGACGATCCGACATGAGGTACTCACGCTGCCGGCCGCGCACCTCGGCCCCGACAACCCGCTGCCCGCCCTGCGTCCCCTCGACGAGATGCACCGCATCGAGGACCGCGACAAGAAGGACCTGCCGCGCGACATGGCCCGGCAGATCGGCCACGCCCCGCTGCACAGCCTGCTGCCGGTCCCGGTCCGCGACGGCTACGACCGGGACCGCGCGCCCCGGCCCCTCGACGCCCTGGTCATCGAGAACGACCGGCTGCGCGCCACCGTCCTGCCCGCTTTCGGCGGCCGGATCGCCTCCCTCGTCCACAAGCCCACCGGCCGCGAACTGCTGTACGTGAACCCGGTGTTCCAGCCCGCCAACTTCGCGCTCAACGGCGCCTGGTTCTCCGGCGGCATCGAGTGGAACATCGGCGCCACCGGCCACACCACCCTGTCCTGTTCGCCCGTGCACGCGGCCCGCGTCCCCGCCCCGGACGGCGGGGAGATGCTCCGCCTGTGGGAGTGGGAGCGGCTGCGCGACCTGCCCTTCCAGGTCGACCTGTGGCTGCCGGACGGCTCCGACTTCCTCCACGTCGGCGTGCGGATCCGCAACCCGCACGAGCGGCCGGCGCCGACGTACTGGTGGTCCAACATCGCCGTCCCCGAGGACTGCCGCGTCCTCGCGCCCGCCGAGGAGGCCTACCACTTCGGCTACGAGCAGCGCCTGCGCCGCGTCCCCGTCCCGGAGTACGACGGTGTCGACCGCACCTACCCGCCGAACAGCACCTACGCCGCCGACTACTTCTACGAGGTCCCCGAGCGACGCCGGCGCTGGATCGCCGCCCTGGACGCCGACGGCCACGGGCTCGTGCAGACCTCCACCGACACCCTGCGCGGCCGGAAGCTGTTCGTGTGGGGCCGCGGGCCCGGCGGCCGGAGCTGGCAGCAGTGGCTCACCGAGCCCGACACCGGCGGCTACTGCGAGATCCAGGCCGGACTCGCCCGCACCCAGCTGGAGCACGTGAGTCTGGAGCCGGAGAGCGAGGTGTCCTGGCTCGAGGCGTACGGGCCCTTCGAGTCGCGGCGTGACGGGGAGTGGGGCGCCGTCCTCGACGAGGCGGAGGCCCGGCTGGAGGGCGTGCTGCCGCGCGCGGACGTCGACGCGGCGTACGCGGCATGGCTGCCGTACGCCGACACCGAGCCCGGCGAGCGGCTGGCCGCGGGGTCCGGGTGGGGCGCGCTCGAGGTGCTGCGGGCCGGCTGGAAGCTGCCCGGCACCCCCTTCGACGAGAGCACCCTGGGCGAGGAGCAGCAGCCCTGGCTGCGACTGCTGCGCGCCGGCGCCTTCCCCGAGCCGCCGGACAGCCGGCCGCCGGGCGGGACGCTGGTCGCCCGGCACTGGCGGGACATGCTGGAGACGGCGCCCGCGACCGGGCTCACCGAGTACCACCTGGGCGTCGCCCAGTGGCACGGCGGCGACCGGGCGCAGGCCGTGCGCAGCTGGGAGCGGGGGCTGGCGCAGGACGGCCCGTCCTGGCCCGTGCTGCGCTGCCTCGCCGTCGCCGACCGGGAGGAACGCCATCCGGAGCGCGCCGCCGACCGCTATGTGCTGGCCTTCGACGACCTGTGCCGCGAGGCCGGAAACGCGGGCGACGGCACGGCGGGGGAGTGGACCGCGGTCATGGCCGCGCTCGGGCGGGAGGCGATCGAGGCGCTGCTCGCGGTGGGGCGTACGGCCGACGCCCGGTCGGTGTGGGAGCGGCTGGCCCCCGCCACCCGGGAGCGCGGACGCTTCCGGCTGATCGAGGCGGGCCTGTTGCTCGCCGAGGGGAGACAGGCGGAGGCCCGCGCCGTGTTCGACGCGGGCTTCGAGGTCGCCGACCTGCGCGAGGGCGACGAGGTGATCGGACGGCTGTGGGCGCGGCTCACGGACGAACCGCTGCCGGAGCGCTACGACTTCCGGATGCGGGCCACGCCGTGACGGCGGGTCAGGCGCGGCGGTCCGCGTACTCGTAGACCGCCCCGTCCGGATGGCGGGCGATCAGGTTGCGGCCGACGGGGGTGGGCAGCGGTCCGGCGAGCACGGCCGCGCCCATCTCCTCCAGCACCTGGCGGGTCTCGTCGACGTCCTTGACCGCGATGGTCGCGGCGACCTTGCGCAGCACGTCCAGTTCGGCCTCGGGGCCGCTCATCAGCAGGAAGCAGCCCACCGCGGCGACCTGGACCCGCTCCCGCTCGAACCGCAGGGCCTTACCGCCCGCGAGCCGCTCGTAGAAGGGGATGGCGGTCTCGATGTCGTCGACGCAGACGCGCAGTGTGGCACCCAGAATCTCCATGCGTCCGAGCGTAGTTGGACGCCGTGGGCGGCGGGCGGGGCGCCGGTGATCTCCACACCACTCTCTCTCCTGCCGTACGCCCGGGCAGAGTTACCAGGTCCCGGGCACGGGTACCCGGCCGCCATGCAGCGTTCGGAACACATGCGGCAACTCGACCAGCACCTGGTGGACGAACTGGCCCACGTGGCCCGGGAGTCCGTACGCGCCGAACTGCGCGAGCAGGCGCAAGGGCAGCGGCGCAGGGCGGCGCTGTACGCCGGCTCCGGCGCCGCCGCGCTGTACGCGGGCGCGGCGGCGGCCCTGGCGGTGGCCTCGCCCTGGCCCTCGTCCTGCCGGACTGGGCGGCGGCGCTGATCACGGCGGTGATCCTGGCGGGGGCCGCTGTGGCCTTGCGCACGGCGGCCCGCCCGACGCCGTCAGGCGCCCCGGTCCCCGGTACGGGCGCGGCCCCCGTGCCCCCGGTGCCGTCCACCCCGCCGACGGTCGGCACGGACCGCATCCCGGGCAGCGACGGGTAGCCCGGCCACGGCCGGGGCACCGCCGGCCTGCGGGCCGACGGCCCGAGCCGGGCCACTCAGGCAGTACGGTCGCGGACCGGCCGTCCGCGTCCCCGGGGGCTGTTGTACGCCGGGTGCGGCCGCACCGTGGCTGGTCGCGCAGTTCCCCGCGCCCCTTCGGGCGCCTGCCGCGCCCCGCCCGACGTTTGGCGGACCCGCACCGGGGGACGCGGAAGGCTCCCGACGTACGCGACCGCGCCGGAGGCGAACTGTGAGTCGACCCCGCATTGTGATCGTCGGTGCCGGCTTCGCCGGTTACCGTACGGCCCAGACCCTGTCCCGGGAGGCCAAGGGCCGGGCCGAGATCGTCCTGCTCAACCCCACCGACTACTTCCTGTACCTGCCCCTGCTGCCCCAGGTCGCGGCCGGCATCCTCGAGCCGCGCCGGGTCACCGTGTCCCTCTCCGGGACGCTGCCGCACGTCAAGCTGGTGCTGGGCGAGGCCGGACGCATCGACCTCGACGCCCGCGAGGTGCACTACACCGACCCCGAGGGTGAGGACGGCACCCTCTCCTACGACCGTCTGGTGCTGACCGCCGGCAGCGTCAACAAGCTGCTGCCGATCCCGGGCGTCGCCGAGCACGCGCACGGCTTCCGCGGCCTGCCCGAGGCGCTGTACCTGCGCGACCACGTGACCCGGCAGGTGGAGCTGGCCGCCGCCACGGACGACCCGGAGCGCTGCGCCTCCCGCTGCACCTTCGTCGTCGTGGGCGCCGGGTACACCGGCACCGAGGTCGCCGCGCACGGGCAGCTCTTCACCGACGCGCAGGTGGCCAGGCAGCCGCTGCGCACCGGCATGCGGCCCCGCTGGATCCTGCTGGACATCGCCGACCGTGTCCTGCCCGAGCTGGACGAACGGCTCTCCCGCACCGCCGACACGGTGCTGCGGGAGCGGGGCGTGGACGTGCGGATGGGCACCTCCGTGAAGGAGGCCACCCCCGACGGGGTGCTGCTGACCGACGGGGAGTTCGTCGGGACCCGCACCCTGGTGTGGTGCGTGGGCGTGCGCCCCGACCCGCTCGCCGAGTCCCTGGGCCTGCCCATGGAGCGCGGCCGGCTGCTGGTCGACCCGCACCTTCAGGTGCCGGGCCGTCCGGAGGTCTTCGCCTGCGGTGACGCGGCCGCCGTCCCCGACCTGGAGAAGCCCGGCTCGTACACCCCGATGACCGCCCAGCACGCCTGGCGGCAGGGCACGGTGTGCGCGCGCAACATCGCCGCGTCCTTCGGCGACGGGGAGCGGAAGGCGTACCGGCACAAGGACCTGGGGTTCGTGGTGGACCTCGGTGGCGTCAAGGCCGCCGCCAACCCGCTCGGCGTCAACCTCTCCGGGATCGCGGCCGGCGCGGTGACCCGCGGCTACCACCTGGCCGCCATGCCCGGCAACCGGGTGCGGGTGGCCGCCGACTGGCTGCTGGACGCCGTACTGCCGCGCCAGGCCGTGCAGTTGGGCCTCGTACGGTCCTGGTCCGTGCCGCTGGACACCGCCTCCCCCGAGGTCGCACGCGTCCCCGGCGGCCCCCGCGACGACCGGCCGTCCCCCGCCGCGGACGGCACCCCCGCCGAGGACGCCGCCCGGTCCTCCGCCGAGGACACCCCGCCCGCCGACGACGCCCTCACCCCGCCGCCCGACCAGCCGGAGCCCGGTCCGGACGTGGCGCCGGGACCCGTCCGGCGTACCGACCGACCCAGCGAAGGAGACGCATGAACACCGGTGAACTCGTCGAGCTCGGACAGCAGTTGCGGGTGGACAGTGTCCGGGCGGCGGCCGCCGCCGGCTCCGGGCACCCCACGTCGTCGATGTCCGCGGCCGACCTCATGGCCGTCCTCTTCGCCCACCATCTGCGCTACGACTTCGAGCGCCCCGACCACCCCGCCAACGACCGCTTCGTCCTCTCCAAGGGCCACGCCTCCCCGCTGATGTACGCCACCTACAAGGCGGCCGGCGTCATCGGCGACGAGGAGCTGCTCACCTTCCGTGAGAACGGCAGCCGCCTCGAGGGCCACCCCACGCCCCGCAAGCTCCCCTGGGTGGAGACGGCGACCGGCTCCCTCGGGCAGGGCCTGCCCGTCGGCGTCGGCATCGCGCTCGCCGGGAAGCGGCTGGACCACACCGACTTCCGCGTGTGGGTGCTGTGCGGCGACAGCGAGCTGGCCGAGGGCTCGGTGTGGGAGGCGGCCGAGCAGGCCGCGTACGAGAACCTGGACAATCTCACCGCGATCGTGGACGTCAACCGGCTGGGCCAGCGCGGTCCCACCCGGCACGGCCACGACCTCGACGCCTACGCCCGCCGCTTCCAGGCGTTCGGCTGGCACACCGTCGAGGTGGACGGGCACGACGTGGACGCGGTGGACCGCGCTTACGGCGAGGCGCTGTCCACCCGGGGCCAGCCGACCGTGATCCTGGCCCGCACCCTCAAGGGCAAGGGCGTGGAGTCCGTGCAGGACCGGGAGGGGCTGCACGGCAAGCCGCTGCCCGAGGCGGAGGACGCCGTCGCCGAACTGGGCGGACTCCGCGACCTGCGCATCACCGTCCACGCGCCGCCCGCCGGCGCCGCGACCCCCGCCCCCCGGATCACCACGCCCGAGCTGCCCCGCTGGGAGCGCGGCGAGGACGTGGCCACCCGCGACGCCTTCGGCCAGGCGCTGGCCGCCCTCGGCGACGCGCGCGACGACGTGGTGGCCCTGGACGGCGAGGTCGGCGACTCCACCCGCCTGGAGATGTTCGCCAAGGAGCACCCCGAGCGCTACATCGAGTGCTACATCGCCGAGCAGCAGATGATCGCGGCCGCCGTCGGGGTCGCCGCGCGCGGCCGGCTCCCGTACGCCTCCACCTTCGCCGCCTTCCTCACCCGCGCCCACGACTTCGTCCGCATGGCGTCGGTCAGCGGCTCGGGGCTCAACCTCGTCGGGTCGCACGCGGGCGTCGCCATCGGCCAGGACGGACCCAGCCAGATGGGCCTGGAGGACCTGGCGATGATGCGGGCCGTGCACGGCTCCACCGTGCTGTACCCGTGCGACGCCAACCAGACGGCACGCCTGGTCGCCGCGATGGCCGGCCTGGAGGGCATCCGCTATCTGCGCACCTCGCGCGGCAAGAGCCCGGTGATCTACGGCCCGGACGAGGAGTTCCCGGTCGGCGGCAGCAAGGTGTTGCGCTCCTCCGGCCAGGACCGGCTCACCCTGGTCGCCGCCGGCGTCACCGTGCCCGAGGCGCTGGCCGCCGCCGACGCCCTCGCCGACGAGGGCATCGCCGTACGGGTCGTCGACCTGTACTCGGTGAAGCCGGCCGACCGGGAGACCCTGCGCACCTGCGCCGAGGAGACCGGCTGTCTGATGACGGTCGAGGACCACCATCCCGAGGGCGGGCTGGGCGACGCGGTCGCCGAGGCGTTCTCCGACGGGCGCCCCGTGCCGCGGCTGGTGCGGCTCGCCGTGCGGAACATGCCGGGCTCGGCCTCCCCCGAGGAGCAGCTGCACGCCGCCGGGATCGACGCCGCGTCGATCGCAGCGGCCGGGCGGCTGCTGGTAGGGGAGGCGATCGTGTCGTGAGCGACGGCGGGTCGCGCACCGTACGGGCCGGCCGCCGCCGGCTGGAGATCCACCGCCCGGACAAGGTGCTCTTCCCGGGCGGCGACGGTGCCCGCGCGTACACCAAGGGCGACCTCGTCGACCACCACCGGGCCGTCGCCCGCCACATGCTGCCGCACCTGCGCGGCCGGCCGCTGATGCTGGACCGGCGGCCCGACGGCATCGACGGCCCGGCCTTCATGCAGAAGAACACCCCTGCCGGCTATCCGGACTGGATCACCCGGGCCGAGGTCGCCAAGGAGGGCGGCACCGTCACGCACACCGTGTGCGACGACACCGCCACCCTGCTGTACCTGGTCGACCAGGCGAGCGTCACGCTGCACCGCTGGCTCTCCCGCGCCGACGACCCCGACCGCCCCGACCGGCTGGTGTTCGACCTGGACCCGTCCGGCGACGACTTCGAGGCGGTACGGGAGGCCGCCCGGCTGACGGGGGAGCTGCTGGACGAACTCGCTCTGCCCTCCGCCCTGATGACCACCGGCTCCCGCGGGCTGCACGTGGTCGTGCCGCTCGACGGCGGCCAGGACTTCGACACGGTACGGGAGTTCGCCCGCGAGGTGGCCGACACGCTGGCCGGCGCCCACCCGGACCGCCTCACCACCGCGGCCCGCAAGAAGGACCGCGGCGACCGGCTCTACCTCGACGTGCAGCGCAACGCCTACGCGCAGACGGCGGTCGCCCCCTGGACGGTCCGCGCCCTGCCCGGCGCGCCCGTCGCCGCCCCCATCACCTGGGAGCAGCTCGACGACCCGGAGCTGCACGCCCGCCGCTGGACGGTGGAGAACGCCGTCGAACAGGCCGAGACCGACCCGTGGGCGGGGCTGTCCCGCACGGGCCGCTCCCTCGCCCCGGCCCGCCGCAGGCTCGCCGCCCTGCGCGGCTGACCGCCGGAGCCGTCGCCGTGTACCCCCTTCCGGCCAGGGACGACACCCGGACGTGGCGAACGGGTGAGTTCCCGGAGGTTTGGCGAACACGCTTGCGGCCACACGGAGGGGGAGGTGGCCATGTCGAACACGAAGAACACCGAAGAGTCACAGGATTCACAGGAATCTCAGGACTCCCGTGAGAGCCGGGACTCCCAGGAGACCCGGCGCTCGCGCACACCCCGCAAACAGACCGCACCCCGCAGGCGAACCGAGACCGACACCAGCCGCACCGCCGGCGACACCACCGAGCACGACAGCGACACCGAGCACGGCAGCGACACGACCGGGAGCACCCCGGCACGGAAGAAGCCGAAGCCCATGGAGGTGCTGCGCCAGGCGCGGGCACAGCTCGCGGAGCTCACCGGCATGGAGGCCGAGTCCGTGTCGTCCTTCGAGCAGACCTCGGAGGGCTGGGTGCTGGAGGTCGAGGTCCTGGAGCTGGAACGGGTGCCCGACACGATGAGCCTGATGGCGAGCTACCAGGTGGAGCTGGACCCCGACGGGGACCTCACCGGGTACCGCAGGGTCCGCCGCTACGAGCGCGGACGCGCCGACGCGCGCAGGTCCGGCTAGGCGGCACGACCGCATACACACCCCGACATACGCAGAAACCCGACATCCGCAGAACCGCAACATTTCCGACAACCCCGACAGTCACATCCCCGACAATCGCATCCCCGACTTCAAGGAGGAACGGCCGGCATGACAGTCGTACCGGCACAGCAGTCCGGCGGCGGAGGCGGCAGCAGCGGCCTCTACGACGTGCTTGAGCTTGTTCTGGACAGGGGGCTCGTCATCGACGCATTCGTGCGCGTGTCCCTGGTCGGCATCGAGATCCTCAAGATCGACGTCCGCGTCGTCGTCGCGAGCGTCGACACCTACCTCCGCTTCGCGGAGGCGTGCAACCGGCTCGACCTGGAGGCCGGGCCCCGCAAGAGCCCGGGCCTGCCCGAGATCGTCGGCGAGGTCACCGAGTCCGGCGCCCGCGGCAAGTCCAAGGGCGCCCTGTCCGGCGCCGCCGAGACCATCTCGGACGCCTTCAAGCAGGGCCGCGAGGGCGAGACCGAGTCCCGGCCCCGCGCCCGTAAGACCACGTCGCGGCGCAAGGAGGAGCAGGAGTGAGCACGTACGTCTACGGCATCACCGCGGCCTCGCACCCCTCCCTGCCCGAGGGCATGGGCGGGGTCGGCGACCCGGCACGCCAGGTCCGCATCCTCACCGAGGGCGAGCTGGCGGCCGTCGTCAGCGACGCCCCCGAGGGTCTGCGCCCCAAGCGGCGGGAGCTGCTCGCCCACCAGAACGTGCTCGCCGAGATCGGCGCGGGCGGCTGCGTCCTGCCCATGCGGTTCGGCAGCGTCGCCCCCGACGACGACTCCGTCACGTCGGTCCTCGCCGAGCGCGCCGACCACTACCTGGAGCGGCTGCGCGCCCTCGACGGCCGCGTCGAGTACAACGTCAAGGCCAACCACGTGGAAGAGGCCGTCCTCCACCACGTGATGGCCACCAACCCGGAGATCCGCGCCCTCGCGGAGGCCAACCGGCAGGCCGGCGGCGGCGGTTACGACGACAAGATCCGCCTCGGCGAGATGGTCGCCGAAGCGGTCAAGGCCCGTGAGGCCGAGGACGGGGCCGCGCTGGAGAAC
Source organism: Streptomyces lusitanus (assembly GCF_042647945.1). Taxonomy (NCBI): domain Bacteria; kingdom Bacillati; phylum Actinomycetota; class Actinomycetes; order Kitasatosporales; family Streptomycetaceae; genus Streptomyces; species Streptomyces lusitanus. The sequence continues at coordinate 268,084 of NZ_JBHRWL010000009.1, forward strand.
GCGCTGCACGGCATCGCCGACGCCGAGAGCGTGGGCCCCGGCTCCACCGGCTGGCTCGCCAACGTCTCGTACCTGGTGAAGCGCGACACGGCGGAGGAGTTCCTGACCGCGGTGGAGCGGGCCCGCGAGGACCTGCCCCACCTGGAGATACGTCTGAACGGCCCGCTGCCGCCGTACAGCTTCGTCGAGCCCGGCCCCGCCGAGCCCGCGGGCGCCACGGCCGGCGGGGCGGACACCGGAGCGGGGTGACGACATGGGCCTGATCTCGGAGGTGCTGCTGCTGCCGCTCGCCCCGGCGCGGGCCGGCTCCTGGGCCGTCCGGCAGGTCCTTCAGGAAGCGGAACGCATCTACTACGACCCCGCGACCATCCGTGCCGAACTGGCCCGCCTGGAGGAACTGCTGGAGGCAGGGGAGATCACCGAGGAGGAGTTCGACGAGCAGGAGGACGCACTCCTGGACCGGTTGGAGATCGCGACGCGCACGGGCGCGGGTCAAGGGGACGGGACGGCACAACGATGAATCGAACGGGACTGGGCCTCGCCATCGGGGCCGGATATCTCCTCGGACGGACCAAGAAGCTCAAGATGGCACTGGCCGTCGGCGGTCTGGTCGCGGGCAAGAAGCTCAACCTGAGCCCGCGCGCCGTCACCGACCTGGTGACGAAGCAACTCCGCGACAACCCGCAGTTCAAGGAGCTGGGCGACCAGCTCCGGGGTGATCTGCGGGGTGCCGGCAAGGCCGCCTCCGGGGCGCTGGTCGAGCGGCAGATCAGCTCGCTCGCCGAACGGCTGCACGGCCGGACCGCCGCGGTACGCGGCCAACTGGACGGCAGCGATGCCGAGGACCGCGCCGAGGACCGCGACGGGACCGACGCCGGCGAGCAGCCGCACGACGAGGAGCCGTCCGGCCAGGAGCCGGACGACGCCGGCGGCGAGGACCGGGACGACGGCGGGCGTCGGCGGGACGACGGCGGGCGCGAGCGGGAACCGGGCGCCGCACCGGCGGCGAGGAAGGCCGCCAGGAAGGCCCCGGCCCAGAAGGGCCCCGCGGCGAAGAAGGCCGCACCGGCCAAGCGGGCCGCCGGCGCTCCGGCGCCCGCCGCGAAGAAGGCCGCCGCGAAGAAGACGGCCGCGAAGAGGACCGCGTCCGCCTCCCGCGGCGCCCGTCCCCGTCCCTCGAAGGGAGGCGGTGAAGGATGACCGAGACCGTCGGGCGGGCCACGTCCGCCGCACGCGACACCGCGGACGGCGCCGGCAAGAACCCGCTGTCCGACCTCGCCCACAGCGAGGCCGCCGACCGGCTCAAGGCCGAGCTCCAGGACTACCTCGCCGCCCAGGCCACGCGCCTGCTGACCGGTGTCGGCCACAAGCTCGGCGAGACCACCGGCAAGCTGAACGACATCGCCGAGGGCAACAGCCCCGGCTTCGCCAAGCTCGCCGCCGACGGCGGCAAGAAGCTCGCCGAGGGCAAGGGCCCCCTGCGCACCGCGCTGGAACTCGGCGCGACGCGTGCCAAGGACAACGTCACGGGCGCCCTGAAGAACCTCGGCGGAGGCGGCAAGGGCAAGCGCAAGAAGTCGTCCGGCAACAAGCCGACCGTCATCATGGAGTACATCGACGTCGGCGTGCCGCTGCGCACCGCGTACGACCAGTGGACGCAGTACCAGGACTTCAGCACCTTCGCCAAGGGCGTGAAGAGCGCCAACAAGGCCGACGACACCACGTCGGACTGGCAGGCGAAGATCTGGTGGTCCAACCGCAGCTGGAAGGCGACGACCACCGAGCAGGTGCCCGACGACCGGATCGCCTGGACGTCGGAGGGCGCCAAGGGCACCACCAAGGGCGTCGTCTCCTTCCACAAGCTCGCCGACAGCCTGACCCGGGTGCTGCTGGTCATCGAGTACTACCCCTCGGGCTTCTTCGAGAAGACCGGCAACATCTGGCGTGCCCAGGGCCGCCGCGCCCGGCTCGACCTGAAGAACTTCGCCCGCTTCATCACGATCAAGGGCGAGGCCGAGGACAGCTGGCGCGGCGAGATCCGCGACGGCGAGGTGGTCCGCAGCCATGAGGACGCCGTGGCGGAGGAAGAGGAGGAGCAGGGCGAGCCCGAGGACTCCGAGGCGGGCGACTTCGAGGCCGAGGACGAGGAGTACGACGAGGAGGCCCCCGAGGGCGGGACCGAGGGCGGCCCCGAGGACGCGTACGACGAGGACGAGGCGGACGAGGCCGAGTACGAGGAAGGCGCCGAGCCCGAGGCCGGGTACGAGGACGAGGCCGGCGGCGCCGAGCCCGACGACCCGTACGAGGACGAGGACGAAGAGGCCGCCGGCGACGAGGACGACGAAGGGTACGAGGAGGGCGTGCCCCCGGAGGAGGACGCCCCCCAGGAGGAGGATTACGAGGACGAGGAGTACGAGGACGAGGAAGGGCCGGCCGAGGACGCCGTCGCCGATGAGCCCGAGGGCCGGAGCCGCCGATGACCACTCCCAGCCGACTCCCCGACCCGTACGGCCAGGGCAGCAGCGCCAACCTCGCCGACATCCTGGAAAGGGTGCTGGACAAGGGCGTGGTGATCGCGGGCGACATCCGGATCAATCTGCTCGACATCGAACTGCTCACCATCAAGCTGCGCCTCGTCGTCGCCTCCGTGGACAAGGCCAAGGAGATGGGGATCGACTGGTGGGAGTCCGACCCGGCGCTGTCCTCACGCGCCCGGCGTGACGAACTGGCCCGCGAGAACGCCGAGCTGCGCGAGCGCCTGGCCCGGCTCGAGGAGCTGGAGCCGCGCCGCGCGGAGGAGGAGGCCCCGTGACGGGACTGCGCTACGTGTACGCGGTCTGCCGCCCCTTCGGCACACCGCTCCAGGCCCAGCTCACGGGGGTGGGCGGCGACCCGCCCCGGCTGGTGCCGCACCGCGACCTGGTGGCCGTGGTCAGCCATGTGCCCGAGGCGGACTTCGCGGAGGAGCCGCTGCGGGCACATCTGGAGGACCTGGACTGGCTGACCGCGGTCGCGCGGGCCCACCAGGGCGTGATCGACGCGCTCACCACCGTCACCACTCCGCTGCCGCTGCGGCTCGGCACCGTGTTCCGCGACGACAGCGGCGTACGGTCGATGATCGAGGCGCGCGAGGAGAACTTCCTGCGGCGCCTCGACCGGCTGGAGGGCCGCGTCGAGTGGGGCGTCAAGGTGTTCCTGGAGTCCGAGCCGGAGCAGGCCCCCGAGCGGCCCGAGCCGCGGCCCGCGGCGATGTCCGGGCGGGACTACCTGCGCCGGCGCCGGGAGCAGACGCGGTCGAGGGAGGACCAGTGGCAGCGCGCGGAGACCTTCGCGACCGGGCTGCACCGGACCCTGACCGGCTTCGCCGAGGACTCCCGGCTGCACGCGCCGCAGAACCCCACCCTGTCCGGCGCCCGCGGCCGCAACGTGCTCAACGCCGCCTATCTGGTGCCGCGCGGTCAGTCGGAGGCGTTCGTGGAGCAGGTGGAGCGGACGAAGGACGACTCCCCGGGGCTGCGGGTGGAGCTCACCGGCCCGTGGGCGGCCTACTCGTTCGCCGGCGAGGAGACGGCCGACGGGGAGACCGCGGGTGGGGACACCGCCGCTGGAGGGACCGCCGGGGAGGGGACCACGTGACCGTCGTCGAACGGCGTGAGATCGCCCTGGTCGACCTGCTGGACCGGCTGCTGGCCGGCGGCGTGGTGATCACGGGCGACATCACGCTCCGGATCGCGGACGTCGACCTGGTCCGCATCGACCTCAACGCACTGATCAGCTCCGTGAACCAGAACGTCCCCTCGCCCTTCGAGGAGTCACCGTGACCGACGACCCGCGGCACCGCGCGCCCGACGCGCCGGACCCCGTCACGGTGACCGACGCCGACCTCTTCGAGGAGCGCTCGCCCCTCGACCCGGAGGCGTCCTTCGACGCGCGCCCGGAGCCGGCGGCCCGCCCCGCAGGACCGCACCCCAAGCCCCGCCGGCGGCTCGACCTGGAGCCGGACACGGTCGAGCGCGACCTGGTGAAGCTGGTGCTGACCGTGGTGGAACTGCTCCGCCAGCTCATGGAGCGCCAGGCGGTGCGCCGCTTCGACGAGGGCGACCTCACCGAGGAGCAGGAGGAGCGGGTCGGGCTGACCCTCATGCTGCTCGAGGACCGGATGGCCGAACTGCGCAACCGCTACGGACTGCGCCCCGAGGACCTCAACCTCGACCTCGGCCCGCTGGGCCCTCTGCTGCCCCGGGACTGAGTCCTGGGCAGCAGAGGGCCCGGCGCTTGGGTTCACGTGTCCTTCCGGCAGAGGATCTCGCCGTGGAGCACGGCGAACCAGCCGTCCTCCCGGGCGCCCCACTCCCGCCACGCGGCGGCCACCGCCTCCAGCTGCTCGCGGGTGGCGTGCCCGCCCGCCACGGCCCGCTCCGCGTAGTCGGAGGTCACCGTGCGGTCCGCCCACAGCCCGCTCCACCAGGCGCGTTCCTCCGCCGTCGAGTAGGTCCAGGTGCCCGACGTCGCCGTGATGTCGGTGAACCCCGCCTGAAGGGCCCACGCCTTCAGCCGCCGCCCCGCGTCCGGCTCGCCCCCGTGGGCCCGCGCCACGCGCCGGTAGAGGCCGAGCCAGTCGTTCAGGCCCGCCGACTCCGGATACCAGGTCATCGCCGCGTAGTCCGCGTCCCGGACGGCGACGTACCCGCCGGGCTTGGTCACCCGCCGCATCTCGCGCAGCGCGGCCACCGGGTCGCCGACGTGCTGGAGCACCTGGTGGGCGTGCACCACGCAGAAGGTGGCGTCGGGGAAGTCCAGCGCGTGCACGTCCCCCGTCACGAAGTCGGCGTTCGTCAGACCCCGCTCGCCGGCCACCGCGCGGGCCCGCTCGAGGATGCCCGGCTCCCGGTCGAGCCCCGTGACGTGCCCGTCGGGCACCAGGGCGGCCAGGTCGGCGGTGATGGTGCCGGGCCCGCAGCCGATGTCCAGGATCCGCATGTGGGGCTTCAGCGCCCCGAGGAGGTACGCGGCCGAGTTCTCCGCGGTGCGCCAGGTGTGCGACCGCAGCACCGACTCGTGGTGCCCGTGCGTGTAGACGGCGGTCTCCCGTGCGTGCGGCATGGCGGGGCCACCCCTTTCAACTCGTCGTGAGGACGCCCACGTTACGCGCGACGGCCGCATGATGAGATCCACGTTTCACATTCTGGTACGCACGCCGGTCGCCCGACAGCCGGACCGGGCCGTGGAAAACCCGTTTGCCAGCGGCTTCGCGCGCCCCGCACAATCGCGGCCATGGGACACCTGGAAGCCGCGCACCTCGAGTACCACCTCCCCGACGGGAGGACTCTTCTGGGCGACGTGTCGTTCCGGGTGGGGGAGGGCGCCGTCGTGGCCCTGGTGGGACCCAACGGCGCGGGCAAGACGACGCTCCTGCGCATCCTCTCCGGCGAGCTCGCCCCGCACGGCGGCAGCGTCGCCGTCAGCGGCGGCCTCGGGGTGATGCGCCAGTTCGTCGGCTCCGTACGGGACGACACCACCGTGCGCGACCTGCTGGTGTCCGTGGCCCCGCCCCGTGTCCGCGAGGCCGCCCGCGCGGTGGACGCCGCCGAGCACGCCATCATGACAATCGACGACGAGGCCGCCCAGATGCGCTACGCGCAGGCCCTCGCCGACTGGGCCGAGGCCCAGGGGTACGAGGCCGAGACGCTGTGGGACATCTGCACCACCGCCGCGATGGGCGTCCCCTACGACAAGGCCCAGTGGCGGCAGGTGAGCACGCTCTCCGGCGGCGAGCAGAAACGCCTGGTGCTGGAGGCGCTGCTGCGCGGCCCCGACGAGGTGCTGCTGCTCGACGAGCCCGACAACTACCTGGACGTGCCCGGCAAGCGCTGGCTGGAGGAGCGCCTCGCGGAGACCCGCAAGACGGTCCTCTTCGTCTCCCACGACCGGGAACTCCTCGCCCGCGCCGCCGAGAAGATCGTCTCCCTCGAACCGGGCCCCGCGGGAGCCGACGCCTGGGTGCACGGCGGCGGCTTCGCCACCTTCCACGAGGCGCGGCGCGAGCGCTTCGCCCGCTTCGAGGAGCTGCGCCGCCGCTGGGACGAGAAACACGCCCAGCTGAAGAAGCTGGTGCTCACGCTGCGCCAGGCCGCGGAGAACAGCCCCGACATGGCGTCCCGCTACCGCGCCGCCCAGACCCGGCTGCGCAAGTTCGAGGAGGCGGGGCCCCCGCCGGAGCCGCCGCGCGAGCAGGACATCCGGATGCGCCTCAAGGGCGGCCGCACCGGCGTCCGCGCCGTCACCTGCGAGCGGCTCGAGCTGACCGGACTGATGAAACCCTTCGACCTGGAGGTGTTCTACGGCGAGCGGGTCGCGGTGCTCGGCTCCAACGGCTCCGGCAAGTCGCACTTCCTGCGTCTGCTCGCCGGCGACGACGTCGCGCACACCGGCGGCTGGCGGCTCGGCGCGCGCGTCGTGCCCGGGCACTTCGCGCAGACCCACGCCCACCCGGAGCTGATCGGCCGCACCCTGCTCGACATCCTGTGGACCGAGCACTCCCAGGACCGGGGCGCCGCCATGTCCCGCCTGCGCCGCTACGAGCTGACCCAGCAGGCGGAGCGGACCTTCGACCGGCTCTCCGGCGGCCAGCAGGCCCGCTTCCAGATCCTGCTGCTGGAGCTCCAGGGCGTCACCGCCCTGCTGCTCGACGAGCCCACCGACAACCTCGACCTGGAGTCGGCGGAAGCCCTCCAGGAGGGCCTGGAGGGCTTCGAGGGCACGGTGCTGGCCGTCACGCACGACCGCTGGTTCGCCCGCTCCTTCGACCGGTTCCTGGTCTTCGGCAGCGACGGCCGGGTCCGCGAGACGCCGGAACCGGTCTGGGACGAGCGGCGGGTGGAACGCGCGCGCTGATTGCCGTTCCGGGTGGTGGCCCGGGCGGCGGGGCGGGTACCCGGGGCGCATGAACGCACACGACGAGCGGGGCACCACGATGACCGGAGTCGACCCGAGCCGCCTGGACGACCAGCAGCTCATGAAGGAGCTGGAGACCATCCACCGCACGCGCCACGACACGCTGCTGTACGGGTCCAACGACGCGCTGCGGGCCCACAACGAGCGCATGGCGCAGCTGGAGGGCGAGTACCTGCGGCGCAACCCGCGCCGCCCCGTCGCGCCGGGCCGCACCCGCGAGGGCGCCCGGGAGCGGACCGGCTCGGACGCGGCGACGCCGACCGCCTCGGGCACCTGAACGGCGAACGGGAGCCCCGCTCACGCGGGACTCCCGTCGGCTGTCGTACGGCCCTCCTACCGTACGGCCCTCGTACCGGGCCTGCTACGAGGCGCGCTCGGCCGCGAACACCTCAAGGAAGGTCTCGCAGAAGGCCTTGAGGTCGTCCGGCTTACGGCTGGTGACCAGCTTGTTCGACCCGTGGTCGCAGACCTTGACCTGCTCGTCCACCCAGGTGGCCCCCGCGTTGCCGAGGTCCGTCCGCAGGCTGGGCCAGCTCGTCAGCTCCCGGCCGCGCACGACGTCCGCCTCGATCAGGGTCCACGGGGCGTGGCAGATCGCGGCGACCGGCCGGCCCTGCTCGAAGAAGTCCCGGACGAACGCGACGGCCTTGTCGTCCATCCGCAGGAAGTCCGGGTTGGCGACCCCGCCGGGCAGCACCAGCCCGTCGAAGGAGTCCGCCGAGGTGTCGCCGACGACCTCCTGCACGGGGAAGGTGTCCGCCTTGTCGAGGTGGTGGAACGCCTGGATCTCCCCGGACTTCGTCGACACCAGGACGGGCTCGTGACCCGCCTGCTCGGCCGCCTTCCAGGGCTCGGTCAGCTCGACCTGCTCGACGCCCTCGGGTGCGGTCAGAAATGCGATGCGCATGATGGCGCTACGTCCCTTCGTCGGTTCGTCGGTTCGTCGGTCGTCGGTCGTCGTTCTTCGCTCGGTCGTTCCGCCGTCGCGCGTCAGCCGGTGGCGTCGGGTTCCGCGCGGCTGATGTCGGCGAGGGCCGACCCGGGGTCCCGGGCCTCGGCCAGATCGCCGAGGGTCACCAGGCCGACGGGCAGCCCGCCCTCCACCACAGGGATCCGGCGCACCGCGTGCTCCCGCATCAGGGCGACGGCCGAGGCCACCGGGTCGTCCGGGGCCAGCGTCAGCGGGTCCGGCGTGCACACCGACCCGACGCTCACCGCGTACGGGTCCCGGCCCTCGGCCACCGCCCGGACGGTGATGTCCCGGTCGGTGACCACCCCCACGACGCGCTGTCCGTCCGCGACCACCACGTCGCCGATGTTCTGGCCGCGCATCAGCCGCGCGGCCTCGACGACCGAGGCGTCCGGGCGGACCGCGACCACGCCGGGGGTCATCACGTCCTTCACGAACTCGGCCATGGCGGGCGGGCCTCCCTTCCGGTCACGCCCTCTCGGTCTCCCGGACCCGGGTGAGCGCCTCGGCCAGCTCCTGGACGCTGTGGTAGCGGTCCTTGCGCGGCAGCCGCTCCAGCGCCTCGACGAGCGCGTCGGGGGCGTGCCGCCGGTCGAGGGCACGCATGAGTTCACGGGGGCCTGCGGGGAAGTCCCCCCTCGCCAGGGTCCGGGCCAGTTCCAGTCGCACCGCCTCCAGCGACGACGGGTCGCGTCCCGGCGTCACGGGGCCGTGCGCGACCTCGGGGTCGTCGTCGGCGAACGGCTCCGGGTCGTGCCACTCCTCGGTACGGGTGGGATGTCCGGACCGCAGCAGGCCCTGCAGTTCGTGCTTCATCTCGTCGTCACGGTGGACGCTGAGCCGGTCACTGCCTCGCTGCATGTCTCCCTCCAGATCCTTCGGGGTGCGCACCGCGTACCCGAGGAGGGCGGGCCGACACCGCGATCCGGGCGGCGATCCGGGCCGGATCCGGAGGGCGTCCGCGCGCCGCGGGGTTTGGCGCCGGGGCCGTGGGAGACCCGGACCGCACGCCCCCCACGCGGCTTCCGGAAGGACCGGCCATGGCGGTGCTCGCCCTGCTCGTCCCGTTCCTCATGCTCGGCGTGATCCTGATGCTGGGCCGCTACGAGGACTACGTCCTGCCGCCCCGTGAGGCGGAAGCGGAACCGGGTGACCGGCCCGTGGGAGGTTTGCGCGGCTGACACGGGGGCATGCGGTCAGGAAGTGCTTCGGACAGGAGGCACGTCCGTGGTGGCGGCGCGACCGCCCCGGGCGTTCCTGTCCCGGTGGGTGCGTCCGCCACGGTGACCGTCCGTCCCCGAGCACCTCCTAGGGAGTTGCGACGCACCATGCCGAGCCGAACAGGCGCCAAGACGCATCCCCACCACGACGCACCCGACACCGCGGCGGCCTTCCGCAGGCTCTCCTCCCTGCCCGACGGACCCGAGCGGGACGCGCTGCGCGACGAGATCGTGCGGGCCTGGCTCCCCATGGCCCACCGCCTCGCCGGACGCTTCCGCAGCCGCGGCGAGAGCTACGACGACCTGCGCCAGGTCGCCGCCCTGGGGCTGGTCAAGGCCGTCGACCGGTACGACCCCGACCTCGGCAGCGCCTTCGAGAGCTACGCAGTGCCTACCGTCACCGGCGAGATCAAGCGGCACTTCCGCGACCACATGTGGACCCTCCACGTCCCGCGCCGCGTCCAGGAACTGCGCAACCGCGTCCGGCGGGCGACCCAGGAGCTCTCCCAGACCGTCCAGGGCCGCGGCCCCACCGTCGCGGAGATCGCCGAGTGCGCCGGGCTGAGCGAGGACGAGGTGCGCACCGGCCAGGCGGCGGCGGAGAGCTTCAGCGCGCTGTCCCTGGACGCCGAGATGCCCGGCAGCGACGGCAGCTGGTCTCTCGGCGACGCCCTGGGCGGCCCCGACCCCGCGCTGGACACCGTGGTCGACCGCGAGGCGGTCAAGGACCGGCTGGCCGAGCTGCCGGAGCGCGAGCGGGCCATTCTCTACATGCGCTTCTTCGGTGACATGACGCAGAACAGCATCGCCCAGGAGCTGGGCCTGTCCCAGATGCACGTCTCCCGGCTGATCAGCCGGAGCTGCGGCCGGGTGCGCGACCAGGTGATGGGCGACACCGACGACGCGTAGGGATTGCGACGACGCGTAGGGACAGCTGCCGGCCCGACCCGCGGGGGTCCTTTCACCCGCACGGGCGGACCCGGTCCTGCGAATGGTGCCCGGCCGCGCGCGAGGCCGGGACGGGCGGGCTGTGATGGCAGCGGGGCGACCGCCGCGCCCCCGCCGTCGCCGAAGGAGCCCGCACCATGCGCCGCACCGCCCGTGCCCTGTCCGTCGCCGCCGTCGCCGGCACCGTCCTCGGCGCGCTCGCACCGGCCGCGTCCGCCCTGACGGTCCCCGCGGGCGTGGGCGCCTGGACGTCCCCCTCCCCGTGCGCGTCCCCGACCGCCGGACACGGGTGGCAGGGGCGCGCGAGCGCGACGCCGAGCCCCGTGGCGCCGGGCGCGCAGGAGGCCGAGGAGTACTCGTCGGAGACGCTGGTGGAGGAGTTCACCGAGGCCGACCTCTACGGCGCGACCACCCTCGGCACCTCCGAAGGCCTCGCGCCCGAGGACCCGGCGGCGACCGACCCGCTCGCGCCCGAGCTCGCCGAGGAGCCGCCCGCGGACTCCGGCACCGCACTGGAGGAACTGATCCCCGACCCCGGCGCCGAGGAGCGTGCGGGAGCCCCGGGCGCGGAGGGCGCCCCCGGCACGGCGACGGACCCCGGAGCGGTCGGCCCCGGAGCCGTCGAACCCGGCGCGACCGACCCGTACGGCACGGACCCGTACAGCAGCGACCCCTATGGCACGGCCCCCGACGCGTACGCCGACCCGTACGCCGCCGACCCCGGCGCCATGGACCACAAGGCCCCGCCCCGCACCGCGACGGACCCGGGCGCCGGCGGCCCGGAGGCGGCCCCGCAGTGGACCGCACCGCCGGGGCCCACGACCTCGCCGACCGCCTCCACCACCCCCACCCACAAGCCGACCCCCTCGCACAGGCCCACGCCGACGCCCTGCCCCTCGCCGACCGCCCACCAGGGTGTCCAGGCGGGCGGCGGCGGCGCCTTCACCGACTCCGTGCCCGCCCAGGTCGCGGGCGGTCTGCTGATGGCGGGCGCGGTCGGCGCCGGCGCGCACCGCCTGCTCCGCCGGCGCGCCGGCCGGACGCGCTTCTGAGGCCCCCGCCGGGCTGCCCTGCCGGTGCGGCGGCGCACCCGATCCGGCACCGTGCTCATGACGGGCCGGTCGCGGGGTACTGACTTCGCCGAGGGCGGCACGACCGGACGCCGGGACACCGGCGCCGGGCTCTGGCAACTGCGCGGAGGTGGCGATGCGGACGGATCCGGAAGGCCACGGCCCGGTCCGCTTCGGGCCGCCGCTCCCCGACGACGGGCTGCCGGTGCTGCCGGAGCCGGCCGCGGTGCTCGCGGCGGCCGCCTCCCGGTCCGGCCCCGAGCCGGTCGGCGGCGGCCCCGCCCTGCTCGACGCGGCCCGCGGGTACGGCGAGCGGCGCGGTCTGCCCGCCGCCCCCGGCCGCACGGCCCTCGCCCCCGGCGCGCCCGCCCTGCTGACCGCCCTGACCGCCGCCATCGACGGCGACGTCCTGGTGCCGCGGCCGTGCGCCGCCTGGTGGGCGCCGTACGCGCGGCTGCTCGGCCGGCCCGTCTTCCATGTGCCGACCCCCGCCGAGAGCGGCGGCGTCCCCGACCCGTACGCGCTGCTGGAGACCGTGCGCCGGATGCGCGCCGAGGGCCGCGACCCGCGGCTCCTCGTGCTGTCCGTGGCCGACGACCCCACCGCGACGGTCGCCCCGCCCGAGCTGCTGCACGAGACGCTGGAGGCCGCGGCCGGGGAGGGGCTGCACCTGATCAGCGACGAGACCTGGCGCGACACGCTGCACGACCCGCACGGCACGGTGCTGCTCAGCCCCGCCGAGATGCTGCCCGACCGGGTCACCGTCGTCACCGACCTCGCCGGCGCGCTGCTGCCGCCCGGCTGGCCCGCCGCGGTCGCCCGCTTCCCGGCGGGCGAGGAGGGCGGCGCGCTGCACGCGCGCGTCCTCGACGTGCTCACCGCCCTCGACGCGCGCGTGGCGGCCCCCGTCGCGGCGGCCGCCGGGTACGCGCTGTCCGAGCCGGAGCCGGTCACCGCCCGCGTCGCCGCCGCCGTGCGGGTGCACGCGCGGGTGGCCGCCGCCGCGTACCGGGCCGTCGTCGCGGCGGGCGCCCTGGCCCGGCCCCCGCAGTGCGGCCGCCACCTGTACGTGGACCTCTCCCCCCTGGCGCCCGCGCTCGCCGCGCACGGCGTCGGCGACGCCCAGGAACTGGAGGACCTCCTCACCGGCCGGCTCGGCATGCCCGTGGCCGGCGGCCACCGCTTCGGCGACGACCTGGAGAGCCCGCGCGTGCGGCTGTGCACCGCGCCCCTGCTGGGGGACACGCCCGAGGAGCGCGCGGAGTGCCTGGAGGCGGACGAACCGGAGGAACTGCCACCGGTGGGACGCGCGTTGAACCGGGTGACATCGGTCCTCGACGACCTCCGTGACGACGCTCGGCGATGGGAGTCCTCTCGATGACGCAGCGGCACGAGCCGGCCAGAACGACGACCACGGCACCGGACGCCCGCCCCCCGGCCCGCGGCGACGGCCCCCACCCCCCGCTCGCCGCGCCGCGTCCGCTCGCCGAGCGCCGGGTGTGGCCCCGCACCTTCCACGACCGGCTCACCGCCCCGCTGCCCGGCCTCAAGGCGTTCGCCCGCTTCGCCCGCGAGGGCGCGGTACGGCCCGGCCCCGAAGGACTCGCCGGCATCCCCGACCTGCCGTACGCGCCGGGCCCGGTGCCCGACGTGGACGCCCGCACGCTCGCCGTGACCTGGGCGGGCCACGCCAGCTGGGTGGTGCGGATCGGCGGGCTCACCGTGCTCACCGACCCGGTGTGGTCGCGGCGCATCCTCGGCACGCCCGCCCGCGTCACGCCCGTCGGCGTGGCCTGGGAGGCGCTGCCCCGCGTGGACGCGGTCGTCATCAGCCACAACCACTACGACCACCTGGACGCCCCGACCCTGCGCCGGCTGCCGCGCGACACCCCGCTGTTCGTGCCGGCGGGCCTGGCCCGCTGGTTCCACCGCCGCCGGTTCACCCGCGTCACCGAGCTCGACTGGTGGGAGGCGGCCGAACTCGACGGCGTCCGCTTCGACTTCGTACCGGCCCACCACTGGTCCAAGCGCACCCTGACCGACACCTGCCGCTCGCTGTGGGGCGGCTGGGTGCTCACCGCGTCCGACGGCCGGCGCGTGCACTTCGCCGGCGACACCGGCTACGGCCACTGGTTCTCCCGCATCGGCCGCCGCTACCCGGGCATCGACCTCACTCTGATGCCGATCGGCGCGTACGACCCGCGCTGGTGGCTGGCCGACGTGCACTGCGACCCGGAGGAGGCGGTGCGCGCCGCCCAGGACCTGGGGGCGCGGTGCATGGCGCCCATGCACTGGGGCACGTTCGTGCTGTCCGCGGAACCGGTCCTGGAGCCGCTCACCCGGGTCCGCGCCGCCTGGGAGGCGGCCGGCCTGCCCCGGGACCGGCTGTGGGACCTGCCGATCGGCGGGTCGCGGATGCTCGCGCCAGGGTGACCGGCGCCGCCGGCCGGTGTCAGTTCACGGGTGTGCGGCGCACCCGCCGCCACAGGCTCGGGGCCGCGCTGATCAGCACGGTCAGCACGACCGCCGCGACCACGCCCTGCCACGGCTCGGGGAACAGCGAGCCGCCGAGCACGCCGATGAGCTGGTAGGTGGCCGCCCAGGCCAGACAGGCCGGCAGGTTGCCGCGCACGAAGCGCCGCAGCGGCCACCGCGCGACCAGGCAGGCCAGCATCACCGGCAGCCGCCCGGCCGGCACCAGCCGGGACAGCACCAGCACCGCCACCCCGTGGTCGGCGAGCTTCTCCTGGGCCTGCGCCAGCCGCTCCTCGGGGGCCCGGTCCCGGATCGCCTCCAGCCAGCGGGAGCCGTTCCTCGACGTCATCCCGCGCCGCCCCAGCCAGTACAGCGCCACGTCCCCGAGGAAGGCGGCCAGCGACGCCGTCGCGAACACCAGCGCCATCGAGAACGGGGCGCTGCGGTGGAACGCCACCACGGCCGCCGAACTGACCAGCGCGCCGGTCGGCACCACCGGCACCAGCGCCCCGATGAGCACCAGCAGGAACAACGACGGATACCCGATGGCCTGCTGGGTCGACTCGGGAGCCACGGCCGCCGGCGGCACCAGGCCCCCGGCCGCCTGCACGAGGGCGGCGGGGGATATCACCGCGCGACTCCCAGGCGCACGCTGTCCCCGTGGTCGAGCCGGTGCACCACCGCCTCCGGCGCGTGCCGCGCCGCGAGCCGCTCGAACTCCTGCCCGGGCGCGTGGAACTCGTGGGGGCGCACGGCGTCCATCCCGATCGGCCAGTACGTGCCGTAGTGCACCGGCACCGCGCTCGGCGCGCCCAGCAGCGCCAGCGCCTGCGCCGCGCGCCCCGCGTCCAGGTGCCCGTCGCCCAGGTACGGCCCCCAGCCGCCCACCGGCAGCAGCGCGGCGTCGACCGGCCCGACCTCCTTCGCCATGTCCTCGAACAGGCCGGTGTCCCCCGCGAAGTACGTGCGTGCCTCGCCCTCCACGACATAGCCGAGGGCGGGCGCGCGACGCCGCCCCACGGGCAGCCGCCGCCCGTCGTGCAGCGCGGGCACCGCCCGCACCGCGAGCGGCCCGGCGGACGTCACGTCACCGGGCGCCATCTCCGTGACGTCCAGCGCGGTCAGCCTGCGCAGGCCCGGCACGGCGTCGAGCGCGCCGCGGGGCACCAGCAGCCGGGTGCCCGGGGCGAGCCGGGCCAGCGACGGCACATGGAGGTGGTCGGCGTGCAGATGGGAGACCAGCGCCACGTCCGCGCGCAGCGCCTCCGGCGGAGGCACCGCACCGCGCCTGCGCCGCAGATGCGCCAGCCGGCGTGCGAACAGGGGGTCGGTGAGGACGCGTGTGCCCGAGTCCTCCAGCGTGCAGGTGGCGTGCCCCCACCACGTGACCTCCGCCGGCACCTCTTCGCCTCCTTCGCGCGACTCCCCGAAGCCTACGCTCAGGAGTAGGGTCGTCGGCGAACCCGAGGGGGGCCCGAGGTGAGGGGGACGCCATGGCGCCGGTGCGGGTGACGACCATCGCGAGGCCTGACGCCGCTGGAGGAACTGGACGCCGAGCCGTTCCTGGTGGACTCCCGCGAGCAGCACACGATGTGCGCGCGCTGGGCCGCCGAGCACGGGTACGTGGTGGCGCGCGAACTGCTGGTGCGGGGCCTGCGCCCCGACCACGCGCTGCTGTGGGACGGGGTGCGTCCCGGCGCCGACCTGTTCGTGGCGCCCAGCCGGCGGGTGCTGGAGCGGGCGCTGTCGTCCGTGGCCGAGTTCACCGCGGAGTGCGCGCGGCGCGGGGTGCGGGTGGAGACGGTGGGCCGCGCGGAGCCGTCGTACGACGCGGCGATGAAGGCCCGGGTGCACCGCAGGCTGTCCATGCCCACCGCCGGCTACGACGGCCGCTGAGGGCGCCGCCCGCTCGCATTGGGGGAGGGGGGACGAAACGCCTCATCGGGACGTTGTGACAGGGTGAGGGCGGGCCAGGGACCGGAACGTGAGGTGTGCGCGGCGTGGGTGGCGGGCGATGGCGACGGGTCGCCAGTCAGATCGGGCGGAGTGTCACCGTGTGGGCGGTCTCCACGCTCACCATGCTGGCGCTCGCGGGCATCCTGCCCGACTTCCGGCTCCGTTCGGCCGACGGCGACAGCGCCACCGACATCGCGGTCACCGCCGCCCTCGGCGCGGGCGCCTTCGGCCTGCTGTCCGCCCTGGTCTGGCCGCTCCTGGTGCGGCTGCTGCTGCTCGTGCCGGCGCTCGTCCTCGGCCTGCTGGTGTTCTTCCTCAACGGCGCCCTGCTGTGGCTGGCGCTGCGCGTCAACCCGGTCGAGCGCGGCGCGGCGGCCCCCGAGACGGCCGTGGTGGTCGCCGCCGTGATGTCCGCCGTCGCCTCCGCCACCGGCGCCGCCCTCGCCGTCCGCGACGACGACGCCTACCGCCGGCGGCTCTACCGGCTCGCCGACCGAAGACGGCGCTCCGACCCGCCCTGCCCGGCCACCCCCGGCACGGTGTTCGTCCAGCTCGACGGCGTCGGCCACGACGTCCTGCTGTCCGCCGTCGGCAAGGGCCTGATGCCCACCGTCGCCCGCTGGCTGGGCGCCGACGGCGGCCGGCCCACCCACCGCCTCACTCCCTGGCGCACCGACTGGTCCAGCCAGACCGGCGCCAGCCAGCTCGGCATCCTGCACGGCAGCACCTTCGACGTCCCCGCGTTCCGCTGGTACGAGAAGGCCCGCCGCGAGGTGATGGTCTGCAACCGGCCCACCAGCGCCGCCGAGCTCCAGGCGCGCGCCATCGAGCACTCCGGCCACGCCGGGCTGCTCGCCCGCGACGGCGCGAGCCGCGGCAACCTGTTCAGCGGCGGCGCCGACGAGCAGGCGCTGGTGCTGTCCATCGCCGCCCGCCGACGGGGTCCGGCGGCCCGCTCCCGCGCCGGCTACTTCGCGTACTTCTCCGACCCGGCCAACGCCGTGCGCACCGCCCTGTCCTTCGTCGCCGAGGTGGGCCGGGAGATCGGCCAGTCCGTGCGCGCCCGGATCCGCGGCCGGCGCCCGCGCGTCTCCCGCGGCGGGCTGTACCCGCTGGTGCGCGCCTTCGCCACCGTCGTCGAACGGGACGTCGTCACCGCCGCCGTGATGGGCGACCTGCTGGCCGGCCGCAGCGCCGTCTACGCCGACCTGGTCGCCTACGACGAGGTCGCCCACCACTCCGGGCCGGCGAGCCGGGACACCGAACAGGTCCTGCGCCGCCTCGACCGCGCCCTCGCCCTGATCCAGAACGTCGCCGAGCACGCCCCCCGCCCGTACCGCATCGTCGTGCTGTCCGACCACGGGCAGAGCCCCGGCGAGACCTTCCGCGCCCGCTACGGACTCACCCTCGGCGACCTGGTGCGGGCCGGCTGCGGGCTGCCCGTGCCGCGCCGCGCCCGGCGCACCCACAGCGGGGCCGAGGCCCGCGCGGCGGTCCGCGCCGCGCTGCGCCGGCCGGTCGAGGAGGGCGCCGAGCACTACCGGCCCTCCCGCGGATCGGAGCCGGTGGTGCTCGCCTCCGGCAACCTGGGCCTGGTGTCCTTCCCGGACGTGCCGCACCGGATGACCAAGGAGGAGATCGACGCCCGGCACCCCGCGCTGCTGCCGACCCTCGCCAACCACCCCGGCATCGGCTTCCTGCTGGTACGCAGCGAACGCCACGGCGGGGTCGTGCTCGGCGCGTACGGCGCGGAGATACCGCTCGACGAACTCGACGACAACCCCGGCCCGCTGGCCCCGTTCGGCCCCGGCGCCGCCGACGTCGTGCGCCGCACCCACACCTTCCCGCACACCGCCGACATCATGGTCAACTCCTTCCACGACCCGGCGGACGGCGAGGTGCTCGCGTTCGAGGAGCAGATCGGCTCCCACGGCGGCCTCGGCGGCGCCCAGTCCCGCCCCTTCCTGCTGTCCCCACTGGTGCTGTCCGTGCCGGTCCCCGAGGGCGCCGAGCTGGCCGGCGCCGAACAGGTCCACCACGTGCTGCGCCGCTGGCTCACCGAGGCCGACCAGGCCGACACCCGCCCCCTCCCCGACCACCGCGAACGCGCGGCCTGAACGCGGCACCCACACCGCCTCAACGCGGCACCACGCGGCCTGAACGCGGCAACAAGGGCGTCGCGGGCGGAAATTCGTGTGACGGACGCGCCCGGTGCTGACAACCTCGACCACGAGTCGTCCACCGTCACGTCACCCGCGCCCGCGAAGGCGCGCGGAGAGGGAGCATCTGCGTGCAGGCAGCCGTCACCGTCACCCCCGCCCGTGTCCCGGAGCTGCTGCTCGGCCTCGCGACCGTGCGGCCGGTGTTCCTCTGGGGCGCGCCCGGCATCGGGAAGTCCTCCCTGGTCAGGGAGTTCGCCGAAAGCCTCGGGCTGGAGTGCGTGAGCCTGCTGGGCACCCAGCTCGCCCCCGAGGACCTGATCGGCGTGCCGCAGATCCGCGACGGCCGCTCGGTGTTCTGCCCGCCCGCGTCGATCGCCCGCGACGAGCCGTACTGCCTGTTCCTGGACGAGCTGAACGCGGCCACCCCGGACGTGCAGAAGGCGTTCTACTCGCTGATCCTGGACCGCCGCATCGGCGACTACGAGCTGCCCAAGGGCTCCGTCGTCATCGGTGCCGGCAACCGCGCCACCGACAACGCGCTCGCCCGTCCCCTCGCCTCCGCGCTGGTCAACCGCCTCACTCACGTCCACCTGACGGCGTCCCCGAAGGACTGGCTGGTCTGGGCGGCGAACAACGGCATCCACCCGTGGATCGCCGACCACCTCACCGACCGCCCCGACCACCTGTGGTCCAAGCCGCCGAAGACCGAGGAGCCGTTCTCCACGCCCCGCTCCTGGCACATGCTCTCCGACGCGCTGCACTCCTTCGGCCGCGACCTCGACGAGGACACCCTGAAGGTCCTCGCCCACGGCACGCTCACCCCCGCGCACGCCACCGCCTTCTGCGGCTACGTCAAGATCGTGCGCAGCCGCTTCGGCATCGACGCCGTCGTCAAGGGCGAGGCCCGCTGGCCGCACCGCCCGGAGGACCGCGACCTGCTCTACTACCTCGCCGAGTCCTTCCGCGGCCGGCTGGTGAAGGAGCTGCCCGCCTCCAAGGAGCACATGTCGGCGGCCGGCCGGCAGATCGCCTACCGCGCGAAGTCGCTGCTGGTGCAGCTCGCGGAGATCTCCGTGGAGGTCGCGCAGACCGTCATCGCCCCCGACGCCGACGGCAACCCGGTGCTGCCGTCGTGGTTCCTGGTCGAGGCGGCCCGCGACATGCCCCGGCTGGTGGAGGCGCGCCGGTGAGCCGCGGCCGCGGCAAGGGCACGCAGCCCAAGGGCGACGCGCGGCGGCGCAAGCGGGACCTCGCGGCGGAGGCGTTCGCCGAGGGCCTGCGCATCATGCGGGCCAACCCGGCGCTGGCCGCCGTGGACGTCGACGTGTGCCGCCGCGAGGACTGCGAGCTGGCGCCCCGCGACGGCCTGGTGCGCGTCAGCTCCGACGCCGTGCTGCACGTCCACCCCGACCGCACGGCCGACCCGGAGACCTGGGCGTGGGCCCTCGCGCACGCCGTCCTGCACCTCGGCTTCGGCCACGTCCCGGCCGCCGAGGGGCCCCGCACCCAGCCGGACGCCTGCGAGCTGGCCGCCCGCTGCGTCGTCGTCGACCGCTTCCTGCTCGGCTCGCCCGTCGGGAAGGCGCCCGAGGAGCTGCCCACGGCCTACCCCGACGGCGACGAGGAGCGCCTCGCCGCCGCCTGGCGCCGCACCGGCGTCCCCGACGCCTACCGCCGCTGCGGCACCGCAGGCGGCGCACCCGACCTGCACCTGACCAGCTGGAACGGCTGGTACGGGCAGCCGCCCGACCACCAGCTGGCGTTCGCCTCCGCCCTCACCCGCACCGTGGCGGCCGCGATGGACGTCGCGGGCGGCCGCCGTGACAGCCTGGACGGGGCGCCGGCCCCGCGCCGCGCCTGGCACAAGGCGCTGAGCTGGTTCGTCTCCTCCTACCCGCTGCTCGGCGGCATCGCCTCCGGCATGACCCTGGTCGCCGACGCCGAACTGGCCCGCGCCCACGGCATCTCCGTCGCCGCCGTCAACGCCGGGGCGGGCGAGATCTACGTCAACCCGCTGCGGGTCATGGACGACGAGGAGTGGCGGTTCGTGCTGGCGCACGAGATGCTGCACGCCGCCCTGCGCCACGGCGACCGCTGCGGCCCCCGCGACCCGTTCCTCTTCAACGTCGCCTGCGACTTCGTCATCAACGGCTGGCTCGTGGAGATGGACATCGGCACGATCCCCGCGGGCCTGCTGTACGACAAGGACCTCGCCGGGCTGTCCGCCGAGGAGGTCTACGACCGCATCGCCGGCGACCGTCGCTCCCGCCGCCTGCCCACCCCGCGCGGCAAGGGCCTCGGCGACGTCCTCGGCGCCCCTCTCGGCCCGCCCCGCGACTGCGTCGACCTCGACGGCTTCTACCGGCGGGGCCTCGCCCAGGGCCTGGACCTGCACGACCGCCAGGAGCGCGGCCTGCTCCCGGCCGGCCTGGTCGAGGAGATCCGCGCCCTCAGCCATCCGCCGCTGCCCTGGGACGCCCGGCTCGCCCGCTGGTTCGACGAGTTCGTGCCCCGCCCCGAGCCGCTGCGGTCGTTCGCCCGGCCCTCCCGGCGCCAGGCGTCCACGCCGGACATCCCGCGCGCGGGCCGCTGGTACCCGCCGGAGGAGATCGCCCGCTGCACCTTCGGCGTCGTCCTCGACACCTCCGGCTCCATGAGCCGCACCCTCCTCGGCAAGGCGCTCGGCGCCATCGCCTCCTACGCGCAGTCGCGTGACGTGCCGGCCGCGCGCGTGGTGTTCTGCGACGCGGCGCCGCACGACGCGGGCTACCTGCCGGTCACCGAGATCGCCGGGAAGGTCCGGGTGCGCGGCCGGGGCGGCACCGAGCTGCAGCCGGGCGTCGACCTGCTGGAGCGCGCCGACGACTTCCCGCGCGGCGCGCCCGTGCTGGTGATCACCGACGGCTGGTGCGACGTGCTGCGGGTCCGGCGCGAGCACGCCTACCTGATCCCGCAGGGCGCGACCCTGCCCTTCACCCCGAGAGGGCCCGTCTTCCGGGTGAGTTGAGCCGTGATGTGATCGGATGGGGCAGGGCGCCCGGTGATCCGGGCGTCCGGACCGAGCACCGCCGGTCGCACGACCGGAACTTTTTGAAAGGATTGCGTCATGGCAACCACGCGCTCCGCACACACCGTTTGGGAAGGCAGCCTCTTCAAGGGCAGCGGGGTCGTCGCCTTCGACTCCTCGGGCGCCATCCCCGAGCAGCCGGTCACCTGGGCCTCCCGCGCCGAGGACGCGAACGGGAAGACCAGCCCCGAGGAGCTGATCGCCGCCGCGCACTCCAGCTGCTTCTCGATGGCCCTGTCCAACGGCCTCGACAAGGCGGGCACGCCGCCCACCCGGCTGACCACCAACGCCGAGGTCACCTTCGTGCCGGGCCAGGGCATCACCGGCATCCACCTCACCGTCGAGGGCACGGTCCCCGGCCTGGACGAGGCCGGCTTCACCGCCGCCGCGGAGGACGCCAAGGTGAACTGCCCGGTCAGCCAGGCGCTCAAGGGCACGGAGATCACCCTGACGGCGAAGCTGGCCTGACCCGCCCCGCCGCCTGCGGGCGGTCGTGCCGCATCTCCGTACGGCTACTGGGGTGCCGGGGGCTGTTGCATGCCGGGTGCGGCCGTGTCGTGGCTGGTCGCGCAGTTCCCCGCGCCCCTTGCGGGGCGCCCAGCCTGGGGGCAGTCGTGCCGCTGGGGCGGCACGGGTGGGCGCAGGCGGCACCCTCCAGCGGGCCTGTGCCCACACCCCGTACGGCTACTGGGGTGCCGGGGACTGTTGCATGCCGGGTGCGGCCGTGTCGTGGCTGGTCGCGCAGTTCCCCGCGCCCCTTGCGGGGCGCCCAGCCTGGGGGCAGTCGTGCCGCTGGGGCGGCACGGGTGGGCGCAGGCGGCACCCCTTCGGCGGGCCTGCGCCGCACCCCGTACGGCCACTGGGGTGCCAGTAACTGTTGTTGTATGCCGGGTGCGGGCCGCATGGGGCTGGTCGCGCAGTTCCCCGCGCCCCTGAAGGGCGCTCCGCACGCTTGACAACACGCCGCTCAAGTTTTGTGCTGGAAGTGTTGGAAACCGGAGAGTGGCCCTGGCGGAAGGGGTTGCAGCGATGGGACGTGCCGTCGGAATCGATCTGGGAACCACGAACTCGGTGGTCGCCGTGCTCGAGGGCGGTGAGCCCACCGTCATCGCCAACGCCGAGGGCGCCCGCACCACCCCCTCGGTCGTGGCCTTCGCCAAGAACGGCGAGGTGCTCGTCGGAGAGGTCGCCAAGCGGCAGGCCGTCACCAACGTCGACCGCACCGCCCGCTCGGTCAAGCGCCACATGGGCGACGCCCAGTGGCGGTTCCCCGCGCAGGGCTCCGTCGACGGCACCCGCTACCGGGCGCAGGAACTGTCCTCCCGGGTGCTCCAGAAGCTGCGCAGGGACGCCGAGTCCTATCTCGGCGAGGACGTCACCGACGCGGTGATCACCGTACCGGCGTACTTCGACGACACCCAGCGGCAGGCCACCAAGGAGGCCGGCGAGATCGCCGGACTCAACGTGCTGCGCATCATCAACGAGCCCACGGCCGCGGCGCTCGCCTACGGACTGGACAAGGAGAACGACCAGACCGTCCTGGTGTTCGACCTCGGCGGCGGCACCTTCGACGTGTCGCTCCTCGAGATGGGCGAGGGCGTCATCGAGGTCAAGGCCACCAACGGCGACACCCACCTCGGCGGCGACGACTGGGACCAGAGGATCGTGGACTGGCTCGCCAAGCGCTTCAAGGGCCAGTACGGCGTCGACCTGACCCAGGACAGGATGGCCGTGCAGCGGCTGCGCGAGGCCGCCGAGAAGGCGAAGATCGAGCTGTCGTCGTCCAGCGAGACCACCGTCAACCTGCCCTACATCACCGCCTCCGCGGAAGGCCCCCTGCACCTGGACGAGAAGCTCACCCGGGCCCAGTTCCAGGAGCTCACCGCGGACCTCCTGGACCGCTGCAAGAAGCCCTTCCACCAGGCCGTCCAGGACGCCGGCGTACGGCTGTCGGACGTCGACCACGTGATCCTCGTCGGCGGCTCCACCCGGATGCCCGCCGTCACCGAACTGGTCCGCGAACTCACCGGCAAGGAACCCCACAAGGGCGTCAACCCCGACGAGGTGGTGGCCCTCGGCGCCGCCCTCCAGGCGGGCGTCATCCGTGGCGACGTCAAGGACGTGCTGCTGCTCGACGTCACCCCGCTGTCCCTCGGCATCGAGACCAAGGGCGGCATCATGACCAAGCTGATCGAGCGCAACACCACCATCCCCACCCGGCGTTCGGAGATCTTCACCACCGCCGCCGACAACCAGCCCTCGGTCGGCATCCAGGTCTACCAGGGCGAGCGGGAGATCGCCGCGTACAACAAGAAGCTCGGCACGTTCGACCTGACCGGACTGCCCCCGGCGCCGCGCGGGGTGCCGCAGATCGAGGTGGCGTTCGACATCGACGCCAACGGCATCATGCACGTCTCCGCGAAGGACCTCGGCACCGGCAAGGAACAGAAGATGACCGTCACCGGCGGCTCGGCCCTCCCCAAGGACGACATCGACCGCATGATGCGGGAGGCCGAGCAGTACGCGGAGGAGGACCGCAGGCGCCGGGAGGCGGCCGAGACCCGCAACCAGGCCGAGCAACTCGTCTACCAGACCGAGAGGTTCCTCACCGAGAACGGCGACAAGGTGCCCGGCGACGCCAAGTCCGACGTGGAGGCGGCCGTCGCCGACGTCAAGCGGCTGCTGGCGCAGGAGTCGCCCGACACCGCCGAACTGCGCACCGCCGTCGAGAAGGTCGCCACGGTCAGCCAGCGCATGGGCCAGGCGATGTACGCGCAGACCGGCGCCACGGCCGGCAGCGGCACCGCCGGCCCCGGCACCCCGGACGACGGCGGCGGCGCGTCCCAGGGGGACGACGACGTGGTGGACGCGGAGATCGTCGACGACGACAAGGACACCCGCACCGGCCAGGAGGGGGCCGCCTGAGTCCACGGGCGCCTCACAGGCGCTCGCGGCACTCCCGCAGCAGCTTCTCGGTGCGCCGGGCCGAGGCCGCCCGGGCCGTGATGTGGTCCAGCACCTCCAGGTGCACCGAGACCTCCTTGCGGGAGTCCAGGTACAGCGCGCCGGTCAGGTACTCGGTGAACACCATGTCGGGCAGCTCCGGCTCGGCGAACCGGAACAGCGAGAACGGCGCGTACGTCCCCGGGTGAGGCCCGTCGGCGAACTCGGCGATCTGGAGCGTGACCCGGTCCCGCGCCGCGTACTCCAGCAGCTTGTCGAGCTGGTCGCGCATCACCCGGCTGTCCCCGCTCACCGGACGCCGCAGCACGGTCTCCTCCATCAGCACCCACAGGTGCGGCGGGTCCGGGCGCTCCAGCAGCCGCTGCCGCTCCATGCGCAGCGCCACGTGCCGCTCGACCGTCTCCGGGCCCGCCGTGCCGATCGTCCCGGCCTCCAGCACGGCACGCGCGTACTCCTCCGTCTGGAGCAGCCCGGGGACGAAGTGCGGCTCGTAGGAGCGGATGATCCGGGCCGCGCCCTCCAGGCTCACGTAGAGGCTGAACCACTCCGGCAGCACGTCGTGGTAGCGCTGCCACCAGCCGGGGCGGTTGGCGTCCTCGGCGAGCGTGACGAACGTGTCGGCCTCGCTGTCGGGGACCCCGTAGGCGGTCAGCAGCATCTGGACGTACGGGATCTTCAGCGCGACCTCGGCGGTCTCCATCCGGCGGACCGTCGCCGGCGCCACCCGCAGGATCCGGGCGGCCTCCTCCCGTGAGAGGCCCGCGGCCTCACGCAATTCGTTCAGCCGCCGTCCCAGGACCACCTGGCCCACGGTGGGTGCGGCCCGCCGCTCACTCAACGCCACGCCTCCCCAACGTGCTCGGGCATGCGCTCATCCTGTCATGTCCCTCAGAGACTCTCACGTGCCGCAGGTGACCGCCCTGTCTCCCCGCCGTCCGCCGCATTACCCCGGGCGTAATCGACCCGCCCCCGGCCCCACGGGATCGTGGACGCACCGAGTCCCGCACCGCTCCCGACGGAGGATGACGCCCCATGTCCACGACCCCGCTCGCCATGCCCGCCCGGACCGTCGAGGCGCGGCGCACGCTGCGCCGTCTGCTGGCCCTCGACGCCGTGGTGACCGGCGCCAACGCCCTCGCCTACCTCGCCCTGTCCGGACCGCTCGGCCGTTTCCTCGGGGCCGGTCCCGGACTGCTGCTCGCCCTCGGCGCGTTTCTCGCCGTGTACGCGGCCGGCGTGGGCCTGCTGGCCGCCCGGCCGCACCCGCCGGCGGCCGGCGTGCGGGTCGTCGTGGAGGCCAACCTCGCCTGGGCGGCGGTGAGTTTCGCCGCCCTCGCGCTGTGGCTCTCGCCGACCACCGCGGGCGCGGTGTGGACCGTGCTCCAGGCGCTCGTCGTGGCGGGCCTCGCCCTCGCCCAGCACTGGTCGCTGAGGGCGGGTCAGTCCAGCCAGGTCTGAAGGTACGCGGCCGTCGCCGGGTCCGCCGGGAGCAGCGTCTCCACGGCCAGCTCGGCGACGGTCACGTCCATCGGGGTGTTGAACGTGGCGATGGACGACACGAACGACAGCGTCCGCCCCCGGTGCTCGACCACCATCGGCAGCGCGAAGTACGCCACCGGCTCCGCCGGTTCCTGCTCCGGGTCCGCCGAGTCCGGCACGGGGTAGGCCGCCACCTCGTCGTACAGCGCCCGCAGCCGCCGCGAGCGGTGCAGGGCGATGTTCCGCCGCATCTGCTCCAGCAGGTGTCCGCGCCACTCCCGCAGGTTCCGGATCCGCGGCGCCAGGCCCCGCGGGTGCAGGGTGAGCCGCACCGCGTTCAGCGGCGGCGTCAGCAGCGCCTCCGGCACGCCCTCGAACAGCGCCAGCACCCCCCGGTTGGCCGCCACCACGTCGTAGGCCGCGTCCACCACCAGCGCCGGGTACGGCTCGAACCCGGAGATCAGCCGCTCGACGCCGGTGCGCACCACCTCGAGCGCGGGGTCGTCCAGCGGGGTCTCCGGGTAGCGGGGGGCGTAACCGGCCGCGAGGAGCAGCGCGTTGCGCTCCCGTACGGGCACGTCCAGGTGCTCGGCCAGCCGCAGCACCATCTCCTCGCTGGGCCGCGACCGGCCGGTCTCGACGAAGCTGATGTGCCGCGCGGAGGAGTCGGCGCGCAGGGCCAGCTCCAGCTGGCTGACCCGCCGCCGCTGCCGCCAGGCGCGCAGCAGCGGACCCACGCCCTCGGTGCGGGTAACGGTGTCGGTGGGGGCAGTGGTCATGCCAGGACGGTAATCGAGGAACCGCCGGACCGGGGAGCCGCCCGGGGGAGCCGCCCGCCGTCCGGCCAGGGCGGCGCCCGCGCTTCTGTGGCAGCCTGGACGCGCCACGAGAGCCGACCCGGCGAAGGAGCACCGCGCATGCCCGTCGAACCGCTGTCCCGGACGGAGATCGAGTCCCGGCTCGCCGAGCTGCCGGGCTGGACGCTCGACGGGGACCGCCTCACCCGCGCCTACCGGCTGGACTCGCACATCGCGGCGGCGGCGATGGTCGTCCACGTCGCCCGGGTGCAGGACGAGCTGGACCACCACTCCGACCTCACCCTCGGCTACCACTCGGTGTCCCTGTCCGTGCACACGCACAGCGCGGGCGGCGCCGTCACCGCCAAGGACTTCGAGCTCGCCCGCAAGGTGGAAGACCTGGCGCCCGCGCACGGGGCACACTGACGCTCGTGCTGGACTACGACGAGGAAGCGGAGCGCTACGACGCCCTGCGCGGCGGTGAACCCCGCGCGCAGGCCGCCGCCGAGGCCGTCATGAGCCTCGTCCCGCGCCAGGCGCGGCGCCTGCTGGACGTGGCCTGCGGCACCGGCATCGTGACCCGGAGATTCCCCGCGTCGCGCCCCGGACTGCGGGTGACGGGCGTGGACCTGTCCTCGTCCATGACCCTGCGGGCCGCCGCCCGGCTCCCGGGGGCCGTGGTGCGCGCCGACAGCCGCCGGCTGCCGTTCCGGGACGCGAGCTTCGACGCGGTGGTCAGCGTGTGGCTGCTGCACCTGCTGACCGACCCCGCCGACGTGCGCGCCGTCGTCGCCGAGTGCGCGCGGGTGCTGCGGCCCGGCGGGGTGTACGTCACCACCGTGCACAAAGGGCTCTCGCACAACGTGGGCAGCGACATCGACGCCGTGCTCGCCGGCCGCCCGCCGAGCCCCGTGCCCGACGACCCGGACACGGTGGCGGCCTGCGCGGCCGGACACGGCCTCGTCCCGGCGGGGGAGGCCCGCTTCCGGGGCCACGGCCAGGGCCGCAGCCCGCGCCGCACGGTGGACGACCTGCGGCGGGGCTGGTTCGTCACCCTTCCGCCCGGCCGGCCGATCGCGGAGGAGTTCGCCGCCCGTCTCTCGGCACTCCCCGACCAGGACCGCCCCCGCCCGGACCCGGTCTTCACCCTGAGGGCGTTCCGCAGGACGCCGTAGCGTCACCGCCGAGCAGCCGGCACGGCACCGCCTCCTCGACGACCCCGGCGGTCCTGTCGATGCCGGCGGCCTTGACGTCCGCCCGCACCCGGTACAGGGAGGCGCCCGGCGTCCGCGTCACCGCCTCGGTGAACCGCCCGTCCCTGAAGAGCGCCGCCGCGCCGTCCTCCACCGCCCACCCGGCGGGCAGCTCACCGCGCGCCACGGCCGCCCGGTAGGAGGACCGGCGGCCCGGCTCGCTGTCGTAGTGCGGGCACACCGACCCGGGCAGCAGCCCCAGCCCGTCCGGGAGGTGGGTCAGCGGGCCGAAGGAGTCGGTGTGCGACCCCTCGGCCCAGCAGTTGGCCCCGGCGCTGATCCCGCACAGCAGCGTCCCGCCGGCGTACGCCTCCCGCAGCAGCCGGTCGACGCCGTGCACCCGCCACACCGCCAGCAGGTTCGCGGTGTTGCCGCCGCCGACGTACACGACGTCCTGCGCGAGCAGGAAGTCCCGCAGCGCCGCGTCGTCCAGCTCCCGCCGGAACAGCGGCAGCACGGACGGCTCGCAGGAGCGCGGCCGGAACGCGGCGAGGAACGTCTCGGCGTACGCGGGCGCGTCCCCGCTCGCCGTGGGCAGGAAGCACACTTTCGGCCGCAGGGCGCGTGCGTGCCCCAGCACCCAGTCGTCCAGCAGCCCGTCCTCGTCGGTGGAGAAGCCGCCCCCGAGCAGGGCGATCCGGCTCACCGTCCGCTCACCTCCACCGTGGCGCGGAGCCGTTCGAAGGCGGTGGGGGAGGGGCGGCGGGGCAGGAAGGCGGCGATCGCGCGGGCGCAGTCCGCCGCGCTCGTCGTGGTCGTGTCGCACTCGACGTCGTACACGCCGTGCGCGTGCACCCGCGCGTGCTGCCGGGCGGCGAGCCCGGCCGGGCGGTCGCCGCGCTCCCGTTCGCGCCGTTCGGTCTCCTCCAGGGAGCACCGCACGCCGACCAGGACCACCTCCCGCGGGTCGAACAGCTCCAGACAGTCGGCCAGTCGCCAGTCCTCGCTCAGCACATGGTCGACCACCACGTTGTTCCCCGCCGCGGCCATGCCCGCGACCGCCCGGTGGTACCCCCGCCAGGTGCGGTGCAGCACCTCGGGCAGCCGGCCTGCGTCGATCTCCCGGCTCGTCCGCATCCGGTGGAAGGCGTCCACGGGCATGTGGAAGTACGGCTCCTCCAGGACGTGCAGCAACTCCCGCGCGATGCTGGACTTGCCCGAACTGGACGTGCCGTTGAGGAAGATGATCCGTCCGTGCATCGGGGCTCCTTCGGGGTGGCCGGCGGGGGCGGCCCCATCATCCCCCGCCGGCGATCTTCACCGCACCGCGCATTCCTTCCCGCCCAGCGCGAACGCCGCCGGCCGGGCGTCCGCGGGCGCACCGCTCGCCGTGAAGCCGAAGGACACCGACGCGCCCGGCGCCACCCTGCCGTTCCAGCCGGCGTCGCGGACCGTCACCGCCCGGCCGGACTGGGTGTGCGCGCCGTTCCAGAGCTGGGCGATCCGCTCACCGCCCGCGAAGGACCAGGCCAGCGACCAGCCGTCCCACGGCGTCGTCCCCGTGTTGGTCAGCCGCACGTCCGCCTGGAAGCCGTCGCCCCACGCATGCGTGACCCGGTACGCCACCTCGCACGCGCCCGAGGGATCGGTGCCGCCTCCCGGGTCCGCCAGGTCGCCGTAGACGACGCCGCGGCCGTTGGTCGCCACGTAGACGCGCCCGAAGACGCGCGGGTCACCGGTGACGGCCGCGCCGGTCCAGCCCCACTGGTGCGCGTCGTCGTTGACCCGTACCCAGCTCGCGCCCGCGTCGGTGGAGCGGTGGATGCCGCGCACCCCGCCGATCCGCGCGCTGGTGAACAGCGTCGGGTACGAGGCGCCCGGCGCGGCCTTGCCGAAGCCGACGGTGTCCGCCTCGTCGACGCCCGGCACCTTCGTGAACGTCTCCCCGAAGTCGGTGGAGTGCCACAGCCCGTACGGCCCGTCGCTCGCCCCGCCCGCCAGCCAGATCTCGCCCGCCGTGCCGGGCAGCGCCTTGAACCGCACGCTGTCGCCGGCCGGCAGCCCGCTCGCCGGAGACGCCTCGAAGGTCGCCCCGCCGTCCCTGCTGACGTAGAACCGCCCGGACCTGAAGCCGTAGAAGGTGTGCGGGTCCTCCCGGTCGGATTCCACGATCGCCCCCGCCGGGATGCCCTGCGACGCCGACCAGGAGGTGCCGAAGCCGGTGGTGTGGTGCACGCCCGCGCCCTCCGGGCTCCACACGAAGCGGCCGCCGTCCGCCGACGCGGCGACCGTCCCGCCGCCGCTCACCCCCGAAGGGTCGGTGCCCGCGAACCAGTTGGCGCCGTTGTCGGTGGAGAACGCGACGTGCGGACCGGAGTCGACCTGGCCCACCCGCACCACCGTGTCCGGGGCAAACTCGGCGAAGTCCAGGCTGGTCGTGGAGGTGAAGTTCGGCCGGGTGAACATCATCGACGGCACCTTCGTCAGGTCCGTGTGGCGGAAGCCGCCGATGTCGCCGAGCGCGCTGAGCAGCGGGGCGCCCGACGGGGGAGAGGCCAGGTCGAGGACCGCGGTCTCCTCCAGCCCGCGCACCATCGGGCGGATGGTGAACGGGGTGTCGTCGTCCCAGTTCGTCAGCTCCTCGGTGCCGTAGACCGTCGCGCCCGTGCCGTACATCATCCGGTCCGGGTCGAACGGGTCGATCTCCAGCGCCTCCGTCATCCACCCCAGCTTCGGCGTCTGTTCGGGAGGTGAGGGGTTGGCGTCCCAGGTCAGCCACGGTGACGAGGAGACGTCCATGACGTAGCGGTTCTCGCGCTCCGGGTACGAGGTGTAGCGCCACGCCTGGGTCCAGGTGGCGCCGCTGTCCGTGGAGCGGAAGATCTGCGTGTCGGGCCACCAGGAGCTGTACGCGGTCGCCATCACCGTGCCCGGGTTCTGCCGGTCCACGGTGAGTCCGCCGAACCCGAAATAGGTGTCGGCCTCGGCGACCGGGCTGATGTCGGTCCAGGTCCCGGTCGCCGTGGCGTACCGGTACAGCCGCCCCTTGCCCCCGTCGTAGGGCCCGCCCGTGTCGCTGTACGCGAGATAGAGGTGGCCGTTCTCCGCGTCGAGGACGCCCTTGTGGGCGAGGTACCCCGTGGGCTGGCCGGCCAGCCGCTCCCAGGTGGCGCCCGCGTCGGTCGAGCGGTACACGGCGTTCTCCTTGTCGGCGACCCCGACGTACACGGTCCGCGTGGGCGAACCCGCCGTCCCCGTCGACTCGTCGAACGTCACCCAGACGACGCCCTGGTTGTCCGAGGCGTACCCGCTCGCGTCGTCCGGATCCTCCGCGTAGTTACCGGGGTTGGGGAAGGACGTCACCTTCGCCCAGGTGACGCCTGCGTCCGTCGACCGCCAGAGGCCGTGGCCGCTGGGCGCTCCCAGGTACAGCACGTCGTTGTCGTGCGGGTCGACCGCCAGCCGTTCGCCCATGCCCCGGCCGGGCATGTTGCCGCCCAGCTTGAACGGCAGCACCGTCTTCCGCCAGCTCGCGCCCCGGTCGCCGGAGCGCATCACCGCGCCGTTGCCCGGGTCCCAGTCGTTGGTGTACGTGCCGACCGCCGCGTACACCCGGTCCGGGTCGGCGGAGTCGGAGGCGATGCTGACCACGCCGGTGTGGCCCCAGTCGTCCCAGCCGACCGAGTCCAGCAGGGGGATCCAGCTCCTGGTCGACTCCTGCCAGCGGTAGGCGCCGCCGATGTCGGTGCGGGCGTACGCCAGGTCCGGCTCGGTGCGGTTGAAGACGATGCCGGGCACGAAACCGCCGCCGTCGATGCGGGCGTTGCGCCAGGTGTAGGTGTCGGCGGCGGGCTTCGACACGGCGGCGGGGGTGGGGGCCGGGGCGTCGGCGGCCAGCGCGGGCGGGCCGCCGGCGAGCAGACCGGCCGCCAGGGCGAGCACGGCCGTGAGCACACGGGTTCTTCGCACGGTGGGGGTGTCCTTCCTCGTGGGGGAGAGAAACGGAAAGCGTGCGAGGACCGGGCGGTCCCCCGTGCGCGAGGGGACCGCCCGGCCCGGTGGGCCCCGGCGTCATGTGCCGGGGCCGGTACACGGAGCGTCGGCGGGGACTATTCGAGAAGCTCCGCGTACGCGCCCATGGCCGTGGCGATGTCCGCCTGGGCCCAGAACCGGTGGTACGTGAAGACCGGCGCGGAGCCGCCCTCCAGATAGCTCTCGATCTTCGACCAGGCCGGGTCGTCCTGGTAGAAGGAGCGGATCGAGAGGAACGTCGACGAGGAGTCGATCCGGTCGCCGTTCGGCATGGTGCCGGTCCAGCCGGACGGGACATGAACCGGGTCGTCGAAGCGCTGGTAGTCGGTGCGGGTCTCCGGGACGGCGATGCCGAGGTCGTCCTGGTTGTTCTCCCACATGCCGTCGAGCAGAGCCTTCGCCGTGTCCGCCGCCTCGGTGTCGCCGGAGCGGGCGGCGTAGTACGTCAGCACCTTGGCGTAGGAGCCGGCCACACCGACGTCGTTGGTGTAGTCGACGACCTCGACGTGCAGCCCGCTGTTGGCACCCGGCGAGGACGCGTTCCAGGTGTCGGGCGCGCCGGACCAGCGCAGCGTGGACGGGATGCGGAACGAACCGTCCGGGTTGACCGTCGTCTCGGACAGCGCCCAGTCGACCCACTTGTCGAGGACCGCCTTGGCCTGCGCGTCGCCCGTCTGCTGGTACACCTCGGCCACCCGCTCCATCGACCACGCCTGGAAACCGAACCACTGGTTCGACGGCGGGTCGTGGTACACCGGCTTCTCGTCGTAGTACATGCCGTAGAAGGTCGGTGTGCCGGACGGCGGGGTGGTGTAGCGGCCCGCCCAGCTGTTGGTCGCGCCGCCCGCGATGGCGCCCTCGTCGGACTGGAGCCAGCGGTAGAACTCCAGCTGCCGGTCGTAGGACTCGGCCCAGTCCGCCGCGCCGGTCGCCGACTTCGGCTTCAGCGGGGCGTAGGTGGCGAGCGCGTACGCGGCGAGCGGGTTCTGGTACCCGCCGTGCGCGTGGCTGGAGCCGATGCGCCAGGACCAGCCCGCCGAGGTGTCGGTGGCGCCGCCCCAGGCGTAGTACCAGGAGAGCAGGTAGTGCGAGGCGTCCTTGCCGGTGCCGGCCGGGCAGGACGTGCTGGTGCAGTTGCCGATCTTCTTGAAGTACTTGTCGTACATCGCGTAGCGCAGGTAGTCGCCCATCTTGGCGGCCTTGGCGACGGTCCCGGCGACCTCACCGCCCTTGCCCTGCTCCTTCGCCCACAGGTCGGCCCAGTACGCCGCCTGCACCGCGCGCGCGTCGGCGTCGGGGGCGTTGGTGAACTTCCACTGCTTGGCGTAGGACGCGTCCTTGGTGAACAGGTCCAGGTAGCCGTTGGTGCCGCCGTACTTGAAGGCGTCACAGGTGGGCTGGGTGACGGTCTCCCACACCGACTCCTGCGGGCCGCGCTGGAAGGTGTTGATGTAGGACGGGCCGGTGTCGGACGGTCCGGCCTCGCACTTTCCGGGCGAGTTGCCGTAGCCGTAGACGTTGTCCACGTCCTGGATCCAGTGCATGCCGTACACGTCGTCCGTGCCGTACGCCGATTTCAGCTCCGCCGCGATCGGGTCGCGGCCGACGGAGACGCCGGGGTCGAGCTGCGACGGGTACTCGTCCGGGGTGTCGTGCTCGGGCGCGTACGTCGCCGGCTTCGAGGGGTCGTAGAAGGAGTTGGTCGGCTGGTCGGCGTGGGTCGGGATGGCGTACCGCTCCATCGTCTCCCAGGCGTCGTTGAACCGCGTCCAGTCGCCGGTGATCCTGCCGTACATCGCCTGGAGCCACAGCAGGTAGCTGTACGCCTCCGAGGTGGTCTCGTGACCGTGGTCGGGCGCCTCGACGATCAGCGTCTCGACCGAGTGGTACGGGATGCCCTCGGGGGAGAAGTAGCCGTTCGCCGGATCGGTGATCTTGTCGTACAGCTCCAGGAAGCGGCTCTCGTACGTCTTGGTCGCGCCCAGCTGGGTCACGGTCACCGCGGCCTTGGCGTGGCCGGCGGCCGTGGACTCGAAGACCGCCGAACCGGTGCCGGAGGAGTCGGCGGCGACGGTCACCCGCTGCGCGGTGCTCCAGTTGGACGGCGTGAAGGTGAGGGTCGCGCCGGAGGACACCGACAGCCCCGTGTTGCCGCTCGCCCGCGCCGTCGTGACGGTCACGTTCGCGCTCGGCTGCTTGGAGAGCTTCACCTCAAAAGTGCCCGACTCGCCCTGGCGCACGCCCAGCTGGGACGGGCTCGCGACCACGGCGGGACCCGAGGCGACCGTGATGCCGACCGGGGTGGAGGAGGCGGAGGCGCCCAGGCTGTCGTACGCCTTCGCGACCAGCGAGTGCGCGCCGACGGCCAGTCTGCCGACCGACAGCGTGAACGGCGCGGAGGTGTCCGTGCCGAGCAGTTCGGTGTCGTCGTAGAACTCCACCTTGGTGACGGTGGCCTGGTCGGCCGCGGCGGCGGTGGCCGCGAGCGGCACCGTCTCGCCCTGGGTGTACACCGAGCCGGCCTCCGGGCTGGTCAGCACGGCGATCGGCGGCTGGTGGGCGCCCACGCAGGCGGTGCCGTTGACCGAGAAGGAGGTGGGCGCGGTGTTGGTGCCGCTGTAGGAGAACTGGGCGCCGGTGGTGACGGCGGCCCCGGCGGCGATCCGGCCGTTGTGCCCGGCGTTGCGCACGGTGACGGTGGAACCGGACTGGGACCAGCTGCCGTTCCAGCCGTTCACCAGGCGCTGGTTGCCCGAGTAGGCGTACGTCAGGGTCCAGCCGTCGATGACGTCCGAACCGCGGTTGGTGACGGTCAGGTCGGCGGTGAAGCCCGACCCCCAGTCGTTCGTCCTGTAGTCCACGCTGCACTGGACGGCCGCCGCGCGGGCGGGGGTGGTACCCGTCGACAGCATCGTCAGAGGCAGTGCGAGAGCGGCCACGGCGACCGCTGAAAGGCGGCGCACGCCGCCCCGTCTGCGGGGTGGGGGATGCATGGTGCTGGTCCTTCCTGCGACTCGACAGGTCAAGGCTTGAACCAGTGGGAGCGCTCCCATAGTGGGGACGGGGGGTGGACCGGTCAACCCTTGGTGCGAATCGAAAAGATTCGACGGTGTGCATAACGCCAATGTCCGCACACCCTCTGTTCTTCATCGTCACTTGGCGCTAGCTTCATGTGCACCAGTGGGAGCGGTTCCATCAGTCGACGCGTCGGTCACGACGCGTCCGAGCTGCAAGGAGTCGCTCGATGAGCCACCCCCCGCGTTCAGTACTTTTAGCCACCCCCGCACGCGTGTGGAGCACCTGACGCGGGGGCGCTCGTCACCGTGGGATTTCTGTGCCGTCGTGCTGCCCGGAGACGTCCGGCCGGCATCACGGACCCGCCCGTGCGGATCCGGGACGGCATCCCCCACCCCGTAAGGCACCAGGCCGCGCGAACGGCTGCGCGCGCCCACGAAGGAACGCCCCCTACGGATAGGAAACCCGCACCATGAGTCGCACCAGAACCGCGCTTCTCGCCGCCATGGCGCTGGTCGCCGGCGCCACCGGGACGGCGCTCGCCGCCGTCCCGGGCGACGCCGGCGCGGCCGCCGTCCCCTGCACGGTCGACTACACCGTGCAGAACCAGTGGGACACCGGCTTCACCGCGTCCGTGACGGTCACCAACCACGGCGCCGCGAAGTCGTCGTGGGCGGTGAACTGGACCTACGCCGGCAACCAGAGGGTGACCAGCGGCTGGAACGCCAGGATCACCCAGTCCGGCGCGAACGTCACGGCGTCGAACGAGGCGTACAACGCCACGCTCGCCACCGGAGGCTCCGCCACCTTCGGCTTCCAGGGCAGCTACAGCGGGACCAACGCCGTCCCCGCCACCTTCACCCTCGACGGCGTGACCTGCAACGTCGACTCCGGCGGCCCCACCGACCCGCCGGACCCGACCGACCCGCCGGCCGAGGGCGACCGGGTGGACAACCCCTACGACGGCGCCAAGGTGTACGTGAACCCCGAGTGGTCCGAGAAGGCCGCCGCCGAGCCGGGCGGCAGCCGCATCGCCGACCAGCCCACCGGCGTCTGGCTGGACCGCATCGCCGCCATCGAGGGGGCGAACGGCAAGATGGGCCTGCGCGACCACCTCGACGAGGCGCTCGCCCAGCAGGGCTCGGACGAGATGGTCGTCCAGCTCGTCATCTACAACCTGCCGGGCCGCGACTGCGCCGCCCTCGCCTCCAACGGCGAGCTCGGCCCCACGGAGATCGACCGCTACAAGACCGAGTACATCGACCCGATCGCGGAGATCCTCGCCGACCCCAAGTACGCCTCGCTGCGGATCGTCACCACGGTCGAGATCGACTCCCTGCCCAACCTGGTCACCAACGTGTCGCCGCGGGCCACCGCCACGCCGAACTGCGACGTGATGAAGTCCAACGGCAACTACGTCAAGGGCGTCGGCTACGCCCTGAACAAGCTCGGCGACGTGCCCAACGTCTACAACTACGTGGACGCCGGACACCACGGCTGGCTGGGCTGGGACGACAACTTCGGCGCCTCCGCGGAGATGTTCAAGCAGGCGGCGACCGCCGAGGGCGCGACCGTCGCCGACGTGCACGGCTTCATCGCCAACACGGCCAACTACAGCGCGCTGAAGGAGGACCACTTCTCCATCAACGACACGGTGGGCGGCAAGTCCGTGCGCGAGTCCAAGTGGGTCAGCTGGAACCGGTACGTCGACGAGCTGTCGTACGCCCAGGCCCTGCGCGAGAAGCTGGTCTCGCTCGGGTTCGACTCGGGGATCGGCATGCTGATCGACACCTCCCGCAACGGCTGGGGCGGGGCGAACCGGCCCACCGGGCCCGGCGCGACGACCAGCGTGGACACCTACGTCGACGGCGGGCGCTACGACCGCCGCTACAACACGGGCAACTGGTGCAACCAGGCGGGAGCCGGATTGGGCGAGCGGCCCCAGGCGTCCCCGGAGCCCGGCATCGACGCCTACGTGTGGATGAAGCCGCCGGGTGAGTCCGACGGCGCGAGCGAGGAGATCGACAACGACGAGGGCAAGGGCTTCGACCGGATGTGCGACCCCACGTACACCGGCAACCCGCGCAACGACAACAACATGTCGGGGGCGCTCGGGGACGCCCCGATCTCCGGGCACTGGTTCTCCGCCCAGTTCCAGGAGCTGATGAAGAACGCCTACCCGCCGCTGTCGTGACGGGCTGACCCCGGTCCGCCGGGCCCGGACCCCGCACGGGGCCCGGGTCCGGCGGACCCGCGTCCGCGGGGTTTTGCTGGAGTGACAACACCGTTTGCCCCTTCCCGGTGCGTCGTCGCACGCTGACCGCATCCGAGCGGAGAGGCTGACCACCATGGCGCACCACCACCACGCACCCGGGCACGACGGACACGGGCAGGGGCACGACGGACACGGGAACAACGGGCACGGGACCGGCGGACACAGGCACGGGCACGACCACGAGCAGATCGACTGGGCCGAGATGGCGCCCCTGCTGGAGGCGCAGGCGGAGCTGTTCACCCCGCTGTACGAGCGGGCCCTCGCCTGGCTGGCGAAGGAGGTCACCGATCCGGGGCTGATCGTGGACGCCGGCAGCGGACCCGGCGTGATCTCCGGACTGTTCGCGGAGACCTTCCCGGGCGCCCGGATCGTGGCCGTCGACGGCTCCGAGGCGCTGCTGGAGCGGGCCCGCGCCCGCGCCGGACGACTCGGCGCCGCCGACCGCTTCGACACCCTGACCGGTGACATGCCCGGCGTGCTGGCCGAGCTGGACTACCCCGCCGACCTGCTGTGGGCCAGCCGCAGCATCCACCACCTCGGCGACCAGGGCGCGGCCCTCGCCGCCTGCGTCGAACGGCTCGCGCCCGGCGGCACGCTGGCCGTGATGGAGGGCGGACTGCCCGCCCGCTTCCTGCCCCGCGACATCGGCCTCGGCCGCCCCGGCCTCCAGGCCCGCATCGACGCCGTGGAGGAGGACCGGTTCACCCGCATGCGCGAGGAGCTGCCCGGCTCGGTGGCCCAGGTGGAGAACTGGCCCGCCCTGCTCACCGCCGCCGGCCTGCACCACACCCGCTCGCGCACCTTCCTCCTCGACCTGCCGTCCCCGGTCCCGGACCGCGCCCGTGCCTACGTCGCCGAGTCCCTCACCCGCACCCGCGACATGCTCGGCGCGTACCTGGACCCGGACGACCGCGCCACCCTCGACCGCCTCGTCGACCCCGGCGACCCGGAGAGCGTCCACCACCGCCCCGACGTCTTCGTCCTGGCGGCCCACACGGTCCATTCGGGCGTACGGCCCGTGTGAGGTCTTGACCTGAAGAGCGCTCCAAGTGATGGACTCCCCGGTACGCGACAAGACCGAGGGGGAGTTCCCATGACCGACGACACGCGGGTCACGCTCATCACCGGAGGCGGGACCGGCATCGGCGCCGCCGTGGCGCGCCAACTGCTGGACGCGGGGGAGGCGGTCGCCGTCACCGGGCGGCGGGAGGAGCGGCTGCACGCCTTCGCCAAGGAACTCGGCGAGCCGGAACGCCTGTTGACGATCCCCGGGGACGCGGCCGTGTACGGCGAGGTGAGCGCCGCGGTGGACGCCGTGCTCGCGCGGTTCGGGCGGCTGGACGCCGTCGTCGCCAACGCCGGGTTCGCCACGCACGACTCCGTCGCCGACGGTGACCCCGCCGGGTGGACCGACATGGTGCTGACCAACGTCCTCGGCCCCGCCCTGCTGATCCGGGCCTCCGTCGACGCGCTGAAGGAGACCCGCGGGCGGATCGTGCTGGTGGGCAGCGTCGCCGGGTTCGTGCCCACGCCCGGCAATCTGTACGGGGCCACCAAGTACGCGGTGACAGGGCTCGCCGAGAACACCCGGCGGCAGGTCACCGAGTGGGGCGTCGGGGTGACGCTGATCGCGCCGGGCCGGGTGGAGACCCCGTTCTGGGACGGCGGGGACGGACTGCCGCCGGGGCAGCTGCTCACCGCCGACCAGATCGCCGGGTCGGTGGTGTGGGCGCTCGGCCGGCCGGAAGGGGTGGACGTCAACACCGTGGTCGTACGGCCGCTGGGGCAGCCCAACTGACGTGCCCGGACACGCCGGTGGCCGGCCACCCGTCACCACGGGGGCCGGCCACCGGCGTGTGCGCCGTCAGGCCATGTTGAACTCCGCCGGGTGCGAACCCAGCCGACGGTCCTCGTTCAGCGCGCTGATCGCCGCCAGGTCCTCGGCGTCCAGGGTGAACCCGAACACGTCGATGTTCTCCTCGATACGGGACGGCGTCACCGACTTGGGGATGACGACGTTGCCCAGCTGGAGGTGCCAGCGCAGCACCACCTGGGCCGGGGTGCGGCCGTGCTTCTGCGCGATGGCCACGAT
This sequence comes from Streptomyces lusitanus, assembly GCF_042647945.1. Classification (NCBI taxonomy): domain Bacteria; kingdom Bacillati; phylum Actinomycetota; class Actinomycetes; order Kitasatosporales; family Streptomycetaceae; genus Streptomyces; species Streptomyces lusitanus. The sequence continues at coordinate 306,753 of NZ_JBHRWL010000009.1, forward strand.
CGCCGGGATCTCCAGGATGCCCTTGCCGGACCCGAGCGGGGAGTAGGCCTCGGTGGCGATGCCCTGCTCCGCGTGGTACTCCCGCGCGGCGGCCTGCTGGAGGTGCGGGTGCAGCTCGATCTGGTTGACCGCCGGGACGACCGACGTCTCCCCGATCAGCCGCTCCAGGTGCTCCGGAAGGAAGTTGGACACGCCGATCGCGCGCGCCCGCCCGTCCGACAGCAGCTTCTCGAACGCCTTGTACGTGTCGACGTACCGGTCGCGGGCCGGGGTCGGCCAGTGGATGAGGTACAGGTCGACGTAGTCGAGCCCGAGCTTGGCCAGCGACGCGTCGAAGGCCTTCAGGGTGGAGTCGTACCCGTGGTCGCTGTTCCACACTTTGGTGGTGACGAAGATGTCCTCACGGGGGACGTCCGACCGCGCGATGGCCTTGCCGGTGCCCTCCTCGTTGCCGTAGATCGCCGCTGTGTCGATGCTGCGGTAGCCGGCCTCCAGCGCCGCCGCCACGGCCGTCTCGGCCTCCGCGTCCGGTACCTGCCAGACGCCGAACCCGAGCTGGGGCATCTCGACGCCGTTGTTCAGGGTGATCGGGGGGACCTTGCTCACGAGCTCTCGATCCTTAGGTTGTGGTCAGGTACTGCCAGTGTTACCCCCATCGTCGACGATCACGGCCCGCGCCGCATTCCTGACCGCGGAATTCACGCCCGGTACAGCGCCTCGACCTCTTGGGTGTACGCCTTCTCGATGGCCTTGCGCTTCAGCTTCAGCGACGGGGTGAGCAGCCCGTGCTCCTCGGTGAACGGCTGCGCCAGGATGCGGAAGGTGCGGATGGACTCGGCCTGCGAGACCAGGGTGTTGGCCGCGACCACCGCGCGCCGCACCTCCGTCTCCAGATCCGCGTCGCGCACCAGTTCGGCCGGGGAGAGCCGCGGCTTCCCGCGCATCGCCAGCCAGTGCTCGACCGCCTCCTGGTCGAGGGTGACCAGCGCCGCCACGTACGGCCGGTCGTTGCCGACCACGATGCACTGGTTGACCAGCGGATGGTCGCGCACCCGCTCCTCCAGCACGCCCGGCGAGACGCTCTTGCCGCCGGACGTCACCAGGATCTCCTTCTTGCGCCCGGTGATGGTGAGGTAGCCGTCCTCGTCCAGGGAGCCCAGGTCGCCGGTGGCCAGCCAGCCGTCGTGCAGCGTCTCGTCGGTGGCCTTCGGGTTGTTGAGATAGCCCTGGAAGATGTTCTCGCCGTGCAGCCAGATCTCGCCGTCGTCCGCGATGTGCACGCTCACCCCGGGGATCGTCTGCCCGACCGTGCCGTAGCGGGTGCGCTCGGGCGGGTTGGCGGTGGCAGCCGCGGTCGACTCCGTCAGCCCGTAGCCCTCGTAGATGTGCACGCCGGCGCCCGCGAAGAACAGGCCGAGCCGCCGGTCCATCGCCGAACCGCCCGACATGGCGTGCCGGATCCTGCCGCCCATCGCGGTCCGGATCTTGGCGTACACGAGCTTCTCGAACAGCTGGTGCTGCATCCGCAGCGACGCCGACGGGCCGGGCCCCGTGCCCCAGGCCTTCGCCTCGATCGCGTCGGCGTACCGCACGGCCACCTCGACCGCCTTCTCGAACGGCCCCGCGCGCCCCTCCCGCTCGGCCTTGCGCCGCGCCGCGTTGAACACCTTCTCGAAGATGTACGGCACGGCCAGGATGAACGTCGGCCGGAACGCGGCCAGGTCGGGCATCAGCGCGGCGGCGTTGAGCTGCGGCTGGTGGCCGAACTTCACCTTGCCGCGGATCGCCGCGACCTCCACCATCCGCCCGAAGACGTGCGCCAGCGGCAGGAACAGCAGTGTCGACGCCTCGTCGCCCCGCTTGGAGTGGAACACCGGCTCCCAGCGCTCGATGACGGTGTCCGCCTCCCACATGAAGTTGCCGTGGGAGAGGACGCAGCCCTTGGGGCGGCCGGTGGTGCCCGAGGTGTAGATGATCGTCGCCACCGACTCGGGGGTGACCGCGCGGCGGTGCCGGTGCACCACGTCGTCCTCGAGGTGCGCGCCCGCGTCGTACAGCTCCTGCACCGCGCCCGCGTCGAGCTGCCACAGCCGGCGCATCCGCGGCAGCCGGTCGATGACCGTCGCGATGGTCATCGCGTGGTCCTCGTGCTCCACGATCGCCGCCGTCACCTCCGCGTCGTGCAGCATCCACGAGCACTGCTCGGCCGACGACGTCGGATAGATGGGGACGACCTGCGCGCCGACCGACCACAGCGCGAAGTCGAACAGGGTCCACTCGTAGCGGGTGCGGGACATGATCGCGACCCGGTCGCCGAACCGGATACCGCTCGCCAGCAGGCCCTTCGCCAGGGCGAGCACCTCGTCGCGGAACTCGGCGCTGGTCACGTCGCGCCAGTGGCCGTCGTCGTCCTTGCGGCCGAGCGCCACGCGCAGCGGATCCTCCTCGGCGTACTGGAACACCACGTCTGCCAGACCGCCCACCGCGGGCGCCTGCGACAACGGAGGGTTGGTGAACTCGCGCAATCCCGCTCCCCGCTTCCTGGCGCTCGGACCGGTGCGGCAACACCCTCGTCCCGCACAGCGCGGTGAAAGCTACCCCACGGTTCCCGGGGGCGGGAGGGGGTCGAACGGTGCGAATAGGGCGCGGAGTCGCCCTGCGGTGGGGGAGAAACCTCGCAACTGGGGAAGGTCCGGGCACATTCCTGACGGTCGAGTAAGTTTCGGTGCCGTAATCTCCACGGAATCTGTACGTCCCCATGACCGGCGCATGGGCGGCGCGACGGCCCTCACCCAGCTCAGCGCACGCGCGGGCCGGACCGTCACCCCCGCCCGCCGTCACCCCGCCCGGCCGTCACCCCTGTCCGCCGCGGTGCAGCCGGTCGCCGCCCGCCAGGATCGCCGCCGCGAGCGCGTCCGCCGCGCCCCGCGCCGAGGGGCGGCGCCGGCCGTGCACCACCACGAAGTCCACCGAGCCCGGCTCCGGCAGCCCGGCCCGCTCCGGCATCCGCACCAGCCCAGGCGGGATCAGACCCCGCGCGTGCACCATCACACCGAGCCCGGCGCGGGCCGCCGCGAGCAGACCGTTGAGGCTGCCGCTGGTGCACGCGACGCGCCACGGGCGGCCCTCCCGCTCCAGCGCCCGCAGCGCGAGGGCGCGGGTGATGCCCGGCGGCGGGTAGACGATCAGCGGCACCGGGCGGTGCGGGTCGAGCCGCAGACCCGGCGCGCCGATCCACGCCAGCTCGTCGCGCCAGACCAGCTCACCCCCGGCGCCCCCCGGCCGCCGCTTGGCCAGCACCAGGTCCAGCCGGCCCGCGGCGAGCTGCTCGTGCAGGGTGCCCGACAGCTCGACCGTCAGCTCCAGGTCGACCTCCGGGTGCTCGTGCCGGAACCGCTCCAGGATCTCCGGCAGCCGCGTCAGCACGAAGTCCTCGGACGCCCCGAACCGCAGCCGCCCGCGCAGCCGGGTGCCGGTGAAGAACTGCGCCGCCTGCTCGTGCACGTCCAGGATGCGGCGCGCGAAGCCGAGCATCGCCTCGCCGTCCTCGGTCAGCTCCACGGAGTGGGTGTCGCGCGTGAACAACTGCCGCCCGGTGGCCTCCTCCAGCCGCCGCACGTGCTGGCTCACGGTCGACTGGCGCAGCCCGAGCCGCCGCGCCGCCTGCGTGAAGCTCAGCGTCTGCGCCACGGACAGGAAGGTCCGCAGGTGGGTCGGCTCGTACATGCCCGGGAGCCTAGCCGTGCTCATCACGTGACGCGATCACAGTGAGAGCGGTGTGCGGGATTCCCGATCACGGAGGGGAGGAGCAGGATGGAGCGGGGACGCCTTGTCCCTGGTGACCCGGGGCACCCGCACCGGGGACCGCACCGCCGAGCACACCGAACCGAGCACGTGGAGCACCGTGAAACGCCCGCACTGGCCGCGCCGGCTGCCGATCGACCCGTACATCACGCTCCTGCTCGGCACGGTGGGCCTGGCCGCGCTGCTGCCCGCCCGCGGCACCGGCGCGGACGTCGCGTCCGGCGCCTCCACCGCCGCGATCGCGTTCCTGTTCTTCCTCTACGGCGCCCGGCTGTCCACCCGTGAGGCCCTGAACGGCCTCAAGCACTGGCGGCTCCACGTCACCGTCCTGGCCTGCACCTTCGTCGTCTTCCCGGTGCTGGGCCTGGCCGCCGGCGGACTCGTCCCGGTGTTCCTCACCAACCCGCTGTACCAGGGGCTGCTGTTCTGCACCCTGGTTCCCTCCACCATCCAGTCGTCGATCGCGTTCACCTCGATCGCCCGCGGCAACGTGCCCGCCGCGATCTGCGCCGGCTCCTTCTCCTCGCTGGCCGGCATCGTCGTCACCCCGCTGCTCGCGGCGGCGCTGCTCGGCGGCGGCACGGGCGGCTTCTCCGGCGACTCGCTGGTGAAGATCGTGCTCCAGCTGCTGGTGCCGTTCCTCGCGGGGCAGTTCACCCGCCGCTGGATCGGCGGCTTCGTCGCCCGCCACCGCAAGGTGCTGGGTCTGGTGGACCGCGGCTCCATCCTGCTCGTCGTCTACACCGCGTTCAGCGAGGGCATGGTGCAGGGCGTCTGGCACCAGGTGAGCCCCGCCCGGCTCGGGGGACTGCTCGTCGTCGAGGCCGTGCTGCTCGCCGTGATGCTGGCGCTCACCTGGTACGGCGCCAGGGGCCTCGGCTTCGGCCGGGAGGACCGGATCGCCATCCAGTTCGCCGGGTCGAAGAAGTCGCTGGCCGCCGGACTGCCCATGGCGAGCGTGCTGTTCGGGGCGCACGCCTCGCTGGCCGTGCTGCCGCTGATGCTGTTCCACCAGATGCAGCTCATGGTGTGCGCGGTCATTGCCAAGCGCCGCTCCAGGGACCCGCTTCCCGAGGCGGGTCGGGACGACCGGGCCGCACCGTCCCGCACCGAGGTCGGCACGGGGACGCGCTCCGGCTGACGGGACCGGCGTCACGGCGTCCCGCCGTCACGGGCAGACCGCGCCCGCCTCCGGTGTCGTGCCGTGCACGAGATACAGGTGGACGGCCCGCTCCGCGCAGCGGTTGTGCGGGAAGGACCCGTGCCCCTCGTCCCGCACCGTCAGCAGCACCCCGACCCTCTCGCCCAGTTCGGCCGCCATCCGCCGGGCGCCCTCGTACGGCGTCGTCGGGTCGCCGGTGTTGGCGACGACCAGGACCGGGGGAGCGCCCTCCGCACGGACGTCGGCGGCGGCGCTCTCCCCGTCGAACGGCCAGTCGTAGCAGAGGTAGAGGGCATTGGCCCAGGTCTCGCCGAAGACGGGGGAGGCCGCCGCGACCTGCCGCTCCATGACGTCGAACTCGTCGAAGCTCGGGCGCAGGTCGGAGTCGGCGCAGCTGATGGCGACGAGCGCGGAGGTGCCGTTGTCGCCCGTGACGCCCGCGTGGGCGCCGGCGAGGCGTGCCCGGCTGTCCGGGTCGTGGTCGTACGCCTCCGCCAGCAGCGCGTCGCCCCTGCCCCGCTCCATCACCTCGCGCAGCGCCTCCACCAGCCGCTCCCAGCCGTCCCGGCCCCGGTCCAGGTGATTGGCGATCCCGTGGGCGGCCAGGCTGTCGTCGAGGTCCTCGCCGCCCTCGGCCGGCGCGGGCTTCTCCTTCAGCCGGTCGAGGAGCGCGGTGACGCGCTGCCGCGCCTGCTCGGGGCCGCTGCCGGTGGGGCAGTCGTCGTAGGTCTTCGCGCAGTGCCGTGCGAAGCGGTCGAAGGCGCGCTGGACGGCCCGCGCCCGGGCGATCTCGGACCGGAAGTCGTCCAGCACCGGGTCCACCGGGGCCTCGAGCACCATGCGGCCCACGTTCCGCGGGAACAGGTGCGCGTACACGCCGCCCAGCCGGGTGCCGTAGGAGACGCCGAAGTAGTGCAGCCGCTCGTCGCCGAGCAGGAAGCGCATCAGCTCCATGTCGCGCGCGGTGGACGAGGTGCCGACGTACGGCAGCAGCCGGCCGGAGCGCCCGCCGCAGGCCGACGCCCCCTCGTAGGTGTCCTGCCCGCACAGCACGGGGGCCGTGCCGCCGACGCCCCGCGGGTCGAAGCTCACCAGGTCGTAGGCCTCGCCCAGGACGGCGTAGTCGTCCGCGACGGCGGGGAGCGTCACCACCCCGGACACGCCGGGGCCGCCGAAGTTCAGCAGAAGCGAACCGATCCGCCCGCCCTCGGGCCCGGTGGCCCGCTTCCGGATCAGGGCCACGTCGATGGTGTCGCCGCCGGGCCGCGCGTAGTCGAGGGGGGCCTTCATCGTGGCGCACTCGTAGTCCTCGCCCGGGGCCTCGCCTTTCCCCTGCGCCCCGGACGGCGCCGGGCACACCGCCCAGTTGAGCCGCTGGCCCGTGAACACCGACGGCACCCCCGCCGGCGGGTTCGTCGCCCTGCGCTCCTGCGCGCGCGGCGCCGGGGACGACGCGCCGCCCTCGTCGCACCCGGACACCGTCGCCGCCGTGAACGCCACCACGACGGCGAGCAGAGCCGCGGCGGCCCGTCTCCCGCGTCCCGCCGTCTCGAACCCCGTACGCATCCGTGACCCCCTGCCCCCGGCGACACCACTCCGGCGTGCCGCCCCACTCCCACGGGTCCGAACCTACGGGATCACTCCGACACCGCGGCGACGGAAGCCGACGGGACGGGCCGGTGCGGGCCGAGGCGGGGCCCCCGCGGCGCAGGGGGCGCTCCCCGCCGGTGGAGCCCCGCCGCCGTGCAGCGAGGGGATGCGGTCAGGCCCGGACGGCCGCGGCCCGCAGGGCGATCCGCTCCTCACCCGCGTACACGTTCATGGAACTGCCCCGCAGGAAGCCCACCAGGGTCATGCCGGTCTCCGCCGCCAGGTCCACGGCCAGCGAGGACGGGGCCGAGACCGCCGCCAGCACCGGGATGCCGGCCATGACCGCCTTCTGCGCCAGCTCGAACGAGGCCCGCCCGGACACCATGAGGACCGTGCGCGACAGCGGCAGACCCCCCTTCTGCAGGGCGCGGCCGACCAGCTTGTCGACCGCGTTGTGCCGGCCCACGTCCTCCCGCACGTCGAGGAGTCCGCCGTGCTCGTCGAACAGGGCCGCCGCGTGCAGTCCGCCGGTGCGGTCGAAGACCCGCTGGGCCGCCCGCAGCCGGTCCGGCAGCCCGGCCAGCAGCTCGGGCGTCACCCGCAGCGGCGGGGTGTCGGCGATGGGGTGACGGGTCGTGGTGCGCACCGCGTCCAGGCTGGCCTTGCCGCACAGGCCGCAGGACGAGGTGGTGTAGACGTTCCGCTCCAGCGTGATGTCGGGGACGGTCGCCCCGGGGGCGGTCGTCACGTCCACCACGTTGTACGTGTTCGACCCGTCGGCCGTCGCCCCGGCGCAGTACACGATGTTGCGCAGGTCCGAGGCCTCGGCGAGGACGCCCTCGCTGACCAGGAAGCCGGCCGCCAGCGCGAAGTCGTCGCCCGGGGTGCGCATGGTGATCGCCAGGGGTTTGCCGTTGAGCCGGATCTCCAGGGGTTCCTCGGCGACGAGCGTGTCCGGGCGGGTGGAGACCGCCCCGTCCCGGATGCGGATCACCTTGCGTCGTTCCGTGACTCGTCCCATGTCCCTGTCCGTTCCGTTCAGTCCCGGCTCTGCACGTGCTGGTAGCCGAACCGGCCCTTGATGCACAGGTTGCCGTGGGTCACCGGGTTGTCGTGCGGCGACGTGACCTTCACGATCTCATTGTCCTGCACATGGAGCGTCAGGTTGCAGCCCACGCCGCAGTAGGCGCACACGGTCGTCGTGCGCGTCTGCCGCGACTCGTCCCACGTACCCGCCGCACGCATGTCGAACTCCGACTTGAACGACAACGCCCCCGTCGGGCACACCTCCACGCAGTTGCCGCAGTACACGCACGCCGAGTCGGTCAGCGGCGCGTCGTGCTCCACCGCGATACGGGCGTCGAATCCGCGCCCGGCGACGGAGATCGCGAAGGTGTTCTGCCACTGGTCGCCGCAGGCGTCCACGCACTTGTAGCAGAGGATGCATTTGCCGTAGTCGCGCACGTAGAGGTCGTTGTCGACGCGGGGCTCCTCGTTCAGCCGGGCCGCGTCCGGGCCGAAGCGGTCCGGCTTCGCCTCGTACTCCTTGAGCCACTCGGCGACCCGGGGCGTCGTCGACAGGTCGACCGAGGAGGCGAGCAGTTCCAGGACGACCTTGCGGCTGTGCCGGGCCCGCTCGGTGCCGGTGCGCACCTCCATGCCCGCCTCGGCCTTGCGCGAGCAGGCCGGGACCAGGGTGCGCGCGCCCTCCACCTCGACCACGCAGACCCGGCAGGCGTTCTTCGGCGTGAGCGTGTCGCCCTCGCAGAGGGTCGGGATGTCCTTGCCCGCCGCCCGGCAGGCGTCCAGGATCGTCGACCCCTCGGGCGCCCGCACCGGCTCCCCGTCGAGGGTGAACTCCAGCAGACGGCGGGGGATACCCAGCGGTGTCACGGTCATTCGTACGCCCCCAGACGGTCGATGGCGGATTCCACGGCGTTCCACGCGGTCTGGCCCAGACCGCAGATCGAGGCGTCCCGCATCGCGCGCCCCACCTCGCGCAGCAGGGCGATGTCGGCGGCGGCGTCCGCGCCGGTGCGCTCCGCGATCCGGTGCAGCGCCTCCTCCTGCCGCACGGTGCCGACCCGGCACGGCACGCACTGCCCGCAGGACTCGTCGCGGAAGAACTCGGCGATGCGCAGCAGCAGGCGCGGCAGCGGGACGGTGCCGTCGAGGGCCATCACGACACCCGAGCCGAGGGTGGTGCCGGCCGCGCGGGTGCCCTCGAAGGTGAGCGGGACGTCCAGCTCGTCGGGTCGGACGAACCCGCCGGCCGCCCCGCCGAGCAGCACCGCCCTGAGGTCGCCGCGCACCCCGGCCAAGTCCAGCAGCTCGCCGAGCGTGGCGCCGAACGGCAGCTCGTAGACGCCGGGGCGGTCCACGCTGCCCGAGACGCAGAACAGCTTCGGGCCGGTGGACGTCCGCGTGCCGATCGCCGCGTACGCCTGCGCGCCCATGGTGAGCACCGGCAGGACGTTGACCAGCGTCTCCACGTTGTTCGCGACCGTCGGCTTGCCGAACAGGCCCTTCTCCACCGGGAAGGGGGGCTTGGAGCGGGGCTCGCCGCGGTGGCCCTCGATGGAGTTGAAGAGCGCTGTCTCCTCGCCGCAGATGTAGGCGCCCGCGCCGCGCCGGATCTCGATGTCGAAGGAGAAGCCCTGGCCGAGGATGTCGTCGCCGAGCAGTCCGCGGGCGCGGGCCTGCGTGATGGCGTGCTCCATGCGCTCCAGGGCGCGCGGGTACTCGCCGCGCAGGTAGAGGTACCCGTGCCGGGCGCCGGTCGCGTACGCCGCGATCGTCATGGCCTCGACCAGCGCGAACGGGTCGCCCTCCATCAGCACGCGGTCCTTGAAGGTGCCCGGCTCGGACTCGTCGGCGTTGCAGACCAGGTGGTGGGGCTGGTCCGGCTGAGAGGCGGTGGCCTGCCACTTACGGCCGGTGGGGAAGGCCGCGCCGCCCCGGCCGAGGAGGCCGGAGTCGGTGACCTCGCGGATGACGGCGGCGGGGCCGAGGGCGAACGCGCGGCGGAGGGCGGTGTAGCCGCCGTGGGCCCGGTAGTCGTCCAGGTCGGTGGGGTCGACGGTGCCGATGCGGCCCAGGAGGAGGAGGTCCTGGTCGGGCGCCTGGGGGACCGCCAGGGTGGCGGGGGGTTCCTCGGGGGCGTTCTCGGGGGTGAGCGCGGTGTGGATCGCCGTGTCGGGGGTGGTGGGGGCGGAGACCGCTGTTGTTCGCCCCCGCCGCCCCTTCCCTGTCCCGTCCCCGGGGGCTGCGCCCCCGGACCCCCCAATCGGCCCTGAACGGGCCTCGTCCTCAATCGCCGGACGGGCTGAGTGGCCTGCCCGGATCACCAGGGCCGCCGGTGCCCTTTCGCACAGGCCCAGGCACGGGCTGCGTTGCACCTGGACGCCTGATTCCGGGCCCAGGCGCGCCTCCACCGACTCGCACAGCTTCGGCGCGCCCGCCGCCGTGCAGGCCAGGTCCGTGCACACGTGCAGCACCGTGGCCGGGCGCGGGCGGACGGAGAACATCGCGTAGAAGGTGGCGACGCCGTACGCCTCGGCCGGAGGGACCGTCAGCCGGCGGCACAGGTAGCCGAGACCGCCCTCGCTGATCCAGCCGACCCGGTCGTTGAGCGCGTGCAGCCCCGGCAGCAGCAGGTCGCGGCGGTCACGCGCCGCCCGGCCGCCGCGCGCCCACCTCAGGTCCGCGTCGGAGCGGTCGGCGCCCTCCCAGGAGGACTCGGGCGGCCCGAGCAGCGCGTCGACGGCGGCGCGCTCCTCGTCCGTCGGTTTGCTGTCACCGAAGCGCAGATCCATGGGTGCTCACCTTCTCGATCCGGATCGCCGACGCCTTGAACTCCGCCGTCCCCGCGATCGGGCAGTTCGCCTCGATCGTCAGCTGGTTGGTGTCCACCTCGTCGGGAAAGTGGAACGTCATGAACGCGAGCCCCGGCCGCAGCGCGGGGTCCACCCACACCGGCGCCCGCACGGACCCGCGCCGCGAGGTCACGAGCACCTCCTCGCCGACCACCACCCCGTACCGCTCGGCGTCCTCCGGGCTCAGCTCGACGTACTCGCCGCGCCGCAGCGGGGAGGCGAAACTGCCGCTCTGCACACCGGTGTTGTAGGAGTCGAGGCGGCGTCCCGTGGTGAGCCGCACCGGGTAGTGCTCGTCGGTGAGGTCCACCGGAGGGTCGTGCCGCACGATCCCGAACGGCGCCGGACGGCCCCGGCGTCCGGGGTCCTTCTCCCACAACCGGCCGTGCAGGTACGGCGGTTCCAGCCGGTCCGTGCTCGGGCACGGCCACTGGATGCCCTGGTGCTCCTCCAGACGCTCGTACGTCATGCCGTGGTGGTCCGGGGAGACCGCGCGCAGCTCGTTCCACACCGCCTCGGCGCCGTCGTACTTCCAGTCGTGGCCGAGGCGTCCGGCGAGGTCGCAGAGGATGTCGATGTCCTCGCGGGCCTCGCCCGGCGGCGTCACGGCCCGGCGCACGCGCTGCACCCGGCGCTCGCTGTTGGTGGTGGTGCCCTCGGTCTCGGCCCAGCCTGCGGTCGCGGGCAGCACCACGTCGGCCAGTTCCGCCGTCCTGGTCAGGAAGATGTCCTGGACCACCAGGAAGTCCAGCTCCTTCAGCCGGCGCACGGCCTGCTCGCTGTCCGCCTCCGACTGGGCCGGGTTCTCGCCGATGCAGTACACGGCGCGCAGCGACCGGTCCTCCATCGCCTCGAACATCTCCGTCAAGGTCATGCCGTGGTGCGGCTGGATGACGGTGTCCCAGGCGGTCTCGAACTTGGCGCGCACACCCGCGTCGAGGAGGTCCTGGAAGCCCGGCAGCCGGTTGGGGATCGCGCCCATGTCACCGCCGCCCTGCACGTTGTTCTGCCCGCGCAGCGGCTGGAGCCCCGAGCCGTAGCGGCCGACGTGCCCGGTCAGCAGGGCGAGGTTGATCAGGGCGCGCACGTTGTCGGTGCCGTTGTGGTGCTCGGTGATACCCAGGGTCCAGCACAGCTGGGCGCGTTCGGCGCGGGCGTAGGCGTGCGCCAGCTCCCGTATCGCGGCGGCGGGGACGCCGGTCACCTTCGAGGCGAGGGACAGCGTCCAGGGCTCGACGAGTTCCCGGTACTCCTCGAAGCCGGTCGTGGCGCGCCGCACGAACGCCTCGTTGACCAGGCCCGCGTGGATGATCTCGCGGCCGATCGCGTGGGCCATCGCGATGTCCGTGCCGACGTTCAGCCCGAGCCAGCTCTCCGCCCACTCGGCGGTGGACGTCCGGCGCGGGTCGACCGCGTACATCCGGGCGCCGTTACGGATGCCCTTGAGGACGTGCTGGAAGAAGATCGGGTGCGCGAAGCGGGCGTTGGAGCCCCACATCACGACGACGTCGGTGTGCTCCACCTCCTCGTACGACGACGTGCCGCCGCCCGAGCCGAACGCGGCGGACAGTCCGGCGACCGACGGCGCGTGGCAGGTGCGGTTGCAGGAGTCGACGTTGTTGGTGCCCATGACGACCCGGGCGAACTTCTGCGCCACGTAGTTCATCTCGTTGGTGGCGCGGGAGCAGGAGAACATGCCGAACGCGCCGCGTGCAGCCGCCAGTTCGCGCGCGGTGCGGTCCAGGGCCTCCTCCCAGGTGGCCCTGCGGAACGGCTCGTCCCGTGCGTCGCGGACGAGGGGGTGGGTGAGGCGGGTGTAGGTCTTCGGGGTCCGGTCGCGTTTCCTCATGCGGCGCTCCTCAGCGCGAGCAGGTCGGACAGGGCGTGCACGGTGCGCAGGGTGGGCACGGGGACGCCGGTGATCTCCGCCAGTTCGACCACGGCCGCGAGCAGCACGTCGAGCTCCAGCGGCTTGCCGCGCTCCAGGTCCTGGAGTGTGGAGGTGCGGTGGTCGCCGACCTTCTCGGCGCCGGCCAGCCGCCGTTCGATGGAGACGCCGACCTCGCAGCCGAGCGCGTGGGCGACGGCCAGGGTTTCGGCCATCATCGTCTCGATGACCCGGCGGGTGCCGCCGTGCAGGCACATCTGCCGCATGGTGGCCCGCACCAGGGCGCTGATCGGGTTGAAGGAGATGTTGCCCAGCAGCTTGAGCCAGATGTCGCCCCGCAGATCCGGCTCGACCGGGCACTTCAGGCCGCCCGCCCGCATGGCCTCGCCGAGGGCGAGACAGCGCGCGGAGACGCTGCGGTCGGGTTCGCCGATCGAGAAGCGGGTGCCTTCCACATGGCGGACGACACCGGGCCGTTCGAGTTCGGTGGCCGCGTACACCACGCAGCCGACGGCCCGTTCGGGCGCGAGCACCGCGCTGACCGCGCCGCCGGGGTCCACACTCTCCAGGCGGCGTCCGTCGTACGGGCCGCCGTGCCGGTGGAAGTACCACCAGGGGATGCCGTTCTGGGCGGCCACCACGGCCGTCGTGCCGTGCAGCAGCGGCTCGATCAGCGGCCCGCACGCCGCGTACGAGTTGGCCTTCAGACCCAGGAACACGTAGTCGGCGGGGCCGACCTCGGCCGGGTCGTCGGTGGCGTGGGGCCGCGCGGTGAAGTCGCCGCGCGGGCTGCGCACTTGTACCCCGTCCTGCCTCATGGCCGCGAGATGCGGTCCACGGGCGATGAGATGCACGTCGACGCCCGCGCGGTGGAGCGCGGCGCCCACGTAGGCGCCGATCGCACCGGCGCCGAGGACTGCGACTTTCATGGCGAAGGGAGCTCCGTCCGGTCGAGGGATACCGAAGAACCGGGAATCGCCGAATCTCTGTCGACGAAATATTGTCTACAGTATGGAGACAAGGGCGACAAGGCTTTGTGCAGTACCGGTGGTTGTCCGCTCAACAGTCTTCTCAAGGGGCGGGTCGCTCCCTACGGTTGGGGACTCATGAGTCCCCCCGTCGCACCGCCGGGCTGGAGCCGCTGGCTCGTCCCGCCCGCCGCACTCGCCGTACACCTCTCCATCGGCCAGGCCTACGCGTGGAGCGTGTTCAAGCCGCCGCTGGAGTCCGCGCTCGATCTCAGCGGCACGCAGAGCGCGCTGCCCTTCCAGCTCGGCATCGTCATGCTCGGCCTGTCCGCGGCCTTCGGCGGCACCCTCGTCGAACGCCGGGGCCCGCGCTGGGCGATGACCGTCGCCCTGATCTGCTTCTCCTCCGGCTTCCTGCTCTCCGCGCTGGGCGCGGCCACCGAGCAGTACTGGCTGATCGTGTTCGGCTACGGCTTCGTCGGCGGCATCGGCCTGGGCATCGGCTACATCTCGCCCGTCTCCACGCTCATCAAGTGGTTCCCGGACCGGCCCGGCATGGCCACCGGCATCGCCATCATGGGCTTCGGCGGCGGCGCGCTGATCGCCTCCCCCTGGTCGGCGCAGATGCTCGACTCCTTCGGCACGGACAACGTCGGCATCGCCTACGCCTTCCTCGTGCACGGGCTGACGTACGCCGTGTTCATGCTGCTCGGCGTGCTGCTGGTGCGGGTGCCGCCCACCGCCCGCCCGGCGGCCGGCGCGCCCGCCGTCACCACGGGGCCGCAGGTCTCCGCCCGCTCCGCCGTGCGCACCCCGCAGTTCTGGCTGCTGTGGCTCGTGCTCTGCATGAACGTGACCGCCGGCATCGGCATTCTGGAGAAGGCCGCGCCGATGATCACGGACTTCTTCGCGGACACCTCCGCGCCGGTGTCCGCCACGGCCGCCGCCGGGTTCGTCGCCCTGCTGTCCGCCGCCAACATGGCGGGACGCATCGGCTGGTCCACCACCTCCGACCTCATCGGCCGGAAGAACATCTACCGCGTCTATCTCGGCGTCGGCGCGCTGATGTACGCCCTCATCTGGTCGCTGGGCGACTCGTCCAAGCCGCTGTTCGTGCTGGCCGCGCTGGTCATCCTCTCCTTCTACGGCGGCGGCTTCGCCACGGTCCCCGCCTACCTCAAGGACCTCTTCGGCACCTACCAGGTGGGCGCCATCCACGGCCGGCTGCTCACCGCCTGGTCCACCGCCGGCGTCCTCGGCCCGCTCATCGTCAACTGGGTCGCCGACCGGCAGGAGGAGGCCGGCAAGCACGGCCCGTCCTTGTACGGCGTCTCCCTCGTGATCATGATCGGGCTGCTGGCCGTCGGCTTCGTCGCCAACGAACTGGTCCGCCCCGTCCACCCGCGTCACCACGAACCGGCCGCCGCCGACGCGGCGGCCGGGACACCGAAGGAGGCCGCCGATGACCGGCGAGAGCAGCCCGAGTCCGCCTGAGCCCTCGCGTCGCGCGCTGATCGCCTTCGCCTGGCTGTGGGTGGGCCTCCCGCTCGCCTACGGCCTGTACGAGCTGGTGCGGAAGGCCACGCAGCTGTTCACGGGGTGACCCGGAGGTGACAGAGGTGACACAGGAGGCGGGCGCGGGGACGCCCGGCGGGGCCTTCCGGGCGCTGACGGAAGGCGACAAGCCTCGCGCCCGTTTCCTGTCGCTTCACCTGCGCTCGTACCCGTGAGTCACTGATCAGACTGGTGCATCCCGCAACCGGATCACAAGGGGATCACCATGAGCGGCTCGCGCATCACCGCCCTCGGCCACTACCAGCCCGCCCGGGTCCTGACCAACGAGGACCTGGCGGGCATGGTCGACACCAGTGACGCGTGGATCACGAGCCGGGTGGGCATCCGCACCCGTCACATCGCCGGGCCCGACGAGCCCGTCGACGAACTGGCCGCGCACGCCGCCGCCAAGGCGCTCGCCGCGGCCGGCCGGACGCCCGACGAGATCGACCTGGTGCTGGTCGCCACCTCCACCGCGATCGACCGCTCGCCCAGCATGGCGGCCCGCGTCGCCGCCCGCCTCGGCATGCCCGGCCCCGCCGTCATGGACATCAACGTGGTGTGCGCCGGCTTCACCCACGCCCTGGCCACCGCCGACCACGCCGTGCGGGCCGGCGGGGCGCACCGGGTGCTGGTCGTCGGCGCCGACAAGATGTCCGACGTCACCGACTGGACCGACCGCACCACCTGCGTCCTGGTCGGCGACGGGGCGGGCGCGGCCGTGGTGGAGGCGGCGGAGTCCGGCACGGAGAACGGCATCGGTCCGGTGCTGTGGGGCTCGGTGCCGGAGATGGGCAACGCGGTGCGCATCGAGGGGACCCCGCCGCGGTTCGCGCAGGAGGGGCAGAGCGTCTACCGCTGGGCGACCACCCGGCTGCCCGAGTTCGCCCGGCGGGCCTGCGAGAAGGCGGGGCTGACGCCCGAGGACCTCGCCGCGGTCGTGCTCCACCAGGCCAACCTGCGGATCGTGGAACCCCTCGCGCGCCGGATCGGCGCCGTCAACGCCGTCGTCGCCCGGGACGTCGTCGACTCCGGCAACACCTCGGCCGCGAGCATCCCGCTCGCCTTCTCCAAACTCGTCGAGCAGGGCGCGGTGTCGGCCGGGGACCCGGTGCTGCTGTTCGGCTTCGGCGGCAACCTGTCGTACGCGGGGCAGGTCGTGCGGTGCCCGTGAGCGGCCCGTCGGCATGGGGGAGCGGTGGGGCGCGGTGGGGCGGGGTGTGACGAGGGCAACCCGAACGGGGTGCGGCGGCGCGCCGTAGACTGTAGACGAAAGACAATCACCCAGGACGTCTGCGGTGTCACCGGCGTGCACGACGAACACGCGGCGCCGCCGAAGAGGGGGACCGATGTTGTCGACAGGACTGCCCCACGGGGCGGTGCCCCGGCTCGAACGCCCGGGCCCGCTGCGCGACCGCGTCTACGAGGCACTGCTCGAGCTCATCACCACCCGCGCCCTCCAGCCGGGCCAGCATCTCGTCGAGAGCGAACTCGCCGGCCACCTCGGCGTCTCCCGTCAGCCGGTGCGTGAGGCGCTCCAGCGTCTCAACACCGAGGGGTGGGTCGATCTGCGGCCCGCGCAGGGCGCGTTCGTGCACGAGCCGACGGAGGAGGAGGCCGACCAGCTCCTCACGGTCCGCACGCTGCTGGAGGCGGAAGCGGCCCGGCTGGCCGCGCGCAACGCCGACAGCAAGGGCGTCCAGGCGCTGGAGGAGATCCTCGCCGAGGGGCTCAAGGCCGTCGAGGCGGACGACGTGGACGCCGCCGTGGCGCTCAACGCCCGTTTCCATGCCAAGGTGATGGAGCTGGCGGGCAACGCGGTCCTCGCCGAGCTGGCCGCGCAGGTGGACCGGCGGGTGCGCTGGTACTACACGCCGGTCGCCCGGCAGCGCGGCGAGCAGTCCTGGATCGAGCACCGGGAGATGATCGCCGCGATCGCCGCGCGGGACGAGCAGTCGGCCACACGGCTGATGCGCGAGCACACCGAGCACACGCGGCGGTCGTACCACGCGCGGGGCGACAACTGAGGGTGTTTCGCCCGGACTGAGCGGGGTCGTCCCGGGCCCTGCGCCCCGCCTTTGTCCTGAGAGTGGAAAAAGTAGGGGTCAATTCCTGCGAGACTTCTTCCCACCTCCGGCAAGCGCTGCTACTTTCCCATCCGAAAGCACGCCACACACGTGGCCGGAATCCGGCGCGCACAGCCGATGAGGCGGGGAGGGGCTCGTGAGACGCATGACTGCGCGACCCGCGAACGCCCATCAGGCACGACTGCTCAGGCTGCTGCGCGACGGCGGACCCAACTCCCGTGCCCAGCTTGGTGACCAGGTCGACCTGTCCCGGTCGAAGCTGGCCGTGGAGGTGGACCGGCTGCTGGAGACGGAACTCGTCGTGGCCGACGGACTCGCCGCCTCGCGCGGCGGCCGCCGCTCCCACAACATCCGCCTCAACCCGCACCTGCGCTTCCTCGGCGTCGACATCGGCGCGACCTCGGTCGACGTCGCCGTCACCAACGCCGAGCTGGAGATCCTCGGGCACATCAACCAGCCGATGGACGTGCGCGAGGGACCGGTCGCGGTCTTCGAGCAGGTGCTGGCCATGGCCGCCAAGCTGAGGGCCACCGGGCTCGCGGAGGGGTTCGACGGCGCCGGCATCGGCGTCCCCGGACCGGTCCGCTTCCCCGAGGGCATCCCGGTGGCGCCGCCGATCATGCCGGGCTGGGACGGCTTCCCCGTGCGGGAGGCGCTCAGCCAGGAGCTCGGCTGCCCGGTCATGGTCGACAACGACGTGAACCTCATGGCGCTGGGGGAGCAGCACGCGGGCGTCGCCCGCACCGTCGCCGACTTCCTCTGCGTCAAGATCGGTACCGGCATCGGCTGCGGCATCGTCGTCGGCGGTGAGGTGTACCGCGGTACGACGGGCAGCGCGGGCGACATCGGGCACATCCAGGCCGTGCCCGACGGACGCCCGTGCGCCTGCGGCAACCGGGGCTGCCTGGAGGCGCACTTCTCCGGCGCGGCCCTCGCCCGGGACGCGACGGAGGCCGCCGAGCAGCGGCTCTCGCCCGAACTCGCCACCCGGCTGGAGGCGAACGGCACGCTCAGCGCCGTCGACGTCGCCGCCGCGGCGGCCGCCGGTGACGCCACCGCCCTCGACCTGATCCGCGAGGGCGGCAACCGCACCGGGCAGGTCATCGCCGGCCTGGTCAGCTTCTTCAACCCGGGCCTGGTGGTGATCGGCGGCGGGGTGACCGGCCTCGGCCACACCCTGCTCGCCGCGATCCGCACCCAGGTCTACCGGGGGTCGCTGCCCTTGGCGACGGGCAACCTGCCCATCGTCCTGGGCGAGCTGGGCCCCACCGCCGGAGTCATCGGCGCGGCCCGCCTGATCAGCGACCACCTGTTCTCACCCGCCTGACCGGACGCCGGTCCGGCACCCGCCGATCCGGCGCCACCAGCACCACCCCGGCGCGGGCCATCCCGACCCGGGCCAGCACCACCCGGCGCGGGCCCCGCCCGCACCGCCCCGAACTGCACCACCCGCCGGCACGGGGTGCCCGTACCGGCGCGCAAGGCACGACGCCGGTGCGACAGCCAGCCGTACCGGCACGTGAGGCACGACCGCGGAAGCGGCGCCACTTCGCTTCCGCGCGCAAGGCACGACGCCGGTGCGACGGCCAGCCGTTCCGGCACGTGAGGTGACCACTCGTCGGCGCGGACGCCGGACCGTTGCCGACGTGCACAGCACCACCGTGCTGGACGGCCGCCAGCCGTATCAGCAACGGGAGTTCGACCCGCCGGGCCGGAAGCCGCCCGCGTCCGGCACGTGAGGCACGACCCGTCGGCCGCGGACGCCACACCGCTGCCGGCGCGCACAGCACCACCCGCCGAGCGGGGGCCACTCCGCTTCCGGCACGCACCACCGGTGTTGAACGGCCGCCAGCCGTGCCGGCATCGGGAGTTCGCCCCGCCGGGCCGGTATCAGCCCGCCCCGGAGGGGACCGCACCACCGGTGTTGAAACGGCCGCCGGCCGTATCAGCAACGGGAGTTCGACCCGCCGGGCCGGAAGCCGCCCGTCCCGGAGGGCATCCGCATCACCGTGAACGCGGGGCCCCGCCCCGTACCCCCGCCGGCGCGGGCGCCACCGGCCCCGCCGTGCGAGCCGCATCGCCCGCCCCGACACCAGCCCACCGCCGCCGCTCCGCTTCGCCCTGCCTGAAAACGCTTGCCCCGCGAGGGGCCGTCGGCCCACGCCCGCCGAGGGGAATCCGCATGGCACCAGAACCACCGCTGCTCAGCATGTCCGGCATCACCAAGTCGTTCCCGGGAGTCCGCGCCCTGGACGGCGTCGACCTCGACGTCCAGGCCGGCGAGGTGCACTGCCTGCTCGGCCAGAACGGCGCCGGGAAGTCCACCCTGATCAAGGTGCTGGCCGGCGCCCACCAGCCCGACACGGGCACGATCAGCTGGCGGGGTGACGACGTCACCCTGCGCTCGCCGATCGCCGCCATGCGCCTCGGCATCGCCACCATCTACCAGGAACTGGACCTGGTGGAGCACCTGTCGGTCGCGGAGAACGTCCACCTCGGCCACGAACCCACCGCCGCCGGCTTCGTCGTCCGCGGCCGGGCGGCCAGGACCTCCACCGCCGAGCTGCTGAAGCGCCTCGGGCACCCGGAGATCGACCCGGGCCGCCTGGTCGGCGACCTGTCCGCCGCGCACCAGCAGATCGTGTCCATGGCCCGCGCCCTCTCCCACGACGTGCGGCTCATCGTGATGGACGAGCCGTCCGCCGCCCTCGACCCGGACGAGGTCGACAACCTCTTCCGCATCGTCGGCGACCTCACCGCCGCCGGCGTCGCCGTCGTCTACATCTCCCACCGCCTGGAGGAGATCCGCCGCATCGGCGACCGCGTCACCGTGCTGAAGGACGGCCGCGCCGTGGCCCGCGGGCTGCCCGCCAAGTCGACGCCCACCAGCGAGGTGGTGTCGCTGATGACAGGCCGCAACGTCGAGTACGTCTTCCCGCCCCGCCCCGCGACCCCGCCGGCCGCCGGCGAACCGGTCCTCACCGTGGAGAACCTGTCCCGGCGCGGCGAGTTCGCCCCCCTCGACCTCCAGGTGCGCCCCGGCGAGATCGTCGGCCTCGCCGGACTCGTCGGGTCCGGGCGGTCGGAGATCCTCGAGACGATCTACGGCGCCCGCAAGCCCGACACCGGCCGCGTCCTCGTCGACGGCCGGCCGCTCAGGCCCGGCAGCGTCCGCGCGGCCGTCCGCGCCGGACTCGGCCTCGCCCCCGAGGAACGCAAGGCGCAGGCCCTGCTGATGCTGGAGTCGGTCACCCGCAACGTGTCCGTCTCCTCCATGTCCCGCTTCGCGACGGCCGGCTGGATCAACCGGGGCGCCGAACTGGGCGCGGCCCGCGCGGCCGTCCGCGAACTGTCGCTGCGGCCCGACAACCCGGACGTGCCCGTGCGCACCCTGTCCGGTGGCAACCAGCAGAAGGCGGTGCTCGCCCGCTGGCTGCTCCGCGGCTGCCGGGTGCTGCTGCTCGACGAACCCACCCGCGGCGTCGACGTCGGAGCCCGCGCCGAACTGTACGCCGTCGTACGGCGGTTGGCGGACGAAGGGCTCGCCGTGCTGCTGGTCTCCAGCGAGGTGCCCGAGGTCCTCGGCCTCGCCGACCGCGTCCTGGTGCTGCGCGAAGGCTCCGTCGTCCACACCGCGCCCGCCCGCGAACTCGACGAACACCGTGTACTCGACCTGGTCATGGAAGGAAGCCCGGCGTCATGACGCAGCCCGTCTCCCCGCCGCGGGACAGCACCGACAAGGTGCCGTCGGCCGCCGAAAAGCCCGCCTGGCGGGCCGTGTTGTTCCGCGCCGACGTGCGCACCCTGTCCCTGCTCGGCGTGCTCGCCGTACTGATCCTGATCGGCGGCATCACCAAGCCGGACGAGTTCCTGGACACCCGCAACCTCCAGCTGGTGCTCACCCAGGCCTCCGTCATCGGCGTGGTCACCGTCGGCATGACCTTCGTGATCATCTCCGGCGGCATCGACCTGTCGGTCGGCGCGATCGTCGCCCTCGCCTCGGTGTGGGCCACCACCGTCGCCACCCAGGAGTACGGCTTCGCCGGCATCCTGTTCACCGCCGTCCTGGTCGGCCTCGGCTGCGGCCTGGTCAACGGGGTGCTCATCGCGTACGGCGGGATGGTGCCGTTCATCGCCACCCTCGCCATGCTCGCCTCCGCCCGCGGCCTCGCCCTCCAGATCACCGACGGGCGGACGCAGATCGTCACCATCGACAGCGTCCTGGACCTCGGCGAGCGCGACTCCTACGTGCTGGGCATCCCCCCGCTCGTGCTGGTGTTCGCCGCGGTCACCGTCATCGGCTGGCTGCTGCTCAACCGCACCACCTTCGGCCGCCGCTCCGTCGCCGTCGGGGGCAACGCGGAGGCCGCCCGCCTGGCCGGCATCGACGTGCGCCGCCAGCGCCTCTACCTGTACCTGCTGTCCGGGCTGTGCTGCGGCATCGCCGCCTTCCTGCTGATCGTCCTGGCCGGCTCCGGCCAGAACACCAACGGCAACCTCTACGAACTCGACGCCATCGCCGCCGCGATCATCGGCGGCACCCTGCTCACCGGGGGCCGCGGCACCATCGTCGGCTCCGTCCTCGGCGTCCTGATCTTCACCACCATCACCAACATCTTCGCCCTGAACAACCTGCAGACCGACGTCCAGCAGATCGCCAAGGGCGCGATCATCGTCGCCGCCGTGCTGGTCCAGCGGCGTACCGCGAGCACGACCTGAGGGAAGGGTTCACCGCCATGCCAGAGCCGACGTTCACCAGCCGCAGAGGGCTCCTGTTCGGAGCCGCCGCCGTCTCCGCCGGCGCCCTCGTCACCGGCTGCACCAGCAACGAGCCCAGCGGCGGCGACGAGCCGGCCGCCAACAACCAGCCGGCCGCCGACGACAAGCCGGGCAAGCAGGTCACCATCGGCTTCGCCGGACCGCAGGCCGACCACGGCTGGCTCAACGCCATCAACGACAACGCCAAGAAGCGCGCGGAGAAGTACTCCGACGTCACCCTGGAGATCACCGAGGGCTCCAACGACACCGCCCAGCAGATCGGCCAGATCGAGACCCTCATCAACAAGAAGGTCGACGTCCTGGTGATCCTGCCGGCCGACGGCAAGGCCCTCACCCAGGTCGGGCTGAAGGCGATGCGCGCCGGCATCCCCGTCGTCAACCTCGACCGCATCTTCAACACCCCGCAGGCCTACCGCTGCTGGGTCGGCGGCGACAACTACGGCATGGGCCTCAACGCCGGCCACTACATCGGCGAGAAGCTCAAGGGCAAGCAGGGCGCCAAGGTCGTCGAGCTGGCAGGCCTGGACAACCTGGAGCTGACCAAGCAGCGCACCCAGGGCTTCGACGACGCGCTGAAGAACTACCCCAACATCACCAAGGTGGCCCGCCAGGCCGCCGAGTTCACCGTCGAGTCCGGCCAGGCCAAGATGGCCCAGCTGCTCCAGGCGCAGTCGCAGATCGACGCCCTGTGGAACCACGACGACGACCAGGGCGTGGGCGCGCTGCGCGCCATCGAACAGGCCGGGCGCGACGAGTTCATCATGGTCGGCGGCGCCGGCGCGCTCTCCGCGTTCGAGGCCATCAAGGCCGACAACGGGGTGCTCAAGGCGACGGTGCTGTACCCGCCGACGATGGCCGCCTCCGCGATCGACCTCGCCCGCGCCCTCGGCCAGGGCAAGGGCATCGGCGGCCTGGCCGAGTTCGAGATCCCCTCGTCGGTGACCTGCTACTCGGCCGTCGTCGACAAGGAGAACGTCGACCAGTACATGCCCACCGGCTTCCGGTGAGGAGCCCCGCCCCACGGGCCTGACCAGCCCACCGGGCGGGGACCGCCCCGCCCGCCACCACGACGAGGAGGACATCCGAATGGCACAGCCGCAAGCGTCCGAAGGGGCGGAAACGGGGAAGCCACCGCTGCGCATCGGCATGGTCGGTTACGCCTTCATGGGCGCCGCCCACTCCCAGGGCTGGCGCACCGTGGGACGTGTCTTCGAGCTGCCGCTCCGCCCCGAGATGGCCGTGATCTGCGGCCGGGACGCCGACGCCGTGCGGGCGGCGGCCGACCGGCACGGCTGGGCGGAGACCGAGACCGACTGGCGCGCCCTGGTGGAGCGCGACGACATCGACCTCGTCGACATCTGCACCCCCGGCGACAGCCACGCCGAGATCGCGCTGGCCGCGCTGGCCGCGGGCAAGCACGTGCTGTGCGAGAAGCCCCTCGCCAACACCGTCGGGGAGGCCGAGGCGATGGCTCGCGCCGCCGAGGAGGCGCGGGCCCGCGGCCAGGCGGCCATGGTCGGCTTCAACTACCGCCGGGTGCCCGCCACCGCGCTGGCCCGGCGGATGGTGGAGGAGGGCCGCATCGGCACCCTGCGGCACGTGCGGGTGGCGTACCTCCAGGACTGGCTGGTGGACCCGCAGTTCCCGCTCACCTGGCGGCTGCGCCGGGAACAGGCCGGCTCCGGCTCGCTCGGCGACCTCGGCGCGCACATCGTCGACCTCGCCCAGTACCTGGCCGGCGAGCACCTCGCGGGCGTCTCCGCGCTCACCGAGACGTTCGTCCGTGAGCGGCCGCTGCCCACCGCGCCGAGCAGCGGCCTGGCCGCCGTCTCCGCGGCCGGCACCGGACCGGTCACCGTCGACGACGCCGCCCTGTTCACCGGGCGGTTCTCCTCCGGCGCGCTGGCGTCCTTCGAGGCCACCCGGTACGCCACCGGGCGCAAGAACGCCCTGCGCATCGAACTCAACGGCGAGCGCGGCTCGCTCGCCTTCGACCTGGAGCGGCTCAACGAGCTCGAGTACCACGACGGCACGGGGGACGCCGCGCACGGCGGCTTCCGCCGCATCCTCGTCACCGAGCCCGACCACCCCTACCTGGACGCCTGGTGGCCGCCGGGCCACGGGCTCGGCTACGAGCACACCTTCACCCACCAGGCCCGCGACCTGGTGCACGCCGTCGCCGAGGGCCGCAGCCCCGAACCGTCCTTCGAGGACGGGCTCCAGGTGCAGCGCGTCCTGGCGGCGGTGGAGGAGAGCGCCGAGAAGAACGCCGTCTACACCCCGATCGCCGCCTGAGGAGGACGGATACGGATGCCGCGCAACTTCACCCTGTTCACCGGCCAGTGGGCCGACCTTCCGCTGGAGGAGGTCTGCCGGCTCGCCCGTGACTTCGGCTACGACGGCCTCGAACTGGCCTGCTGGGGCGACCACTTCGAGGTGGACAAGGCCCTCGCCGACCCCTCCTACGTGGCCGGCCGCCACCAGCTCCTCGACAAGTACGGCCTGAAATGCTGGGCGATCTCCAACCACCTGGTCGGCCAGGCCGTCTGCGACGCCATCATCGACGAACGGCACCAGGGCATCCTGCCCGCCCGCATCTGGGGCGACGGGGAGCCCGAGGGCGTACGGCAGCGGGCCGCCGCCGAGATCAAGGACACCGCGCGGGCCGCGGCCCTCCTCGGCGTCGACACCGTCATCGGGTTCACCGGCTCCGCGATCTGGCACCTGGTCGCCATGTTCCCGCCGGCCCCCGAGTCGATGATCGAGCGCGGCTACGAGGACTTCGCCGAGCGCTGGAACCCGATCCTGGACGTCTTCGACGCGGAGGGCGTGCGCTTCGCCCACGAGGTCCACCCCAGCGAGATCGCGTACGACTACTGGACCACCGTGCGCGCCCTCGACGCGGTGGACCGCCGCCCGGCGTTCGGGCTGAACTTCGACCCCTCGCACTTCGTCTGGCAGGACCTCGACCCGGTCGGGTTCCTGTGGGACTTCCGCGACCGGATCTACCACGTCGACTGCAAGGAGGCCCGCAAGCGCCTCGACGGCCGCAACGGCCGCCTCGGCTCCCACCTCCCGTGGGGCGACCCCCGGCGCGGCTGGGACTTCGTCTCCGCGGGCCACGGCGACGTGCCCTGGGAGGACGTCTTCCGCATGCTGCGCTCCATCGACTACCAGGGCCCCGTCTCCGTGGAGTGGGAGGACGCCGGCATGGACCGCCTCCAGGGCGCTCCCGAGGCCCTGAAGCGGCTCAAGGCCTTCGACTTCGAACCGCCCACCGCCTCCTTCGACGCTGCCTTCAACAGCTGACGGACCCTCCCGGCGCCAGGTCGGGGACGGGGGCCGGCGCCTTCGCCGGTCCCCGGTCCGGCCTGCCCGGAATCCGCTTTGTCCTGTGTTGGGAAAAAGTTGAACCAGCCGCGGTCCAAGGGGTGTTCCGCCAGGAAGAACGCGGTTACCGTCCCTGAGTGTTCAGCGCACTTACGCCTCCGGGGTGACGGCGCACCCCGGCGCCCGCACGCACCGCACGCACCGCACGCACCGCACGATCAAGCACCTGTTCCGTACGGCCCCATCCCGTTCCCGGAGGGACTTCGTGCACAGAAGAAGACTCAAATCCGCCCGCACCGCCAAGCGCCCCGCCTTCCGCACCACACTCGCCCTGGTCACCGGCCTGCTGCTGGCCGTGGGCACCCCGGCCACCGTCGCCGGCGCCCACCCCGGCCACCCGGAGCACGACGAACCGGCCGCCGCCGAGGGGCAGTTCCAGCAGGTGCCGCTCGCCAAGGGCGAACCCGAGATGGGCGAGCCCATGTCGCTCGCCGTCCTCCCGGACCGCAGCGTCCTGCACACCTCCCGCGACGGCACCCTGCGCCTCACCGACGCGGGCGGCACCACCAAGGTCGCCGGCCGCCTCGACGTCTACAGCCACGACGAGGAGGGCCTCCAGGGCGTCGGCGTCGACCCGGACTTCGAGAACAACCGGGCGATCTACCTCTACTACGCCCCGCCGCTCGACACGCCCGCCGGGGACGCCCCGGAGAACGGCACCGCCGAGGACTTCGCCCCGTTCGACGGCGTCAACCGCCTCTCCCGGTTCACCCTGAACCCCAACGGCACCCTCGACCTGTCCAGCGAGAAGAAGATCCTGGACGTCGCCGCCTCCCGCGGCACCTGCTGCCACGTCGGCGGCGACATCGACTTCGACGCCGAGGGCAACCTCTACCTGTCCACCGGCGACGACACCAACCCCTTCGCCTCCGACGGCTACACGCCGATCGACGAGCGGGCCGACCGCAACCCGGCCTTCGACGCCCGCCGCAGCGCCGGCAACACCAACGACCTGCGCGGCAAGATCCTGCGCATCAAGGTCAACGAGGACGGGTCGTACGACATCCCGGAGGGCAACCTCTTCCCGCCGGGCACCGAGAAGACCCGCCCCGAGATCTACGCGATGGGCTTCCGCAACCCGTTCCGCATCAGCGTCGACGAGAAGACCGGCACGGTCTACGTCGGCGACTACGGCCCCGACGCCGGCGCCGCCAGCCCGACCCGTGGCCCGGCCGGACAGGTCGAGTTCGCCAAGGTGACGAAGGCCGCCAACTTCGGCTGGCCGTTCTGCACCGGCGACAACGACGCCTACGTCGACTACGACTTCGCCACCGGCGCCTCCGGCGACAAGTTCGACTGCGCCGCGCCGAAGAACACCTCCCGGCACAACACCGGCCTGGTCGACCTGCCGCCCGCCCAGCCCGCCTGGATCCCCTACGACGACGGATCCGTGCCCGAGTTCGGCACCGGCTCCGAGTCCCCGATGGGCGGCCCGGTCTACCACTACGACCCGGAGCTCGAGTCCTCGGTGAAGTTCCCGGAGGAGTTCGACGGCGACTTCTTCGCCGGCGAGTTCGGGCGCCGCTGGATCAAGCGCATCGAGCAGAACGAGGACGGCTCGGTCGCGAAGATCAACGACTTCCCGTGGACCGGCACGCAGATCATGGACATGGACTTCGGCCCCGACGGCGCGCTCTACGTGCTCGACTACGGCCTGTCCTGGTTCCAGGGCGACGAGAACTCCGCGCTCTACCGGATCGAGAACGCCGAGGACGGCTTCTCGCCGATCGTCGGAGTCACCGCGGACCGCACGTCCGGCGCGGCCGGCCTGAAAGTCGGCTTCACGGCCACGGCGGAGGACGCCGACTCCCCGGACCTCACCTACTCCTGGGACTTCGGCGACGGCACCACGGGCGAGGGACTCACCCCCACCCACCGGTACAAGAAGGTCGGCACCTACACCGCAACCTTCACCGCGAAGGACGCCGAGGGCAACACCGGCAACGCGAGCGTGCGGATCGTCGTCGGCAACACCGAGCCCAAGGTGCGGATCGACGTCCCCGGCAACGGCAGCCTGGCCGCCTTCGGAGAGCCCGTGCCGTTCAAGGTGACCGTCACCGACCCCGAGGAGACGATCGACTGCTCCAAGGTCAAGGTCGCCTACAGCCTCGGCCACGACTCCCACGCCCACGAGCTGACCAGCGAGACGGGCTGTGAGGGCACCCTGAAGCCGCCCGCCGGCGACGGCGGTCACGACCCCAACGCCAACATCTACGGCGTGGTCGGCGCCAGTTACACCGACGGCGGCGCCAACGGGCAGGAGGCGCTGACCGGCACCGCGCGCACCGTGCTCCAGCCGCTGCACCGCCAGGCCGAGCACTTCACCGCCCAGTCCGGCGTCAACACCTTCGACAAGGCGGAGGCCAACGGCGGCAAGACGGTCGGCGACATCAACGACGGCGACTGGATCTCCTTCAGCCCCTACCGCTTCGACGGGCAGAAGAAGATGACCGTACGGGCCTCCTCCGGCGGCTCCGGCGGCTTCATCGAGCTGCGCACCGGCTCCCCCGAGGGCCCGCTGCACGGCTCGGCGTACATCCCGCCGACCGGCGGCTGGGAGACGTTCCAGGACGTCGACGTCCCGCTGCGGGCACTGCCGAAGAAGACCACCGAGATCTACCTGGTCTTCAGGGGCGGCGAGGGCGCGCTCTACGACGTGGACGACTTCGAGTTCTCCAAGGAGCCGTTCAAGCAGGGCAAGAAGGTCCTGGTCTTCTCCAAGACCGCCGGCTTCCGGCACGACTCCATCCCCGAGGGCGTCAAGGCCCTGAAGGAGCTCGGCGCCCCGGCCGGCATCTCGGTCACCGCGACCGAGGAGGCGCGGCAGTTCACCACCGCCAACCTCGCCAAGTACGACGCGGTCGCCTTCCTGTCCACCACCGGTGACGTCCTCGACGCCGACCAGCAGAAGGCGTTCGAGAACTACGTCAAGAACGGCGGCGGCTACATGGGCATCCACGCCGCCGCCGACACCGAGTACGACTGGGAGTTCTACGGCGGCCTCGTCGGCGCGTACTTCCACTCGCACCCGGCCATCCAGAAGGCCACCGTGCGGGTCGAGGACCACGACCACCCGTCCACCGCGCACCTGGACGACGCCTGGGAGCGCACCGACGAGTGGTACAACTACCGCACCAACCCGCGTGAGCAGGCCAAGGTCCTCGCCACCCTGGACGAGACCACCTACTCCGGCGGCACCATGAAGGGCGACCACCCGATCGCCTGGTGCCAGACCTACGGGGGCGGCCGGTCCTTCTACACCGGCGGCGGCCACACCAAGGAGTCGTACGCCGACGAGGCCTTCCGCGCCCACCTGCTCGGCGGCCTCCAGTACGCCACCGGCCAGGTGAAGGCGGACTGCAAGCCGGACAAGGGCTACCGGAAGATCTTCAACGGCCAGACCCTGGACGGCTGGAAGCAGGCCGGCCCCGGCAAGTTCGTCGTCAAGGACGGCGGGGTCATGGAGACCGAGGGCGGCATGGGCCTGCTCTGGTACCAGGCCAAGGAGCTGAAGTCGTACTCCCTGAAGCTCGACTGGAAGATGCAGGGCGACGACAACTCCGGTGTCTTCGTGGGCTTCCCGGCCTCCGACGACCCGTGGTCGGCGGTCGACCGGGGTTACGAGGTCCAGATCGACGCCACCGACGCGGTGGACCGCACCACCGGTGCGATCTACACGTTTAAGGCGGCCAACATCAAGGCCCGTGACCAGGTCCTGCGCCCGCCGGGGCAGTGGAACTCCTACGAGATCAAGGTCCAGGGCGAACGCCTCCAGGTGTTCCTCAACGGAGTCAAGATCAACGACTACACCAACAAGGACCCGCAGCGGAGCCTCACCGACGGCTACATCGGCCTCCAGAACCACGGGGCCGACGACCAGGTGTCCTTCCGCAACATCCAACTGAAGGAACTGCCCTAGGGGGCGTAGGCCACCTTCCCTCTAGGACACCGAGAACGGCGGCGGGCGGACGGACGCCGGACCCCCGCCCGCCGCCTCCACCCCAGGGCCTCGGCCCCGGCGCTGTCCGGGCACGGGGAAGGCCCCGTGCCCGGGGCCCGGCACCTGGTCCGGCGGGGGCCCGGCACCTCATCCGGCCGGGGTCCGGCACCCCATCCGGCCGGGGCCCGGCACCTCGTCCGGCCGGGGGCCGGCCGGGGAAGCCCGCCCCGTCCCGGGCCGGCCCCGTCCGCACCCGGGCGGGAGAAACCCCGTCCGGCCCACGGCCGGGAGGGACCCGTCCCGTCCTGGGCCGGGACAGCTCCGTCCGGCCTCCGGGCGGGAGGAACCACCTTCGCCTCTGGGCAGGAGGGGGCCCTCCCCGCCAGCGGGCCGGACACACGACCTGGTCCGGTCGTGCGTCCGGCCGGATAAGCCCGTCCCGCCTTCGGGTGGGAGAAACGCCGTCCCGCCTTCGGGTGGGAGAAACGCCGTCCCGCCTTCGGGTGGGAGAAACGCCGTCCCGCCTTCGGGTGGGAGAAACTCCGTCCCACCTTCGGGTGGGAGAAGCCCTGTCCGGCCTCGGGGCGGGAGAAGCAATCTCCTCCCGTCACCTGGCTGGACAAGACCCCCCTCCGTCCGGCCCTCGGGCCGGAGGACCCCCGTCCCGCTCCTGGGCCGGGAGCCCGGTCCGGCCTTTGGGCCGCAGGGATCCGGTCGGTTCGGCCTCCGGGGCCGGAGGTACCCCCTCCGGCCCCCGGGGTGGAACACGTACCACCTCGTCCGGCCCACCAGGCCAGGCGGATCCCGTCCCGCCCTCGGGCGGGGCAAGCTCGTCCGGCCTCCGGGCCGGGGAACCCCGTTCGGCTTCCGGGCCGGAGGTACCCCCTCCCGCTCCCGGGGGCGGAACACGCACCACCCCGCTCGGCCCTCGGGCCGGAGGTACCCCCTCCCACCCCGGGCCGGGCACGCATCACCCCGTTCGGCCTCCGGGCCGGACACACACCGCCCCGTGCGGTCCCCGGACCGGAGGAACCCCCTTCAGCCCGGGGACCGGACTCACCACCCCGTCCGGGGTCGGGCGCGCCGTCGGTCGAGAGGCCGGCGGTGCGGCCGACCGCCGGGCCGGCGCGCCGTCCGTCCGGTTCGCGTTCGACAAGGAGGCTGCCCATGTCCGCCGAACCGTCGTCCCTCCCCACCCCCACCACCCCGTCCTCCTCCGCTCCGCGCTACGGCGTCTGGCTGATCGGGGCCCGCGGGTCCGTCGCCACGACCGCCGTCGCGGGATGCGCGGCCGTCGCCGCCGGGCTGCACCCGCCGGCCGGCATGGTCACCGAGACCCCCGACTTCGCCGCGAGCGGTCTGCCCCCGCTGGCCTCGCTCGTCTTCGGCGGGCACGACACCCTCGACTGCCCGCTGCCCAAACGCGCCGAGCACCTCGCCGAGGGCGGCGTCCTCCCGCACGGCCTCCCCGCCGCCGTGCACGCCGAACTCGTCGCCGCCGACCGGGAGATCAGGCCCGGCGGGCCCACCCCCGGCGACACGGACACCGGCCCCGCCCGCACCGACGACGACTGGATCGACGTCTTCGCCGCCGACATCCGCGACTTCACCGACCGCCATCGGCTGGCCGGCACCGTCGTCGTCAACGTCGCCTCCACCGAACCCGCCCCCTCGGACGGCGCCCTGCCGCCCAGCTCCCTCTACGCGGCCGCCGCCCTCCGCGCCGGCTGCGGCTACGTCAACTTCACCCCGTCCACCGGACTGCACCACCCCGCGCTGGCAGGGCTGGCCGACTCCGCCGGCGTGCCCTACGCGGGCCGGGACGGCAAGACCGGGCAGACCCTGTTGCGGTCCGTGCTGGGCCCGATGTTCCAGCAGCGCGCCCTCGCCGTGCGCGCCTGGTCCGGCACCAACCTCCTCGGCGGCGGCGACGGCGCCGCCCTCGCCGACCCCGCCGCGGCCGCCGCGAAGAACGCCGGCAAGGAACGCGTCCTCGCCGACACCCTCGGCGCGGCGCCTGAGGGCGAGGTGCACATCGACGACGTGCCCGCGATGGGCGACTGGAAGACGGCCTGGGACCACATCGCCTTCGACGGCTTCCTCGGCTCCCGGATGATCCTCCAGACCATCTGGCAGGGCTGCGACTCCGCCCTCGCCGCGCCGCTCGTCCTCGACCTGGCCCGGCTGCTGCTCCGCGCCGGGCAGAAGGGCCTCACCGGCCCGCTGGGCGAACTCGGCTTCTACTTCAAGGACCCGGTCGGTGACGGCCCGGCCTCCCTGGGGGAGCAGTACGCGGAGCTGAAACGCTTCGCCGCACGCCTGCGCGACGACGCGGGGGACAGCGGGGCACGCCGATGACCGCCACCGCGTCCCCGCCCCTCACCCCCGCGGACCGGAACACCACACCCGCGCCCGCGCCCCCGGCCGCCGAGGGCACCCCGCCCCCCGGCGCCCCGGACCGCGCCGCCGCCTGGGCGGAACTTGTGCGCCTGCCCGCCCTGTTCACCGTCCCCGGCGACACCCTCGCCGGCCTCGCGGCGGCCGGCGGGCGGCCCGGCGCGCGCACTCTGCTCCCCATCGGCTCCTCCCTGTGCCTGTACGCGGCCGGCATGGTGCTGAACGACTGGGCCGACCGCGCCGAGGACGCCGAGGAGCGTCCCCACCGCCCCCTTCCGTCCGGTCGGATCCGCCCCGCCGCCGCGCTCACCGCCGCCTGCGGACTCACCGGCGCCGGACTGCTGCTCGCCGCCCGCGCCGGCCGCCCCGCCCTCGCGGTGGCCGCCCCGCTGGCGGCGACGGTCTGGGCGTACGACCTGGCGCTGAAGCACACGCCCGCGGGCCCGGCCGCCATGGCCGCCGCCCGGGGACTCGACCTGCTGATGGGCGCGGCGGCCGCCGGTTCCACCCGGGCCGCGGTGCCCTCCGCCGCCCTCCTCGGCTGCCACACCCTCGCCGTCACCGCCGTCTCCCGGCGCGAGACCACCGGCGGCTCGGCGGCGGCCCCGCTCGCCGCCCTCGCGGCGACCGGCGTACTGACCCGGCTGGTCACGCACCGCCGCGTCCGACTCCCGGCAGGCCGGCGGGCAGCAGCCGCCCCCGGCCTGCCGGGTTCCACCCCGGCCGGCGGCCCCCGGACCACTCCCGGCGGCGCCGTCACCGCCGCCCTGGCCGCCGCCTACGCCGCCACGG
Source organism: Streptomyces lusitanus (assembly GCF_042647945.1). NCBI lineage: Bacteria > Bacillati > Actinomycetota > Actinomycetes > Kitasatosporales > Streptomycetaceae > Streptomyces > Streptomyces lusitanus. Next base: position 338,979 of record NZ_JBHRWL010000009.1, read on the forward strand.
CCGCCCGGCCCTACTTCCACGCGGCCCTCAACCCCTCACCCCCGCTCACCCAGCGCGCCGTCGGCGGCGGCATCCGCGCCACCGTCCCGCTCCAGGCGGCGCTCGCCGCCCGGTCCGGGGCCACCGCCACGTCCCTGCTGATCGCGGCGCTGGCCCCGGCGGGACGGCTGTTCGCCCGCCGGCGCGCCCTGAGGAAGGTGAGCATCACATGACCGCGCACGAGCCCCCCGCGCTGCCCCTGCGCTTCGGCTACGGCACCAACGGCCTCACCGACCTCCGCCTCGACGACGCCCTCGGCCTGCTCGCCGACCTCGGCTACGACGGCGTGGGCCTGACCCTCGACCACATGCACCTCGACCCGCTCGCCCCCGACCTCGCGGCCCGCACCCGGCACGTCGCGCGCCGCCTGGACGAGCTGGGGCTCGGCGTCACCGTGGAGACCGGCGCCCGCTACGTGCTGGACCCCCGGCGCAAGCACGGCCCGTCCCTGCTCGACCCCGACCCCGACGACCGGGCGCGCCGCGTCGGTCTGCTGGTGCGGGCCGTGCGGGTCGCGGCCGACCTCGGGGCGCACGCCGTGCACTGCTTCAGCGGCACCGTCCCCGACGCCACCGACGAGGACACCGCCTGGAAACGCCTCACCGACGCCTTCGAACCGGTCCTGGACGCCGCCTCCGAAGCCGGCGTCCCGCTCGCCGTCGAACCCGAACCCGGTCACCTCCTCGCCACCCTCGCCGACTTCCACCACCTGCGCCGCGCCCTCGGCGACCCCGAGCCGCTCGGCCTCACCCTGGACATCGGCCACTGCCAGTGCCTGGAACCCCTCGCACCCGCCGACTGCGTCCGCGAGGCCGCCCCCTGGCTGCGCCACGTGCAGATCGAGGACATGCGCCGCGGCGTCCACGAGCATCTGCCGTTCGGCGACGGGGAGATCGACTTCCCGCCCGTCCTCGCGGCGCTCGCCGCCACCGGATACCGGGGCCTGACCGTCGTCGAACTGCCCCGCCACTCCCACGCCGGCCCCCGCTTCGCCGCCCACTCGCTGCCGTACCTGCGCCGCGCCGCCCGGCTCGCGGCCGAGCGCACCCCCGGCACGCCCCCCGTCCCCGCCCCCGGCGATCCCTCCGCCACCCCCGAAGGGAGCAGCACCCCATGACCCGCCCGCACGCGGCACCGGCAGGACCGGACGCCGGCACCACCGGCAGACCGCCCGCCCCCGGCGACGGCACCACCCCCGCCGTCACCCCGCCCGCCGACCTGCGCCACCACCTCACCGCCCGGCTCGACGGCGCCGCCCGCGCCTGGCTCGACCAGGCCCTGGACGAGGCCACCGCCCACCCCGGCGCCCACGGGCCCATCTCGGTGTGGGAGCTGCGCCTCGCCGAGGCGGGCCGCCGCTGCGGACCCGAACACGCCGACGCCGCCCGCGTCCTCATCCTGCACGCGGCCACCGCCGACGCCGAGGCCCTGACCCGCGTCTACCGGCAGGGCACCGCCGACGAACGCCGCGCCGTCCTGCACGCCCTGCCCCACCTGGTGCCCGGGCCCGAGGCGCTCCCGCTCGTCGAGGACGCCCTGCGCACCAACGACACCCGGCTGGTCGCCGCCGCCCTCGGCCCCTACGGCGCCCGCCACCTCGACGCCCACGCCTGGCGGCACGCCGTACTGAAATGCCTGTTCACCGGCGTCCCCGTCGCCCTGGTCGCGGACCTCGCCGGGCGCGCCCGCGGCGACGCCGAACTCGCCCGCATGCTCGGCGACTACGCCGCCGAACGCACCGCCGCCGGCCGCACCGTCCCGGAGGACCTGCACCGCGTCCTGGCCCTGACCGAAGCCGCGCCCGCCGCGGACGGCCCGGACGCCCCCCACGGCAAGGAGTCCTGATGCGCATCTTCGACCCCCACATCCACATGACGTCGCGCACCACCGACGACTACGAGGCCATGTACGCCGCGGGCGTCCGCGCCGTCGTCGAACCCTCCTTCTGGCTCGGCCAGCCCCGCACCTCCCCGGCCTCCTTCTACGACTACTTCGACTCCCTCCTCGGCTGGGAACCCTTCCGCGCCGCCCAGTACGGCATCGCCCACCACTGCACCCTCGCCCTCAACCCCAAGGAGGCGGGCGACCCGCGCTGCGCCCCCGTCCTCGACGAGCTGCCCCGCTATCTCATGAAGGACAACGTCGTCGCCGTCGGCGAGATCGGCTACGACTCCATGACCCCCGCCGAGGACACCGCGCTCGCCGCCCAGCTCCAGATGGCCGCCGACCACGGGCTGCCCGCGCTGGTGCACACCCCGCACCGCGACAAGCTCGCCGGACTGCGCCGCACCCTCGACGTGGTCCGCGAGTCCGCGCTGCCGGTGGAGCGGGTGCTGGTCGACCACCTCAACGAGACCACCGTCAAGGAGGCCAAGGACAGCGGCGCCTGGCTCGGCTTCTCCGTCTATCCCGACACCAAGATGGACGAGGAACGGATGGTCGCCATCCTGCGCGCCTACGGCCCCGAGCAGGTGCTGGTGAACTCCGCCGCCGACTGGGGGAGGAGCGACCCGCTGAAGACCCGTAAGGTCGCCGACCTGATGCTCGCCGAGGGCTTCACCGAGGACGACGTCGACCGCGTGCTGTGGCGCAACCCCGTCGCCTTCTACGGCCTCAGCGGACGCCTCGACCTCGACGTGGCCGCTCCCGGGGCCACCCACGAGGGCAACTCCATCCTGCGCGGGCAGCCCAGAGACGCACCGGCACCGGACACCGCCGACGCCGCGGGGGCGTGAGCCATGCGCTTCCGCCACCCCGACGGCTCCACCGTCCACCTCGCCTATTGCACCAACGTCCACCCCGCCGAAACCCTCGACGGCGTCCTCGCCCAGCTGCGCGACCACTGCGAACCCGTCCGCCGGCGCCTCGGCCGGGACCGGCTCGGCATCGGCCTGTGGCTGGCCAAGGACGCCGCCCGCGCCCTGCACACCGACCCCGCCGCCCTGCGCGGCCTGCGCTGCGAACTCGAACGGCGCGGCCTCGAGGTCGTCACCCTCAACGGCTTCCCCTACGAGGGCTTCGGCGCCGAGGAGGTCAAGTACCGCGTCTACAAGCCGGACTGGGCCGACCCCGAACGCCTGGAACACACCGCCGCCCTCGCCCGCGTGCTCACCGGACTGCTCCCCGACGACGTCACCGAGGGCAGCATCTCCACCCTGCCGCTGGCCTGGCGCACCGCCTACGACGACACGCGCGCGGAGACCGCCCGCACGGCGCTGCGCACCCTCGCCGAACGCCTCGACGCACTCGAGGACCTCACCGGCCGCTCCATCCGCGTCGCCCTCGAACCCGAACCGGGCTGCGTCGTCGAGACCACCCGGGACGCCATCGCCCCGCTCACCGCGGTCGGCCACGACCGCGTCGGCATCTGCGTCGACACCTGCCACCTCGCCACCTCCTTCGAAGACCCCGACACCGCCCTGGACGACCTCGCCCGGGCCGGCGTCCCCGTCGTCAAGTCGCAGCTGTCCGCCGCCCTGCACGCCGCACAGCCGCACCTCCCCGAAGTCCGCGAAGCCCTCGCCGCCTTCGCCGAACCCCGCTTCCTGCACCAGACCCGCACCTCCACAGCCGCCGGGCTGCGCGGCACCGACGACCTCGACGAGGCCCTGGCCGGCGACGCCCTGCCCGACGCGGGCCCCTGGCGCTCCCACTTCCACGTCCCGCTGCACGCGGCCCCCGCCGCGCCCCTCACCTCCACGCTCCCCGTCCTCACCTCCGTGCTGACCCGGCTCGTCGGGGGGCCGCACCCCCTCACCCGCCACCTCGAGGTGGAGACCTACACCTGGCAGGCGCTCCCGCCCGAGCTGCGCCCCCGCGGCCGCGCCCAGCTCGCCGACGGCATCGCCGCCGAACTCACCCTGGCCCGCGACCTGCTGACGGACCTCGGCCTGAAGGAACTCCCATGACCGACCCCACCCCGCTGCTCGTCCTCGACGTCGTGGGCCTCACCCCCCGTCTGCTCGACCACATGCCCCACCTCAAGACCCTCGGGCAGTCCGGGTCCCGCGCCCCGCTCGGCACCGTGCTGCCCGCCGTGACCTGCGCCGCCCAGTCCACCTTCCTCACCGGCGCCATGCCCTCCGAGCACGGCATCGTCGGCAACGGCTGGTACTTCCGGGAACTCGGCGACGTCCTGCTGTGGCGGCAGCACAACGGCCTCGTCTCCGGCGACAAGCTCTGGGACGCCGCCCGCCGCGCCCACCCCGGCTACACCGTCGCCAACATCTGCTGGTGGTACGCCATGGGAGCGGACACCGACATCACCGTCACCCCCCGCCCCGTCTACTACGCCGACGGCCGCAAGGAACCCGACTGCTACACCCGGCCGCCCGCCCTGCACGACGAACTCACCGAGAAGTTCGGCACGTTCCCCCTGTTCCACTTCTGGGGCCCCGGCGCCGACCTGGTCTCCAGCCAGTGGATCATCGACGCCACCCGGCACATCATGAGCACCCGCCACCCCGACCTGACCTTGTGCTACCTCCCTCACCTCGACTACGACCTCCAGCGCTACGGCCCCGACGACCCGCGCTCCCTGAAGGCCGCCGCCGACCTCGACACGGCCCTCGCCCCGCTGCTGGACGACGCCCGCGCCGAGGGACGCACCGTCGTCGCCCTCTCCGAGTACGGCATCACCCGCGTCAGCCGGCCCGTGGACATCAACCGCGCCCTGCGCCGCGCCGGCCTGCTCGAGGTGCACACCCAGGACGGCATGGAGTACCTCGACCCGATGGCCTCCCGCGCCTTCGCGGTCGCCGACCACCAGATCGCCCACGTCTACGTGCGCCGCCCGGAGGACCTCGACGCCACCCGGGAGGCCCTCGACTCAGTGCCCGGCATCGAGCAGCTCCTCGACGACGAGGGCAAGAAGGCCCACCACCTCGACCACCCTCGCGCCGGCGAGCTGGTCGCCGTCGCCGAACCCGACGCCTGGTTCACGTACTACTACTGGCTCGACGACGACCGCGCGCCCGACTTCGCGCAGCTCGTCGAGATCCACCGCAAACCCGGCTACGACCCGGTCGAGCTGTTCATGGACCCCCACGACCCCTACGTCAAGGTCAAGGCGGCCGGCGCGCTGGCCCGCAAGAAGCTCGGCATGCGCTACCGCATGGCGGTCGTGCCCCTCGACGCCTCACCTATTCGCGGCAGCCACGGCCGCCTCCCCGCGAGCGACGACGACGGTCCGCTCCTCATCTGCTCCACCCCCCGCGCTGTCGGAGACCGCGTCGCGGCCACCGACGTCAAGCAACTCCTGCTCCGGCTCGCCGGACTCGGCTGACACACCACGCACGGCCGCCGAACCCGACCACCGAGAGTGAAACACACGGCACTGACAACGGCCGGTCCCGCAGCCGCCGGGACCGCCCACGACCGAGAAGGCAGGCACCCGTGACCCCGTACTCCGACCCCTCCCGCCCCTCCGGCACCGACGCCGCCGCTCTCACCGACACCCCGGACGAGGCGCTGCGCCGCAGTCTCGGCGTCGGCCGGCGCCGCTTCCTGAGCACCTGCACCGCCGTGGCGGCCGGCGCCGTCGCCGCCCCCGTGTTCGGCGCCGCCCCGGCCCTGGCCCACGGCAGAGACCACGGCCACGACCACGGGCACGACCACGGCCGTGGCCAGGTGCTCGTCCCGCCGCACAAGCGCGGCATCATCCTCTACACCGTGCGGGACGCCACCGCCCGCGACCCGCTGGCCAGTGACCTGCCCTCGGGCTTCCGCGAGGTGTTCAAGCAGCTCGCCCGGCACGGCTACCGTCAGGTCGAGTTCGCCGGCTACCGCCAGCACGCGAACGCGCCCGGCGGCGACAACCTCGAGACGGTGGAGGGCGCGAGGCTGCTGCGCCGCTGGCTCGACGAGTACGGGCTGCGCGCCCAGGGCAACCACGGTTTCATCCCGTCGTCCTGGCCGCTGACCGCCGCCGACAAGGACACCTTCAAGAAGCACCTGGAGATCGCCAACATCCTCGGCATGGACCACATGGGCACCGGCGGCGACCCCACCGGCAGCTCCTACCGGGCCGACTGGGACGTCGCCGCCGACAAGTGGAACGAGCTCGGCGAGATCGCCCGCTGCGCGGGCATCAAGCTCTACACCCACAACCACGACAGCGCGTACGGCTTCCTGCTGGACCGGGGCCCGCTGGACGACCAGGGCCGGCCGACCCGCAGCTCCGGCATCCGGAAGCTGGAGTACTTCCTGAAGGTCACCGACCCGAAGCTGGTCTGGCTGGAGATGGACATCTTCTGGGCGCACGTCGCCCAGTACAAGTTCCACACCTACACCGCGCCCGACGGCTCCACCCGCGAGAACGTGTTCGACCCGGCGGGCCTGGTCACCCGGTACAACAAGCGCTACCCGCTGTTCCACGCCAAGGACGGCGTCGTCGACACCGCCAACGGCATGGGCTGGGACATGGTGCCCTTCGGCACCGGCGACATCGACTACACGACGTTCTTCTCCCGCGTCGGGCTGAGCACCTACCGCAACCCGATGGTGGAGGACGACAACTCCCCGAGCGCCACCGACCCCGCGCAGTCGCTGCGCGAGGCCAAGATCAGCTACGACAACATGGCGGCCCTGCGCAGGCGCCGCCGCTGACCGCGTGACGACGGACCGGGCGGCCCCCTCCCGGCGAGGGAGGGGGCCGCCCGGTCCGTGCGGTGCGGGCGAGCGTCGCGCCGTCAGCCCTCGCCGAGCGGACGCGGGTTGGGCGTCACCTTCTTGGTCTTCGGGCGCCCCGGCGGGGTCAGGAACAGCGCGACGACCCCGGCGAACAGCGAGATGCCGCCGGCCAGACCGAAGGCGCCGTTGTAGCCCCACGCGGCCACGACCACGGACCCCATGCCCGCGCCGAGCCCCGAGACCAGCTTGGAGCTGTACACCATCCCGTAGTTGGTGGCGTTGTTGTTCTCCCCGAAGTAGTCCGCCGTCAGCGCCGCGAACATCGGGAAGATGGCTCCGCCGCCGAAGCCGGAGACGGCGGAGAAGAGCAGGAACAGCGGCAGGTTCTTGATCTCCGCCGACCAGATGATGCCGAACTGGGCCAGGCCCAGGATCACGCACACGTACAGCAGGCACTTCTTGCGGCCGTACAGGTCGGAGAGCCAGCCGATCACGCCCCGCCCGGTGCCGTTGACGATCGCCTTCAGCGACATGGCGGTGGCCACGATGCCGGCCGCGAAGCCCGCCTCCTCACCGATGTCGACCTGGAAGGCGATGCCGAAGATGTTCACGCCCGAGGTGCAGGCGAGACAGAACCACATCAGCGCCACCCGGCCGGTCCGCCACGCCTCCAGCGGGGAGTACTGCTTCACGGCGGGCGGGTTCTTCTCGAGCGAACGCCGGGCGCGCGGGTCGTCCGGCGGGTTCAGCGGGTCCACCGAGTCCGGCCACCAGTTCTTCGGCGGGTCCCGGAAGTAGAAGCCGGCGACGGCCACCACCCCGGCCAGGAACACCCCGGAGGCGACCAGCACCCAGCGGAAGTTGGAGCCGTCCATGTAGCCGTGGAAGATGAAGACGAACGGCACCGACCCGTACGCGAAGCCGCCGTTGACGAAGCCGGTCTTGCCGCCCTTGCGCTCCGGGTACCACTTGCCGACCATGTTGACGCAGGTCGCGTACACCATGCCGGCGCCCATGCCGCTGAACACGCCGAACCCGATGAAGGCCAGGGCGACGTGCGGCGCGTACGCCAGGGAGAGATAGCCGAGCAGCGTGCCGGCCGAGCCGAGCATCATCGCCCACCGCGCCGGCAGCTTGCCGTTCTCCCGCAGCCGCCCCGCCGGGAAGGCCACCGCGGCCTGGCAGAACACCCAGGCGGTCATCATCCAGTAGATGCTGCCGCTGGACCAGTGGTGGGCCTCGTGCAGCGTGTCCTCCGCGGACGCGAACGCGTACTCGGCGGAGGAGATGCCCATCATGCCGACCCAGGGCAGGATCACCATCCACTTGCGTTTGCGGCCCATGATGTCGATGTCGGTCTCACCGACCCGGTAGACCCGCCCGTTCCTGTCGGTCACCTCCCGGTAGGGGACGACCCGTGTGACATCCGTGGTTGTCATGGAAATTGCACCCCTTGCGTCGAAAGAACTGGCCAGCGCCCCCTGTCCCGTGCCTTTCGTGCGCGCCCGGGTCCCGGGGCCGGCCGGCGCACACCCGCCGGCCGCCCCCCGGCCCCGTCAGCTCATGAGGCGCCCCCCATCAGCCCGGCGGCCCGCGCCCAGCGGTACTTGGCGCCGAGGACCGCCACCGGCCTCTCGGTCGTGTACGGGTAGGCCACGACACCGTGCTCGAAGAGGTACTGGCAGGCCTCCTCGACCTCCACGTCCCCGGCGAGCGACGCCACCACGGGCTTGGAGATCCCCCGCTCGCGGAACTCCGCGACCACGCGCGCGGTGAGTTCCGCGAACACCATCGGCGGGGTGACGATGGTGTGCCAGTAGCCCAGCACCAGCGCGTGGATGCGCGGATCCTCGAGCCCCAGCCGGATCGTCGCCTCGTACGTCGACGGCGGCTCGCCCCCGGTGATGTCCACCGGGTTGCCGGCCGCCCCGAACGGCGGGATGAACTCCCGGAAGGCGGCGTCCAGATCGGGCGGGATCTCCATCAGCGACAGCCCGTTGTCCGTCACCGCGTCCGACAGCAGCACCCCGCTGCCGCCCGCCCCGGTGATGATCACGACGTTGTCGCCCTGCGGGGCGGGCAGCACGGGCAGCGCCCGCGCGTACTCCAGCATGTCGTTCAGACCCGGCGCCCGGATCACGCCGGCCTGCCGCAGGATGTCGTCGTACACCGCGTCGTCGCCCGCGAGCGCCCCGGTGTGCGAGCCCGCGGCCTTCGCGCCCGCCGCCGTACGCCCCGCCTTCAGCACCACGACCGGCTTCTTCGGCACGGTCGCCCGCGCGGCCTCGACGAACGCGCGCCCGTCCTTGAGGTCCTCCAGGTGCATCGCGATGCACTCGGTGTGCGGGTCCTCCCCGAACCAGGTCAGCAGGTCGTCCTCGTCCAGGTCCGACTTGTTGCCCAGCCCCACGATCGCCGACACACCGGTCTTCGTGGTCCGCGCGAAGCCCAGGATCGCCATCCCGATGCCGCCCGACTGACTGGTCAGCGCCACCCCGCCCTTGACGTCGTACGGCGTGCAGAACGTGGCGCACAGGTCCTGCCAGGTGGAGTAGTAGCCGTAGATGTTCGGCCCGAGCAGCCGGATGCCGTGCCGCTCGGCGATCGCCACGATCTCCTCCTGGAGCTCGTGCTCGCCGGTCTCCGCGAACCCGGAGGGGATGAGGACGGCGTTGGGGATCCGCTTGCGCCCCACCTCCTCCAGCGCCGAGGCCACGAACCGGGCGGGGATCGCGAAGACCGCCACGTCCACCTCGCCGGGAACGTCGGTGACGCTCTTGTACGCCTTGCGGCCGAGGATGTCGTCGGCCTTGGGGTTCACCGGGTGGATCTCCCCGGCGAAACCGCCGTCGACGAGGTTGCGCATCACCGAGTTGCCGATCTTCCCGGACTCGTTGGACGCCCCGATCACCGCCACCGAGCGCGGCTGCATCAGACGGCGCATGGAGGTGAGGATCTCCTCCCGGGAGTACCGGCGGCGCTCCCTCGGCTCCTCCGTGGAGAGGATCACCCGGATGTCCGCGGCGACCGCGCCCCCCGGTGTCGCGATCACCGGGTTGAGGTCCACCTCGGCGATCTCCGGGAAGTCCGTGACCAGTTCGGACACCCGCCGGATCTGCTCGGCCACCGCCCAGCGGTCCACGCCGGCCCGGCCGCGCACCCCGGTGAGGATCTCCGCCGACCGGATCGAGTCCAGCATCGACAGCGCCTCGCCGGCGTCCACCGGCGCCAGCCGGAACGTGACGTCCTTCAGCACCTCGACGAGCACCCCGCCGAGCCCGAACGCCACCACCTTCCCGAACGTCGGGTCGGTGACCGCGCCGACGATGACCTCCTGCCCCTGCGGCAGCAGCTCCTGCACCTGCACGCCCTCGATCCGGGCGTCCGGCGCGTACGCCCGCGCGTTCTCGACGATCCGGCGGAACGCGGCCCGCACGTCCGCCGCGCCCTCCACGCCGACGACCACACCGCCGGCGTCGGTCTTGTGCAGGATGTCCGGCGACACGATCTTCATCACCACGGGCCCGCCCAGCCGCGCCGCGCACGCCACCGCCTCGTCGACGTCCCGCGCCAGCTCCTCACCGGGCACGGCGATCCCGTAGGCGTCGGCGATCACCTTGCCCTCGGGCGCGGTGAGCGCCGTCCGCCCCTCGGCGCGCACCGCGTCCAGCAGCGCCCGCACCTTCGCCGTCCGGTCCTCCGCCATCACGTCAGATCACCCCGTTCGACTTGAGCAGGCGCAACTCCTCGTCACCGAGCCCCAGTTCGCCGACGTACACCTCTTCGTTGTGCTCGCCGAGCAGCGGGGAGGCGACCACCTCGACGGGGGAGTCGGACAGCTTCAGCGGGCTGCCGACGGTGACGAACTCGCCGCGCTCCGGGTGCGGGACGGTCACCACCATCTCGTTGGCGACCAGCGAGTCGTCCTCGATGATCTCCTTGGTGGACAGGATCGGCCCGCACGGGATGTTGTGCGCGTTGAGCTTCTCCAGCACCTCCCACTTGGGCAGCGTCGAGGACCACTCCTCGATCAGCTGGAACATCTTGTTCAGCTTCGGCAGCCGCGCCTCCGGCGTCGCCCACTCGGGGTCGTCGGCCAGCTCCGGCCGGCCGATCAGCTCGGCGACCGGCTTCCAGCCCACGGGCTGCACGATCACGTACACGTAGTCGTTCGGGCCGCCCGGCGCGCACTTGACGGCCCAGCCGGGCTGCCCGCCGCCGGACGCGTTGCCGGAGCGGGGGACCTCGTCGCCGAAGTCCTCGTTCGGGTACTCGGCCAGCGGGCCGTGCGCCAGGCGCTGCTGGTCGCGCAGCTTCACCCGGCACAGGTTCAGCACCGCGTGCTGCATCGCCACGTTCACCCGCTGCCCGCGCCCGGTGTGCTCCCGCTGGTACAGGGCGGCGAGAATGCCGGCCACCGCGTGCACGCCCGTGCCCGAGTCGCCGATCTGGGCGCCCGTCGCGAGCGGCGGCCCGTCCTCGAAGCCGGTGGTCGACATCGACCCGCCCATCGCCTGCGCGACGACCTCGTACGCCTTGAAGTTGGTGTACGGGCCCTCGCCGAAGCCCTTGATGGAGGCGTAGACGATCCGCGGGTTGATCTCCTTGATGCGGTCCCAGGTGAACCCCATCCGGTCGATGGCGCCGGGTCCGAAGTTCTCGACCATCACGTCCGAGCGCCGGATCAGCTCGGTGAGGATCTCCTTGCCGCGCTCGGTCTTGGTGTTCAGGGTGATGCTCCGCTTGTTGCAGTTGAGCATCGTGAAGTAGAGGGAGTCGACGTCCGGCAGGTCGCGCAGCTGCCTGCGCGTGATGTCACCGGTGGGCGCCTCCAGCTTGACGACGTCCGCGCCGAGCCAGGCCAGCAGCTGGGTCGCGGAGGGGCCCGACTGGACGTGGGTCATGTCCAGGACGCGGATGCCCTCGAGTGCCTTCGCGGTCATGGGCGTGCACCTCACTTGTACATGGTCTGGTTCATCGTTCCGGGGGCGTACGCGTCCGGGTCCACCCAGACGTTGATCAGCGACGGCTTGCCCGACTCCCGGGCGCGGCGCAGCGCGGGGCCGATGTCGGCGGGGTCGCGGACCTCCTCGCCGTGGCCGCCCAGCATCCGCGCGAACTCGTCGTAGCGGACGTCCCCGAGGGTGTTGCCGACCCGCTCCCGGTCCTTGCCGTACTTGGCGGCCTGGCCGTAACGGATCTGGTTCATCGAGGAGTTGTTGCCGACGATGCCGACGAACGGCAGGTCGTAGCGGACCAGCGTCTCGAAGTCCCAGCCGGTGAGGGAGAACGCGCCGTCGCCGAACAGCGCGACGACCTCCTTGTCCGGCCGCGCCTGCTTCGCGGCGAGCACGAACGGCACACCGACGCCGAGCGTCCCGAGCGGCCCCGGGTCCATCCAGTGGCCGGGCGACTTGGGCTGCACGACCTGCCCGGAGAAGGTGACGATGTCGCCGCCGTCGCCGATGTAGATCGAGTCCTCGGTGAGGAAGTCGTTGATCTCGCTCACCAGCCGGTACGGGTGGATGGGGGAGGCGTCCGAGCGCAGTTGCGGCAACCGCTTCTCCAGGGCGGTCTGTTCGGCCGCGCGCAGCTCGTCCAGCCACTCCTTCCGCTTGGACGCCCCGCCGTTGACCCGCCCGGAGGCCGCCTCGGTGACCGCCTTCAGCACCAGCCCCGCGTCCCCGACGATGCCGAGGTCGATGTCGCGGTTCTTGCCGACCGTGCGGTAGTCGAGGTCGATCTGCACGACCGTCGCGGCGGGGGAGAGCCGCTTGCCGTAGCCCATCCGGAAGTCGAAGGGCGTGCCGACGATCACGATGACGTCGGCGTTCGAGAAGGCGTACCGGCGGGACAGCTGGAAGTGGTGCGGGTCCCCGGGCGGCAGCGTGCCGCGCCCCGCGCCGTTCATGTACGCGGGCACGTTGAGCGTGCGCACCAGCTCGACGGCCGCCTCGGTGCCGCGGGTCGTCCACACCTGGCTGCCGAGCAGGATGGCCGGCTTCTCGGCGTGCACCAGCAGGTCGGCCAGCCGCTCGACCGCCTCCGGGTCGCCGGGCGAGCGGGTCGAGGCGCGGTAGGCGCCCGCCTTCGGCACCCGCGCCTTGTCCACGGGCACCTTGGCGTCCAGCACGTCGCGCGGGATCTCCAGGAAGGAGGGCCCTGGGGCGCCGTGGTAGCACTCGCGGAAGGCCATCGACACCATGTCCGCCGCGCGCGCCGTGTCCGGCACGGTCGCCGCGAACTTGGTGACAGGGTTCATCATGTCGACGTGCGGGAGGTCCTGCAGCGACCCCATCTTGTGCTGGGTCAGGGCCCCTTGGCCGCCGATCAGCAGCATGGGCGACTCCGCGCGGAAGGCGTTGGCGACCCCGGTCACGGCGTCGGTGGTGCCCGGTCCGGCCGTGACCACGGCGCAGCCGGGCTTGCCGGTGATGCGCGCGTAGCCGTCGGCGGCGTGGGCGGCGACCTGCTCGTGCCGTACGTCGACGACCTCGATGCCCTCGTCGACGCAGCCGTCGTAGATGTCGATGATGTGGCCGCCGCACAGCGTGTAGATGCGGTCGACGCCCTCGGCCTTGAGGGCCTTGGCGACGAGATGACCGCCGGAGATGACGTCCTGGGTGTCGTCGGGCATGGCGAAGTCCTTGTCCCTTTCCTAGGGGGCGGGGAACACTCTCGCGGTACATTGCATACAGTCGACGAATACTGTATGAAGCTTGTTATCCCGCATCCGATGGGTGGTGTCCAGGGGGTGCGCGGGACTTTTCCGTCGCCGGCCCCGGCCCAGAGGGCCCCTCCCCGGACCTTCCGGCGACGTCACAGACAGGAGCCGAGATGGACCTGTACGAACACCAGGCAAGGGAACTCTTCGCAGACCACGGCATCGTGGTCCCGCGGGCCGAGGTCACCGGCTCGCCCAAGCAGGCCCGCGAGATCGCCCGCCGCCTCGGCGGCCGCGTCGTCGTCAAGGCCCAGGTCAAGACCGGCGGACGCGGCAAGGCGGGCGGCGTCAAGCTCGCCGCCGACCCGGCCGCCGCCGAACTCACCGCACGCCAGATCCTCGGCATGGACATCAAGGGCCACACGGTCGGCACCGTGATGCTGGCCCAACCCGTCGACATCGAGTCCGAGTTCTACGTCTCCTACGTCCTCGACCGTGCCGCGGGACGCTTCCTCGCCATCGCCTCCGCCGAAGGGGGCATGGACATCGAGGAGGTCGCCGCGACCCGCCCCGAGGCCGTCGCACGCGTCCCCGTCGACCCGGCCGAGGGCGTCACCCCCGCGGTCGCCGCCCGCATCGCCGACGCGGCGGGCCTGCCCGCCCGCACCGTCGACGTCCTGGTCCGCCTCTGGGACGTCCTGGTCCGCGAGGACGCCCTCCTCGTCGAGGTCAACCCGCTGGTGAGCACCCGCGACGGACAGATCATGGCGCTCGACGGCAAGGTCACCCTGGACGACAACGCCCGTTTCCGCCAGTCCCGTCGGGGCGACGAGGCGGACGCCGGCCACGACCCGCTGGAAGCGGCGGCGGCCGCCAAGGGCCTCAACTACGTCAAGCTCGACGGCGAGGTCGGCGTCATCGGCAACGGCGCCGGACTCGTCATGTCCACCCTCGACGTGGTCGCCGGCTGCGGCGCCCGCCCCGCCAACTTCCTCGACATCGGCGGCGGCGCCTCCGCCCAGGTCATGGCCGACGGCCTCTCCGTCGTCCTCTCCGACCCGTCGGTGACGTCCGTCTTCGTCAACGTCTTCGGCGGCATCACCGCCTGCGACGCCGTCGCCGACGGCATCGTCCGCGCCCTCGACACCGTACGGCTCACCAAGCCGCTCGTCGTGCGCCTCGACGGCAACAACGCCGAGCGCGGACGGGCCCTGCTCGACGAGCGCGCCCACCCGCTCGTCGAACAGGTCACCACCATGGACGGCGCCGCGAGCCGGGCCGCCCACCTCGCCACCACACCCTGAGGAGACCGGACGACATGGCGATCCACCTCACCAAGGAGAGCAAGATCCTCGTCCAGGGCATGACCGGCGGCGAGGGCATGAAGCACACCCGGCGGATGCTCGCCGCCGGCACCAACGTCGTCGGCGGCGTCAACCCGCGCAAGGCGGGCCGCACCGTCGACTTCGCAGGCCGGCCGGTCCCCGTCTTCGGCTCCGTCGCCGAGGGCATCGACGCGACGGGCGCCGACGTCACCGTCGTCTTCGTACCGCCCGCCTTCACCAAGGCCGCGGTGACCGAGGCCGCCGACGCCGGCATCGGCCTCGCCGTCGTCATCACCGAGGGCGTCCCCGTCCACGACTCCGTTGCCTTCCTCGACCACGCCCGCCGCCGCGGCACCCGCGTCATCGGCCCCAACTGCCCCGGCCTGATCAGCCCCGGCCAGTCCAACGCGGGCATCATCCCCGCCGACATCACCAAACCCGGCCGGATCGGCCTGGTCTCCAAGTCCGGCACCCTCACCTACCAGCTGATGTACGAGCTGCGCGACATCGGCTTCTCCACCTGCGTCGGCATCGGCGGCGACCCCGTCGTCGGCACCACCCACATCGACTGCCTGGCCGCCTTCCAGGACGACCCCGACACCGACCTGATCGTCCTCATCGGCGAGATCGGCGGCGACGCGGAGGAACGCGCGGCCGCCTACATCCGCGACCACGTCACCAAGCCCGTCGTCGGCTACATCGCCGGCTTCACCGCCCCCGAGGGCCGCACCATGGGCCACGCCGGCGCGATCGTCTCCGGCTCCTCGGGCACGGCCCGCGCCAAGCAGCAGGCCCTGGAGGCGGCCGGCGTGCGGGTCGGCCGCACCCCCACGGAGACGGCCCGGCAGGTCCTGGCCGTGCTCGACGCCTGACCCCTTCCTGAGCACCTCGACCTCTCGACCGTGCACCGAGAGCGGAGGAACCGTATGCCACCCACCCTCACCCTCAAGTCCGGCACCGCCTGGGACGACGCCTGGCAGCGCTGCCTGACCGTCGCCCCGGAGGCCTTCCGCGACGACCGCGTCCTCAACCTCTGGAACGCCGCCTGGCAGACCGACGGCCGCGCCCTGCCCGCCGTCAGCCCCGTCGACGGCACCCCCGTCGCGGGCCCGCCGCGCCTGGACCGGGCCACCGCCCGCCAGGCCGTACGCGCCGCCCTGGACCAGCACCGCGCCTGGCGCCACATCCCGCTGCCGGAACGCCGGGCCCGCGTCGCCGCCACCCTCGACGCCCTCGCCGAGCACCGCGACCTGCTCGCCCTCCTGCTCGTCTGGGAGATCGGCAAGCCCTGGCGGCTCGCCCGCGCCGACGTCGACCGGGCGGTCCACGGCGTGCGCTGGTACGTCGACGGCATCGACACCATGCTCGACGGCCGCGCCCCGCTCGACGGGCCCGTCTCCAACATCGCCAGCTGGAACTACCCGATGAGCGTGCTGGTCCACGCCCTGCTGGTGCAGGCGCTGGCCGGCAACGCGGTCGTCGCCAAGACCCCGACCGACGGCGGCGTCGCCTGCCTCACCCTGGCCACGGCGCTCGCCGCCCGCGAGGGCATCCCGGTGACCCTCGTCAGCGGCGGCGGGGGCGAGCTGTCCGAGGCGCTGGTGCGGGCGCCGGAGATCGGCTGCGTCTCCTTCGTCGGGGGCCGCGACACCGGCGCCGCGGTCGCCACCGCCGTGGCCGACCTGGGCAAACGGCACATCCTCGAACAGGAGGGCCTGAACGCCTGGGGCGTGTGGAACTTCTCCGACTGGGACACCCTGAGCGCGACGATCCCGAAGCTCTTCGACTACGGCAAGCAGCGCTGCACGGCCTACCCGCGCTTCGTCGTCCAGCGCGGCCTGTTCGACGCGTTCCTCGCCGCCTACCTCCCCGCGGTCCGCACCCTGCGGACCGGCCACCCCCTCGCCGTCGACCACCCGGACGACCCGTACCCGGCGCTCGACTTCGGCCCCGTGATCAACGCGGCCAAGGCGAAGGAACTGCACGACCAGGTCGCCGAGGCGATCGACCGGGGCGCCGTCCCGCTGCACCGCGGCACCCCGGCCGACGCCCGCTTCCTGCCCGGCCAGGACACGTCGGCGTACGTCCAGCCGGTCACGCTGCTCAACCCGCCCCGCTCCTCCCCGCTGCACCACGCGGAACCGTTCGGCCCGGTCGACACGATCGTCCTGGTCGACACGGAGGCGGAACTGCTGGCCGCCATGAACGCGTCCAACGGCGCCCTGGTGGCCACCCTCTCCACGGACGAACGCGCCACCTTCGACCGGCTCGCCCCGCACATCCGCGCCTTCAAGATCGGCCACGGCGTGCCGCGCTCGCGCGGGGACCGGGACGAGCTGTTCGGCGGCTCCGGCGCGTCCTGGCGCGGCGCCTTCGTCGGCGGCGACCTCCTCGTCCGCGCGGTCACCCGGGGCCCGGCGGGGGAGAGGCTGCCGGGGAACTTCCCGGACCACCAGCTCGCGCCCTGACCGCGTGACCGCCCGGACACACGCCGTGCACCCCGTACCCACACCGTGCGGAGGCACGGAAAACGCAGGTGAAAGGCACTCCGAAACCTTGGTATGGTTGTCCATGTCGCCGCGGGGGGATCACCCCGCACGCGACAGACACCTTGTCCGGGTGGCGGAATGGCAGACGCGCTAGCTTGAGGTGCTAGTGCCCTTTATCGGGCGTGGGGGTTCAAGTCCCCCCTCGGACACTCGCTCCTTCGAGGGCCTCGACCGGATGGTCGGGGCCCTCGTCGCGTTGTCATGACTGACAGCGATCCCAGGCTTCGCTGCGGGCCGCTACGCCTTCCGGGCCAGCCCGGCGACGATGAGACGCTCCCAGACGCTCAGCTCCCGTTCCTCGCCTCCGGTGCCCCACGGGGTGGCGCCGACCGGGTCGGGACGCCACCGGGGCGCGGGGACGATCCCGGGGTCGAGAATCTCCAGGCCGTCCAGCAGGGCGGCGATCTCCTCGTCGGTGCGCCACCGGCCGCGGCCGAAGGTCTGCTGGAGGACCCGTTCGGCCTCCGCGGTCTCCGGGTTGTCGCCGGACCGGAAGTGGCTGACGAAGAAGTGGCTCCCGGAGGGCACGTGGTCACGCCAGTGACGGACGATCCCGGCCGGGTCCTCCTCGTCGTTGACGTGGTGAAGGATCGCGCTGAAGACGACGGCGACGGGGCGGTCGAAGTCGATGAGCTCCAGGGTGTCCGGGTGGGTACGGACGCTCTCGGGGTCGCGTACATCGGCCCGGACGACCCGGGTGCGGTCGTTCTGCTCCAGCAGCGCACAGCCGTGGACCAGCACCTGGGGGTCGTTGTCGACGTACACGACCCGGGACTCCGGGGCGTGCCGCTGCGCGACCTGGTGGACGTTGTCGGCGGTCGGCAGACCACTGCCCAGGTCGATGAACTGCCGTATGCCGGTGGTCGTCACGATCTGCGCGATGGCCCGCGTCAGTGCCGCGCGGTTGGCGAAGGCGATGGCCACCGACCCAGGAAGGTCCCGGAAGAACACGTCGCCGACCTCCCGGTCCACGGCGTAGTTGTCCTTGCCGCCCAGCAGATAGTCGTAGACGCGGGCGATGCTGGGCCTGGTGGGGTCGATGGAGGGACCTTCTACCGTCATGACGACCATCCTCTCCCGCGAGGCCGCCCGCCCTCCGGCGTTCCGAAATCCCCGTCCGTGCGGACGGACGCGGAGGCCGTGCCGGCTCCGGTCCGTTGCACACGGGGGGACCAGCGAGCGCCAACCTACTAGCCGAAGAAGAGCTCGACGTCCTTGCTCACGCAGACCCGCAGCACGATGACCAACTTGCCCACGTCTTCGACGCGCCGTCGAAGGAGTGGGTCACAGGGGTCGGTCTCATGTTGGCTCAGGATCTCCTCCAACCTCGGCAATATCGCCGCGCATTGGGCGGGCGTGAGCTCTCCTTCGTCGTCCGGGTGGTTGAGCAGTGGCGCCAGCGTGGTGGAGACGCTGGACCACGGGCGGTCCCCGCCGAAGCCGTCCATCTCGGCGAGTGTGAAACCGTCGGCTTGGGCCAGCCACTTCCTGAACATGCTGAAGTCGCCGTAGGACCAGGAGACGTCCGGACTCGTCACGTCGCCGTCACCCGGGAAGAGCACCAATCCCATCGCCGGAAAAGCTCCTCGCGTAGGTTTCAGGCTGCCTCACCGATGAGCCCCCTCAAGAGGCCGCACCCTCCAACACCGTGATCCCCGTGATCGGCGGCCGGCCGTAGAGGGCGAGGATCTCGTTGGCGAGGGCGATGATGTGCAGCGGGTTGTCCCGCTGCCGGTGGGCGTCGATGCCTGCCGCCAGAAGCCCCGTGGGCACGGCCCCCGCGTCGAGCAGGACGCGCCACTCCGCGGGCGGGAGTTCCAGGTACTCGAGGTGCGTGAGCCGGGCGATCTCGCACGGGTCGGCGAGCGTACCCGAATACGCACTCAAGGTCCGCAGGCGCGGCAGGTCGAAGACGGGGGCGAGGCTGACGGGTTCCTTGTCCCACACCCCGATGCTGAGGACTTCCAGGCCAGGATGGGCGGCGACCTCGATGCTGGGCAGGGAGGCGCGGTTGACGTAGGCGACCAGCGGGGGCCGTTCGACCCTCCGGACCGGCCGGCCGTCGAAGTGGCGGTGCACGACCATGTCGGTGAGGGAGTCGGCGACCAGCCCGGCACCGATGTTCCCTTCGTGACCGATGATGATCACCTGTCCGACGTGCCCGTCCGGGCCCGGTGTGAGGTCGACGGCGATACGGTCGCCGCCGCCGTTGTCACCGAAGACGATCCAGCCCGGCGAGCCGACGAGCTGCTGCACGGCGTGCTCGGGACCCGTCTCGACCGCGTCCATGGCGCCGAACTGCCACAGCACGTTCCGGGACGCCGCGTCCGCTATGTACACCTCGCTGAGCGGGAACAGATCGCAGCCGATGATGTCGTACGGCTGCCGGAAGTCGTCCCAGTCCTCGTGCCGGCCCCGGACGACCTCGTACAGCGCCCTCAGCTCGGGCGGCAGCGTCACCCCGAGGCGTGCCTCGGCCGCCGCGAGCTCCTCCTCGGAGGCGCCCACCGCGCCCGGGAGCCGTTCACGCAGGCTGCGCCGCAGCAGGTCCACGTCCGCGGACGCGGCCGGCGCGGCGCCCGGCACCGGCTCGGGCAGGCGGCGCACCGGCTCGGGCAGCGCCCCGTCCGCGAGGAGGAGCGTGCCGGGGTGCGCGGTCGCGACACCCGGCTCGACGGAGGGGCTCGGTTCGATCAGATGCAGCCGGACACGACCGGGCGCGGAGGCGGCCTCGACGACGAAGGAGATGCCGTCGCTCCCCTCCTCCTTGAGCGCCTCGACGATCAGGCCGATGGCGTCGAACTCCTCCTGGTTGTCCGAGATCAGCGCGGCACGCCCGGGCTGCGGCGGCCGGTACGGGAGCGGAACGCTCCACCCGCCGGTACCGATCTGCCCCGCCACGTGCCCGCCGGGCGCGGAGAGTGTGTCCGCGTGCGCGGCGTGCAAGAGGCGCAGCAGGGGCTGCCAGGTGGCGACGTCATGGAGCGAGGGCAAGGGAGAACCTCCGGAGGTTGTGACCGCTGGTCGAGGCTAGAGCAGGACGAGCAGCCTGGTCCCCGGGACGAGCTTCCGGTTGACCGACGTCGACTGGACGAACACCGTGTAGGCGTCGTTGCTCCCCGGCGCCACCGTGACCTCCGTCGCCGGCAGGCCCAGGAGCTGTCGGGCGGCGGGACCGGTGAACACCTTGCCGGTCGTGCGGCCGGTGGCCGGGTCCTTCTCCGCCACGGCTATCTGCTTGTTGGCCTGCACCTTCTCGCGCTTGGACAGCTCGTAGAAGGCGCAGCCGGTCTTGTACGGATGCCCGGCGCTGGTGACGAAGTCGCGGATCGACGTGGGCTGGTCGACCGGGATGAGCACGTACTTGCCGGCGTTCAGGGCCTGGAGGCTGGACGTCACGTCCGCCGCGCTCAGGTCCTGGCCCATCGCGAAGAGGTTCCGGGTACCGCGCACGCCGTGCTCGCGGTCGCGCAGGAACCGGGTGGCGGCCGTCTTGACGGCGCCGATCGCCTCCTCGACGCCCTGGTCGGAGTCGGCGTCCCAGATCGAGATGTTGCCCGTCGGGAAGCCGTACTGCTGGGCCGTCCGCTTGGCCAAGGAGTTCGGCACCATGATGGCCGACGTCCAGTGGTCCGGCAGGGTGTTCATCTTGTCGGCGATCCGGCTCCGCCACTCGTCGAGCACGGCACGCCCGTCCGGCATGAGGTCGTGCCGCGAACCCGTCGTGTCGGCGCCGGAGGCGTTCTCCTCGCCGTCGGTGACGACGACCTGGAGGAAGCTGTGCTCGCCGTACTCCTCCCAGATGTGACCGAGGTCGTCGAGCGCCTTCACCGACGCCTGGATCAGCGCCGTCGCGCCGTTCTCCACGGTGTACAGCCCCCGCATGGACGGCAGATGCTTCACGTCCATGTCCCACACCAGGTTCTCGACGAGGTGGTCGAAGGCGTAGAGGCTGATCCGGGTCTCGTGCCCGAGCCGGTCCGACTCCTCCGCGAGCCCCTTCACGAACTCGTCGACGACGCGCACGAGTTGCTCCGAGTGGCCCTGCATCGAACCGGACTTGTCGATGACGAGAGCGACGTGGTTCACGAAGTGCTTCTTCAGCCGGTCCTTCACCGTGGCGCTCATCGCGTCCATCCCTTTCCCCGTCGGCCGTCGGGGGACCCTCCCCGACGCCCATTTCCGCAGGCGGACGTGTCCACCCACAGCGTGAACGCCGGGATGGATCTGGTCCGTCCAGATGATGGCTTCACTCTAGGGAGGGGGACTGACAACGGGGTGAGCCGCCCGGTCGAAGAAGCCTCAGGACGCCGCGCCGCCCGCAACCTTCTCCGCCGCCGGCGTCTCCGCGGACTCGCCCTCCTCCAGCCCCACGTCCTTCGTCTCCCGCCCGAGCACCAGCGCCACCAGCGTCAGCAGGGCCATCGAGGAGAGGTAGACGCCGACCAGCCAGGGTGAGCCGTCACCGGCCTCCCACAGGGCCACCGCGATGAACGGGGCCACGGCCGCGCCGAGGATCGAGCTGACGTTGTAGGAGATGCCGGAGCCCGTGTAGCGCACGCTCGTCGGGAACAGTTCCGGCAGCAGCGCGCCCATCGGGCCGAACGTCATGCCCATCAGCGTGAAGCCGAACACCAGCCACAGCACCACGCCGACCGTGCCCAGGCCGATCAGCGGCACCCAGACCAGGCCGAAGACCAGGATTCCGGCCGTGACGGCGATGAGCGTGGCGCGCCGGCCGTAGCGGTCCGCGAGCGGGCCGGAGATCAGGGTGAACGCCGCGAAGAACAGCACCCCGAAAATCATCATCAGCACGAACGTCGTGTACTCGTAGCCCAGTCCGGGAACGGCGGCGTCCTTCGCCGTGCGGCCGTAGCTCAGCGAGAACGTGGTCATCAGGTAGAACAGCACGTACGTCGCCAGCATGAAGAACGTGCCGAGGACCAGCTGCTTCCCGTGGCTGCGGAAGACCGTGGCCAGCGGCAGCTTCCGCACCAGGCCCGCCTCCCGCGTCCTGGCGAACACCGGCGCCTCGACCAGGCGCATCCGCACCCACAGACCGATCGCGACCATCACCGCGGAGAACAGGAACGGGATGCGCCAGCCCCAGTTGAGGAACGCCTCCGACGGCTGGGACGGGTCGGCGCCGGCCGCGGACGGCAGCAGCGCGCCGATGATCAGGAACAAGCCGTTGCCGATGATGAAGCCCAGCGGGGCGCCCAGCTGCGGGAACGTGCCGTACAGGGCGCGTTTGCCCTTCGGCGCGTTCTCGGTGGCGACCAGCGCCGCGCCGCTCCACTCGCCGCCGAGCGCGAAGCCCTGCGCCAGCCGCATCAGCACCAGCAGCGCGGTCGCGACCCAGCCGGCCTGCGCGTAGGTGGGCAGCACGCCGATGAGGAACGTGGCGACGCCCATGGTGAGCAGGGACGCCACGAGCGTTCCCTTGCGGCCGAGCCGGTCGCCGAGGTGGCCGAAGACCACCGCGCCGATCGGGCGGGCGACCATCGCGGCGCCGAACACCGCGAAGGACGAGAGCAGCGCCGTGGTGGGGTCGCTGCTCGGGAAGAAGAGCGAGGGGAAGACCAGTACGGCGGCGGTCGCGTAGATGTAGAAGTCGTAGAACTCGATCGTCGTGCCGATGAGGCTGGCGATGAGGACGCGCGACCGCGAGTTGACGGGAGCCGGGGCCGGACGGGTGTCCGGGCCGGCGGCCGGACTGGTGATTGGTGCGGGCATTTCACGGTCTTTCCACGGGGACGATCACTCCACATTCGCAGAAGGTCTCACTTCTCAGGAAAGCCGTTTCGATATGTGAGACGACTTCCCTGTGACCTGCTGCGGAAAATCCGTGGCCCTGCGGCCGTCCGGCTCCCTACACTCGCCGGGCAGGCGCGCACCGCCCCTCGACGGCGGCACGCGCGCGTTCAGACCAGAATCGATCCGGGAGGGAGAACGGCCGTGCGTGACCACACCGCTGTCGCCGTCGCTCCCCGTTCCCGGTCCCGCCGGTCCGTGGTGATCCTGGTGTCCTCGGCCGCCCGGTGCCCGCTGCGCGGCCGGCACCGGATGCCCTGACGCACGTCCGGCCCTCCCGTGCCACCGGGAGTGCCCGGCGCCGTGCGCCGGGCAAATCGCGCTGCCCTTTTCCGGTTCCCTCCGAAAGGCCACGGGCCATGCGCACCACCGACCCCCTCGCCGTCGTCCGCAACCTCGGCATCCTCGCCCACGTCGACGCCGGCAAGACCACCGTCACCGAGCGGATCCTCTACGCCACCGGCACCACCCACAAGCGCGGCGAGGTGCACGACGGCACCACCGTCACCGACTTCGACCCGCAGGAGCGCGACCGGGGCATCACCATCTTCTCCGCCGCCGTGTCCTGCTCCTGGAGCGGTCACCGGATCAATCTGATCGACACACCGGGCCACGTCGACTTCGCCGACGAGGTCGAGCGTTCCCTGCGCGTCCTCGACGGGGCGGTCGCCGTGTTCGACGCGGTCGCCGGGGTGGAGCCGCAGAGCGAGTCGGTGTGGCGGCAGGCCGACCGGCACGGCGTCCCGCGCCTCGCGTTCGTCAACAAGATGGACCGGGCCGGCGCCGACCTCGACGCCGCCGTCGCCTCCATCAGGGAGCGGCTGCACCCGGCGCCGCTGGCCGTGCAGCTGCCGGTCGGTGCCGAGGACGCCTTCACCGGAGTCGTCGACCTGCTCGGCATGCGCACCCTGACCTGGAGCGACGACGGTGAGACCCGCGAGCCTGCACCCGTGCCGGACGCCCTGCGCGAGGAGGCGCTCCGACGGCGCCGGCTGCTGGAGGAGGCCGTCGCGGAACTGCATCCGGCCGCGCTGGAGGAGTTCTGCGACACGGGCGCGCTCCGCACCGGGACGCTCGCGGCCGCCCTGCGGGAGCTGACCGCGCGCGGTGAGGCCGTGGTCGTGCTGTGCGGCTCCGCCTACCGCAACCGCGGGATCGAGCCGCTGCTGGACGCCGTCCTCGCCTACCTGCCGTCGCCGCTGGACGTACCGCCGGTGCGCGGCACGCACGACGGCGCCGAGCAGGAGCGGCTCGCCGACCCGGCGGCGCCGCTCGCCGCCCTGGCGTTCAAGGTGACCGCCACCGCCACCGGACGCCTCACCTACCTGCGCGTCTATTCCGGAACGATCGAACAGGGGGACACCGTGCGGGACGTCACCGCCGGCCGCGCCGAGCGCGTCGGGCGCATCCTGCGGGTCCACGCCGACCGGCACACACGCCTGGACCGCGCGGTCGCCGGCGACATCGTGGCCGTGGTCGGGCTGAAGACCGCCCGCGCGGGCGCCACCCTGTGCGCGCCGGACGCCCCGCTGGTGCTGGAGCCGCCCGGCACCGCCGAACCCGTCGTCTCGGTCGCCGTCGAGGCGCAGCGCGGCACGGACACCGGGCGGCTGGCGTCGGCGCTGGCCCGGCTCGCCGAGGAGGACCCCTCGCTGGTCGTGCGCACCGACGCCGAGACGGGGCAGACGGTGCTGTCCGGCATGGGCGAACTGCATCTGGAGGTCGCGGTGGAGCGGATCCGGCGCGAGCACGGGCTGGGCGTCGCCGTCGGCCGGCCCCGCGTCAGCCACCGGGAGACCGTCGGGCGCGGCGTGTCCGGGTTCGTGTACCGGCACGTCAAACAGGACGGCGGGGCGGGGCAGTTCGCGCACGTGGTGCTCGACGTCGAGCCGCTCGGCGACGCGGACAGCGGCTCGGCGGAGAGCGGCTTCGCGGAGGGTGGCTTCGAGTTCCGGTCGACGGTCGTCGGCGGCCGGGTGCCGCAGGAGTACGTCCGTGCCGTCGAGGCCGGCTGCCGGGACGCGCTCGCCGAGGGACCCCTCGGCGGGCACCCGGTGACGGGTCTGCGGGTGACGCTGACCGACGGTTCGACGCACGTCAAGGACTCCTCCGACACCGCCTTCCGCACCGCGGGCCGGCTCGGACTGCGGGACGCCCTGCGGGCATGCGCGATGGTGCTGCTGGAGCCGGTCGCCGAGGTCACGGTCACCGTGCCGCAGGACGCGGTGGGGTCCGTGCTCGGTGACCTGGCCGCGCGGCGCGGCCGGGTGAGCGGCTCCGCCACGCGGGCGGGCGCGGCGGTCGTCACGGCGACCGTGCCGCTGGCCGAACTCTTCGGCTACGCCACCCGGTTGCGCAGCCGCACCCAGGGCCGCGGCACGTTCACCAGCCGGCCCACCGGGTACGCCCCGGCCCCGGCACCGGCGTCCGTGCCGGCGCGGTAGCCCGGTGCCGTAGCCCAGCGCGGTAGCCCTTACGGCACGCCGTGCGACGGCCCGTACGGCACACCTGCGACGCCCCGTACGGCAGGCCGTACGGCCCCCGTGCCGCGGGCCGTGAACGGCGGCCCCTCCCGCTCCCGGAGCCGGGAGGGGCCGCCACCGGTGCCGAGGGGGCGCGCCCGGCCGTCGGCGTCGGCCAAGGCGTGCCCCCGGCGCCGGGGTCAGGGGTACGACACCACCTTGGACGGCACGGTGTCGGTGCCCGAGGTGGGGGCGCCGGTGTCGTTGATGACGCACTCGTACTGGCCGTGGCCGCTCAGCGAGACGACCAGCAGGTCGTGGAAGCGCACGCCCGGACGGTTCGGCGCGGCGAAGCCGTGGTGCTGGACGATGCTCGGATTGACGTTGTAGTAGCAGTAACTGCCCATGCCCCAGCCCTCGTGGGTGGTGACATGGTCGCCGACCTTGTACGCCGCGTAGCCCTTGATGGAGCCGTTCTGGATGGCGGCCTGGTCGGGGGCGTCGTACGCCTTCTCGTTCTGGAAGAAGATCGTGCGGCCGCGTTCACCGTTCCACTGCACGTCGTACTTGTTGAAGTGTTCGACGAACAGACCGGTGGCGAGGACGTCGTGGCCGTTGACGACGACGCCGTAGTCGCAGCGGTTGGTCTCCCAGCCCACGCCGTCGCCGTGGTCGGCGCGCCAGACCCAGGTGTGGTCGACGATGGTGTGCCGGGCGTTGATCACCATGCTGGTGGTCGCCTTGCCGGGGCCCGCGCCGCCGATGCGGATGAAGACGTCCTGCACGGTGATGGGGTCGGCGGAGTGGTCCCGGGAGGCGCCCTGCGGGCCGACCTCGAGCAGGACGGGCGAGTTGACCGGTCCCGCGTCGATCAGGAAGCCCGCCAGCCGCACGCCGTCGACGTCGTCGACCTTCAGGGCGGTGACGCCGTTGTCGGGGATCAGGGTGGCGTAGCCGAGACCCAGGACGACCGTGCCGGCACGGGTGACCCGGACGGGCTGGTCCACGTGGTAGATGCCCGGGGTGAGCAGCAGGTTGAGGCCCTGGGCGAGCGCCTGGTTGAGGGTGGCGGCCGAGTCGCCGGGCTTGGCGACGTAGAAGCGCTCCAGCGGCAGGGAGGTGCCGCGCGGGGTGCCGTTGCCCCAGGTGACGCCGCGCGCATTGGTCCGCAGGGCGGGCAGGAAGACGCGGTACTGGTCGCCGTCGAGGTACAGGAAGGGCTTCTCGCGGGAGACCGGCGTGGTGTCGAGCGTGGTGTACGGCGGCTCGGGGAAGCTCTGCGCGGGGGCGCCCTCGACGCCGGAGAACACCATGTTCCACACGGCGTTGGTCCAGCCGCCGACCGAGCTGTCCCGAGTGTACCACTGCTGCTGCGAGTACGGGCCGACGGTGCCGTCGACGCGGCTGTCGGCGATGTAGCCGCCGCTCGCCCAGCCGTAGCCGGACGGGGCCAGGTTGAGGCCGCCGCGTACGTGCATCCGACGGAACGGCGCTGCCTGCGCGACCGCCCACCGGTTGGTGCCGTTGACCGGGACGAGCGCCAGGTTCTCCGCCGAACGCCAGAAGTTCTGGGTGGCGTTGCCGTCGAACCAGCCGGCGTCGACCGTCACGTCACCGTTGATGGTGGTGTCGTCGGGGGAGAGGCCGAGCCCGGAGATGGAGGTGTAGAAGCCGATCTGGGCGTTGAGCCCGTTGTACGTGCCCGGCTTGAACAGCAGTTGGTAGCGGCCGGTGCCGAACTGGGCGCGTTCCTGCTGCCGGAAGACCTCGTCCAGGCGGGCCTGGATGCCCGGGGTGGACGGGTCGAAGACGATCACGTTGGGGCCGAGATCGCCGCCGGCCTTCAGCCGGCGCGGCTTCTTGCGCCGGGCCGCGGGCGCGGCGGAGGCCACCGAGGGCAGGCCGGCCAGTACAGGGGCGGCCGCGGCGGCGCCGAGAACGGCGCGGCGGCCGAGGACGGGCGGTCGGGGGGACGACGGGGAGTCGGACGTCATGGGCGGCTCTCCTGGTTCGGGAAGTGAACGGCGTGGGGTGCGGGGAGCGCTCTCTCGCCGCTGAATGGTTCATCCCTGGAACACATGAGTCAAGAGGTGCGGCGGGAGTTGGGTGACATCGTCGAAACCCTTGACGTTCCGCCTCGTTAGGGTTTAACTCACGTCCTAAATTAAGCTATGAGGCGTTGCTCCGGCGCGCCCTGTGCGCACCCCTTTTGCACTGCCTGTCTGCACTTCCCGGAAAGGGACCCCAGGAGCCATGCGCAGAATCCGAGCCGCGGCCACAGGCGCCGTCATGCTGTCTCTCGCACTCGCCGCCTCGGCCTGCGGAGGCGGGTCGAGCAACGGGGGCGGGTCCAACGACTCGCCGAAGGAACTCACCTACTGGGCCTCCAACCAGGGCGCCAGCATCGAGGTCGACAAGAAGGTCCTCCAGCCCGAACTCGACAAGTTCGAGAAGCAGACCGGCATCAAGGTCAAGCTGGAGGTCGTGCCCTGGTCCGACCTGCTCAACCGCATCCTCACCGCCACCACCTCCGGCCAGGGCCCGGACGTGCTGAACATCGGCAACACCTGGTCCGCCTCGCTCCAGGCCACCGGCGGCCTCCTGCCCTGGGACAAGGCGCAGTTCGACAAGATCGGCGGCAAGGACCGCTTCGTCGACTCCGCGCTCGGCTCCACCGGCGCCGAGGGCCAGGACCCGGCCGCCGTGCCGCTCTACTCCATGGCCTACGCCCTCTACTACAACAAGCAGAAGTTCGCCGAGGCCGGCATCGACGCCCCGCCCGCCACCTGGGACGAGCTGATAGCCGCCGGCAAGAAGCTGTCCAAGGACGGCAACTGGGGCATCGCCATGGAGGGCTCCAACCCCTCCGAGAACATCCACCACGCCTACGTCTTCGCCAAGCAGCACGGCGCCGACTTCTTCACCGCCGACGGCAAGCCCGACTTCACCAACGACGGCGTCGTCACCGCGGTCAAGCAGTACGTCGACCTCATGGCCAAGGACAAGATCATCGCCCCGGGCAACGCCGAGTACGCCCAGAACCAGTCGGTCAGCGACTTCGCCAAGGGCAAGACCGGCATGCTGCTGTGGCAGTCCGCCTCCGCCAACCTCAAGTCCCAGGGCATGAGCGAGGACGCCTACGGCATCGCCCCCGTGCCCGTGCAGTCCGGCACCCCCGGCGCCGGCAAGCAGGTCAACTCCATGGTCGCCGGCATCAACCTCGCCGTCTTCAAGAACACCGACAACCTCGACGGCGCCACCGAGTTCGTGAAGTTCATGACCAGCGACGCCGAGCAGAAGATCCTCAACACCGCCTACAGCTCCATCCCGCCGGTCAAGGCCGCACAGCAGGACCCCGCCTTCAACACCCCCGCCAACGCCGTGCTGAAGGACACCCTCGCCAAGAGCGCCGTCGCCCTGCCGCAGGTGCCCGACGAGTCCCAGTTCGAGACCACCGTCGGCACCGCCGTCAAGGAACTGTTCGCCGACGCCGCCGCCGGACGCCCGGTCACCACCGAATCGGTCAAGGCCGCGCTCACCAAGGCGCAGCAGCAGATGCCCACGAAGTGAGTCACCACACCGCCATGACCGCCACCGCCCCCGCAGCGGAGGCAACCGTGCGGAAGACCTCCCCCGGTGCGGCGCGCGGCCCCCGCCGCCGCACCGGGCGGATCCGCCGCATCGGACTGCCCTACCTGCTGCTTCTGCCCGCGCTGCTCCTCGAACTCCTCGTCCACCTGGTGCCGATGGTCATCGGCATCGTGATGAGCTTCAAGGAACTCACCCAGTTCTACATCCGCGACTGGGGCACCGCCCCCTGGGCCGGCTTCGACAACTACTCGGTGTCGGTGGACTTCGACGCCCCCGTCGGCGAGGCCCTGCTCCACTCGTTCCTCGTCACGGTCGCCTTCACCCTGCTGTCCGTCGGCCTGTGCTGGCTGATCGGCACCGCCGCCGCGGTGTTCATGCAGGACACCTTCCGCGGCCGCGGCCTGCTGCGCGCGCTGTTCCTGGTGCCGTACGCGCTGCCCGTCTACGCGGCCGTCATCACCTGGGTGTTCATGTTCCAGCACGACAACGGCCTGGTGAACCACGTCCTGCACGACCAGCTCGGCCTCACCGACAAGCCGTCGTTCTGGCTGATCGGCGACAACAGCTTCATCGCCCTGCTCACCGTGTCGGTGTGGAAGGGCTGGCCGTTCGCCTTCCTCATCGTGATGGCCGGCCTCCAGAACATCCCCCGGGAGCTGTACGAGGCCGCCGCCCTCGACGGCGCCGGCATGATCCAGCAGCTCCGCCGCATCACCCTGCCGTCGCTCCGCCCGGTCAACCAGGTGCTGGTGCTCGTGCTGTTCCTGTGGACGTTCAACGACTTCAACACCCCGTACGTCATGTTCGGCAAGAGCGCGCCCGAAGCGGCGGACCTGATCTCCGTGCACATCTACCAGGCGTCCTTCGTCACCTGGAACTTCGGCACGGGCTCCGCGATGTCGGTGCTGCTCCTGCTGTTCCTGCTCGTCGTCACGGGCGTCTACCTCGCCTTCACCTCGCGCGGACGGAGGACCGCCTCATGAGCACGCCCCGGTCCCCGATGGCCCCGCCCCGCTCGTTCCTGTGGACACGGCGCGTCTTCCTGACGCTCCTCACCGGGTTCGTGCTGGTCCCGGTCTACGTCATGCTGTCCAGCTCGCTGAAGCCGCTCGCCGACGTCACCGGCACGTTCCGCTGGCTGCCGAGCGAGCTGACGATCCGCCCGTACATCGACATCTGGTCCACCGTCCCGCTCGGCCGCTACTTCGTGAACTCGCTGATCGTGGCTGGCGCGGCCACCGTCTGCTCGGTCGTCATCGCCGTGTTCGCCGCGTACGCGGTCAGCCGCTACTCGTTCCGCGGCAAGCGCGTCTTCACGGTGACCGTCCTGTCGACGCAGATGTTCCCCGGCATCCTCTTCCTGCTGCCGCTGTTCCTCATCTACGTCAACATCGGCAACGCCACCGGCATCGCCCTGTTCGGCTCCCGCGGCGGCCTGATCCTCACCTACCTGACCTTCTCGCTGCCGTTCTCCATCTGGATGCTGATCGGCTACTTCGACTCCGTCCCGCGCGACCTGGACGAGGCGGCGCTCGTCGACGGCTGCGGCCCGCTCGGCGCGCTGTTCCGCGTCGTCGTCCCGGCCGCCGTGCCCGGCATCGTCGCCGTCGCCGTCTACGCCTTCATGACCGCCTGGGGAGAAGTCCTCTTCGCGTCCGTGATGACCAACGACACCACCCGCACCCTGGCGGTCGGCCTCCAGGGCTACTCCACCCTCAACGACGTGTACTGGAACCAGATCATGGCCGCCTCCCTCGTGGTGAGCGTCCCCGTGGTCGCCGGGTTCCTGCTTCTCCAGCGCTACCTCGTCGCCGGCCTGACGGCAGGCGCCGTCAAGTGACCACCCCCCGCCCCGAAAGGACCTCCGTGACCATCGACTACGCCGCGCTCCCCGACGACTTCCTGTGGGGCACGGCCACCTCGGCCTACCAGATCGAGGGCGCCGTGGCGGAGGACGGCCGTTCTCCGTCGATCTGGGACACCTTCTCGCACACCCCCGGCCGGATCGACAACGACGACCACGGCGACGTCGCCTGCGACCACTACCACCGCTGGCGCGAGGACATCGGCCTGATGCGCCGCCTCGGCGCCAACGCCTACCGGCTGTCCGTCGCCTGGCCGCGCGTGGTGCCCGGCGGCGACGGCCCGGTCAACGCCAAGGGCCTGGCCTTCTACGACGAGCTGGTCGACGGGCTGCTCGAGGCCGGCATCACCCCGTCGGTCACCCTCTACCACTGGGACCTGCCCCAGACCCTCCAGGACCGCGGCGGCTGGCCCGAGCGCGACACCGCCGAACACTTCGCCGCCTACGCCTCCGCCGTCGCCGAACGCCTCGGCGACCGCGTCCACCACTGGGCCACCCTCAACGAGCCCCTGTGCTCGGCCTGGATCGGCCACCTCGAGGGCAAGATGGCCCCCGGCTGGACCGACCTCACGGCGGCCGTCCGCGCCTCCTACCACCTGCTCCTCGGCCACGGCCTCGCCGCCCGCGCCATCCGCGCCGCCTCCCCCGACGCGCAGGTCGGCATCGTCAACAACCTCTCCACCATCCACCCGGCGAGCGACAGCCCCGAGGACCGCGCCGCCGCCCTCCGCATGGACGGCCACACCAACCGCTGGTGGCTCGACCCGGTCCACGGCCGGGGCTTCCCCGAGGACATGCGCGAGGTCTACGGCGTCGACCTCCCCGAGCGGCCCGGCGACCTCGAGACCATCGCCGCCCCGCTCGACTGGATCGGCCTCAACTACTACTTCCCGCAGGTGGTCACCGCCGACCCCGACGGCCCCGCCCCCTACGCCGCGACCGTCCGCCGGGACGGCGTGCAGCGCACCGGCATGGACTGGGAGATCGACCCCAGCGGCATCGAGGACCTCCTGCTGCGTCTCACGGACGAGTACGGCGCCCGCAGGATCTACGTCACCGAGAACGGCTCCGCGTTCCCCGACGTGGTCCGCCCCGACGGCACCGTCGACGACCCCGAGCGCCAGGACTACCTCACCCGGCACATCGCCGCCTGCGCCTCCGCCGCCCGCAAGGGCGCTCCGCTGGCCGGCTACTTCGCCTGGTCGCTGCTGGACAACTTCGAGTGGGCGTACGGCTACGACAAGCGCTTCGGCCTGGTGCACGTCGACTACGCCACCCAGACCCGCACGATCAAGGGCTCGGGCCACCGGTACGCGGACATCGTCCGGGGGCACGGGGAGCGGGTGCGGAAGGCCGCGTGACCGTTCGGCGCGCCGGTGGGCGCGGGTACCGTGCGGTGCCGGCGGGCGCGGGCCGGGTCCCGCGCCCGCCGGCGGCCGTGGGTCAGGCGTCGCCGTTGAGCAGGGCGGCGGTGAGGACGTGACCGCCCACGCCCCAGCCGCCGTCGGCGACCTCGTCGACGAGCACGACGGTGGTGGCGCGGGCGCGCTCACCGTAGATCTCGGCGTACAGATCGGTGGTGCGCTCGACGATCTTCTTCTTGTCGTCGGGGCCGAGAGTGCCGGCGGGGACCTTGAAGTGGGCGAAAGGCATGAGTGGGACTCCTTGGTGGCGCTGTGGAAAGGCTGCGGACGCGGTACGGGCGTCGCGCACGGACGTTCTCCGGGGTGACCGGCGGGTCCCGGGCGGGCTGCGGGGCTCGGGTGGCCGGCACGGCGGCCGGCAGGGTGCTCACACCATTCCGCCGTTGGCCCGCAGGACCTGGCCGTTCACCCAGTGCCCCGCCGGGCTGGTGAGGAAGGCGGCGACCCGGGCGATGTCCTCCGGGGTGCCCAGCCGCTCCAGCGGAGGGGTCTTCGCGAGCCGGTCGATCTCCTCCGGCGTCTTGCCGTCGAGGAACAGGTCGGTGGCCGTGGGCCCGGGGGCGACGGTGTTCACCGTGATGTCCCGGCCGCGCAGCTCCCGGGCGAGGATCAGGGTGATCGACTCGACGGCGGCCTTGCTCGCCACGTACGCGCCGTAAGCGGGGAACTGCGTTCCGACCACGGAGGTCGACACGCCCAGGAGGGAGCCGCCGGACCGCAGCCGCCGCGCGGCCTGCTGTGCCACCACGAAGGCGCCGCGGATGTTGGTGCGGTGCATCGCGTCGAGGGCGGCCAGATCGAGGTCGGCGACGGGCGACAGGATCAGGCGGCCGGCGGCGTTCACCACGACGTCCACGCCGCCGAACTCCTGCTCCGCCCGGTCGAACAGCGCGGCGACCGCGTGCTCGTCCGCCACGTCCGCCCGCACGGCGATCGCCTTCCCGCCGTCCGCCGTGATCGTCTTCACGGTCTCGTCGGCCGAGGCCACGTCCCTGGTGTAGTTCACCACCACCGCGAGACCGTCGCGGGCGAGCTGGAGCGACACCGCGCGGCCGATGCCGCGCGAACCGCCGGTGACGACGGCGACCCGTTCGGGAGCCGGGGTGTGAGGGCTGTCAGTCGTAGTCATGCCTCCACGGTGCGCGGTCGCGGCCGGCGCAACCAGGGGATGACATCCCCTGGGTCGGCGCCCCGGCCGGGCACACAATGGTGCACATGGGTTCTGCGAAGTACACCGAGCTCGGGGCGTTCCTGCGGTCGCGCCGGGACCGCATCCGCCCGGCCGACGTGGGCCTCCCCGCCGGCCCGCGGCGCCGGGTGCCCGGTCTGCGCCGGGAGGAGGTCGCCCAGCTCGCCGGGGCGTCGGTGGACTACTACAACGAACTCGAGCGCGGAGCCGGCTCCCAGCCGTCGGAACAGATGATCGCCGCCCTGGCCCGGGCGCTGCGCCTGACCGCCGACGAGCGCGACTACCTCTACCGGCTGGCGGACTGTCCCGTACCCGCCTCGGGCGGCGTGACCGCGCACGTTCACCCCGGCATGCTCGACCTGCTCCAGCGGATGCCGTCCACACCCGCGCAGGTCATCACCGACCTCCACGTCACCCTCGTGCAGAACCGGCTCGCGGTGGCACTGCTAGGCGATCAGTCGGGCTACCGCGGGCCCCGCGCGAGTTTCGTCCACCGGTGGTTCACCGAGCCCGATGCGCGCCTGCTCTACCCGGAGGCCGACCACGCGACCCAGTCGCGGGCGTTCGTCGCCGACCTCCGCGCGGCCGCCGCCCGCAGGGACGCCAAGGACAGGGAGGCCGCCTCGATGATCCGCACCCTGCTGGACGCCTCGCCGGAGTTCGCCGCCCTCTGGGCCGAGCACGACGTGGCGTTCCGCCGCGACGACCGCAAACGGATCGCGCACCCCGCCCTCGGGGTGTGGAGGTCAACTGCCTGAACCTCTTCAGCGAGGACGGGCGGCAGCGCCTGCTGTGGTTCACCCCGGCCCTGGGCACCGACAGCGCGGACCTCCTCGACCTGCTCGCGGTCCTCGGCACACAGGACGTGGTCGGGTCCGGGGCGTGAGGGGTCCCGGTCTACCGGGGGCGCTCCGGCATGTCCGACCGTCGTGACCTGCGCCGGGCCCGCGGCCCGACGGGCTTCCGCAGTGCGATCAGCCAGGCTGCTTGTTCTTACGGTTCCCGATGAACATGTAGAGGGCCCCGTACACGCACAGCGTCATCACGAGCACCACCCAGCCGCCGGAATTCCCGGCAACGATCAGAAACACCGACAGGACTACCCCGGCTACCGCGAAGAGCGTGGCGAACAGCATCCACCGCTTCACTGCCGCCCGTTGTTCCGTCGACCATCCCACGTCGGACATGTGCGGTCCCTCCTTCCCCGAGTCATGACGGCCGGCCGGCTCCCTCCGTCTCACTTGTTGCGCGAACGGATGGCCACTGCCACTCCGATCGAGACGATGACACCGACCACGGCCACCCAGACGGCCGGCTTCAGGCCTGCCACCATGCCGAAGGCACCGATGAGCACAAGGCCGATCCCAGCGACCACGGCGATCCGCAATCCAGCAGCAGCCACCGCTCGTCCGGCCTCGTCGCCGTGGCCCAGCACGTTTCCTCGATCGTTACCAGTGTCCACGCGCCCTCCTTCTGCCAGGCCTCCCCGTACGCGGACGTTGCTGCTGATGGAGTCCAACGTGCCCGCGGGTCCGCGGATGAATCCGGTGTCGCTGCCGTTACCCGTGAAGGGGACGTCGATGCCGGCCCCCCGGTCCAAGAGGGGCCGGCATCTGCCGTCACCTGTCGGCGAGCAACGGCTCCAGCGCCTGGGCCGTCGCCGGATGGCGAAGCGTCAGCGCCGCCCCCGCCACCGCGGTGTCGCCCGCCGCTGCCCAGGCACCCTCGCACCCGAGCAGCTCCGCCACCGCGTCGCACGTCGCCGGGTGCGCCGACAGCAGAGCCGCGCCCGGCCGGGCGGGTCCGGCGTGCTGCTGCCAGCCGTCCTCGCAGCCCAGCAGCTCCGCCACCCCGTCGCACGTCGCCGGATGGGCGGCGAGCAGTGCGGCGCCCACCGGGGCCGTGGCCGTGCGCTGCGCCCGCGGGGTCGCGAAGGGGTCCTGCTGGGGCATCCGCCACGGCGGTATCCACGCGTCCAGGGCCGGCAGCCGGCCCGGGAAGATCCGGCCCGCCTCGCGGATCAGCAGCGGGGCGAGGTCGGCAGCGCCCTTGCGCAGCGTGGTGATCAGGAGCGGCAGCCACGGGAGCAGCACCGAGTC
Source organism: Streptomyces lusitanus (assembly GCF_042647945.1). Classification (NCBI taxonomy): domain Bacteria; kingdom Bacillati; phylum Actinomycetota; class Actinomycetes; order Kitasatosporales; family Streptomycetaceae; genus Streptomyces; species Streptomyces lusitanus. The sequence goes on from NZ_JBHRWL010000009.1 coordinate 374,629, forward strand.
CGGCAGACGCCCGAACGCGTTCGACACCGCCTCCACCACCACGTCCGCCAGCCCCGGCACCGGCTCCAGCGCGTGCACGAAGCCGTTCAGGTAGCGCGGGTAGGAGGGCACCACCAGGGGGTTGTCCAGCAACTCTGCGCACCGGGACCGCAGCTCCGCGCGCGACAGGGTGCCGAGCTGGACCTGCGCCGCCCACAGCAGCGCCGTCTTCGACGGGTCCTCCGGGTGCGACTGGGCGACCGCCAGCTCCAGCTGCGTACGGTCGCAGCCCAGCGACAGCGCGAGGCTCTCCATGCTGAACAGGAAGCCCAGCATCGCCGCGACCTGCCCCACCGTCGCGTCCTCGTCCCGGAACGCCGTCGGCAGCAGCGTGCAGTAGTGCGCGTACCCCGTCTTCACGAAGGACTCGATCCACGCCGGGAGTTCCGGCCGGCTCGTGCGGTAGTACGCCAGCAGCGCCCGGGCCCGGCGCAGCACCTCCGGCGCCCCGTCGACGCTGCGCTCCGCGGCCAGCACCTTCAGCGCGTGGGTGCCCAGCTCGTCCGCCAGGCGCCCGCTGCGGAGGTACAGCAGGGTGTCCTCGACGGCCGCCAGCACTCCCGCCGTGGTAGCCCGCGGCCCGTACGCCTCGCGCCGCAGCCGCTGCTCCAGGACCTGTTCAAGGCTGACGCCCTCGTAGCCCAGCTCGATCAGCGCCCGCTGGTGGGTGCCCAGCGCCAAATCCCAGGACTCCTGGATCGACCGCTCACCGAGCCGCCGCTCACCCATGATCGGGCGGGCCGCGGCCGCCGGCATCAGCCGCCGCAGCATCCACAGCACGTCCGAGCACGCCTCCAGCTCCGGCCGCCCGGCGATGTCCAGCAACGCCCGCTGCACACCGCGCTGTTGCAGCTTCAGCCCGAGCGGCTCCAGCCGGTCGTACACGTCCCGGGCGAGCGGCGGCAGTGCCTCGTAGCCCACCTGGCCGATCCGGTCGCCGCCCATCATGATCTCGACGAGCCGGCGCACGTCCCGGCGCCCGGGCACGCTGTCCTTCTCGATGCAGGTGACCGCCGCGTCCTGGAAGTCGTACGGGGTCGGCTTCGCCCGGTCCCGCATCCCCGCGAGCAGGATCGACGTCTCGAACACGGCGATGGCGTCGGCGGTCGACGCGAGGTACCCGTTGCGCCGGGCCGCCCGCACGATGTCCACGGACCAGCCGAGCAGTTCCGCCTCGTCCAGGGCGTCCAGCACGGGCGGCTGGTGCAGGAAGCCGGTCAGCCGGTCCGTGGCGGGCGCCTGGGCGGCGGACCCGGCGGCGGGCAGTGCCTTCTTCGCGCGGGACTTCCGCGCGCCCGCCTGGCCCTCCAGCCGGTACGGCCGCACCCGCGTCCGCGTCAGGCTCTTCTGCCACTGCGTCGCCGCGATCGACACCGAACCCGCCGCCAGCCCGAACTGCGCCTCGATCGCCGTGTGACTCGACGGGATCAGCCCGTACTGCCAGGTGGTCGCCGTACGCGGGGAGATCGTGAACGCGCCCGAGCGGCCGGCCACGCCGAACTCCTCCACCCGGCTGGCCGCGTGGAACGCCCCGCACACGTACAGGCAGTCCTCCGGGTCCGTGCCCGTCGCCGCCAGGTGCTCACGCATCCGCGTCCACATGTACCGCTCGCGGTCCTCGTCCACCCGGACCCGGTCGCCGTCGCCCGGCGCGAGCCGCCGGAACAGGCTGCCGATGAGGAACATGACCTGGCGGTAGGTGTCGTGGTCGCTGTCACCGAGCGGCACCTCCACGTACTGGTGCCACCACTCCGACCAGTGCCGCACCTTGCCGTGGCGCAGCAGATGCTCCTCCAGCTCCGCGAAGCGCGGGCGCAGGTCGCCGATCTCGACGCCGACCGCCTCGCCGTGCAGCGCGGCCTCCTCGGACTTCGGCGCCTCCTCCGCCTCGGCCGGGGACCCGTCGGTCTCCGTGGCTTCCGAGCCGCCCGCCCGGTCCCACTGGAAGACGTGGTCGGAGGAGCGGTCGACCAGGACCAGCTCCACGCCCGGGGTGTCCAGGGCGTAGGCGATGGCCTGGTACTCGGCGGACGCCTCCGTGATCGGCGCGACGACCGACAGCGGGGCCCACTCCTGGGGGAAGCCGTTGATCTCGCCCGCGAACGCCTGCACCGCGACGGGGAGCCGGCAGTTGCGCAGCTCGGTGAGCAGCGGAGCCATGTCCTCGCACAGCTCCAGGTACACCACCTTGGGCTGCTTCTCCCGCAGCCGGCGTGCCATCGCCAGCGCGGAGGCGGGGGAGTGGTGGCAGACCGGGAAGATTTCCAGCGGCTCGCGCACCGCCCGGTCGACGTCGTCCACCATGCCCAGGAGGATGCCCTCCAGGGCGTCGGGCCCGCCCGCGAACTCGGTTGCCGCCCCTTGTAGTTGCGTACGCAGCGCGGTGAACACACCGCTCTCCTGGGGCCCGCTCACGACAGGGTGGCGATCGCGTCGCGGCCGCCCTCGAGGAACTCGGGCCAGGCCCCGCCCTGCTCCTTGCTGCGCGGCTCGACGACCCCGTGCAGGTACTTGTTGAGTATCGCCAGGTCCTCCGGCTCGCGCCGGGTCAGCGAACCGACCAGCGACGATGCCAGAGTGCGGGCGGTCAGGGCGCGCTCACCGAAGAAATTGCTGTGCAGCACGGCGTCCTCCAGCACACCGATCTGCTCGGCCGTCGACAGCGCGGACTCCAGCTTCTCGTCGTCGCTGCCGGCCGCCGCGGCGGAGGCCCGCAGGTCGGCGAAGCTCTGGAGCAGCACATCGAGCAGCGTCGGCGGCACGTCCAGGTCGATCGCGTGCCGGCGCAGCAGCTCCTCCGTGCGGAAACGGACGATCTCCGCCTCGCTCTTCTTGTTCGTCACCACCGGGATGCGGACGAAGTTGAAGCGGCGCTTCAGCGCGGACGACAGGTCGTTGACGCCCCGGTCGCGGCTGTTGGCGGTGGCGATGATGGAGAAACCGGGCTTGGCGAACACGATGTTGTCGTCGCCGCCACCGCTCTCCAGCTCCGGAACGGAGATGTACTTCTCGGAGAGGATCGAGATCAGCGCGTCCTGCACGTCACTCGTGGACCGGGTCAGCTCCTCGAAGCGGCCGATGGAACCGGCTTCCATCGCCGTCATGATCGGCGAAGGGATCATCGACTCACGCGACTGGCCCTTGGCGATCACCATCGACACGTTCCACGAGTACTTGATGTGGTCCTCGGTGGTGCCGGCCGTGCCCTGTACCACCAGCGTGGAGTTGCGGCAGATCGCCGCCGACAGCAGCTCGGCGAGCCAGCTCTTGCCCGTGCCGGGATCACCGATGAGCAGCAGGCCGCGGTCGGAGGCCAGGGTGACGATCGACCGCTCCACGAAGCTCCGGTCGCCGAACCACTTCTGGGAAATCTCACGGTCCAGTCCGTCGGCCCGCTCCGAGCCGAGGATGAACAACCGCACCATCTTCGGCGACAGCCGCCACGAGAACGGCTTGGGGTTGTCGTCGATCGACTCCAGCCAGTCGAGCTCCTCGGCGTACTTGATCTCGGCGGGGGCGCGCAGCAGTTCGGACATGAGGGATGAGCCTTTCCAGGTAAGGGTCGCGTGGTCGCGAAAGTGACGAGGTGAGACGTCAGTGAGCCGTCAGGGAGACGGTCACGTCAGGAACGACTTGAGCTCGTGCACGAGCTTCTTGATGTGGCCGGATATCACCGGCGTGCCGAGGTCCTTGAACTTCTCCCGGAACCACGGGTTGACACTGCCGCGGCCGGAGCTGGTCACCGATCCCACCGGGATGAACTTCGCCCCGGAACGGTGAATGGCGGCCATGCTCTCGAACAGCTCCTCCGTGCGCCATTCGTAGAAGTCGGAGATCCACACCACGACGGTGTTGCGCGGCTCGGCGATCTTCGGCTGGGCGAGCGCCATGGCGACCGTGCCGTCCGTCCCGCCGCCGAGCTGGGTGCGCAGCAGCGTCTCGAACGGGTCGTGCGCCCAGGGCGTCAGGTCCAGCGCCTGCGTGTCGTACGCGATCAGGTGCACGTCGACCTTCGGCAGTCCCGCGAAGATCGACGCCAGGATGGTGCAGTTGACCATCGAGTCGACCATGGACCCCGACTGGTCCACCACGACGATGAGTCGCTGCGGGGTCGTCTTGCGGCTGGTGTGCCGGTAGTAGAGCCGGTCGACGTAGAGCCGCTCGCCCTCCGGGTCCCAGTTGGTGAGGTTCTTCCAGATGGTGCGGTCCAGGTCGAGATTGCGGAAGACGCGCTTGGGCGGCACGGACCGGTCCAGCTCACCGACCGTCGCCTTCTCCACCTGCGTGCGCAGCACCTCGGTGACCTCGTCGACGTAACGCCTGATCAGCGCCTTGGCATTGGCGAGGGCGACGCCGGACAGGTTGTTCTTGTCGCGCAGCAGCTGCTCGATGAGCGACATGCTCGGCGTCAGCCGCGAGGCGAGCGCGGGATCGGCCAGCACCTCGCGCAGATGCATCCGCTGGACGAGACCGGCCTCGACCGCGCCCAGCTCCGGGCCGATCTCCGGGATCAGCCTGCTCAGGTCGGGCGTGGGCGAGCCGACACCGGTGCCCGTCGGGCTGACGCCTCCGCCGGCGCCGCTGCCTCCGCCCCGGCCTCCGCGCAGGTCACCGGGCCGGCAGCCCAGCGCCCGCTCCAGCCAGCCGGCGTCGGACTGCCAGCGGGCCAGCTGCTCGGCGGTGACCGTGCCGCTGCCGGTCGCGAAGACGTTGAGCAGCACCTTCGACGCCAGCGCCGCCCGCCGCACCTCGGCGGCCCGGTCCCGCGCGCCGTCCGCGTCCGGCTCGGGCGTCATCAGGCCGTCGAACTCGGCGGCCAGGTCCGGATGCCGCTGCACGACCGAGTCGACGGACGCGCCCGGATCCAGCAGCGCCACCGGCAGACCGATGTCCTCGACCACGGCGACGCTCGCCGACTCCAGGGACGCCTGCTCCTCCGGGTCGAAGAGGCGGGCCAGGAGCCGCCAGTACAGGACCTGCCGCCGGTTCTCGTCCGCGTCGGGGGCGGGTGCTCCCTCGCCTCCCGCGCCGACGCCGTTCACCTCGCTCATTTCCGCAGCAGCCTTCCCGCGCGCTCGCGCAGCACGGTGACGGCGTCGGTCGCCGCCTTCTCGGCCCGTACGCCCGCCTTGTCGGCGGTGCCCCCGGCCCAGGCGCCCGCGTGCACGGCGACGGGCTTCTTCCGCACCGTCCGCTCGACGGCCAGCGGCTGGAGCAGGAACTCCCCGGCGTCCCAGCGCAGCAGGCCGAGACACGCCCCGGACGAGGCGACGGCCTCCGCGGTGAGGGGCCCGGCGGCCGGCACCCGCACGGTGTCGACGGCGAGGCGCTCCCCGGCGGCCCGGAAGGCGAGCCCGTCGTCCTCCTTCTCGACGGTGTACCCCTCGAGCAGCACGGGCACGGCGATCCGCGCCGGATGCCGGTCGACCGGCGTCACGGGGGCGGCCGTCGCCGTGGGCAGAGCCACCCGCGCCGTGGCGAAGGCGTCGGCGGGCTCGCCCGGCGTGGCGCGGGCGTCGTCCCAGATCAGGTCGCCCTCCGCGGTGACCGGCATGGCGTCGAGCTCCATGGCGCGTCCCTCGCTCACTGCGGCCAGCACGGACATGTGCGGCCGCAGCAGCTGCCACAGCCCGGCCCCGACCACGGTGTCGGGCTTCGGCACGGACACGCCGGCCCGCACCAGCCGCGGCGTCGTGCCGTCCGTCGGCTCGAACACCGCGTGCACCTGCGCCTGCACGGCCGTGGCGTGCTCGTGCAGGTCGACACCGAGCGGCAGCAGACGACCCGTGACCTCCGTGACGGCGGCCGTGCGGTCCGCGCCGGGCAGCGTCAGCAGCATCGCCCGCGACCACAGGTCGGCCCACCGGCGGACCGGAACCCGCTCCAGCGTGGCTCCGGGGCAGGACGCGGCGAGCTCCGCGGCGAACCCGTCGAGCAGCGTCGCGAGCCGCCGCAGCGCCGGCTCGGGAAGCATCGCCGTCACCACGGGAGCGGCGCCGCCGACCAGTTCGTGATCGATGCCCTGCCACCCGGCCCGCGCCAGGTCGCACAGCCAGCCGCGCGCCGCCGCCAGCAGGTTCACCGGGTGCTCCGCGCCCGCTCCCGGGACCGGGGCCTCCTCGGCACGCGGCCGCCCGACCGCCTCCTCGACCCGCTCGACGAGCGCGTCGTGCACGGAGCCCAGCAGCGCGGTGCGCGCGGCGGCGAGCATCAGGAAGTGGTCCTCGTCCGCGGCGCCCGCGGCGGTCTTCTCGGCGGCCTCGGCGGTGCGCCCGGCCAGCGGCGACCCGGCGACGGCGTCCGCGAGCCCGGCGAGACCGGCGGCCTGGGCCGGCTGCGGACGCAGCAGCCCGCCGACGAGCACCTGGTCGAATCCGTCCACGGCGGCGAGGGCCTCGTCCAGCCCGTCGACGGCATCGGTCAGCAGATCCACCCGCATCACGCCACCGCCCCGGTCGTCGGGAACCAGTGCATCTCCGGCAGGGGAGCGGTGCTCGGCGCGAACTCCAGATAGGCCAGATGGCGCAGGAACCGGCTGAACACCTGGGCCGCGGCCGACTTGTCGCCCTGGGCGGGACGCGTGGACGTCATGGCGAACGTGAGAGTGTGCGCGTCGGCCCCCTCACCGGAGTCACCGGAGACGTCCACCTTCAGATACCGGCCGACGCGCTCCGCGCCGTACTGCAGCACGGCTTCGCCGATCAGCGCCCGTATGTGGTTGCAGAACGCGCCGCGCGCCCCGCCGCAGGGCCGGTTGTTGTTGGTGCTGCACGAGAACGCGTACGTCCCCGCCTCCACCGACGACACGTACACCCGTCCGATGTCGGAGCCGCTGGACACGACCCCCTGCAACCGCCCGTCCGCCAGTTCGACGAACGGCACCTTGGCCAGCTTCCGCGGCCGCGCCGACGGCACCACCCGCACCGTGCTCGACCTCTCCCAGACCGACAACGCACCATCTCCCATGCATGCGAAAGGGGATGTCCTCGCCGGACCGGCGGGACGCGAAGAAATCTATCGACGGCCACTGACAACGGTGCGCGGCTGTGGACAAGTGCGGGCTGTGGACAAAACCGAGGCCCCGGACGGAGGCGGGGCTGTGGACGAAACCGAGGCCCCGGACGGAGGCGGGGCTGTGGACGAAACCGAGGCCGCGGACCGACGCGAGGTTGTGGACACATGCGGGAGACACCCCGCCGCATGTAGTCTGACCGGCCGATCGTCCGGCCAACTGTTCTCCCGACACTCCTCCTTGACGCGTGTTCCAACAGGTCGATACTTGTCCAGCGTGCGTTAAGTGACTGTTCGTGACGCCGTCAGCACAGGGCGAGAACGTGACGCATGTTCCCACCGAGGCTTCGCTCCAGGAGCGACGCGAGCAGGCTCGACGCGCGAGAGGGCGGTCAAGGATGACGAAGAAGAGACTGTGCTGGGCGGCTGCCGCTCTGGGAGTCGCCCTGGCGGCCACCGGACTCCCGGGCCAGGCGTTCGCCGAGCCCCGGCCCTCCAACGCCCGCACCACACTTCCGTCGGGCTTCCTCGACCTCACCGCCGCCCGCGCCGCGCTGCCGCTGGGTCTCTCCGGCCTCGCCGAGACCCGCAGCACGCAGACCCTGCAGCCCGGCCTCACCCTCACCCGCATCGTCCGCGGCGCCGTGGACCAGAAGCACCGCTGGACCGTCGAGGCGTCCATCCCCGGCGGCGACACCTCCCCCGACCCCGACGCCCCGCCGACCGCCCTCAAGGACAAGGCCAGCGCCGACGAACTCGTCGCCGGCCTGCGCGGCGACGGCTTCGACGCGCGGGCCGAACGGGTGACGACGCCGCGCACCGCCGACTACGCGGGCGGCACGCTCGGCTGGCGCGTGCGCATCGGCAGCTTCACCTCCCAGGCCGCCGCGACGACCGAACGCACCCGGATGATCAACGCCGGCTACTCGGGCTCGGTCACCTACACCGGCTGGGACGGCGCGACGACGGACCGCGGCCCGTGGCGCCTCGACGTCCTCACCATCGACCCGCGCACCTTCCGCGGCGCCCTGGACGCCTCCTACGGCCCCGACATCGAGAACCGCGAGACCGTCAGCGCCCTCGCCGCCGACGCCGGCGCCGTGGCGGCGGTCAACGCGGGCTTCTTCGTGCTCGACCCCCGCTCCGGCGCACCCGGCGATCCGGCGGGCGTCGGCGTCTACGACGGGCGGCTGCTGAGCGAGACGGTGGGCGGGCGGCCCGGGTTCGTCGTCCAGGACGACGGCCGGCGGACGCAGGTCACCCGCCTCACCTGGGAGGGAACGGTCTCGGCGAACGGCACCTCCCTGCCCCTCAACGGCGTCAACCGGGTACCCGGCCTGATCCGCAACTGCGGCGGCGGGGAGGGCGACAGCCCCACCTCCCTGCCCCTGCACGACGTGACGTGCACCAACCCCGACCAACTCGTGGCGTTCACCCCGGAGTACGGCGCGAGCACCCCGCTGGGCGAGGGCGTGGAAGCCGTCCTGGACAGCACGGGCCTCGTACTGGAGCTGCGCACCGCCCGCGGCGGCTCCCTCCCGCCCGGCGGCAGCTCGATCCAGGCGACCGGCAGGCATGTGGCCGCGCTGACGGCCCTGGCCCGCCCCGGTACGCGCCTGAGCGTCGAGACGACCCTCCGCGACGACCAGGGCGACCCCGTGACGCCCGGCCCCGGCACGGACATCGTCAACGCGGGCCCGGAACTGGTCCGAGACGGAAACATCCACATCACGCCGGCGACCGACGGCATGGTGCACCCGGGCAACCCCAGCTGGTACTACGGCTGGGTCCACAAGCGCAATCCCCGCACCCTCGCCGGCACCGACGCGGCCGGCCGTACCGTCCTGATCACCGCCGACGGCCGCAGCACCAACTCCCTCGGGCTGAGCATCACCGAGAGCGCGAAGGTGGCCCGTTCCCTCGGCCTGCGGGACGCCGTCAACCTCGACGGCGGCGGATCGACGACGATGGTGGCCAACGGCCGGGTGATCAACGCCCCGTCCGACGCGGCGGGCGAACGGCCGGTCGGAGACGCGCTGCTGGTCCTGCCGCGCAGGAGCTGACGAGCGTCGTGGGCGTGTACCGGAGGGGCAGTTCCGGCGGCTGCCCCTCCGACGCCTTCATTCCTCGAGGGTCCAGGCCGGTGATCCGGGTGGAGGAGCCGGCCGCACCTTGAGCGCGGAGACGTCGATGACCTCGTCCTCGCCCCCAGAGGGCAGACGGCCTGCCGAGTCGGGGAAGTAGTAGAGCCCGTACGCCCAGTACTCGGGGTACTCATGACACATCAGGTCGGGGTAAGGAGAGATGTCGGCGTCCTCGTACCGCTCGTTGATTCTCGCCACCGCTTCCGAACGGGATATCCCGAATCGGGAGACCATCTCGTCCGCGATATGCCGGAAGTATTCCAGCATTCCGTCGTCGAGGTGCATCAGGAATTCTGCGGTCATGATGACGAGGGGCCCACCCTTCGATGGATCGAGTTGGAGAACACTTCGGCCGCGCGTTCGCCGAAGATGGCGATCTGGTGTCCTTCGAGCACGGGTGGTTCCCTTCCCTGAGGAACCCGCACGTGAACTTAGATGGCACAAGAGTGCGGGGAAAAGCTGCTCGGGGACGATCGCATCCACGCGCCGAGAGCGGAACAGCGTGACGGTGAGCACCAGGACGGCCGAGTCGTGGACTGTTGCGTACCGCTACCTGTGGTGGATGCTGCCGGAGTGCAAGGTGAGCAGAGCCTTTTGTCCATCCGTTGATGCAGCGACGAACCGCACCGCAGGGAGCCGCCGTGACCGCCGTTGTGACCTTCCGAGCTCGTGTCCGCCTCGTCCTGGCCGCCTTGATCCTCGCGCTCGTGCCGACCACACCGACCCTCGCCGCCCCCGCCCCCGCCTCCGCCGACGTGTCCGAGGATCGTGCCCCGGGACAGGGTGAGTCGGGGCGACAGGGCGCCGAAGTCGTGGCGGTCACGCAGGTCGCCGAGCGCCAGGTGGACCTGTCGGTCCGCTCGGCGGCGCTCGGCGGCCGCACCGTCAAGGTACGCCTGCTGACCCCCGATGGCTGGAACCCCGCCGACAGACGCCAACACTGGCCCACCTTCTGGCTGCTGCACGGCTGCTGCGGCGACTACACGTCCTGGACGTCGATGACGGACGTCGCCGAGACCGACAGTCTGCGCGACGTGCTCGTGGTCATGCCGGAGGCGGGCTGGAACGGCTGGTACAGCGACTGGTGGAACTACGGCGAGGGCGGCGACCCCGCCTGGGAGACCTTCCATACGGTCGAACTGCGCCAGCTCCTCGAACGTGACTGGGGCGCCGGCCGCAACCGCGTCGTTGCCGGGCTGTCGATGGGCGGCCAGGGCGCCCTCCTCTACGCCGCCCGCCACCCCGGCATGTTCAAGGCGACCGCCGCCTACTCCGGCTCCGCGCACCCGCTCCTCAACGACGAGTCGGTCGACCGCATCCTGGGCCTGTTCGCCGGTCAGGGCAACGACCCCCTCCGCGTGTGGGGCGACCCGGTCGCCCAGCGCCGCATCTGGCAGGCCCACGACCCGTTCCACCTGGCCAAGCGCCTCAAGTCCCTGCCCGTCTACCTGTCCTGCGGCGACGGCACAGCGGGCCCGCTGGACACGCCGGGCGCGTCGAGCGCCCTCGAGGCCGACTTCAACCGCCAGAACCACGCTCTCGCGGCCGAGTTGAAGCGCGTGGGCGCCAAGGACCTCACCACCCACTTCTACGGCGCCGGCACGCACACGTGGCGCTACTGGGAACGCGAACTGCACGCCTCCCTGCCGATGCTGCTGGGCGCGCTGGGTGTGAAGGGCTGAGGCGGAACTCAGCCCCGCTCCACCAGATACGCGTCCAGCGCGGCGGCCCCGCGCAGCATCGCCCGGCCGCGGTCGGACAGCCGGCCACGCCAGTCACGTAGAGCGCCCTCGAGAGGTTCGAGGCCGCCGGCTGTCCGCACCTGGGTGATCAGCGGCGCGATCCGCTCGAGGAGGTAACCACCGCGCCTGAGCTGATGCACCAGGTGCGCGTCCCGTACGTCGGCCGGGTCGTACACGCGGTACCCGGTCACGGGGTCGCGCCGCGGACGTACGAGCCCGGCGGCCTCCCACTTCCGCAGGGTCGCCGGACGAACGCCCAGCTCCTCGGCCAGCGGCCCGATGAACATCTGCCGGAAGCCGGCTGAATCGGTGCCCGCCGATTCTCCTGTGAGCCCGCGCAGGGCGTCCTCCACGGCTCGCAGGGTGCGCCGGTCGTGCAGCAACCGGGCGTGACTCTCGTCGATGAGCTGGAAGGCCTCGTCGACGGCGTCCCGGTTCACGGCCTGCATGACCACCGTCGCCGTCGCGTGCCCGTGCCCCGGCACGAGGGCGAGGAACGCGGCCAGCGCCCGCTCGTGCAGAGGGGTGTAGACGCGGTAGCCGGAGGCCGTTCGCTCGGCTGTCGGGAGGATGCCGGCCTCTTCGTAGTTCCTCACCGCCTGGGTGGACAGACCGTGCCGACGCGCCAGGTCCACCGGCCTCAGCTTGCCACTCGTTTGAAGGTTCCGACTCACGGTGCCAACAATATAGCGAGAGAACCACACCCGAACTTTCAACCGAAAGTTCAACGATACCGTTGAAGGCATGGAAACCGGCATCAAGGAATTCGCCCGTCCCGTCGAGGCGTCGGCAATCATGGAACTGCTTCCGTCCCGCCCCCGCGTACTCGCCCTCGGCGAGCCCACACACGGCGAGGACACCCTCCTGGACCTGCGCAACGCGCTCTTCCAGGAGCTGGTGGAACAGGAGGGCTACCGGACGATCGCGCTGGAAAGTGACTGCCTGAAGGCGCTGATCGTGGACGCGTACGTCACCTCGGGCGAGGGCTCACTCGACGACGTGATGCGGCGCGGCTTCAGTCACGACTGGGGCGGCTCGCAGGCCAACCGCGAACTGGTGCGCTGGATGAGCGAGTTCAACGCGGAGCGACCGGCGGACGACCCCGTCCGCTTCGCGGGTATGGACGGCCCGCTGGAGATCACAGGCGCCGAAAGCCCGCGCCGGGCCCTCACCGCGCTGCACGCCCACCTGGCCGCCCACGTCGACGCGGACCTGCTGCCCTGTACGGCGGACAGGCTCGACGAGCTGCTCGGCGCCGACGCGTCCTGGACCGACCCGGCGGCCATGACGGACCCGTACCGGTCCATCGGCCGTACACAGCAGGCGCGCGAACTGCGCCTGCTCGCGGACGACATGGTGACCCTGCTGGAGACGCAGGCGCCGCACCTGGCCGCGGCGTCCTCGCCGGCCGACCGGGACCGCGCGCATCTGTACGGACGTACCGCCGTCGGCCTGCTGCGCTACCACTCCTGGATGGCGGACACCTCACCGGCTCGCATGGCCCGCCTGCTCGCCACGCGGGACGGGATGATGGCCGGCAATCTCCTCGCCCTCGCCGGACGCGGCTCCGTGCTGGTCTTCGCCCACAACAGTCACCTGCAACGGGACAAGAGCGCGATGAGCATGCGGGGACACCCGAAGGTGGAGTGGTGGAGCGCCGGGGCCCTGGTGAGCACCCGCCTCGGCGACCGGTACGCCCACCTGGCGACCGCGCTCGGCACGCTGCGGCACCACGGCGTCGACACCCCGCCCCCGGACACGGTGGAGGGCATCCTGCACGCCGTGCCCGATCCCCAGTACGTGATCGACGCGGCTCAACTGGCCACGTCAGCAGGCGACACGCACGCCGTCCCCCGCGTGTCCCCGTACTTCGGCTACGCCCCGCTCGACCCGTCCCACCTGCCCCGCATCGACGGGGTGGTGTACGTGAGGCACGTTCCGCGCGACTAGAGTCGCGGGGACGGCGCGTACGACGGTCTCGCCCCGTCCGGAGGGGAGGCGACCGCACCGTTGTTCGCACTACCGGCATTCGCTGTGTCCCTGGTCTGCGCGGTCGCCGTACTCATCTCGGCGGCACGCGTCACCGCGATGGCGCTACCCGGCCGGCCCCAGCCCTGGGCCGAACACCTATTGCGCCGGACCGCGACAGCGTTCGCATGGGCCGCCGGTGCTGTCTACTCCATGGGACTGGCCGGTGTGCTGTGGTCGGAGGCGGAGGTCGGTGACGGCGCCGACTCGACCCCCGCGCCGGCCTGCCGCATGGGCTTCGACCCGGAGACGATCGAGGGCCTCACCCACCACCGGGCCTCCTACCTGCCCCTCCGCTTCGACTGCGTACGGGCGGACGGAAGCGTCTACGTCAGCGATCCCGACCTGGTGTGGATGAACTGGACGGCGGTCGTCCTTGCCCTGACCGCGGCCCTGCTCTTCATCGGGATGCACTATCGGGTGGAGCTGGCCGCTCGAAGGACGGCGGTACGGTGACGCCGCCGCGCCCGCGTTCGCCGAGGTCGGCGTCTGCCCGCGGCAGTGTGCGAGGTTCCCGGCACGACACACCCTGCGGCGACCGTCGTGCGGGGACATTCGCTCCCGTCGGCCGCTTGACGCCGTTCCCGCCAACAGCGTCCCGCACTACCGCACCGGACCCCGCAGATCGATCGGCGTCCGGTTGCGTACCCCGTCAAGGACCGAGTGGTCGACGGCAGGCCGGGGCCGGGGTGTTGCCGCGGTGAGCGTGATGACGCCGCGGTCGCCCAGCGCGATCCGCCACTCGCCCGGCCGGGGCCGGTTGCCACGCTCGCCGGCGGCCTGCGCGAAGAGCCTGCGCACCCCGGCACTCTGCCGGTCGTCGAGGCAGCCGGGGACAAGCTCCAGGTCCTGCCCCGGTCTGACGTACGGCTGCCGGGCGACGATGCGCCCCGCCACCAGGGCGGTCTTGTAGGCGTCCGTGTCCACCGTCGCATCGGTGGAGGGTGTGAGCGGGTCGTCCCAGTCCGGAGTGGCGGCCTGGGCCTGGACCGCCGCGCGTCCCACCCGGCGGAAGCCGTCGCAGTCCAGGAAGTGGACGGCGGGCTCGGGGGAGAGCGACCACAGGACGTTGGCCTGCGAGATGTCACCGATCACGAGTCCGGCGTCGTGGAACCAGCCGATGGCCTCGACGCAGGCCAGCGCGAGTGCCCTGCGCTGCTCCGGGGTCGGCTGGGCGACGTCCCGCCAGGCCGCCTTGGGCGGGCGGATCAGGTACTGCAGCTCGAGGAGTTTCGTCGCCCCCGTCGCGGTGCGCCACGTCATGGGGGCGGGGGCCCGCCTCATGAGGAAGCCGAGCGTCCGGCCGCCCTCGACGACACGGCACAGGGGCCAGGCGGCAAGGGCGTCCAGGCGGCTCCGGTCCGCCTGACCGAGACCCTGCCGCAGCCCGACCAGGTCGGCGAGGGCGGTGCCGTTCACCTTGGACGGGTCCTTGTACTCCTTGAAGAGGAGCGGGCCGCCCGTGACCGCGTACACGTCTCCCTGGCCGCCGCTGCCGATCCGCTGATCCAAGGTGAGCGACGACCGTGCGACGTCGGCCCCGTCCTCCGCGCTCATGCCGGCTTCTCCCACACACAGATGACGGTCCGGTCGTCGTCGTAGGACTTGGCCCGCGTCTGCGCCTGCCACAGGAAGTCGGACAGCGAAGGCACCTCGGGTCCGCCCCACGCGTGCGCGAGGTACTGGGCGAACTCGGGATTCTTCTGGGTGAGCGGGTTGGTGATGCCGTCGGTGCCCAGGAGCAGGACCTCGCCCGGGGTGGTGTGCAGCAGCTTGGCCTTGACGCTGCGGTAGGCGTGCGGAAGGGCTTCGGTACGGGTGTCCAGAAGATTTCCGTCGTCCACCGGACTGCCCGATTCCCACCGGCCCTCCCGCAGCACGTACAGACCGCCGTCCCCCACGCTGAACACGACGCGCTCGCGGATGCGGGCATCGGTCGGTATCAGCAGGACGTGCAAGGTGGTGGCGTGCTCCTGGCCGATACGCAGCTCGCCGACCGCGCCGGCGATCGCCTTGTTGGCGATCGCGCGGAGTTCGCCCTCGTCGTGGGCGATCAGTGCCGCGTGGATGTTCTCCGCCTCCCGGTCCAGGTGGAGAGCCGCCTGGCGGGTGACACGGTAGGAGCCGATGTGCGAGTACGTCGCGGAGCCCACTCCGTCGGCGACCGCCAGCAACAGCAGTTCAGCCTCCGGCGGACCGACGCGCGTCACCGTCATGGCGTCCTGGCGACAGGTGCCCTCCCAGTTGTGGGAGTCACCACGCACGGACGTGGCCCGCACCGTCAGCTGTCCGACCTCGGCCCCGTCCAGCAGCACCGCCGGGGTGAAGGCCGCGAATTCGTCGCCACCTCGCACGGACGGGCACCCCAGAGGATGGGGCGGATAGCTGGGCGGCCGTTGGCCGACGTGCGCGGGCACCCCGCGCACCGAAGGGTCTTCGGGTTTCGAGAGGGATACGGACGACATGAGGTGCTCCCTCACCGCGGGCGCGAGCTGCTCCGCGGAAGCGGATCCGCCCGTGCCCATGTCGTGGAAGTTGACGCCGTCGGGCAGGCCGAGGTCTTCGTCGAGACCGTGACCGGGGGCGGTTGCGCCACCGCTCGTCGCCTCGTCGCGGGCTTCTCCGTGATGCATCGGGCCGCTCACAGCTTGTCCAGGGAAAGGCTGGTGAAGCCGGGCACCTGCTCGTCCACCTGGAGCTGGAAGCCCTCTCCGCCCTGTGCGGCCATGCTGGTCGCCGAGCTGACGATGGACCGGGTGAGGCTGGAGGCGAACTCCCGCAGGGCGACGGCCGGGGAGATGGAGTCGCTCTGCTGGATGAACGCCTTGAAGTTGGCCACTTCGGTGATGGTCGCGGCGTCGGCGTCGCTGATCCCGAACGCGATGATCTTCGGCGCGTAGCGGAACCCGTTCAGGTCGGCGAGGGCGGTGCGCCAGCCCTCGTCCGTGGGGATGCCGTCGGAGAGGAAGAACACCACGGGCCGGTACACGTCGTGGCCTTCCGCCTTCAGCGCGGCGACGTCCTTCTCGACGGTGTCCTTCAACAGCCGGAAGGCGGCGCCGAACGAGGTCACGCCGCCCGCCGACAGGGACGGCAGCTGCGTCAGCTCGCTCAGGTCGGCGAGCGGCTGCAGCACGGACGCCTGCGTGGAGAAGCCGATGAGCGCGAAGCGGGTCTTGTCCGCCACGCTCGGATTGGTACTGATCTCGTGATGCAGTTCCGGCAGCGCCGAGTTGATGGCGTCGACGCCGTCACCGGCCATGGAGCCGGACTCGTCGCACACCAGGTAGAAGGGAAGGATCTGCATAGATGTGCTCTCCTGAGCTCGTGGGACGGCGGGGCCGTCACCGGGTGTAGAAGTAGATCTCCAGGTCGGCCGAGCCCGAGGGGCCGCCGTTCCAGAAGTCCCGCGTGGTCGCGTCGGTGAACATGTCCGGACGCGCCTTCCGAAGCGCCTTGTTCACCTCCCGCGCGTACGCCTGGCCGTCACTCGGCTCCGACGCCTGACCGAAGGTCAGGACGATGGCGGCTTCGCGCCCTTCGTAGCGAGTGGTGGCGGCACGGAGCTTTTCCACCATCCGCGTGGTGTCACCGGCCGCCGCGGTCAGCTGGACCTTCACCGGCTTGCGTGCCACGGACCGCGGCCCCGTCGGAGTGGGACTCGGTTCGGGCG
Source organism: Streptomyces lusitanus (assembly GCF_042647945.1). Lineage (NCBI taxonomy): Bacteria > Bacillati > Actinomycetota > Actinomycetes > Kitasatosporales > Streptomycetaceae > Streptomyces > Streptomyces lusitanus. Next base: position 391,266 of record NZ_JBHRWL010000009.1, read on the forward strand.
ACGGTTCGACCGCGGCGGGTTTCGAGGGCTTGGCGTCGGCCCGTGCGGCGAGCGGGTCACCGCGGTCTCCCATGGACACCAGGGCGAGCACGAGCAGCATGTCGGCGAAGAGCCACCCGGCCAGGTGAAGCGGGGTGAACCGGAAACGCCTCTTCAGCGCACTCACAGGTCCCGTCCGCTTCCTGCCTGCAGTGTCTCGGCCTGCCGCAGCTCGCTCGCCGCGCGCCGCTGGGCCGCCTGGGCGCCCAGGCGGGCGGCCTCCGCCTCGCTGCGCGCCGCCTCCGCCTGACCGCGTGCGGTCTCCGCCTCGATCCGTGCCGCCTCCGTCTCACGGAGCGCCCGTTCCAGGACGTCGGTGACCGCGACGAAGCGGTCCGTCGCCTCCTGGACGGCGCGGCTGCGCGCCTCGATGCCGAGCAGGGCCTCCCGTGAGGCTTCGGCGGCCTCGCCGGTCCGGTCGGCCACCGCGCCCAGGTCGTCGAGCAGGCGGCCGTTGACGTCAGCGACGACCTCGATGCCGGTGGTGAACCCGCGCTGGGAGGCGGCCAGTACGGTCAGGGATTCCTCGACCTGCCGGGCCGCGTCCGACAGAGCGCCGCGCACGCGGTCGCCGTTGTCGCCGACCGCCGTCTCCAGCCGGTCCGCGGCACGGGACAGGACATCACGCATGTCGTCGCCGGCCGTACGCAAGTCCTCCAGCGCCTTGTCCAGGACGCCGGTCTGCCCGCTGACGGCGTCGGCCAGGCGGCGGCCCGCCTCCGTCAGCGGGTCGTCCAGGCCCCGGACGGCGGCCTGAATGGCCGCGCCGCTGTCCCGGACGGTCTCCTCGATCCGCAGCACCACCTGCTCGATGGGCCGTACGTACGCCTCCGCCTGGGAGAGGCGCTGCTCCGCCTTGTCCGCGGCCTCGCCCACCAGTTCCGCGGCCCGGGTGAGCGCCTCCTGCGTGGTGATGGCCTTGGAGTGCATCCGCTGCAGCCGGCCGGCCGCCGAGTTGAGCTCCGCGGCGAAACGCTGCGGTGAGGCGAACCGGTGCTCGTTGAGGGAGAGCTGCGCACGGGTGAGAACGGGGACCAGGCGGGCCAGAGCCGCACGAGCACGCTCCCGCACCTCCTCCTCGCGACGCTCGGCACGTGTGCGCCGGTAGCCGTGCACGGTCGTGAGGACGAACAGCATCACGAGGGCGAGGCACCCGAACACGGCGACATGGCCGAAGCGGTACGCGTCGCTCAGATGCCCGTCGAACCCGGACTGCCACAGCTGAAGGAAGGGCCGGCCGGCGGCCTTGGGATCGTCCCCGGTGAGCGCCCCATAGGCACTCGACGCCTGCCACAGACCGAACCAGGTGAAGAGCAGCGGCAGGAAGACCAGGGCTCCCAGAACCCAGTCCAGCACGGAGTCGAACCGTTCGCCCCGGCCGGCGTCCACCGGTTCGGCGACACTCTCGGGCCGGGCGAAGTGGGCCATCAGGTCGAGGTCGGCCCACGCGTCGAGGGCGTCCACGTCGGTGGAGTCCAGCGCGTGCGCCAGCGCGCGCAGTTCTTCGGCGCGCGGGGCGAGCGCGGGGTCCTGCGCGACGTCCTCGAGGTGACGTGCGGTCACCCCTTTGTCGGTGTGTGTCCCGGTGAACATTTCCCACCCTTGCCCGGTGTAGCCGGGACTTCGTACGAATGCGAGCGTGACGGAGGACAGAGCGATGGCATGCCAGGCGCACCCCTGCCGCGCAGAAGAAGTGAAGAGAATCTTCACGTTCTCTTCACCGATCACGTCATGATAGGCGATGATCGCATGGTGTCTACGGTGTGGCGTGATGCATCTATGCAGGTCAATGGGGTAATGGGGTGCGCGTCGAGCGGCGACGGCAGGTGGGGTCTGCCATGCACAAAGTGCACACCGTGTCCGGTGACAGGATGACCTATGTGCGTTGGCGATGTCAACGCGCCAAGGTGTTGCCTCCGTCCAGGCGTGTGTACTCTTGCCGGACGAGCTTCTGCGGCGGGAGGAGTGACACCGTGCTGGGAGTTACCCCCTCAACTGCGTGGTCACCGCCTCGGCATTCGACAACTGCCCCTCGAGAAGAAGGCAGGCTGTCATGGCCGACGAGCAGGATCGACGAACGAAGTTCTGGAGACTCGAATACCGGCTGAGGGGGATGATGCTCGGCCTTGCGCTCGGGGACACGGTGGGGGCGGCTCGGGGTGAGCCGCCGGCCAACGGTCCGTTGCGCGCCGGTGTCAGCACACAACTGGCCTGCTTCACCGCCGAGGGCGTCATCCGGGCGATGATGCGTATGGCACACAAGGGCATCTGCCATCCGCCGTCGGTGGTCCTGCACGCCTACTGCCGGTGGGCGGCGCTGCAGGGCATCGAAACGGAGAGGATGCGGCGTCGCTGGGCCTCCGTGACCGAGGCTGAGTGGCCGGACGGCTGGCTCGCTGGTGTGCCCGTACTGGCCGAGAGGCGGGGCAGCGCACCGGCGACGGTGGCCGCCCTGTCCCGGATCGGCGAAGGTTTCGAACAGACGGCCACGCGCAGCCGAGGCTGCCACGCGCTGACACGGGCCCTTCCGATTGCGGCGATCGGGAGCGAGGGAGCCGCACTGGCCGGTGAGACCGCTGCTCTCACACACGGTGACCCAGCAGCCAGGTCCGCCACTGTCAAAGTGACCGCGCTGCTCCATCACTGCATGACTGACTCCCTTGAGGAGACCCACCTTTCCGATGGCGCCGGCCAGCTGGTGAAGGGGACCCTGCGCCGAGGTATCGCCACGCTCCCAACAGCGGGCCGCGGCGGGGTCGGTGACGAGGACGGCCACCTCATGGGGGTGTTCCAGTGCGCCGTCGACCAGCCCGCGGAGCCGGGGCTGCTCGGCCGGCTCGCGCCGGACGCCACCGCGCCGTCTGCGTTGTACGGCGGCCTTTACGCCGCAGTGTCCTTCCCTCAACGAACCGACTTCGCTGCCGCACTGCAGTTCGCGGCGGGAGCGCCGGACGGCGACTCCGTCGCATGCGTGACGGGCGCGCTGCTGGGCGCCGTACACGGGGTCGAGGCACTGCCCGTAGGACTGGTGAGCCGTCACGAACTGTCCTGGGTGCTGGACACCTTGGCGCGTGACCTGTTGCTCGAGCTCTTCGAGTCACCCAGCGGCGGTGAGTACGTCGCAGGCTGGGACCCGCACTGGCGGAGCCGTTACCCCGGTTGGTGATGTCCGCCGGACCTAACGAGTGCAGGAACCGAGCACTGCCCACGGTGAGGTCACACCACCGCTCGAGCAGCGCGGCCACGCAGGCCGCGGTGCGTTCGAGCCGGGACTTTCGCACATCGCACCGACACCCTGCCTCTCGCCGGGCGCGCGTATCTGGCCTGCCCCGCCTGCGACGAGCCGTACCGTACACGAGGAGCGTCAGGTGTATCCGTTCTGGCGTGTTGACGGCATCAACGCGCACGACCTAGTGTGACGTGTGAGGGGTCGGTCGAAGGGGGAGACATGACGCGGTGGTCCGACGGCGGCTCCGGTTCCTCCGACCTGCGCTCGGCGCTGAGGGAACTCCTGACGCGGCTAAGGGGCGCGGCCGTGGACGGCGTTGTGCCGGAGGGTGACTTCGTCGAAGGCGTGCGGGCTCTCGCGCTCGGGGAGGCCGAGCGGGAGCGGCTGCGTCACGAGCTGGCCCGGCTGGGGCTGCCCGTGCGGAAGTTGCACGTGCACGCAGAAGTCGACCCCCAGGCCGGTGAAAAGGTTGCACGGGATTGCGGAGAAAGTATGTTCCCGAGATTGGCTCCGGTGCGGGGACTGCTGGCCCGGTACGCCGACGACGACGGCTACGTGACGCCCCGGGCCTTGGACGGCGTGGTGAGGCTCGCGGGCCTGAACTCGCGCGAGGCCGGACATCTGCGAGCGACCACTCCGGTGCGGCCGCCCGACGGCCCGCCCGGCGACGGTGACGGCGAGGGCGACGACGCCGGTGACAGCGACCGGACGGCGGACGCGTCGAGTCAGGAAAACTCCGACGTGATGCCGCCCGACTCCGATCCCGAGGACACGGACGAGCCCGATCCGGGTGAACTGCACGACCTCGAGGAGGACGAGCCCGAAGCGCCGGACGGCCTCTCCGCTGACCACGGCGACCTGAGCGACCTGGGCGAACTCGCTGAGGCGATGGCAGCGGCTCATAGTGTCCTGGAGACCGACCGACGGACAAGGCACCCCGCGAAGACACTGCTGTCGGCGCAGGCCGAAGTCGGTTTGGCCGTCCTTGTGCGCGGCGGACCGCACCACATGGCACAGGAGCCCGATGAGGACGAACTGAGGTCCCTGCCGGTCGGCGACCTCAGGATTCGCGCCCGCAACTGCCTCGTGGAGCACAATCAGCGCCTAGTCCACTCCATTGTGCGCGGCTACGTCGACCAGGGGCTCGACTACGAGGACCTGGCCCAGCACGGTTGCCTCGGCCTCCTGCGGGCTGCCCGCAAGTTCGACCCGTCCAAAGGCTTCAAGTTCTCGACCTACGCGACCTGGTGGATCAGACAGTCGGTGACGCGGGCCATCGCGGACGAGGGCGCCCTGATCCGGGTCCCGGTGCACATGCACGAGCAGATGCGGAAGGTGGCGAAGGCGGAGCGGGAACTCGCCGCCGAGGGTCGACGCGCAGGTGACGCCGAGGTCGCCGTGCGGTGCGACGTGACTCTGCAGAAGGTGCAGGAGATCCGTCGCCTTACTCACCGCACGGATTCCCTGGACCGTGTGATCGGGGACGGTGCGACCCTCGCGGATCTCGTGGCGGAGACGCACGTCACGCCGCCGCTGGAGAAGCAGGTCGTGGGTGCCCTGTACGTGGAGGACGTGCTGGCCGTCGTCGACACGTTCTCGGAACGAGAGGCGCGCATCCTCGTGCGCCGTCTCGGCCTGGACGGTGACGAGCCGTCCACTCTGGACGATCTGGGGCGCGAGTTCGGGGTGACCAGGGAACGCATCCGGCAGATCGAGGGCAAGACCAAGCCCGTGCTGCGACTCCGCCTGCGTGAAGCCGGCCTCGTCGGCCTGGACGCCGCCTGCGAGGAGGCCGAGCGGGCGGCCGAGCGGGCGGCGGAAGCCCGGCGTGCCGCACGGATCGCCCGGGCCACGCACGCGGCCCGCACCGCCCGCGCTCGCGCCGCACTGCGTAAGGCGAGGACGAAGCGCGGCGACGCGACGGCTGCTCAGCAGACCGGTGAGGCTGTCCGCACCCCCGCCGTCGAACCGCAGCCGGATCGCGCGGTCACGCAGGCTCCGTCCGACGCTGTGGACTCGCCGGCGGAGCCGGACGCCGGATCCAAGGCCGTCGAGAGCGAGTCCGTAACCGAAGTCCCCACTGTCACCGCGGCGGAGCCGGACGTCGCCGCTGCTGACTGGGAGCGCGCCCGCGCCTTGGCAGAGGCGCCCGTCGACCACGCGTCCTGGCTCGTCGACTACGCACGGGCCGCACTGGGCGAAGACGAGCTGACCGCGCTCCTCGGGCTGTCGGCCGCCGCCGTCGCACGTGACGCGCATGACGGCGGGCGTCTGTCCCGCCCGGTGCTGACGGCTCTCGAAGTGCTGCGGCGGGTCTTCGACGCCCTCGTGACCGCGGGACAGCAGCCGGGTGACTTCTTCGACCGGCCGGCTGAGGCGCTCGTCGGCGTCACCCCACGTGACTACCTCCTGCGCCGCCCGCTCGTGAACCGCGAGTCGCGGCTGGCCGTACGGGACGCGTTGCGCGAATACCTCGCCGACGCGCCTGTCTCTCGTCCCGATGCGGAGACGGCGGAAGAGACGCCCGCGCCGGTGGAACCGGAGGGCGAAGCTGGACGGGACGAGGCGCAGGACGTGCCGGTGGCTCCCTCCCCGCCCGCCGCCTCGAGTGACCGGAGCGCGGAGCCGACCCAGGCCACCGCCGACTGGGACAAGGCTTTGGATCTGGTGGAGCCGCCACTCGGCGGGACAGTTGCGTGGCGGGCCGAGTACGCGCTGCTAGCGCTCGGGCACCTGCAGCTGTCCGTTCTTCTGGGTCCGTCGGCCGCTCACGCGGTGATGCGCGCGGCGCGGCACCGGGGATCGCTGGACCGTCCGGTCGTCCAGGCCCTCGACACGCTCGTCGACGTCTTTACCGTGCTGCGGGAGCTGGGCCTCCGCCCCGAGCACTTCTTCGAGGAGCCCGCGGACAGACTGGCAGGGGCGACTCCTCGCGCATACCTTGCTACGGCTCCGCTGGTCAGCGACGGGGCACGCCAGGCCATCGGGGACGCGCTGCGCGAATTCACCGCGGCTCGGAGCACGCAGGACGAGCCCACGAGACCCGAGGCCGGCACCGGTCCTATGACGGCTGTGACCACCGACGCCGAGGCGAGCGACGGCAGCCCGGCGGCAACTCCCGCCGGCAACGCCGTGGACGCTCAAGCGCCGGCCGAGCGCGAACTCCCGTCCACCAGGGACCACGACGTCTGCGAGGCGCGGCTCGAAACGATGACGCGGGAGTTCGAACGGCGACTGGCCGAGGAACGCAACGCTGCCGAGGAGCGGGCCGCCGCTCAGCGGGCAGAGGCCGAGCGTGAACTGGAGGCATGGGAAGACGTCCTGCTCGCGCGCATGGACGCCGTTCTGCTCCGACGCGAGCGACGCATACGTGCCGCCGCCGAGGCGCGCATCGCGGAGGTGACGGCACAGCATCACGACCTGTACCGGTCGGTGCTGGACCGGGCCGAGAAGGCTGAGGAGATCGCCGGGTCGCTGGCGGCACAGCGAGCCAGAGCGGAGACTCTCGAGACGCGACTGCGCGACTACCGGGAGGGCGCCGAAGCTCGCATCGCGGAGCTCGAGAGGCGGCTGACCGAAACCCAGAGAACCGCTGCCGAGCGTGAACGCGCTGCCGAAGCGCTGGTGACCGAACTGGTCACCCGCGCCCAGGAGGCTGAGGCCACCGCGACCGAGCGCGTCAACGCCCTCACCTCGGCACGCGAGGAGTACCGACAGGGCGCCCGCCTGCGTATCGCCGAACTCGAGGCCCGGCTGCGAGACGCCGAGGACGCCCTCGAACAGCGCGACCGGTTCGTCGAAGCGGCCCGCCGGCATGCGGAGGAAGCGGAACAACAGGCGGCACAGCGCATCGCGCAGAGCGAGCACAACGCCTGGCTGCGGATCACCGACCTGCAGAACCAGCTGAACGAGGCAGAGGCACGACTGGCCGCAACACAAGATGCGGAACGAAGCCGGGGCCTGCTCCGCGACCGCTGGCGCCGTACGTCCTGAGCCCGCGGCCACCCACACGTCACCTCCCTCTTCCACGATCACAGGAACAGCCATGGATGCCAGACAAGAACTCGTCTCCTACCTGCGACGACAACTCGTCGGGCCGGTCAACGGCGATGACGAGACGCTCGACGCGCCCCCCGACCGGCAGTACCTCATGGGCACCCTCTACCCGCAGGAAGCCGACCTCCAGGGGCAGCTGGACCTCGCCAAGGAGGAGTTCGAGGGAGCGGGCACGGAACGCGGGGCCGAGGACACCGCGCCGGCCGGCGATCCCGTGCCCGAGTCGAACTCCTGGCTCCCTTCGTCCCTGGGCTTCAGCTTCTACACGGACGCCCGGACCCTGGAGGTCGAGTGTTCCGCCGCCCGCTATCTGACGGTGTCGCACACGGGCCGGCGGGGTCGCACGTGGCAGCGCGTCGCGATACCGGCCGAGACGCACCTCCTCGAACCGGGTCGGGACGCCGTCGCCGTTCTCGACGCACGGGCGGAACTCCGCGTAACGCGGCGCGCTTTCGGTGCCGGACAGCTCGTGACCGTCGCCCTGGTCAATGCGGCTCAGTACGACGCCGCCCTCGGCAAGAACGCCCACTGGGACCGCATGCTGTTCCAGGTGGAGCTGCGGGCCCGGCCGGTCGGCGGCCAGGTCCTTCAGTACCCGAGCGTGCTCCTCGCCAGCCGGGACCTGGAGGAACAGGAACTGCGGTTGCAGTACCGCCATGTGCGCACCCACGCCGTCGGACACGGGTGCGCCGTCGAGGAACTGCACGACGACGAAGGCCGGTCGGTGACCGGACTGCGGGCGGCCGTCATGCCGGAGGCCGAGGTCACGGGCGTACGCGCCGCCGGACTCACCGACACGCCCGTACTCAGTCTCACGCACCTCGCCGACCCGTCCGTCCCGGTCGAACAGCTGCGGGAGGAGCTGGCCGAGTTCGCCTCGGCGTACCGCGCCTGGTACGTGGGCCAGCTGAACACCGAGGTGCCCGAGTGGGGCCGCGCGGCCGCCGAGCGTGTCCTCGCCCGGATCGGCACCGCCGTCGCCCGCATCGAAGCCGGCGTTCGCGCACTGTGCGATCCCGCACGACCCGAGCTGCTGCACGCGTTCCGAGCCGCGAACCGCGCCATGGCACTGCAGATGCGCCACTCCGCCCCCGATCTCGCCGGCTCCCGGCGCTCCCGTCACGACAACTCCGTGCCACCGGACCCCGAGCCCAATCCGGAGGCAGCCTGGCGACCGTTCCAGCTGGCGTTCTTCCTGCTGGCGGTGGAAGGAGCCGCCGACCCCCGGCACCCCGACCGTGCTGTCACCGACCTCATCTGGTTCCCGACCGGCGGTGGAAAGACCGAGGCGTACCTGCTGCTGGCCGCGTTCGTGATGGTGCTGCGCCGCGAGAGCCCGGACGGTGGGGGCACCGCCGTACTCAGCCGCTACACGCTCAGCCTGCTCACCACCCAGCAGTTCCAGCGCGCTTCCACGACCGTGTGCGCTCTGGAGTCCATGCGCCGTGCCGACCCGGCCACCTACGGCGACGAACCCTTCTCCATCGGTCTGTGGGTCGGGGAGACCACCACCGCGAACACCTACGAGAAGGCACGCCGCGACTTCGAGACCGTGAGGGCTGCCTCCGCCCCGGACGACGTGTTCATCCTCGACCGCTGTCCGTGGTGCGGCACGCGCATCCTGCCCGCTCACAAGTCACCCGACATCGACGACTACGGTGTGCGCGCCGGCGCCGACTCGTTCACCTTCTTCTGCCCCAGAGACGCGTGCCTCTTCCACGACGAGCTGCCCGTCGCCGTCGTGGACGAGCACATGTACGACCGGCCGCCGAGCTTCGTCCTCGGCACGGTCGACAAGTTCGCCCGGCTGGCGTGGGAGTCCCGCGCGGGCCGCCTCTTCGGAGCAGGCACCGGGAAACTGCCACCATCCCTGGTCATCCAGGACGAGTTGCATCTGCTCACGGGCCCGCTCGGTACCACGGTCGGGCTGTACGAAGCAGCTGTCCTCGGCCTGTGCACCGCTCCGGACGGCACCGGGCCCAAGGTGGTGGCCTCCACCGCCACCATCCGGCGCTCCGGCGAACAGGTCCGCGCCCTGTACGGAGGAGACGTCCAGCTGTTCCCGCCTGCGGGACTCGACGCCCGCCACTCCTACTTCGCGGAACCTGACACCACCCGTCCGGGCCGGCGCTACGTCGGTGTCATGGCGCAAGGGCACACCGCCGGCCGTGCCTCCGTCGCCACCGCCGCCGCCCTGCTCCAGGGTGCGTGGGAACTGCCGGAGGAACACCGCGACGCCTACTGGACGCTCGTCGCGTACCACCACAGCCTGCGCGAACTCGGCCGCACGGTCACCGCCGCGGCCGACGACATTCCCGCCCAGCTCGCGGGACTGGACTCCGGGAACGGCGTACGTCCCCTGCCGGACCAGCAGGTCGAGGAGCTCACCAGCAACCTGCCCCGCGCGGAGCAGCCGGTGCTGCTGGACAGGCTGGAGAAGAGCTGGGACGACAGCAAGTCGGTGTCCTTCCTGCCGTGCACCAACATGCTGTCCGTGGGCGTCGACGTGAAGCGGCTCGCGCTGATGCTGATGCAGGGCCAGCCCAAGACGACCGCGGAGTACATCCAGGCGACCAGCCGAGTGGGCCGTCACACGGTGCCCGGCCTTGTGGTGACCTTCTTCAACGCCACCCGTCCCCGGGACCGTTCGCACTACGAGACCTTCGACGTCTACCACCGGGCGCTTTACCGGCACGTCGAGCCGACCAGCGTCACCCCGTGGTCCGTGCCGTCCCGCCGCCGTGCCCTGCACGCGGTGCTGGTCGTCCTCGTACGGCATCGGCTCGGCCTCGCGGCGGAGAACCAGGCCGGAGAGGTCCTCGACCGGATGGCGGAGGCGGAGGCGCTGATCCGGGAGCTGGCGGGCCGCGCGGAGGCCGCCGAGCCCGGGGCCGGTGAGGTCGCGCACAAGGAACTCACCGGCCTGCTCGCCGACTGGGAGGACCTGGCGCGCCAGGCCCGCAAGGAAGGACGCGAGCTGTACTACCGCAGCCAGGGCAAGGGCCAGTCCAATCTGATCAAAAGCTTCGAGCAGGTTCACGGGCTGTGGGAGGCACCCAACTCGATGCGCAACGTCGACCGTGAATGCCAGGTGACAGTGAAGGGAGCCGACCTGTGAGCCGGACACTCCGGGTACGTCAGTCGCAGACCGTGGTGCCCTTCGGTGTCGGAGCCGTCTTCGACATCCAGGGTGAGTCGTTCGTCGCCGCCGGCATCGGTGACTGGCCGACCCGGGGCCGGCAGCCGGTCGAGTCGGCGCGGCTCGCCGACCGCCTGGGCGTCACCGGCTTCTTCGCCGCGCCCGCCACCGCCAACGACCGCTTCGACATCGCCGACGCTCCAGGAGCGCCCTACATCCGCTTCCCTTCCTGGTTGTTCTGCGGGGCGTGCCGGCGGATGAAGCGATGGCGGATCGCGGACGAGAAGCACGGACAGGCGCCCCGCTGCCCTGCGTGCTCGCCGGCCCGGACGCTGGCGCCGATGCGGTTCGTGCAGATCTGCCAGGGCGGACACCTCGGCGACGTCGACTGGTGGTTCTGGGCGCATTCGCGCAGGGACGGGGGTGAACGACGGCAGTGCGCCGAGCGCGAGAAGCTGAAGTTCCTCGTCTCCGAACGGGCGTCGGGACTCGAGGCGCTGTCCGTCGCCTGCACGGCGAAGGAGTGCGGAGCCGTACGCGACTTGCTCGACGTGCTCGGCACCCACGGTCTGCGCTGCTCCGGACGCAACCCGTGGCAGCGCGCCAGTGAGGCGACACAGTGCACGAGGCCGGTACAGATCGTGCAGCGCACCGCGGGCAACCTGTACTACCCCGTCGTGCACTCGGCGCTCGACATCCCCGAGCCGGACGCCCCCCAGCTCACCGATGACGCGGTCGCCGACCAGGTGCGCGAACACCACCTGTGGGTGTCGCTGTGCCGGGACCCCAAGTCGTCGCGTGCCACCGTCTTCCGGGGAATGATCCAGGAGGACACGGGAGCTGACGACGCCCTGCTGGACGCCCTCCTCACCGAGGAAACGGGCGGGGCGGGGCCCGCCACCGCCACCACCACGTCGACAGGACCCGCACGGCCCGATCTCAGCCGGGAGGAGTGGGCGGCCTTCATGGAGCCCGCCCCGCCGGCGACCCGTGACTTCGCTCTCCGGGAGACCACCCTCGGGCTGGCCGGTGAGACGGCCGAGCCCTGGTCCTCCCTCGCCGGCCGGTTCGGCCGTGTCGTGCTGGTGGACCGGTTGCGCGAGGTCCGTGCCCTGTCCGGCTTCACACGGGTGTCACCCGACGCCACCGTGGTTCCCGCCGACACCTCGCGCCGGCTGCGGTGGCTGCCCGCCGTCGAGGTCTTCGGTGAGGGCATTTTTCTTACCCTCGACCACAGCGCACTGCGGGAATGGGAAGAGCGGCCGGACGTCCGCAGGAGGGTCGCCGGCATGCGGGCCGACCTCGACCGCTCGTTCCAGAAGGACCGCCTGGAGAACGTCACCGGCCCGGAACTCGCGCCGCGCTTCGTGCTCCTGCACACGCTCGCTCATCTGCTCATCCGGCAGCTGTCCTTCGAGTCCGGCTACACGACGGCGAGTCTGCGCGAACGGATCTACGCCCGCCCGGAGCAGAACCAGTACGGCATCCTCGTGTACACGGCTGCCGGAGACGCCGAGGGGACCCTGGGGGGACTCGTCCGGCAGGGCGAGCCACCGCGGCTGGCCGAGACCCTGCTGCGGATGACGGAGGCCGCCGCATGGTGCTCCGCCGACCCGCTCTGCGCCGAGCACACCGGTCAGGGCTTCGGCAACCTCAACCGAGCCGCCTGTCACGCCTGCGCCTTGCTGCCCGAAACCAGCTGCGAGGCCGGCAACAGCCTGCTGGACCGTGCCCTCGTGGTGGGCGGGGAACACGCACCCGGGTACCTGGAATCCATCGTCACCGCGGCCCGCGCCGCGGCCGCCACCGCCCTGGAGCAGGCATGACCATCACCTACCTGGACCTGGCTCCCGCGCAACGTGACGGCCTCGACGGCCTCCCCTTCGACGGGAACCACCTGGTCAGCGGCCCACCTGGCAGCGGCAAAAGCGTCCTCGTCGCACAGCGCGCCGTCATGCTCGCCCTCACCGGCACACCGGTGGTCGTGCTGACGTACTCCAACCTGCTGCGGCAGTCGCTCAAGGCGTCCGTGCACGCGCTGGGCCCGGCGGACCGGTCCATCCGCGTGATGACCGCTCACCGCTGGCTCACCGAGTGGTACGGGACCACTCCGCCGGGCAACGGCGGCGGCTGGTACGACTGGGAGGCTCTCTGGAACCGGGCGGCCGAGGCTCCCCCCACGACAGGGCCCGTCCTGGTGGTGGACGAAGGCCAGGACCTGCCTCCCGAGTTCTATCTGCTCTGCCGCATGCTCAAGGCGCGGATGACGGTCTTCGCGGACGAATGTCAGCGGCTCACCGACACCAACTCCACTCTGGACGAGATCAGCCGCAACCTCGGTCGTCACACACGACACGAACTCGACGGCAACCACCGCAACACCGACCAGATCGCGGATTTCGCCGCCCAGTTCCACATCGGCAAGGCCACGCCCGCCCTTCCCGGACGGCAAGGACCGGTCCCACGCCTCCATCGCTTCCACGAGCGGGGAGCGGCGGATCTGCTCGTCCTGCTCGCCCAGTCGCAGCCCCGTAAGACCATAGGAGTCATCGCGGCCACCAAGCACATGCAGTTCTCGCTGCTCGGGAGCATCCAGAACCGTGCGCCACGCATCAAACCCCAGTTGTACACCTCGCAGTCCAGAGGCAACCTCTACCGGAACCTGGATCTGGCCCGTCCCGGCATCGTGATCGTCCACCGTGCGAGCGCGAAGGGTCTCAGCTTCGACACCGTGGTCATCCCCGACACGCACCAGGACGCGGCGACGGACCCCACGTCCGCTGGACTGCGCATGTCCTACTACGTCATGGCCACCCGCGCGCGACACGAACTGCACCTCGGCTACGAGGGAGACACGGAGCCGCCCTTGCTGGCTCAGGTGGGCCGTGGGGTACTGCAGCGGGGGTAGGAACGGCGCAGGCCGGCCACGGTCGTCAACCGACCCGCAGCGTGCCGTCGGCGAAGCCCAGCACCTCCTCGATGCCGAGCCCCCGCCGCTCCTCCCCACCGCTGCGCAGCACCCAGCCCTGATCCCACTCGACCCGCCACACGCCCCCGACCCGGTTCTCCCACTCGACGAAGCCACCGGGAGTCCCCTCCAGCTGAGGGATCTCCTGGCGCAGCATCCGGGGGTACGTCAACGCCCGCGCCGCGCTCGTGCTGCCGCCGCCCGTGCGGGGGTTGTCGAAGCTCATCTTCAGGAAGGGCACCGCTTCCCGGCCGATCTCGGCGGGGCTCAGCATCGTCCGGTACCGGGCCTGTGCTTCCTCCAGGGTCTCCCGCCCGGACACCTCCGACTCGAAGCCGGGGAACACGATGTACGTGATGGCCGTGAGGCCGGGGTTCTGGGCTCGGTGGTGTCCGTGGACCTCGGGAGCCGTCGCGGCCACCGCGTCGAAGTCGTAGCCGGCTGCCGAGAAGCCCCGTACCGCCGCAAGGGGGCGGCCTTCGCCGATCAGCGCTTGCTCGTGCTGCCGCGCGAATGCCAAAACCCCTCGCGCGAGTCCCTCGTCATGCCTGCCGCGCTGGTTCGTCTGAAGCAGCCGGCGCCCGTCTGCCGTCACCGCTCCCGCGAAGTGCAGCACGGGGCCGAGTGACCATGTCCAGGCCCGGTCGAGACCGGCGAGCGGGGCGGCGTTCGGGAAGCCGGCGAGTGTGGTGAGCAGATCCATGACTCCTGCACCGGGGAGGAAGCACCAAGTAACGGGCGTGACCCTATCCCGGTCCGGAGGAGACGGTGGGGACCGGCCGTGCGCCGGTCCCCACCGGGATCCCGAGGGGGGGGCTCAGCTGTACGGAATGACCAGCACGGACTTGTCCGTGCCCGTCTGGAGCTTCGACGCCCCGTTGCCGATCGCGCTCCACACCTCGAGCCGCACCGTGCCGTTCCTGAGGGTGCTCAGGGAGCCCGTCGCGGACTTGAGGCCGCGGGCCTGGGTGTACTCCTCCCAGCCGGTCACCGGGTCGGTCGCGAAGTAGTGGTACGTCTCCGTCCGGTCGAAGCTGCCGTCGCCGGTGAAGTCGTAGCTCACCCGCGCCTGCTGGCCGAGGCCGACCGTCGTGCCGGCGTCGACCTGGAGGCGGAAGGCCGTCTGGCCGCCCGAGGTCGGGGTGCCGTTGACGCCCCGCACCTCGTAGACGAGCGGCTGGTACGGGGTGCCGTCGTGGTTGGCGCCGTTCCCGGACGGGATGGTGTCGCTGCCGGCCGTGCCGCCCGTCGCCGTGGTGAGGACGCCGCCGGCGCGCAGCTGGAAGGTGTTGCCGGTCGGCGGCTCCGGGTCGGGATCGGGGTCCGAGGAGCCGGTGCCCGTGCTCGACGCCGTGGAACGGGCCGGCACGGTCATCGTCTTGCCGTCGGAGAAGGTCACCGTGCGGGCCGAGGAAGCGTGGTTGTGGGCCACGTAGGTCCGGGTCGTGCCCTTGGTGAACACCGCGGAGGTCGGGATGTCACCCGTCACCGTGGCGTCCGGGGCGCCGACGGCGTCCAGCGTGGTGAGCCAGTGGTAGGTGTGCGCCTTCGACTCACCCTGCTCCGGGGTGTAACCGCCGTTGCCCGCGTCCCACTTGGCCTTCGCCGAGGCCGGGTCGGTGAACGACTCGAACTCCCAGAGGATGTCGCGCCATTCGACGGCGGGCCCGCCGTTCTCCCGTTCCATCTCGGCGATGTTGCGCCGGATCGCCGCCTTCTCACCGCCGAGGTGCAGCGAACCGCCCGTCACGGGCAGGACGTTGATGCCGTGGATCTCCTCGGGGTTCGCGGTCCACCAGGTGGAGTACGCGGCGCCGCTGCCCCACACCATGCCGGCCGTGCTGTGGCCGAAGGACGCCGGGAAGACCTGCTCGTCGGCGTCAAACCAGTACTGGGCGATCGACTCCGACTCCGTGGTCAGCAGGAAGGAGCCGAGGTCCCGCAGCGAGGTGTCACCGGTCGCGGAACCCCAGAGAATGAGCGCCGCGCTGAGGTTGGTCGACTCGGAGGACGACTCCTGGTTGTTGCCGGCGGCGAAGCCCTGGTGGCCGGAGGCCCAGCCGTGGCCGGCGTAGACGTCGAAGCCGCGCAGGAACGGGAACGCGGAGTCGGTGCGGCTCGGGTTCGCGGTGTCCCGCACAAGGGTCTTGACCATGCCGCCCCACGCCGAGTCGGCGGCCCACGACGGGTCGTACTGGGCGATGATCGCCGCCGCGTAGACGTAGTACCCGTAGTGGAAGTGGTGGTCGTTCAGCTCGGTGTCACTGCCGTACGAGGCCGGGTAACCGGTGAGCGTCTTCCAGGCCTGGTCGTAGCTGAACTCGTTCGCGCCGCCCGCCGTGAACCAGTCCTGGAGCCGGCCCTTCATCAGGTTCAGCATCCGGTCGCGGATGCCGGTCTCGCCGATCTGGTCGGCCACGGGCACCAGTTGGGCGAGACGGCCCAGCGCCTTGCCGGTCCAGTAGGTGTCGACCGCGCCGGAGAACGGGTCGGAGGCGTTCACCACGTCGTTCAGATAGCCGCGCAGCCGGGCCGTGTCCACGCCGTTCGACTTCGGCAGCGCGGGCAGTACCGCCGCCGCCTTCTGGCTGGTGCTGAACGACGTCCCCTCGCGCACCTTCATGGTGCCGCGCGGCGAGACGTACGTGTACGAGGTGAGCGCGTCGGTGGTGTGCAGCCACTGGTGGCGGTAGAGGGCCTGGAGCGTGCCGCGCTCGGTGCCCTCCTTCGCCTCCGTGGTCAGCGTGTACGTGGCCCTGACGGTGCCGCCGCTGTAGCCCCAGGTCACCTTGGAGCCGGTGACGAAGCTGTAGGCGTACTTGCGGAACGTCGCCAGCGCGTCGGTGGACGGCAGCACGGCGACGGAGAAGTAGTCCTTGCCGCCGAGGCCCGCGGTGACGGTGGAGCCGGAGACGTTCCAGTCGCTGCCGGTCGGGGCGAAGAGGGCGTAGTGGTGTCCGGCGACGGTGATGCCGAGGACGTTGCCCTGGTCGGCGAAGACGGCGGGGGCGCCCGCGGTGGTGATCTGGGCGTTGCCGCCGGAGCCCTTGGCGTACACGAACGGCGAGCCGTGCCCGATGGTGGTGCGCAGGGTCCGGGTTCCGTCGGACCAGTAGGGGGTGACCGTCCAGTCGGACCAGTCGTCGGCCTTGGTGTCGGGGGAGTTGAGGCCGGTCAGTCCGATGGTGAGGTCGCGCTTGTGGGCGAACTCGTACTGGCGGCCGTCGCCGGTGATGGTGGGGGCCGTCGGGTACCCGACGTCGAGTCCGCCGGCGGTGGCCTGGTAGGTGAGGGGGTGCCCGTACATGGGGGTCGAGTACGGGTTGTCGCCGTAGCGCTGGAAGGCGAGGGAGGACCACCAGTCGTTGGTGGGCACGGGGCGGTTCCGGGCGGCGGTGGTCACCTTCGGGGTGACCGGCGTGCCCGTGTTGGTCGTGGGGCCGGACGTCCCGGCAGGCCGGGTGTCGGAGTAACTGCCCGCGCCTACGGGAATGGTGGCAGCGGCCGCGGGGGCGGCGGCCGGGCCCAGGCCGACGACGGCGAGGGCCGACGCCAGCAGCAGAACGGTTGCCGGTCTGGTGCGTGGGGATGGCATGAGTCACCTCAAGTTGTGACTGGGGGAGACTCTGAGAGCGCTCTCAGATGGCCGGAACGTAAAGCCGGTGTAATTCACGTGTCAATAGTTTGAACACAGCGAGCCTGTAGGGGACTTGGAAGTCGTCAGGTCTTCGACACCGGTTCGGGGCCGTGCGGGGCGGCTCTGCGGGCGAACTGGAGCGTGGTTCCGGCGGCGGCGCGTCCGGTACCCCGGGACGCACCGCCTCAGCCGTGAGAGCGTCGGAGACTCAGCGCGTCCGAACGCCCGCGACCGCGCGGTCCCGCCACAGGCAGTACACCGCGGCCGGATCGTCGTAGTACCGCCAGGGGAGGGCGTTCACGTACCCGTCGACCAGCCGGAACTGCTGCAGCGCCTCCGCGCACCGGTTCTGCCGGGTCAGGAAGTAGGCCAGCAGATGACGTACGGCAGGCACGTCCGGGTGGTCCGGCGGCGCGGCGGACACGTCCGCCAGGGCGTCGTCGACCAGATCGAACACATACGGCTCACGGAAGTCGTCCGCCTTCGCCGCGCTGTCACGGTGCTCGTACCACGCGATCAGCGGCAGCGCCGCGAGCAGCCTGCCGGCAGGCGCCTTGGCCGCGGCCTCCCGCGCGAAGGACGCGGCCAGGTTCTCCGAACCGTGCCACTTGGCGCACCAGTACTGGAGGGCCGCCGTGTGCGCGCCGAAGTGGTGGGGGTCCCGGGTGGTGACCTCCTCCCAGATGCGGCGCATCCTGTCGTGGGAGTAGTTCAGGCCGAGCGCGGTCCAGATCTCGCTGACGTACGGGGAGGGGTCGTCCGGGTTCACCTCCATGGCCCGCGCGTTCCGTTGCGGTGCCTGCGCCAGCGTGCGACCGAATCCCTCGAACTGCTTGCTGCTGGTGTCCTTCGCCCAGCCGCCGCCCCGCAGATGCCAGGCCAGGGCCACGGTCGCCCGGGCCCGGACCAGCGCCGCGTCCGGATCGTCAGGGCCGGCCGACTTTTCCCAGGCGTCCAGCCAGCTGCCGGGCTGCGCGGCGCGGTGCGTGCTGAGCACGCCGACGTAGTGGGAACGACGTGCCCAGTCGCGCTGCTCCCTGGTCCGGGCCAGGAGGCGTGCCGCCGGTTCCCAGTCGCCCCGGCTCGCCGCTGCCCCGGCCTGCTCCAGCTCGGCGTCGGCCGCGGAGTACAGCGTGTTCTGGGCGGACCGGGGCAGAAAACCCAGTGCCTCGGCCCTGCGGGCCGATCTGCGAGGCGAGGAAGGCCCTCCTGCGGAACGGCGGTAGTAGGCCACGGACACGGCCACGCCCAGTCCGACGACGATGAGGCGGGTGATCTCCACCGGTCACGCACCGCCTTGGTGTGCTGTGACCGTCATGAAGAGTTGCGCACGAACGAATTCACCCATGGGGGCGGAGTCCTCCTGAGGCGGAAAGGCAGCGGGGAAGGGCGTGGGGGGAGGGGGAGTATGACCCGCCGTCATCGCACGTCGCAAATGTGTTCCCCGGCCTCGCCGGTCACAGCGCGGGGTTCGCGTGCTCCGTCGGGAGGCGGCCGTGGGCCGACGCGCCGAAGGCCGGCGACATCGACCGGGGTATGGCCGTACCCGTGCCCGGCTGAAGAGGCGGGCGTACGCGCGTGTCATCCCGGGCCACGGGCGGCGTCAGCAGTCCGGAATGACCGCCCCACCGTTGTCCCGCGCCTCGTCGTTCCCCCACCGCGACAGGTAGTACGCCGACACATACGCCCCGCGCCCGTTCTTGCCCGCGTAGGTGACGTCGAGGTCCGTCTTCAGCCACCAGTGGTTGTAGGTGCCGTTCGCGCCGCGGATCTCCTGGCCCCACACCTTGCAGTACACGTAGTTGGTGCCCGCGTAGAGGACGCCCTGTGCGTCGTTGGTGTTCGGCTGGGCGTAGCCCGTCGCGTCGGCGAAGGTGTCCACCCAGTAACGGCCGCCCGTGCCGCAGCCGTTGTCGCTCGTCAGGTGGTAGCTGCCGTACGAGCCTGGGTAGGCGAGGGCGGTGCCGTTGATGGTGATCCGCTGGCCGACGCCGTTGAGGAGCTGTTCGTAGTGGATGTGGGCGCCGGAGCTGTTGCCGGTGCTGCCCGTCGTGCCGATCTGCTGCCCCTGGCCGACGTAGGCGCCGTTGGCGACGGAGAAGGTGTTCAGGTGGAAGTAGTAGGTTTTCCAGCCGCTGCCGTGGTCGATCACGACGTGGTTGCCGGCGCCGTTCGCCTCGTAGTGCCGGGTGGCGGTGCCGGCCGCCGACGCGAGGACGGGTGCGCCGCTCGTGGCGCCGCCGTCGCTGCGGACGAAGTCGAGCGCCTGGCGGACCTCGGCCGAGTGGTGGCTGTACGTCCACTTCTGGCCGCAGGCGAAGGGCGCCTTGAACACCGGCGCCGCCTGCGCGGGTGTCGCCACGAGCAGACTGCCCACCAGGGCCACGAGGCCGACCAGGGCGATGCGTGTCGAGCGCAAGGCTGTCTCCGAACTGCGACGTGCGGCGTCGCGCGGCGATGTCAGCGGACAGGGGCGGCCGCCAGGATGCCGCAATCGAAGCGTTCACGACAGGACGCCCGCCTCACCTGATCGAACACTGCTCCACATCCAGCGGCCTGCTCACCCCCGCCGGCCTGCTGCACAGCACCTCCGCATTCGACAGCCCCTCCGGTGTCCTGCGCACACGCGCGAGGACGATGCTGTGGCCGTGACGTTCGCCGTACAGGGGCGCGTCGGTGAAGTCGATCGTGCCGGTGGCCATGCCCTCCAGCTTGACGACCCTCAGGTTGACCCAGGTGGCGGCCCGGCTCTGGCGTACGTCGCCGAGGCTCGCCGCCCAGTACAGCGCGCGGGTGGCGTCGTGGGCGAGGGCCGTCTGGCCGCTGGCGAAACCGGGGGCGTCGTAGGTCGCCTCGCCCGGCTCGAGCCAGAGGAGGAACTGGGCCGCGTCCTGGTAGAAGGCGGTCCCGGACGCCGCCTCCCGGAGCTCCGCCAGCGCAGCGTGGTACAGCGTGATGCGCGGGGCCACGCCGTCCCGGCCGCCCATGCCGGAGAACTTCGCCTTGCTCAGGTCGTCCCCGGTGAGGATTGAGATCTCCCGGTTGGCGCACCCCGGTTCGACGCCCAGCTGGGTCATCAGCGGGCCGATGTCCTCGACGCGTCCCGCGAAGTAGATGACCGATGGGACGTCCTCGCCCCGGCAGATGCTCTCCGCGTGCAGCCGGAGTTCGGGCTTGCCGTTCGCCACCCGGTAGGTCCGTGAAGGCAGCAGCCGGAAACCCTTCTTACGCAGCATCTCCCCGCCGTAGTAGGCCTGTTCGCTGGTGTACCGGTCCTGCGACGCCTTGGTGTCGCGGGCCAGGACGAGGGCGTACGGGGCCTCGCCCTTGCCGTGGAGCTGCTGCGCAATCAGACCGAGCGCCTCCGCCTGGTGCTCGTCGGGGGCCGCGAGGCTGAACCAGTTGGAGAAGTCCTTCGGCAGTACGTTGCCGAGTTGGTGCCGGAGACGATGGGCAGGCCCGCCTCCAGCAGCCGGCGGGTCACGGCGGGGCTGCTCTGCAGGTCGCGGCCGAAGCCGACGACACCGACGACCGTCGGATCGCGCTCGGCGTACCGCGCGATCGCGTCGGCGGTGAAGCGCTGGTGTCCCATGTCCGCGCCGCCGTTGGCGAGCAACACGCGTAGCTTGACGCGGTAGTTCTCGTTCACCACGCGCTGGGCGAGGTACACGCCGGCCAGCTCCTCGGCGCCCTTGACCAGGGACGGATCCACCGTGGCCGAGCTCAGCGGGCCCGCGTACACCACCGTGACGTAGGCGCGGGGATTGTCGTTCAGCACCTTGGCGTTCTCGGCGTGCACCAGCTTCTCCAGCTCGCGCAGCCGCCCGCCCTCGGAGTCGGAACCGCCCTCGAGGTGGGAGCCGAATCGCACGTCGCCGGTCGAGATGCCCACGCACTCCGTGCCGCCGCCCGGCGCGGGGCGCAGCTCGGTGTCGCGGTCGGCGGTCAGCAGACCCGCCGAGCAGTACGTGCGGTGCAGGTCGCGGGCGTGCACGACGCCGAGGGTGGCGGCCAGCGCGAGGACCAGCGTCAGGCTGTACGCCGACCATACGATCCGCGCCACGGGCGGCCGGTGCCGGGCCCGCACGCACCGCCAGTCCGCCTGCCGCAGCTGGACCAGCTCGTCATGGGGGAGGGCGATGCGCAGCACCCAGGGCAGGGCGTTGGCCCTGCTCGGGGACTGGTCGGCGCGCAGGTTCCCGGCCCATTCGTCGTACCAGTGCCTCAGGCGTTGCTGCAGGCGCGCGGGGCGGGACAGCGGTTGCGAACGGGAGTGGGCGCCGTTCGGGTGTGTGCCGGTGTCGGTGCCCCGGTCGAGCAGCGACGCGTCGTCCGCCGCCACGGCGGCCACGATCAGCAGGGGGTCCAGTTCGCTGCGCCGGCTGCGGACGTCGCTGACCGCCTTGATCAGCTCGATGCCGCCGTTCTCCCGGCTCACCCGGCGCAGAATCAGCACCGGCGGACGCGTCCGCTTGAGGCCGCGCAGATCCCAGCCGGCCCGCCGGTGGTTGTCACGCAGATCTTCGAAGAGCGCCAGCACGTACAGCTGGAGGGGGAAGACGCCGCCCTCCCGCATGGCCTCGGCGACGTCGTAGGCGCGGGCGGCGATGGCGCGCCAGGAGCGGACGGGCCGCAGCAGCCGTACGCTGGTCGACTGCCGGCGGGCCGCGGACTGGAGGAACGTCGTGGTCAGGAACCAGCGGCTCTCCCTGCGCAGCCACAGGAAGAGGGGCGCGCGCCCAGGCACATGGTTCAGCGCGGCCAGCAGGATCATCAGACCGATGCCCGCGAGAACGGCGATGTACCACTCGGGGCGGGTCAGCAGCGAGGTCAGCGCGCCCAGGACGCCCGCGGGGAGGAACTGCTGCACGTCGTTGAGCAGCGCCTGCCGGTTGCGGCGGGCCGGTCTGCGGGGGCGCCAGCGCTGCCGGGCGAGGATGCGCAGCAGCTGTGTCTGGGCCTGTTCGCGCTGGGCGTTGCCGTCCGGGGTGCCCGCCGGGGCGGTCGGCCAGTGCTCGCCCATCTCCTGGTCGTCGGTGGCGTCCTGGAGGGCCCGGACCAGTCCCAGCCGGGGGAAGGAGTAGGGGCGGTAGGAGGCCGAACGGTCGCCCCACTTCCGGCTGTCACCCAGGTCGCGCAGGAGCCGTACGGCCTGGGCGGTGGGGTCCAGATCCGGATCCTCCTGCGGCGGCTCGGTGGGGGCGACGGCGAGACGCGTGCCGTGGCTCTGCTGCCCTTCGCGCAGCTCGTCTACGAGCTCCGTCACGCGGTCGTCGTCCTCGGCGTCCTCCGCGTGCAGCACGATCACCGGCATCGGAGGGTCGCCCGCGCGGAAGTCCTGGATCAGCGACTCCAGTTGCCGCTGGACGTCGATCCCCGCCCCTGTCGACATGCCCGGGTGACCTCCCGGACAGTCCTGTGGGAACAACTGATCCCGGCCGAGCATGGACACCCCCCGTTGTCGTACGACACACGTGTCACAAGCGCTTAGCGAGAATAACGCTTGCCTGTGACAACGGGTGAGGCTGAAAGGGGGATTTCCTGCGGACGCGGGGCGGTGCTCACCACGCGTGTGCGTACCGGCGTTCGGTCGTTCCGGACGGTCGCCATCGCCGAGGGCCCCTGCTGACCATTCGGTGGTCTGCGGCGTACCGAAGGTCCCGCGACTGATGCTCCCCCGCGAGCGCGCCCGCGCGGATGCGCGTGTTCCCGGTCACGGAGGTGTTCGCCATGCTCCCCCGCGAGCGCGCCCGCGCGAACCAGGCGTCCTGCAGCCCATCCGCGTCCGCGGCCACCGGCATCCGGCAGGTGCCCTGGGCGCCGTCCAGCACGACCACGGACTGAGGGCTGGCGCCGCAGGCCCGCTTGACTTCGAGAGCACTCCAATTCGTAGCGTTTCGGACATGAAGACTGCACAGCACAAGATCGGCTCCGGTTTCGGAGCGAACAGCACCGCGGACGAGGTCCTGGCGGGCATCGATCTCACCGGAAAGCTCGCGATCGTCACGGGCGGCTACTCCGGGATCGGCCTGGAGACCACCCGCGCCCTCACCCGGGCCGGCGCCCTCGTCGTCGTCCCCGCCCGCCGCCGGTCCACCGCCGACGAGGCGCTGGCCGGTCTGAGCGGCGTCGAGGTGGACGAGCTCGACCTGGCGGACCAGGACAGCGTCCGCGGCTTCGCCGAACGGTTCCTGGCCGGTGGCCGGACCATCGACATCATGATCGACAGCGCCGGCATCATGGCCTGCCCGGAGACCCGGGTCGGACCCGGCTGGGAGGCCCAGTTCGCCACCAACCACCTCGGGCACTTCGCCCTCGTCAACCGGCTGTGGCCGGCGATCGAGCCCGGTGGCGCCCGGGTGGTGTCGGTGTCCTCGCGCGCCCACCACTACTCCGGCATCCGCTGGGACGACGTCCAGTTCCGCGGGGGCTACGACAAGTGGCATGCCTACGGGCAGGCCAAGACCGCGAACGCTCTGTTCGCGGTCCACCTCGACCGGCTCGCGGGCGACCGCGGTGTCCGCGCCTTCTCACTGCACCCCGGTGGCATCCTCACGCCTCTTCAGCGCCATCTGCCCCGCGAGGAGATGATCGCCAACGGCTGGATCGACGAGGAAGGCAACGAGATCCCCCAGCCCGGCTTCAAGACGCCCGAGCAGGGTGCCGCGACCCAGGTGTGGGCGGCGACCTCCCCCCAGCTGGCGGGCCTGGGCGGCCTGTACCTGGAGGACTGCGACGTCGCCGAGCCGGCCCCGGCCGACGGCGGGCGCGTCGGGGTCAAGGACTGGGCGACCGACCCCGAGCAGGCGGCCCGGCTGTGGGCCCTGTCGGCGGAGCTGACCGGCGTGGACGCCTTCGCCGGGTGACGGCGTTGCCCGCACCCGGCTTGCTTTCCTGCGAGTAGGTGATCAGCCGCATGGACCCGAGCACATTCGCGACGCATGGCCCTTCTCGCAATGGGCCGCGAGTCGGCGGTCAGCGGGCGGTGCTACGTTCCGCCGCATGTCCGATCACGCGCTACGGCTGCTGCGGCAGGACCGCCGCCTGGCCGAGCCGGCCGCCTTCCCCTTCGACTTCGACCTCAACGCGGAGGAGAGGTGCGCATACGACCGGCTGGGCTCTGAGGGTCCTCAGCTGTAGGAGACCGTGCGCGCGGCGGGCCGCGCCGATCTCGCCCGCCTGAGGGAGGGCGACCGCACGGCATGATGTGAAGTCGCCCAGGACCCGGTCCGGCACCGAGTCACCTTGCGGGCCGCGCAGTTCGACCGCGCGGAGAGCGACCTGGAGCTGCTGCCCGGGAGCCGTGGGCAGAGCCCGTTCGGCCCGTCCCCAACGCCCCGCCCGCTACGGTGTTCTGGGTATCCGCACAGGACGAAATTGAGTCCAGGTACTCAGGGGCCGAAGGCGTCCGGGCGCTGAGGATGGACGCACGCGGAACGATTGGAGAAGATCATGTACATAACCCGCCGTGCGTCCCGGACCGCCACCGCTCCCCGGACCGGCAGAGCTCGTATCGCCGTTGCCGCATTCGCGAGCGCGGTCGCTGTCGTAGCAGTGACCGGATGCGCCGGTTTCGAGTACAAGGAGGACATCTGCGGCGCCGACGAGTACCCGGCCCTGTCCGTAGGCGGGACCGGTTCCATGTGTGTTTCGAACAATGAAGAGCCCCCGGCGGGGTTCGTGAAGTACCCGCAGGGCAAGGTGCCGCAGCAGGTGGGCGACAAGTGGGACCTGTACTGGCAGGACCACACCCTCGACGAGGACGGCAAGGTCGTCGACGTCCCGGGCGCGAACTGACTCGCACGACCGGCGTTCACGTATCACTCCGCCCGGCTTCAGGCGCATGGCGGTACGGAGCGCCTGCCTTCGAGCAGGGTGGTGAGGTAGCGGTGGCCGGGATTCGATCCGTTCGCCGGCCGCGATCGGCCCCTGCCCCTCCCGCGCTGCAACGACTCCCGCCGCCGGCGCAGCGCCCTTTGCCGCTTCTGACTCTCCCCTCGCCGCCGCGCCCGCCCACGCGCCTCCGGGCTCCGTAGCTTCGTGTGGTCCGGCAGCCGGAGCAGCGCCCACGCCCATCCGACGATCAGGGCGATCACCACGACCCCGAGGACCGCAGCCAACACCGGCGGCAGATCCCCCACGTTCTCGATTCGTTCCCGGACATTCACCCTGGCTCCCCCGCCCTTCTCCGCCCCGCGCGGCACCGCACCGCAACAGCGCTCGCGTCGAGGGATGCCCCGGGACGGGCTGTCACCCGCCCGGCCTCCCCACCACCCGTCCGCAACGATCACCGAGCGCCCCGGCGCGTACCCCCGCACCATGGCCGTGCTGCCGGCCGGCCGCCCGAGCCGGTACCGGTCGGATGCGAAGGAGGCGCCCGCCATGGGTGAGCTGTACATCGACGGGGAGTGGACGACCGCCGCCGGCGGAGGGCGGCGCGAGGTGATCAATCCGTACGACGCCTCCGTCATCACCACCGTCGACGAGGCCGACGCCTCCGACGTGGACCGGGCGGTGCGGGCGGCCCGCCGTGCCTTCGACGAGGAGGACTGGGTGAACGCCCCCACCCGGCGCCGTGCCGATCTGCTGATGCGGGTGCACGACCTGCTGCTGCGCGACATCGACGAGATCGCCCGCACCGAGACGCTCGACACCGGCAAGACGCTCGCCGAGGGCCGCTTCGACGTCGAGGACGTCGCCAACGCCTTCCGCTACTTCGCGGAGCTGGCCGGCAAGGACGGCGGACGCGTCGTCGACGTCGGCCCCGACGTGCTCAGCCGCGTCGTCCACCAGCCCGTCGGCGTGTGCGCGCTCATCGCCCCCTGGAACTATCCGCTGCTGCAGGCGTCGTGGAAGGTCGCTCCCGCGCTGGCGGCCGGCAACACCATCATCCTCAAGCCCAGCGAGATCACCCCCCTCACCACCATCGCCCTGTTCCGGCTGATCGAGGAGGCCGGCGCCCCGCGCGGAGTCGCCAACCTGGTCCTCGGCTCCGGAGCGACCGTCGGCGCCGCCATGACCTCCCACCCCGAGGTCGACCTGGTGTCCTTCACCGGCGGCCTGGCCACCGGGCGCGCCATCATGGCCGCCGCCGCCGAGGGGCCGAAGAACATCGCCCTGGAGCTCGGCGGCAAGAATCCCAACATCGTGTTCGCCGACGCCGACTTCGAGGCCGCCGTCGACTACGCCCTCGACGCCGCCTTCCTGCACGCCGGGCAGGTCTGTTCCGCCGGGTCGCGTCTGCTGGTGGAGGACTCGCTGCACGACCGGTTCGTCGAGGCGTTCGCCGAGCGCACCCGGCAGATCAGGCTGGGCAACGGCCTGGAGGAGGGCACCGAGAGCGGGCCGCTCAGCTCCGCCGAGCACCGGGAGAAGGTCGAGCGCTACATAGCCCTCGGCAAGGAGGAGGGCGCCCGGCTCGTCACCGGCGGCGCCCGCCCCGACGACCCCGCCCTGAGCCGCGGCTACTTCCTGCTGCCGACGATCTTCGCCGACTGCGACCGGTCCATGCGCATCGTGCAGGAGGAGGTGTTCGGGCCGGTGGTCACCGTCGAACGGTTCCGCACCGAGGACGAGGCCGTGGCACTCGCCAACGACACCCGTTACGGGCTGGCCGGCGGCGTCTGGACGTCCGAGGCGAGCCGAGCGCAGCGGGTCGCGCAGCGGCTGCGGCACGGCACCGTGTGGATCAACGACTTCCACCCCTATGTTCCGCAGGCCGAGTGGGGCGGCTTCGGCCGCTCCGGCGTCGGGCGGGAGCTCGGGCCCACGGGCCTGCGCGAGTACCAGGAGGCCAAGCACATCTACCAGAACCTCGCCCCGGGACCTTCCGGCTGGTTCAAGGGCACGAGCGGCGGCGACTGACCCCGACCGCGTCACTCGAGCCGCGTCACGCCGGCCCTTCCCCCACCCCACGGTTCCGAAGAAAGGCAGCTCATGGCCTCCACCACCCCTCACGGCGCGGAGTCGGACCACGACTACGTCATCGTCGGCGGCGGCACCGCCGGCTGTGTGCTCGCCGCACGGCTCAGCGAGGACCCCGACTGCCGCGTCTGCGTCGTGGAAGGCGGACCCAGCGACGTGGGCGACGACCGTATCCTGCGCCTGCGCAACTGGATCAACCTGCTCGGCTCGGAGTTCGACTACGGCTACACGACCGTCGAACAGCCGCGCGGCAACTCCCACATCCTGCACTCGCGGGCCCGCGTCCTGGGCGGCTGCTCCTCCCACAACACCCTGATCAGCTTCCTGCCGCTGCCGCAGGACCTCGACGACTGGGTGGCCGCCGGCTGCGCCGGCTGGGACCCGGGCACGATCCTGCCGTACCGGGACCGGCTGCGGACCACCATCGTCCCGGTGGCGGACGCCGACCGGAACCCCATCGCCAAGGACTTCGTGACCGCCGCCGCCCGTGCCACCGGCGTCCCCGTCGTCGCCGACTTCAACGCCGAGCCCTTCGCCGACGGCACCGGCTTCTTCTCCCTGGCCTACGAGCCGGAGGGCAACAAGCGTTCCTCCGCCTCCGTCGCCTATCTGCACCCCGTCCTCGACCGCCCCAACCTCACGCTGCTGCTGGAGACCTGGGCGCACCGGCTGCTCACCGACGAGGCGGGCCGGCTCACCCGGGTCGCGGTGCGCGGCGCCGACGGTGAGCCCGCCACCGTACGCGCGACCCGTGAACTGCTGCTGTGCGCCGGGGCGATCGACACCCCGCGGCTGCTGATGCTGTCCGGCATCGGACCGGCCGACGACCTGCGCCGCCTCGGCATCGACGTGAGCGTCGACCTGCCCGGCGTGGGGGAGAACCTGCTGGACCACCCCGAGTCGGTGATCGTCTGGGAGACCCGTGGCCCCCTGCCGCCCAAGTCCGCGATGGACTCCGACGCCGGCCTGTTCCTGCGCATGGACAAGAACCAGCCGCGGCCCGACCTGATGTTCCACTTCTACCAGGTGCCGTTCACCGTCAACACCGAACGGCTCGGCTACCCGGTGCCCGAGCACGGGGTGTGCATGACGCCGAACGTGCCCCGCGCCCGCTCCACCGGCCGTATGTGGCTGCGCAGTTCGGACCCGTCCGAGCACCCCGCCCTGGACTTCCGCTACTTCACCGACCCCGGCGGCCACGACGAGCGCACGATCGTCGAAGGGCTCAAGGTGGCCCGCGAGGTCGCCGCGACCGACCCCCTGAAGGACTGGCTCGTGCGCGAGGTGGCGCCCGGTCCGGGTGTCACCTCCGACGCCGACCTGTCGGAGTACGGCCGTCGCGTCGCCCACACCGTCTACCACCCGGCGGGCACCTGCCGGATGGGAGCCGCCGACGACCCGATGGCCGTGTGCGACCCGGAGATGCGGCTGCGCGGCGCCGAAGGCGTGCGCGTCGTCGACGCCTCGGTGTTCCCGACGATGCCCACCATCAACCCCATGGTGACGGTGCTGCTCGCCGCCGAACGCGCCGCCGACCTCATCACCGGACGCCCCGGTCCGGACGGCCGGGCGGCGACGCGGTGACCGTGAGGGAGAAGGGCGCCGGGGCGCCGGAGGAACCGCCGCCCGAGGACGAACCGTACCGCCCGGTCCGCCTCAAGCCCGTCGTCTTCTTCGGCGCGGCCCTCCTCGTCCTGGCGATCTCCCTCTGGGCGATCGTCACCCCGTCGGGCGCCGAGGACGCCATCGGTGTCGTCGTCGGCAAGATCTCCCACTGGTTCGGCTGGTACTACTTCCTCGCCGCCACCCTCTACCTGCTGTTCGTCGTCTTCGTCGCCGCGTCCAAGTACGGTGCCGTCAAGCTGGGCCCCAAGCACTCCCGGCCCGACTACGGCCTGTTCACCTGGGGGTCGATGCTGTTCGCGGCGGGCATCGGCATCGACCTGATGTTCTTCTCGGTGTCGGGCCCGGTCAGCCACTACCTCGCGCCGCCCGAGGGCGACCCTCAGACGCTGGCGGCCGCCCGGCAGGCGGTCGTCTGGACGCTGTTCCACTACGGCATCACCGGCTGGGGCATGTACGCGCTGATGGGCATGGCGCTCGGCTACTTCTCCTTCCGGTACCGGCTGCCGCTCGCCATCCGCTCCGCGCTGTACCCGATCATCGGACGCCGCATCCACGGCCGGATCGGCGACACCGTCGACCTCGCCGCCATCATCGGCACCGTCTTCGGCATCGGCGTCACCCTGGGCATCGGCGTGGTGCAGCTCAACTACGGTCTCAAGGCGCTCTTCGACGTCCCCGAAGGACTGACGGCGCAGATCGCGCTCATCGTCATCGCGGTGGGCATGGCCACCGTGTCCGCGGTCTCCGGCGTCGACAAGGGCATCCGCCGGCTGTCGCAGCTCAACATCCTGCTCGCCGCCCTGCTGATGTTCTACATCCTCGTCGTCGGCGAGCCGTTCCGGCTGCTCAACGCCATCGTCCAGAACGTCGGCGACTACGTCAGCGGCTTCCCCTCGATGACCCTGAACACCTTCGCCTACGACCAGCCCACCGAGTGGCTCGACGCGTGGACGCTGTTCTTCTGGGCGTGGTGGGTCGCCTGGGCGCCGTTCGTCGGCCTGTTCCTGGCGCGCATCTCCCGCGGCCGCACCCTGCGCGAGTTCGTCGCGGCGACGCTGGTCATCCCGTTCCTCTTCACCGGGCTCTTCCTGGCGATCTTCGGCAACAGCGCCCTGTT
Source organism: Streptomyces lusitanus (assembly GCF_042647945.1). NCBI lineage: Bacteria > Bacillati > Actinomycetota > Actinomycetes > Kitasatosporales > Streptomycetaceae > Streptomyces > Streptomyces lusitanus. Next base: position 421,001 of record NZ_JBHRWL010000009.1, read on the forward strand.
CCTGGTGCGCGACGGCAACACCGAGTTCGGCGAGATCGCCATGAACGTCCCCGAACAGGGCTTCTACAGCCTGCTCGAGCAGTTCCCCGGCTTCACGTTCAGCGCCGGACTCGCCACCTTCGTCGGCCTGCTGCTGTACGTCACCTCCGCCGACTCCGGCGCCCTGGTGATGGGCAACCTCAGCGCCGACCTGCCCACCCCGATGACCGACGCGCCGACGTACCTGCGCATCTTCTGGGCGGTGGCGACCGGTCTGCTCACCCTCGCGATGCTCATCGTCGGCGGTGTGCAGGCACTCACCAACGCCACCATCATCATGGGCCTGCCCTTCTCCTTCGTGATGTTCCTGATCATGGCGGGGCTCTATCTCGCCCTGAGGACGGAGCGGATGAAGGCCGAGGCGAGCGTCACCACGCTGCCCGGCTCGCTCTCCGGACGCACCATGCAGCAGGGGCTGCACGGCGCGCCGAACTGGCGGCACCGGCTGGCGCGCGCGATGTCGTTCCCGGGCCGGCGGGCGGCCGCGCGGTTCGTGGACCACGTGGCCCGGCCCGCCTTCGCGGAGGTGGCGCAGGAACTGCGGCAGCAGGGAGCCGAGGCGGAGGTCCTGGAAGGCACCGTCGAGGAGAACGGCCTCACCCACGTCGGCCTGCGCGTGCCGGCCGGCGAGGGCGACGTGTTCCTCTACGAGGTGTGGCCCGTCGAGCGCCCCACCCCCGCGTTCGCCACCCGGTCGGTCGCCGAGCACGACTCCTACGTGCGGTTCGAGGTGCGTCTCGCCGAGGGCAACCAGGACTACGACGTGATGGGCTACACCAAGGAGCAGCTCATCGCCGACAGCCTCGACCAGTACGAGCGGTACCTGGAGTTCCTGCGGGTGCGCCACGAGGCGTCCACCCGCTCCAGCCTCCCCGACCACCGCCCGGACGCGCCGGACGCACACCTGCCGGAGGAGTGAGGGGCGGTTCCGGGTGCCGCCCGCCCTTAGTCGGGGACGGGCGGCTGTCGCACGCCCGGTGTCAGCTGGTGACGGGCGGCTGTTCCACCTTTGGCATGAGGCGGGTGAGGTCCGGGTCGCCGAACTCGTCGCGCAGGGCCTGGAAGGCGGTCACCTTCTCCTCGCCGAAGCGGCGGACGTGGGCGGCGTAGGCGTCGAGGGAGACGAATCGGTCGGGGTGCGACTTGGAGTGGAACTTGTCCGCGTACATCACCAGCCGCTCCTCCGGCGTCTCCGCCAGATAGTCCGCGGGCGGGACCGGGAGGTTCTGGCGCACGACGTCCTGCCGGGTCAGCCCGACCCCCGTGTGGTGGGAGCAGAAGCGGCAGAGGGCGGCGGGGAAGCCCTCGCCCTCCAGAAGTTCCTGGCCGAGCAGGCCGTGCCGGATGTAGTTCTTGTGGTCCAGCCGTCCCTCGTCGTCGTAGAGACGGTAGACGCCGATGTCGTGCAGGAGGCAGCCGGCCCGGACCAGTTCCGCGTCGAGGTGGGCGAGGTGCGGCGACGCGAGCAACTGCTCGGCGATGCTCCGGACGATCTCGCAGTGGCGGTGGACGGAGGCGAACGCCCCGGCCGTCGGCGCGTGCTTCTGGTGCAGCGCGCGGATCTCTTCGGGTCCCGGAATCCTCATCCGGGGAGCGTAACAACCGCAGGTGGGGGCGGGTGGAGGAGTTGCCGAGCCGGTGGGGGCCCGGCACCCCGTCGATGCGGAAGAGTTCCCACCGTCGGCCATTTCACGCGATCCGGTGATAACGCCCGAAGCGGGCACTGGGTGGTCCTGCGGGCCGTTCGACGGGGTGACGGGGGCGGTCGTCGCCCCCGCGAGGCACCGACGACGGGAGAGACACCATGACGCTGCAGTTCCTGCGGAACGCCGACGGCACGGTCACCGGGCGCAACGAGACCAACGGTTTCACCGTGACCCACGCCGACGAGGAGGAGGTGAAGCGGCAGTTGTACGAGGACGCGGGCTGGGAGTACACGCCCCCGCCGCCCCCGGTCCCGCCGGGACACCACCGCTTCCTGCTCACCCACGAGGAGGACGGGAGCTGCGGCTTCGAGGACGAGCGGTACGCGGGACTGCGGGCGAGGCCGCCCGAAGGGTGCCTGCCGGCCGACCACGGGCACTTCGCCCTGGAGTGCGAGCGCCCGGGCAAGACGCTGCTGGACGCCGTCGCCGCCACGGTCGCGGAGATCCGGCGCGACCACGGGCTGGTGATGAACGGCCTGCGGGTGGCCGAGAGACCGGAGGAGTGGCCGGACGCCGAGGTGCGGAGCAGTGACGCGGCCGCGCGGGTGGCGCATCTGGTGCTGACGGCCGCGCACCGGTCGAGACGGCTCGGGTACGGGCGGAAGGAGCTGGTGCGGCTGCTGGACGCCACGGGGATCGAGTAGCGGGGCGACAAGGGCGCACGGGTGTGTGACGCGCGCTGCCCGCCTGCGGTGTCAGCTCGTCACCAGTTCCCGCCGCGCCCCGCGCCCGGCCGCAGCCGCCGGCGCCGCCTGCGTCGTCGCCCGGTGGGTGCGGTGCAGCCACAGCACGTCACGGCCGAACGACCACACCAGCAGGCCGAGCGCCAGGGCCACGACGCCGACGTTGACCACGTGAGGAAGGAGCGCGGAGGCCGCCACCAGCAGCAGCACGCCCTGGAGTGCCGCGACCGTCTTGCGTGCCGTGCTCGGCGGGAGCGGCGCGGTCAGCCACGGCCACACCCGGGCGGCGGCGACGAACACGTAGCGCATGGCGCCGATCAGCAGCACCCAGGGGCCCATCGCCATCGACACGTACACGCTCAGCACCAGGATCAGGAAGGCGTCGACCTCCATGTCGAAGCGGGCGCCCAGCGGGGTCGAGGTGCCGGTCCTGCGGGCGACCTTGCCGTCGACGCCGTCGAGGATCAGGGCCACGGCCGTCAGGCCGACGAAGAGGGAGACAGGAGGTGAGTCCTGGAACGAGTCCGCGACCAGCGCGGTCACCCCGCCGACGAGGGTGGCCCGGCCGAGGGTGACCCGGTTCGCCGGACCGAAGGTGCGCGACCCCGCCCGGTGCAGGGCCCGGGACAGCACCGCCCAGGTGGCGATGGCGAACGCGAGGCCCGTGACCCAGCCCGCGGGGCCCATGCCGATCGCGGTACCGATCAGGGCCAGCAGCAGGATCTGTACGCCCGCTCCCAGTGCGGTCTCCTGCTGGACGAGCCTCGCGTCGTACGTGTTGTTCAGGGCCACCGAACACCCTCCGGCCGTGTGACAGAGTCGATCAACGCCGCTACCTTGTGCGCGGCCTGTGCACCACTCCGTACGCGCGCAGGATCCCGATCGTTCAGGAGGACTTCGATGAACCGCGCCGCACGTGCGTTCTGGCTCGACTCACCTGGCCGGGGCGAGATCCGTGAGGTGGACCTGCCGGAGCCGGGCCCGGACGAGGTCGTGGTGCGCGCCCTGTACTCGGGGGTCAGCCGGGGCACGGAGACGCTCGTGTTCCGCGGCGGGGTGCCGGAGAGTCAGCACGGCGCGATGCGGGCGCCGTTCCAGGAAGGCGACTTCCCCGGGCCGGTGAAGTACGGCTACCTGAGCGTCGGCGTGGTCGAGGAGGGGCCGGCGTCGCTCACCGGGCGGACGGTGTTCTGCCTGTACCCGCACCAGACGCGGTACGTGGTGCCGGCGGCGGCCGTGACGCCCGTGCCCGAGTCGGTGCCGGCCGGGCGGGCGGTGCTCGCGGGCACCGTGGAGACCGCCGTCAACGCCCTCTGGGACGCGGCGCCCCTGGTCGGCGACCGGATCGCCGTGGTCGGCGGCGGGATGGTCGGCTGCTCGGTGGCGGCGCTGCTCGCCCGCTTCCCCGGCGTGCGCGTCCAGCTCGTCGACGCCGACCCCGCGCGGGCCAGCACCGCCGCGGCCCTGGGGGTGGGCTTCGCCCTGCCCGCGGACGCCGACGGGGACCGCGACCTGGTGGTGCACGCCAGCGCCACCGAGCAGGGACTCGCCCGCGCGCTGGAGTTGCTGCGGCCCGAGGGCACGGTCGTCGAGCTCAGCTGGTACGGCGACCGGAAGGTGAGCGTGCCGCTGGGCGAGGCGTTCCACTCCCGGCGGCTGACCGTCCGCGGCAGCCAGGTCGGCACCGTCTCCCCGGCCCGCGCGCACCGGAGTTACGGGGACCGTCTCGCCCTCGCCCTCGACCTGCTCGCCGACCCCGCCCTCGACGCCCTCGTCACCGGCGAGTCGCCCTTCGAGGACCTGCCCGCCCTCATGCCCCGCCTCGCCTCCGGCGAGCTTCCCGCGCTGTGCCACCGGGTGCGCTACGACGGCCCCGGAGCGGGCACACACGCCTGACCTGAGAAAAGACACGACCGACGCTGAACACGGGAAGGAAGCCAGCCGTACTACTCGACATCCCCGCCTCCAGACCGGCGGGGAACAGACGCGCCGCACCTGGAGGGTCGTCCGTTGTTCAGCATCACCGTCCGCGATCACATCATGATCGCCCACAGCTTCCGCGGCGAGGTCTTCGGACCGGCCCAGCGCCTGCACGGGGCCACGTTCCTCGTGGACGCCACCTTCCGGCGCGAACAGCTGGACGAGGACAACATCGTCGTCGACATCGGCCTGGCCACGCAGGAACTCGGGGCCGTCGTGGGAGAGCTGAACTACCGCAACCTCGACAACGAGCCCGACTTCGCCGGGGTGAACACGTCCACCGAGTACCTGGCCAAGGTCATCGCCGACCGGCTCGCCGAGCGCATCCACAAGGGAGCGCTCGGGGAGGGGGCCAAGGGCATCGCGGCGATCGCCGTCACCCTGCACGAGTCGCACATCGCCTGGGCGAGTTACGAGCGTGCGCTGTGACCGACACGACCGTCGGCACCCCTGTCGACACGACCGAGACGACGACCGGCAGGACGCTCGACACCACCCGGACGGCAGGCCGAGGCGGCGCCGGCCGCCTGGACTACGTGCCCCTGCAGGCGTCCTTCCGGAGGAACGGCGGGATCATCCCCATGTCCCTGCGCTCCGTGCACTTCGTGATGCCCGGCGGGGTCGACGACCGGTCGGCCCCGAGCGGCGGCAACGCCTACGACCGGCGCGTGTGCCTGGACCTGCCCGGCTTCGGCTGGCAGGCGCACCGGCACCCGGTCCCCGGTGACTGGCCCCGCCCCGACGCGGCCGCCCGCGACGAACTCGCCCGCACGTTGCGCGAACTGCCCGACGGCGCGGTCGTCCTGCTCGACGGGCTGGTCGCCTGCGGGGTGCCCGAGGTGATCGTGCCCGAGGCGGAGGAGGGGCGCCTGCACATGGCGGTGCTCGTCCACCTGCCGCTCGGCGACGAGACCGGCCTGGACGCGACCGTCGCGGCCGAGCTGGACGCCCGCGAGCGCGCGGTGCTGCGGGCCGTGCCCGCCGTCGTCGCCACCAGCGAGTGGGCGGTGCGCCGGCTCGTCTCCCACCACGGGCTCGCCCCCGAGCGGGTCCATGTCGCCGCCCCCGGCGCCGACATCGCGCCCCTCGCGCCCGGCACCGACGGCGTCTCGCACCTGGTGTGCGTCGCCGCGGTCACCCCGCGCAAGGGTCAGCACCGGCTGGTGGAGGCACTGGCGACGGTGACCGACCTGCCGTGGACCTGCTCCCTGGTCGGCGGACTCGGACACGACCCCGACTACGTCGCCCACCTGCGCGGCCTCGTCCGCGACCACGGTCTGGAGGACCGGCTGGAGCTGGCCGGCCCCAAGTCCGGCGCCGAACTCGACGCCGCATACGCCGCCGCCGACCTGATGGTCCTCACCTCCTACGCCGAGACCTACGGCATGGCCGTCACCGAGGCCCTGGCCCGCGGCATCCCGGTGCTGGCGACCGACGTCGGCGGACTGCCCGAGGCCGTCGGCCGCGCCCCCGACGGCGGCGTGCCCGGCATCCTCGTCCCGCCGGAGAACCCGGCCGCGATCGCCGCCGAACTACGCGGCTGGTTCGGCGAGGCCGACGTGCGGCGGCGGCTGAAGGCGGCCGCCCGCGGCCGGAGGGCCGCGCTCGGCGGCTGGGCCGGCACGGCACAGAGCCTCGCGGGAGTCCTGCGCCGGCTCCCCACCGCGTCCGGGAGGGCGGCATGACACGACCGACCACCACCCAGGCAGCCGCCGCGATCCCGGCCCAGCCCGGACCCCGGGACGTCACCGGCGCGGCGCCCGCGACACCAGGGGGCGACATGGCACCCAGCGGCTCCACCGACGGCGCACCGGTCATCCCCGGCGCCGGACCGGCCGGACCCCGCCCCGGCGAGCGGGCCACCGTGCGGCTGCGGGACACCGGCGAGGACGAGCCGCCCCGCTACGCGCCCGAGTGGCTCCAGCTGCGCGAACCGGCCGACGCCGCCGCCCGCTCCTACGACCTGCTGGACCCGCTGCGGATCCGGCTCGCCAACCTGCCCGGACGGGCCGGCGGCGGACTCGTCGTGCACGACATCGGCTGCGGCACCGGCTCCATGGGACGCTGGCTGGCGCCCCGTCTGGACGGCACGCAGCACTGGGTGCTGCACGACCGCGACCCCTATCTGCTGCACTTCGCCGCCGTGGCCTCCCCGCGCTCCGCCGCCGACGGCAGTCACGTCACCGTCGAGACCCGGCGCGGCGACGTCGCCCGGCTCACCCCGGACGCGCTGGCCGGCGCCTCCCTGGTGACGGCGTCCGCCCTGCTCGACGTCCTCACCCGCGAGGAGGTCGGCGCGCTGGCCGCCGCCTGCGCGGGAGCCGGCTGCCCCGCGCTGCTCACCCTGTCGGTCGCCGGACGCGTGGAGCTGACGGAGCCGCACCCGCTGGACGCGGAGATCGCCGAGGCGTTCAACGCCCATCAGCGCCGCGGCGGACTCCTCGGCCCGGACGCGGTCACCGCCGCCGCCGAGGCGTTCACCGAACACGGCGCGACCGTACGGCTGAACCCCAGCCCGTGGCGGCTAGGCCCGGAGGACGCCGCGCTGACCGAGCAGTGGCTGCGCGGCTGGGTCGGCGCGGCGGTGGAGGAGCGGCCGGAGCTGTCCGAGCGCGCCGCCGCCTATCTGGCCGAGCGCCTCGACGCCTGCGCGGCGGGGAAGCTGCGGGTGGTCGTGCACCACACCGACCTGCTCGCCCTGAGCCGCCCGGTGGACGGCAGCGCATGAGCACGCACACGGGGGAGACGGCCGGGTCCGAGGCGCCCACGGCGGAGGCGCCGGCGGGCGGGGGCGGAGTCCGCCGTCTGCTCGGGCGGCTCGGCGGTCCCGCCGTGCGCACCCGCCTCGGCACGCTCGCCGGTGTCGTCATCCTCGCCGTGCTGTTCTGGCGGCTCGGCACGGGCGCCTTCGTGGACGGGGTGCGGCGCATCGACGCGCCCACGCTGGCCGCCGCGCTCGGCATCGGGCTGGTGACCACCGTGTTCAGCGCCTGGCGCTGGGCGCTGGTGGCGCGCGGCATCGGCATCCGGCTGCCGTTCGGGGCGGCCGTGGCGGACTACTACCGGGCGCTGTTCCTCAACGCGGCGCTGCCCGGCGGCGTCCTGGGCGACGTGCACCGGGCCGTGCGGCACGGCCAGGACGCCGGTGACCTCGGGCGGGGCGTACGGGCGGTGGTGCTGGAGCGTACCGCCGGGCAGCTCGCGCTGTTCGCCGCCGGGGGAGCGGTCCTGCTCACCATGCCGTCCCCGGTCCACGACCGGATACGGCAGGCCGCCCTGCCGGCCGGGCTCGGACTGCTGGGGGCCTGCGCGGTGGTGCTGGCCCTGCGGATGAACCGGGCGCCGTCCGGGAGGAAACCCCGCGCGGTGCGCGGGCTGCTCGGCGAGGCACGGCAGGCGCTGTTCTCGCGGAGCACCGCGCCGGGCGTGCTGGTGTCGTCGGTGGTGGTGCTCGCCGGGTACGTGGCCATGTTCGTCCTCGCCGCGGACGTCGCCGGGGCCGCGGCGTCGGTGGCGCAGCTCCTGCCGCTCGCCCTGCTGGCGCTGCTGGCGATGAGCCTGCCGCTGAACGTGGGCGGCTGGGGGCCGCGGGAGGGCGTCGCCGCATGGGCGTTCGGCGCGGCGGGGCTCGGCGCGGGACGGGGGCTGACGGTCGCCGTGGTGTACGGGGTGCTCAGCCTGGCGGCCAGCCTGCCGGGAGCGGTGGTGCTGGTGGCCCGCTGGTACGCGGCCGCCCGTGACCGCCGCACGGGCGGCCCCGCACACTCCACGGTGGCCACGCGGGCCGTCCCGGAACCGGCCGTCCCGGAACCCCGCCCGCTCGCCCGGGAGACGGAGACGGAGACACCGCAGCCGGACCGGCAGGGACCCCTCGTCCGGATTCCCGCTCAGCTGTCGGAGGTCAGAAGCGAGAAATACGCGCCGAAGGAATCCGCCAGGCTCGCGAGGAGTTCCCTGCCCTTTTCCGCGGTGCCCAGCGAAGGCCGGCCGATGACGCCGGAATCCGTATAGGCGGACATTCCGGTGGTGAGCAGATGACGCCGGTCGTCCGAAACGTGGTCGGACGTCTCGTAACCGGGACGGAGAACCTCGGGAGAAGTGTGCAGAAGAATCGACGTCTCGACTTCGCCCGCGTGCATGTCCGTCAGCAGCGACGTGACGACCCCGGCGCGCACCCGTGCCGCCTCCCAGTCCTCCGGGGCCGGGAAGAGCGCCATCCGCTCACCGCGCGCGGAGGCCTCCTGGACGACGTTGCCCAGCACGTAGTTGCCGCCGTGCCCGTTGACCAGCACCAGGGTGTCGACGCCCGAGCGGCGCAGGGAGTCGGCGATGTCCCGCACCACCGCGTGCAGGGTCACGGAGGAGATGGACACCGTGCCCGGCCAGGCAGCGTGCTCGTGCGAGCAGGAGATGGTCACCGGGGGAAGGAGGTGCACGGGGTGGGAGTCGGCGACGGCCCGCGCGATCGCGCAGGCGACCAGGGTGTCCGTCGCCAACGGCAGGAAGGGTCCGTGCTGTTCATGACTTCCGACCGGAAGTACCGCGATCTGACGTGAGACGCCGGCTCCCCGCGTCCGTACATCCTCTGTAGTATCCGCCGGCAACAGACCGTGCACCGGGCCGTATGCCGCCGACCGCTCGTGTGAACCACCCATATCCGTCACGGCCTTTCGTCTCTGCTTAGGAACTCGAGAATCATGACAGAAAAAATAGGCGTACTCGGCAAGCAGCCTCAGCGGCGGACCGGTGTGGAACGCGTCGTGAATGCGCCGCTGCCCACCGTGTACGGAAAGTTCCAGGCGATCGGATACCTGGACCACGACCGCGGTGACGAACAAGTGGCCCTCGTGTACGGCGACCTGGGCTCGGACCGGGTGCTCACCCGGCTGCACTCGGAGTGCCTCACCGGCGACGCCTTCGGCTCCCAGCACTGCGAGTGCGGCGACCAGCTGGCCGCGGCGCTGCGCGCGGTCGTCGCCGAAGGGGCGGGCGTGGTCGTCTACTTGAGGGGCCACGAGGGCCGCGGCATCGGTCTGCTCGCCAAGCTGCGCGCGATGGCGCTCCAGGCGGAGGGCCTGGACACCGTGGAGGCGAACCTGGCGCTCGGACTGCCGGTCGACGCCCGCGACTACGCCGTCGCCGCCGGGATGCTGAAGGACCTGGGCGTGCGGTCGGTGCGGCTGATGTCCAACAACCCGCGCAAGCGCGAGGCGCTCGTGCGGCACGGCGTGGAGGTCGACGAGCAGGTGCCGCTGCTCATCGAGCCGTGCGAGAGCAACATCACCTACCTGCGCACCAAGCGGGAGCGGCTCGACCACCACCTCCCGCACCTGGACGCGGTCGGGCACCTGTCCTGACGCCCCGCCGGCCGGTGCGACCGCCGCCGCGGGCTGGTCAGTCGGTGAGTGCCTCGTGCACCAGCCGTTTGAGGTCGCGGTAGACGGTGTGGGAGGACCTGGGCCGCACCTGCGTGCAGAACTGCACGGTCAGGTCGCGGCCGGGGTCGACCCAGAAGGTCGTGGTGGCCACGCCGCTCCAGCCGTAGGCGCCGAGGCCGGACGGCTCCCGGGTGCGCGACGGGTCGACGACCACGGAGACGCCGAGGCCGAACCCGACGCCCTCGTTGCCGGGGTCGTCGTGCGGAGGGACGCCGGCGGTGCGCAGGTCGGCGCCGCCCGGAAGGTGGTTGCGGGTCATCAGCCGCACCGTCTCCGGGCGGAGCAGCCGCGTGCCGTCGAGTTCGCCGTGCCGGCGCAGCAGTTCCATGAAGCGGTGCATGTCATGGGCGGTGGCCACCATGCCGCCGCTTCCGGACAGGAAGCGGGGGCGGCCCCGCAGCGGCAGCCCGTCGATCGGCTCGATGCCCCCGTCGTCCGTCTCGCCGTACAGTTCCGCTAGCCGCTCCGCCTGCGCGTCGGTCACCTCGAACCCGGCGTCCTCCATGCCGAGCGGCCGGAACACGCGCTCGGCCAGGTACGCGTCGAGGGGGCGGCCGGAGACGACCTCGACGATCCGGCCGAGCACGTTGGTGGCGACCGAGTAGTTCCACCGTGTGCCGGGGTCGAACAGCAGCGGCAGGCCCGCGTACACGTCCGTCGTCCCGGCGAGGTCCGTGCCGGGCGCCACCGACGAGTCCAGCCCGGCCGCGCGGTACAGGGCGTCGACCGGATGGGCGTGGTAGAAGGCGAACGTCAGCCCGGCCGTGTGCGTCATCAGATGCCGTACGAGCAGCGGGCCGGACGCCGGGCGGGTGCGCACCTGGTCGCCCGAGCCGTCCACGTACACACGCGGCTCGGCGAACGCCGGGAGGTGCCGGCCGACCTCGTCGTCGAGGGACAGCAGCCCGTCCTCCACCAGCATCAGCGCGCCCACGGTGGTCACCGGCTTGGTCATGGAGTAGATGCGCCACAGGGTGTCGCTCTCCACGGGCAGGCCGGCCGCCACGTCCCGCGCCCCGTACGCCGTCAGGTGCGCGACGCGCCCCGCGCGGGCGACGGAGACGAGGAATCCGGGCATCTCCCCGTCGTCGACCCGGCGGGCCAGCTCCCGGTCGAGCCGATCCAGCGCGTCCGGGTCCAGCCCGGCCTCGCCGGGATCGGCCTCCTGCCGCAGCACCGCCATCGCACACCTCCGGGGAACGCCGGCCCGGTGCGGGCCGTTGATCCAAGCATGACCCAGGACGCAGAACAGAACGCACTGCTCGCCCTGCTCACCGAGGGGCACGGCGGAGTGCTCGTCACGCTGAAACGCGACGGGCGGCCCCAGCTGTCCAACGTCACGCACGCCTACTACCCCGACGAGCGGGTCATCCGCGTGTCCCTCACCGACGACCGGGCGAAGACCCGCAATCTGCGGCGCGACCCCCGGGCGTCCTACCACGTCACCACCCAGGACCGCTGGGCCTACACCGTGGCCGAGGGCACCGCCGAGCTGACGCCGGTCGCCGGGCAGCCGTACGACGAGACGGTGGAGGAGCTGATCCGGCTCTACCGGGACGTCAACGGCGAGCACCCGGACTGGGAGGACTTCCGGGCGGCGATGGTCCGCGACCGCAGGCTGGTGCTCCGGCTGCACGTCGAACGGGCGTACGGCATCCCGCGCCGGGACGCCGGGGCCTGACCGGAAGACCCCGGCGCCACCTTGCCCTGTCTCAGGCGCCCACGTACTGCGCGAGGTGCTCGCCGGTCAGCGTGGAGCGGGCGGCGACCAGCTCGGCCGGGGTGCCCTCGAAGACGATCCGCCCTCCGTCGTGGCCGGCGCCGGGGCCCAGGTCGACGATCCAGTCGGCGTGCGCCATCACGGCCTGGTGGTGCTCGATCACGATCACCGACTTGCCGGAGTCGACCAGCCGGTCCAGCAGCCCGAGCAGCTGCTCCACGTCGGCGAGGTGGAGACCGGTGGTCGGCTCGTCCAGCACGTAGACGCCGCCCTTCTCGCCCATGTGCGTGGCGAGCTTCAGGCGCTGCCGCTCACCTCCGGACAGGGTGGTGAGCGGCTGGCCGAGGGTGAGATAGCCGAGCCCGACGTCCGCCATCCGCTGCACGATCTTGTGGGCGGCCGGCAGCCGCGCCTCGCCCTCCCGGAAGAACTCCTCCGCCTCCGTCACCGACATCCCGAGCACCTCGCTGATGTCGCGGCCGCCGAAGCGGTACTCCAGCACCGACCCGTCGAACCGCTTGCCGCCGCAGTCCTCGCAGGTGGTGGAGACGCCGGCCATCATCCCCAGGTCGGTGAAGACGACCCCGGCGCCGTTGCAGGTGGGGCAGGCGCCCTCGGAGTTCGCGCTGAACAGCGCGGGCTTCACGCCGTTGGCCTTGGCGAACGCCTTGCGGATGGGCTCCAGCAGCCCGGTGTACGTCGCCGGGTTGCTCCGCCGGGAGCCGCGGATGGGGGCCTGGTCCACCGAGACCACGCCCTGGTCGGTGGGGATCGACCCGTGCAACAGGGAACTCTTGCCGGAGCCGGCCACGCCCGTGACGACGGTCAGCACACCGAGCGGGATGTCCACGTCGACGTTCTGCAGGTTGTTCGCGGTGGCGCCGCGGATCTCCAGGGCGCCGGTGGGCTTGCGGACGGTGTCCTTGAGGGAGGCGCGGTCGTCGAGGTGGCGGCCGGTGATCGTGCCGCTCGCCCGCAGCCCCTCGACGGTCCCCTCGTAGCAGACCGTGCCGCCCTCGGTGCCGGCGCCGGGGCCCAGGTCGACCACGTGGTCGGCGATCGCGATGGTCTCCGGCTTGTGCTCGACCACGAGCACCGTGTTGCCCTTGTCGCGCAGCCGCAGCAGCAGGCCGTTCATCCGCTGGATGTCGTGCGGGTGCAGCCCGATGGTGGGCTCGTCGAACACGTACGTGACGTCGGTGAGGGAGGAGCCGAGGTGCCGGATCATCTTGACCCGCTGCGCCTCACCGCCGGACAGCGTGCCCGACGGCCGGTTCAGCGAGAGGTAGCCGAGGCCGATCTCCACGAACGAGTCGAGGGAGTGCTGGAGCGCGGTGAGCAGCGGCGCCACGGACGGCTCGTCCAGGCCGCGCACCCACTCGGCGAGGTCCCTGATCTCCATGGCGCAGGCGTCGGCGATGCTGATGCCCTCGATCTTCGAGGAGCGGGCGCCCTCGGTGAGCCGGGTGCCGTCGCACTCGGGACAGGTGGTGAAGGTGACCGCCCGGTCCACGAAGGCCCGGATGTGCGGCTGCATCGACTCCCGGTCCTTGCTGAGCATCGACTTCTGGAGCTTGGGGATCAGCCCCTCGTAGGTGAGGTTGGCTCCGCCGATCTTCACCTTGGTGGGCTCGCGGTACAGGAAGTCGTGGCGTTCCTTCTTGGTGTACTCGCGGATCGGCTTGTCCGGGTCGAAGAAGCCGGACTCGGTGATGACCCGCACCACCCAGCCGCCGCCGGTGTAGGTGGGGATGGTGAACGGGTCCTCGTTGAGCGACTTGGAGTCGTCGTAGAGCTGGGTGAGGTCGATGTCGGTGACGGTGCCGCGGCCCTCGCAGCGGACGCACATGCCACCGGTGCGGGAGAAGGTCACCTTCTCCGTCCGGGTTTTGTCGGCGCCGCGGTCGACGGTGAAGCCGCCGCTCGCGGACACCGAGGCCACGTTGAAGGAGAACGCGCCGGGCGGGCCGAAGTAGGGCTTGCCCAGCCGGCTGAAGAGGATGCGCAGCATGGCGTTGGCGTCGGTGGCGGTGCCGACCGTGGAGCGCGGGTCGGAGCCCATCCGCTGCTGGTCGACGGTGATCGCCGTGGTCAGCCCCTCGAGCACGTCGACCTCGGGACGGGCCAGCGTCGGCATGAACCCTTGGAGGAAGGCGCTGTACGTCTCGTTGATCAGGCGCTGCGACTCGGCGGCGACGGTGTCGAAGACCAGCGAGCTCTTGCCCGAGCCGGACACACCGGTGAACACGGTCAGGCGGCGCTTGGGCAGCTCGACGCTGACGTCCTTGAGGTTGTTCTCGCGCGCGCCGTGCACGCGGATCAGGTCGTGGCTGTCGGCGACGTGTCCGCCCGGCTGGCGCGGGTCCGTGTTCGTGACCATGGTCGTGGTTCTCCATCCGTCGGGCGGGTCCGCCGTCGCGGTCCCCGCCGGCGTTCCCCGGCTCGGTCCGGCCGGCGACGAGGTGCGTCCGTCCGGCCCGTGGCGGCGCGCCCACGGCCGAGGACCCGGCCGGCCCGTACCGTGGCCCCCGCCCCCGGCGTCGCGCGCCACCGACAGCCTAGGCGGACGCCCCCCGCCGGTGCTTCTCGATTCCTGATCGGCCGCCGACGCGCCGCCGACACGCCCCGGGGGGCGACGGCGCTTCCCGCCGGTGCCGGCCTGGGGACAGCGACGGCGCGTCCCGCCGGCCGGGGAGGGCCGGCAGGACGCGCCGGAAACGACACAGGGGCCCTGCGGGGCGCGAGCGTGCCGGGACGGAAGGAGCCCTGCGGGCGTGAGTGCGTTGGCAGCGACATGGAGCCCGGGTGGGGCGTGGCGTGCCGGAATCGGAGCTCCGGTGGGGCGCGAGCGCGCCGGAACCCGGGCTCCCGTGCGGTACGAGTGTGCCGGAAGCGGAGCCCCGCGAGGCGCCGGCGTGCCGGAAGGGAACCGGAGCCCCGCGAGGCGCCGGCGTGCCGGGAAGGGAACCGGAGCCCCGCGAGGCGCCGGCGTGCCGGGAAGGAACCCGAGCCCCGCGAGGCGCGGGCGCCCGACCGTCGTCAGCCCCGCCCCGCCGCCGGCGGCCGCGTGTTCCACTCCGCGATCACCGGGGAGCCGTGCTCCAGGGACAGCCGGCTCAGCGTGCCCGTCTCCAGCCGGAAGAGACGGCCGTGGGACGGGGGCAGGCCCAGACGGCGGGCGGTGAGGACCCGCAGCAGATGACCGTGGGCGACCAACATCACGTCCCCCCGCTCCAGGGCCCCGGCGACCCGGGCCAGCACCCGGTCGGCGCGGGCGCCCACCTGCTCCGGCGACTCGCCGGGGAACTCCTCGCCGGGCGGCACCCCGTCGGTCCACAGGTCCCAGCCGGGCCGGGTGGTGTGGATGTCGGCGGTGGTCACGCCCTCGTACGCGCCGTAGTCCCACTCGCGCAGGTCCGGCTCCGGCTCGGCCGCGGTGAGGCCCGCCAGCTCGGCGGTGCGGCGGGCGCGGGTGAGCGGGCTGGTGAGGACCAGGGCGAAGGCGCGGTCCGCGAGCAGCGGGGCCAGGGACTTGGCCTGGGCCTCGCCGGTCGCCGTCAGCGGCAGGTCGGTGCCGCCGGTGTGGCGGCCCGACCTGCTCCATTCCGTCTCACCGTGCCGCGCGAGCAGCAGATCCCCCATGCTCCCTACGCCTTCTTGGTCTCGACGGCGTGGCCGCCGAACTGGTTGCGCAGCGCCGCGACCATCTTCATCTGCGGCGCGTCCTCCTGCCGGGACGCGAACCGGGCGAACAGGGCCGCGGTGATCGCGGGCAGCGGCACGGCGTTGTCGATGGCCGCCTCCACCGTCCAGCGGCCCTCGCCCGAGTCCTCGGCGTAGCCGCGCAGGCGCCGCAGGTGCTCGTCGTCGTCGAGGGCGTTGACCGCCAGGTCGAGCAGCCAGGAGCGGATGACGGTGCCGTCCTGCCAGGAGCGGAACACCTCCCGCACGTTGTCCACCGAGTCGACCTTCTCCAGCAGCTCCCAGCCCTCGGCGTACGCCTGCATCATGGCGTACTCGATGCCGTTGTGGACCATCTTCGCGAAGTGACCGGCGCCGACCCGGCCCGCGTGCACGAACCCGTACGGGCCGTCCGGCTTGAGGGCGTCGAAGATCGGCCTGAGCCGCTCCACGTACTCCGCCTCGCCGCCGACCATGAGGGCGTAGCCGTGCTCCAGGCCCCAGACGCCGCCGGAGACACCCGCGTCGACGAAGCCGATGCCGCGGGCGGCCAGCTCCTTGGCGTGCTTCTCGTCGTCGGTCCAGCGGGAGTTGCCGCCGTCCACCACGACGTCGTCGTGCTTGAGGAGGCTCGCCAGCTGGTCGACGACCTGCTGGGTGGGGCCGCCCGCGGGAACCATCACCCACACCGCGCGCGGCCCGTCGAGCTGGTCGACCAGGTCGGACAGGTGCGGCACGTCGGACACCTCGGGGTTGGTGTCGAAGCCGACGACGGTGTGGCCGGCGCGGCGCAGCCGCTCGCGCATGTTGCCGCCCATCTTGCCGAGACCAACAAGACCGATCTGCATGTCAGTTCACTTCCTGCGTTCGCGGTAGGCGGCCACCAGCGCGGCCGTGGACGGGTCGAGGCCGGGGACGTCGGCGCCCTCGGTGAGGGCGGGCTCGACGCGCTTGGCGAGCACCTTGCCGAGTTCGACGCCCCACTGGTCGAAGGAGTCGATGTTCCAGACGGCGCCCTGCACGAACACCTTGTGCTCGTAGAGCGCGACCAGCTGGCCCAGCACCGACGGGGTCAGCTCGGTGGCCAGGATCGTCGTGGTGGGGTGGTCGCCCTGGAAGGTCTTGTGCGGGACCAGTTCCTCGGGCACCCCCTCGGCGCGCACCTCGTCCGGCGTCTTGCCGAAGGCCAGCGCCTGTCCCTGCGCGAACAGGTTGGCCATCAGCAGGTCGTGCTGCGCCTTGAGCCCGTCGCTCAGCTCGGCGATCGGCCGGACGAAGCCGATCAGGTCGGCCGGGATCAGCTTGGTGCCCTGGTGGATCAACTGGTAGTAGGCGTGCTGCCCGTTGGTGCCCGGGGTGCCCCACACGACCGGTCCCGTCTGCCACCCCACCGGCCGGCCCTGGCGGTCCACCGACTTGCCGTTGGACTCCATGTCGAGCTGCTGGAGGTAGGCGGTGAACTTCGACAGGTAGTGGGAGTACGGCAGCACCGCGTGCGACTGGGCGTCGTGGAAGTTGTTGTACCAGATCCCCAACAGGCCCATCAGCAGCGGCGCGTTGGCCTCCGGCGGGGCCGTGCGGAAGTGCTCGTCGACGATCCGGAACCCGTCCAGCATCTCCCGGAACCGGTCCGGACCGATCGCGATCATCAACGACAGCCCGATCGCCGAGTCGTAGGAGTACCGTCCGCCGACCCAGTCCCAGAACTCGAACATGTTCGCCGTGTCGATGCCGAACCCGGCGACCTTCTCCGCGTTCGTCGACAGCGCCACGAAATGCCGCGCCACCGCCTTCTCGTCGCCGCCCAGCCCTTCAAGCAGCCAGGTGCGGGCGGACGTGGCGTTGGTGACCGTCTCGATCGTGGTGAACGTCTTCGACGCC
>NZ_JBHRWL010000010.1:0-94865 GCF_042647945.1 Streptomyces lusitanus
CGTGCAGATGTGCGACGCCTTCAACATCCCCATCCTCACCTTCCTGGACGTCCCCGGCTTCCTCCCCGGCGTCGACCAGGAACACGGCGGCATCATCCGCCACGGCGCGAAACTGCTGTACGCCTACTGCAACGCCACCGTGCCGCGGATCTCGCTGATCCTGCGCAAGGCGTACGGCGGCGCGTACATCGTCATGGACTCCCAGTCCATCGGCGCCGACCTCACCTACGCGTGGCCGACGAACGAGATCGCGGTGATGGGCGCGGAAGGCGCCGCCAACGTCATCTTCCGCCGGCAGATCGCCGAGGCCGAGGACCCCGAGGCCATGCGGGCCCGCATGGTCAAGGAGTACAAGTCCGAGCTCATGCACCCCTACTACGCCGCCGAGCGCGGCCTCGTCGATGACGTCATCGACCCCGCCGAGACCCGCCAGGTGCTCATCACTTCCCTGGCGATGCTTCGCACGAAGCACGCCGACCTGCCCTCCCGCAAGCACGGCAACCCCCCGCAGTAATGGAGCACCCTGAATGGTCAAACAGGAACGAGCGCTGCGCACCCGCGAGGCGCTGATCGAATCGGCCGCCACGGTCTTCGACCGGGACGGTTTCAGCGTGGCGTCGCTCGCCGCGATCAGCTCGCTGGCCGGGGTGAGTAACGGAGCGCTCCACTTCCACTTCTCGAGCAAGGCCGGGGTGGCCGACGCGGTGGAGCAGGCCGCGTCGGAACGCCTGGAGCTTCTGGTCGGGGTGCACGGGGAAGCGGTCGGCAACGCCCTCCAGATGCTGGTGGACACCTCGCACCGCCTCGCCCGGGAGCTCGGCGAGGACGTGGTGCTGCGCGCGGGCTTCGAACTGAGCCGTGACCAAGTCCGTCAGGGTGGCCGGGACCTGTACCGCCAGTGGCACGCGTGGGTCGAGGAGGCGCTGAAGCGCGCCGAGGGTGAAGGCGCGCTCAACGGCATCGCTCCCGAGCAGGTGGCCTCCTCGGTGGTGGCGGCCACCACCGGGTTCGAGGTGCTGGGGGCACGGGACCCGGAGTGGCTCTCGCGTCGCACGGTCACGAGGTTCTGGCAGCTGCTGCTGCCTCAACTGGCCACACCCCCCGTGCTGGGGAGCCTCGTGGCGGCCGGCGGTCCGTCCGGTGACCACGCGCGGCGCACGCGGGACGACGGACCGGCTGCACAGGCCGGCGGAGAGGACGACTGACAGCCACGGCGCTGCCCCGGCGCCCGGGCCTCCGCAACGGTGTGAAGGACGTGTGAACGCCTGCCGCGCCTTCCGCCCCTTCGGCATGCCCTCGGCGCCGGAGGGCTCTTCGTCGGCGTTCACAGGCCCCCCGGAGCTCTTCCGGGGGGCCTGGAGCTGCTCCGACCTGCTAGGGGAAGGGGAATCGATGGGGTGCCGTCTTCACCTCCCATTGACAAACCGTCTGTGCTGTTTTTTTATTCTTACTCGAGCAAGAGCCAGGGCACACCCGTCCAGGCTTACGAGCGGCGGTCCCGTGCCATGGGCCCGTACGCATCCGGCACACGACTCAGGGGGAGAAGGCAGTGGACATCGAAGTACTGGGCGCGCTGTCGGTAAGCGAGCACGGCATCTCCGTAACACCGACGGCCCCGAAGCCGAGGCAGGTGCTGGCGCTGCTCGCCCTGCACGCGGACCGGGTGGTCCCGGTCTCCTCCCTGGTCGAAGAGCTCTGGGACGACGAACCGCCGCGCAGCGCCCGCACCACCCTGCAGACCTACGTGCTCCAACTGCGGGAACTCATCGGCGAGGCCCTGGCCCAGGCCGGCGAGAGGGGCGTCACCGCCAAGGACATCCTCGTCACCCTCCCCGGCGGCTACCGCCTGAACACCCGGGGCGGCCGCGTCGACTTCCGCGAGTTCGAGAAGCAGGCAGGGGCGGGCTACCGGGCCATGGACGCCGAGGACTTCGCCGGCGCGGCACGCAGGCTGCGTGAGGCGCTGTCCCTGTGGACCGGCGCCGCGCTCGCCGACGTCACCGCCGGCAGCCGGACCGGCCTCGAGGCCAAGCGCCTGGACGAGGCCCGGCTGTGCGCCCTGGACCAGCGCATCGAGGCCGACCTGCGGCTCGGACGCCACCGGGAGCTGGTGTCCGAACTGACCGTCCTCGTCAACCGGCACCGCCTGCACGAGAGCCTGCACGGCCAGTACATGGTCGCCCTGCACCGGTCCGGGCGCCGCGGCGAGGCACTCAACGCCTACCAGCGGCTGCGCACCACGCTCGTCCGCGAGCTGGGTCTGGAGCCGTCGGCGACGCTTCGCCGGCTGCAGCGCTCCATCCTGCTGGCCACCCCGGAGACCGTGCCGGCCCGCGGCGCGGCGATCGCCGGGCAGGCCGTGGCCCTGGGGAGCTGACCGCCCCACCCCCGGGCTGACCGCGGTCCCACCGGGCCGGCCGACGACCGGACCGCGGACCCATGGCCGGCGCGGCGGAAGGGCGCCTCGCGCTCCTGCGCGCTGGGGACCCGGTCCTGTCCGACCGCACCGCCGCAGGGACGAGGACAGCCCTTCACAGGACGTACGGCAGGCACCGACGGCCCGTCAGCCCCTCGGCCCGCCCGTCATGAAGCCGGGCCGACCGGCCCACAGGTCCCGCCGAGCGGGGCGCCTCCCGCACCTTCAGGCGGCATCTCGTCCGCCGCGGCCGCCACGGCCGCCGGACGCCTCAGCGCGCAGACATCACGGCAGAGCGCGCGGGACTCCGCCGACTCGCGCCCCAAGGCCGTGCACCGCAATTCCGGGGCGGTTCCGTCCGGTGGTCCCATTCCGGTGGGCGGGGGCAGTGAAAGGTGAATCGGAGATTCACCTCGCTCACCGTCCCGGATTCCCCGGTTGAACGGTCAGGCATATTCGATTCCGGCTCCAGTGCGGGTCCAGGAAACTCCGAGTTGACGTCATGCGGCGTCCGCGGATCATTGTTGGCGCCGACGGCTCCTCAGTGACCGGAAAAGGGTATGGCACGAAGGCCGCTCAATGAATCCTCGACAACCTGAGAGGGACGGGTCGCAAAGGGATACGGTGCGCCTCGCGCATCCATCGCGGGAACAAGCATCCGGTCCCCGCGTGGCGCAATATCGACGAATCTCGGCACCGATTTCGCACATTGGAGCGGAAACCGAGCGCAGCCGTTGAGGTACGGGGAGGGAAACCATGAAGATTTGCGTTCTGGGTCCACTGACTGCCGACGTCAACGGGATGTCGATCGTCCCGACCGCGGGCAAGCCGCGCCAGATCCTGGCCCTGCTGGCCCTCTACCCGGGCCGGGTCATGCCCGTGCCCACGCTCATGGAGGAGATCTGGGGCACCGACCTGCCCCAGAGCGCCCTGACCACCCTGCAGACCTACATACTCCAGCTGCGGCGCCGGCTCGGTACCGCCATGGGACCCAGCACCCCCGGCGCCGCGAAGGACGTGCTCGCCACCCGGCACGGCGGATACCTGCTGCAGATACCGGCCGAAGCGGTCGACGTCCACGCGTACGAGAGCCTCGTCGCCGAGGGCCAGCAGGCGTTCGAGAAGGGTGACGACGATTCGGCGGCCCGCGCCTACCGCCGGGCGCTGGACCTGTGGCAGGGACCCGCCCTGGTCGACGTACGCGTCGGGCCGGTGCTGGAGATTGAGGCGATGCGGCTGGAGGAGAGCCGGCTCGTCACCCGGGAACGCCGCATCGACGCCGACCTCAGGCTCGGCCGGCACGCCGAGGTCACCGCCGAACTCATGGACCTGACCGCCCGGCACCCCGAGCACGAGGGGCTGCATTCCCAGGCCATGGTGGCGCTGTACCGCTCCGGCCGGCAGGCCGCCGCGCTCGACGTCTACCACCGGCTGCGCCGCCGCCTGGTCGACGAGCTGGGCGTGGAGCCCTCGCCGCAGCTGCAGCGGCTGCACCAGGCGATGCTCGCCGTCGACCCCCAGCTGGACGTGGTCTGCGGACCGCGCCGCACCTCCACCTTCGACCTGTACGCGGCCTGATTCGCGCCGCCGCCCGGTGGTTCAGTCGGCCGGGTCCAGCTCCCTCAGCAGGGCGCGCTCCAGCGCGGTCAGGGGCACGTCCGGGCGCAGGCGCTCGGGGTGACCGGGCGGGGGCTCGGAAAGCAGCCGGACGGCATCGGTCCGGCCGAACCCGCCCGTCACCTGGAGGCTTCCGAAGGACACCAGGCAATCCCACACGCCGGCCGCCAGGGCGCGTGCGGCGCGCCGCACGCGCCGGACACCGGGAAACGCCATCGCCACTCCTCCGGGCGGGGACCGTCGTAGGACGCCCGCCAGGTTCAATCCGGCCGCTCGTGAAATGCCTGACATCCCCTGGAGCCGGGCGTACGGGCCCTTCCGGACCGCCGGCGGGGCGGCACCCGTAAGCCGGCCCGACCGCCGCCGGACGTGGCGTGCGCGCAGGTGACGTCCCGGCCGCCACGCCCCCTGGACGGCGCCTCCTCCCGGCCGGCGCCGTGCCGGCCCCCGGCCGGTGGCGTCCGGGACGAGCCGGCATCGAGCGGAAGCAGCCCGCGCACCGGCGCGTCACGCCGTCCTGCTGATTCGAGCGACCGTCGAGCGGCGTGCGAGACGTCCTCCACCCGATCGGGACACAGTCCATAACGAGCCTGTACTGGCCGTGCCGGCCGCGGGCGCCCCGTGGCCGGCCTACCGGACGTCCGAGAAGAGGGGTGTGGTGGATGTACCTCGCGCCTGTGCACCGTATGGCCCAGCACGCGGAGGTGGACGCCCCGGCCGGCGTGCTCTACGGCCTGATCGCGGACGCCCTGCGCTGGCCCGTCTTCCTGCCGCCCACGGTCCACGTCGAACAACTGGAGTTCGACGGGGAGTCGGAGCGGCTGAGGATGTGGGTCACCGCCAACGGCGAGATCAGGTCCTGGACCACGCGGCGCGTCCTGGACCCCGTGGCCCACCGCATCGACTTCCGCCAGGAAGTGCTGCCCCGCCCCGTGACCTCCATGGGCGGCAGCTGGACCGTCGAACCGCGCGGCGCCGAACGGTCCCTCGTCACCCTGCGCAACGACTTCGCCGTCACGGGCAACGCGCGCGCGGACGTCGACTGGGTCAAGCGGGCCACCGCCGCCAACACCCGCGCCGCGCTCACCAACCTCCGGCAGCTCGCCGATCGCTGGCGCCGCCTGGACGACCTCGTGCTCTCCTTCGAGGAGTCGGCGCACATCGACGCGGCCGTCGAGCCGGTCTACGCGTTCCTGCACCGCTTCGGCGACCGGGCCGACGCCGTGCCCGGCGCCACCAGGACCGACCTGGCCGAGAGCGCACCCGGCGTACAGCTGATGACCGTGGAACTGCGCGCCGCCGACGGCACCACGCGCACCACCGAATCGGTGCGGATCGGCTTCCCGCACGCGGGACGCATCGTCTACAAGGACATCCGGGACACCGAGCAGCCCGCCCTGCTCGCCGCGCACACCGGGGAATGGTCGGTCGAACCCGACGCCTGGGGCACGGGCGTCACCGTCGTCGCGCGCCACCACGCCGTGCTCGACGAGGAGGGCGTACGGCAGCGGTACGGCGAGGGCGCGCAGGCGGTACGCCTCGCGCGGGAGGCGCTGCGCGCACGGCTCGCCGGGCAGAGCGCCGCCGCGCTGCGGCTGGCCAGGGAGCACGCCGAGGGCGCACCGGCCCGTGGGGCCTGAGCCGCGCGGCCGGCCCGGCCGCCGCACCCCTGCCCATCGCGCTGAAGCCGCCCGTCCGCACCGGCCGGGCGGGCCGACGTTGGAGGTCCCACGTGCATGACAGCCTGACCGCGGACACCGGTGCACCCGGTTCCCCGGCACGGCCCGCCCCCGGCCGCCCCGCCCGGCTCCCCGCCGACGGCGCCGTGCGGGCCAGTTACGTCGAGGACCTGCTCGGCGACCCTCTCGCCGACGACAACCCGCACGGCCAGCGGGCACTGCTCGCCGCCGACGAGCGGCGCGAGGCGCCTGCGGCCACCGAGGAACTGCTCGACCGCTACGGCCTCGCCGCGGAGTTCGTGCCCAGGGAACTGGGCGGACGTCTCGACGGCGTCGAAGGGCTCGCACAGGTGCTGCGGCCGGTGTTCCGGCGGGACGTGGCCCTCGGCTTCGGCGCGGGGATGACCGCCCTGTTCGCCGCGTCCGTGGTGTGGAGCGCCGGCGACGGACGCCAGCGCCGGGACACCGCGCGGCGGCTGCTCGGCGGCGGCCGGATGACGATCCTGCACCGGGAGTTCGCCCACGCCAACGCGATCCTGCGCGGCGAGTACACCGCGCGCCCCGCACCGGGCGGCGGCTACGTCGTCGACGGCCGCAAGGACGTCGTCATCAACGCCGACCGCGCCGACGCCTTCGTCGCCTACGTGCGCACCGCTCCCGGCGACGGGCCCGACAGCCACTCCGCGTTCCTGCTGGAGACCGACCGGCTCCCGGCGCACGCCGTGCACCGGCTGCCGCGCGCCCGCACCCACGGCATGCGCGGCGCCCACTACGCCGGACTCGACCTCGAACAGTGCCCCGTTCCCGCCGACGCCCTGATCGGGGACCTCGGTGAAGGGATCTCCCTGTCCCTGCGCACCTTCCAGGTCAGCCGGTCGCTGGTGTCCGGCGGCGCCCTGGTCGGCGGGATGGACAGCGCGTTGCGCTACGCCGTCCGCGCCGTCAGCGAGTCCCGCCGCGGCCTCGTGCTGCGCGGCCGTCGCGGCCGGGTGCTCGCCGGGGTCTTCGCCGACCTGCTCGCCTGCGACAGCCTCGCCGTCACCGGACTGCGGCTGATCGACCTGGCCCCCGAACACGCCCTCGTCCCCTCGGCCGCCGTCAAGTACGCCGTGTCCGCTCTGCTCCACGAGGACCTCGACGAACTCGCCGCGGTGCTCGGCGCCCGCGGCTACGAGCGTGGGCCCGCCTACGGGGGCTTCCAGAAGCTCGTGCGTGACCTGCCGGTCGCCGGGCTGGGCCACGCCGGGACCGCCGACACCCAGGCCGTGCTCGTCCCCCACCTGCGCACCCTCGCCCACGCCGCCTGGCGTGGCGAGAGCGGACACGAGGCGCCCGCCGCGCTGTTCACCCCCGGCCGCCCGGGCCCCCCGCTCGACTTCCGCCGGCTCGCCGCCGAGCCCTCCGACCCGCAGCGGGGCTGCGACGGTCTGCTCGCCGCGCTGCTCGGCGCCGCGGCCCGGCTCGACGGACGGCGTTCCCGCGGGCCGCGCTGGGCGGCGCTCGCCGACCTGGCCCGCGCCTTCGCCGCGGAGGTGCACAGCCTCGCCGACCGGTGCGCCACGCTCTCCGGGCGCCCGGACTCCGTGGCGCCCGCCGCCTCCTACGTCCTCGTCGACCGGTACTGCCTGCTGCTCGCCGCCGCCGCCTGCCTCGCCGTCTGCGAGAACGCCGGCCACCTCGCCGCGGACGGCGCTCTGCTCGCCGAACCCGACTGGGCACTGCTCGCGCTGAGCCGGTTCGGCCGGCGCCTCGGCCTGGAGGTGCCCGAACTGCCGGAAGGCGTCGTACCGGACCTCGCCGCCGGGCTCGTGGACCGGTACCGGCGCCGGCGCAGCTTCGACCTGTACGGGATGCGGCTCGCGTGAGACCCCACCGCGACAGAAACGATTCGGCGCCTGTGGGGGCGGCCTGGCGCCCGCGGGCGGCCGCCCGGGCCCCCGAGCGGCCGCCGGGCCGCGAGGACGACAGAAGGAGGCGAACGCCATGCACCCCGATGAGCCCACCGACCCGCGCGACGGCGACGCCCGCGACCGGGACGGGACGGGCGCCCGCCTTGCCGCCCCGCACGGTCCGAGCGCCCTCGGCACCGTCGCCACCGCGCACGGCTGCGCCGTCGCGCCGCCCGTGCACATCCCGCGGCCGGACAGCTCCTGGCTCCGGGTCCGGGAGAACCTCCTGGACCGGGGCGCCACCGTCGCGTACGCGACCTGGACCGAGTGGCTGCCCTCGGTGCTCACCACGCCACGCCTGCGGGCCCTGCTCGGACGCGACTGGGACCGCTACGCCGACACCCAGGACCCGGTCGTGCGCTGCCGGTTCGCCGCCTCCCGGCTGCTCATCAAGTACACGGCGGCCGCCGCGCTCGGCATCGACCCCGAGGACATCGACATCGCCTACCGGCTCGGAGGCCGCCCCTACCTGCGCGGACTCGACCAGGTGGAGGTGGGCCTGACGCACACCGGTGAGCTGATGGCCGTGGGCATCAGCCGGATCGGCCGGATGGGCCTGGACGCCGAGCGTGCGGACCGGCGCTTCGACCTCGACCTGATACGGAACCGCATCTGCACGCCCGCGGAGGCCACGGGGCTGGACGCGCTGCCCGCCGACCGGCGGGCGGCCTGCCTGCTGCGTCTGTGGACGCTGAAGGAGGCCTACACCAAGGCTCTCGGGCAGGGCATGCGGCTGCCCTTCACCGAGTTCGGCTTCGACCTCGGCCCCGGCGGCCTGCGCACCCCCGACGGCACCGAGGCCCTCGGCGACGAGTGGGCGTTCGCCACCCACCTGGTGCTGGGCCGCTACCTCATCAGCGCGGCCTGCCACGACGCCGGGCTCGACCCGGCCGGCGACACCTCGGTCGGCACCATGCTGGACCGAAGCCTGCTCACGGCGATGACCCCGCCCGGGCAGGACACCGGGGGAGTGGACATCTGACCCCCGCGGGCCTCGCGGGACGGTGACTCAGGTGCGGGACGGCGGCTCGCCCTCGGTGAAGAGGACGTGGAACGACAGCTCGGTCATGCGCCAGCCGGCCGGAGTCCTGCGGGCCACGCCACGGGCGAGGGTGCCCGCGCGGAACAGGCCCGGCCCCTCACCGCCCGGACGGTGGACGTGCGTGGTCAGCACATGGGCGCGGAACACGGCCACGTCGCCGTCGACGGCCACCACTGGCGGCGAGCCCAGGTGCTGGGTCCGCGCGAACGCCGCGAGGGAGGCGCGGTGCCACTCGGCCAGCCCGGCGCGCCCCGCGTGGCGGCTCATCGGGAAGGTGACGACCGCGTCCTCGGTGAACAGGCTCCGCGCCCATGCGTCGTCGAGTTCCTCGTCGTCGAGCGCGATCAGGTAGCGACCCAGCAGTTCCCCGACCAGAGCGGCGTCGACGGTGTCGGCGGCCGCGGCCGGGACGGCGGAAGGAATGGAAGTCACCGCCCGAGCATGGATCCGGCGCGTCCGCGCGGACCAGGTTCCTGCGGAAGATCTGACATTCCCGACGGAGTTCTGTAACGGATTGCGCGAAGCCTGTACCACATTGTCTTTACCGTTCTCCCGTGACCCGGCAATACTCGTCGAACACCAGTCGGGAGAGGGCAGATGAATACCTTTGACGCGGACGTGCTCATTGTGGGAGCAGGACCCACCGGACTCATGCTCGCGGGCGAGTTGAGTCTCCATGGAGTTTCCGTCCTGATCGTCGACCGGCTTGCCCAGCCGATCAGGGAATCCCGTGCCCTCGGCTTTTCCGCGCGGACGATCGAGGAATTCGCCCAGCGCGGACTCATTTCCCGGCTCGGTGACGTCGACGTCATTCCCTTCGGTCATTTCGGCGGTGTGCCGCTCGACTACCGGGTCGTTCCCGGCGGCTCCTACGGCGCCCGCGGCATCCCCCAGTCCCGCACCGAGGGCATGCTCGCCGGCTGGATCGCCGAGCGCGGTGTCGAGGTGCGCCGCGGCGTCGAGGTCACCGACGTGGCGCAGGACGACGACGGGGTCACCGTCAGCGTCGCCACCGAGGACGGCACCGGCACACTGCGCGCCCGCTACGCCGTCGGCTGCGACGGCGCCCGCAGCGTGGTGCGCACCCGCGCCGGCATCGACTTCCCCGGCACCGCGCCCACCGTCGAGCTGCGCTTCGCCGACATCGCCGGCGTACAGCTGCGCCCCCGCTTCAGCGGGGAGCCGGTGCTCGGCGGCATGGTCATGGTGCTGCCGCTCGGACCCGACCGCGCCCGCGTCATCTACTACGACCGCGCCCAGCCGCTGCGCACCGGCCCGGACCCCATCACCTTCGACGAGGTCGCCGAGGCCTTCCACCGGCTGTCCGGCGAGGACATCAGCGGCGCCACACCGCTGTGGGTGTCCTCCACCACCGACGTCAGCCGCCAGGCCGCCCAGTACCGCAAGGGCCGCGTCTTCGTCGCCGGCGACGCCGCCCACATCCACCTGCCGATCGGCGCCCAGGGCATGAGCGCCGGCATCCAGGACGCCGTCAACCTCGGCTGGAAGCTCGCCCTCCACCTCAACGGCCTGGCCCCCGAGACGCTGCTGGACACGTACCACACCGAACGCCACCCGGTCGGCGCCCGCGTCCTCGCCAACACCCTCGCCCAGCGCACCCTCTACCTCGGCGGCGACGAGGTCGACCCGCTGCGCCAGGTGTTCACCGAGCTGGTGCGGCACGAGGAGGTGCAGCGCCACCTGGTGGGCATGGTGACCGGACTCGACATCCGCCACGACGTCGGCGGCGACCACCCGCTGCTCGGCCGGCGCCTCGCCGACCGGCAGGTCACCCGCGACGGCGTCAAGCAGAGCGTCCTCTCCCTCCTCGGCTCCGGGCGCGGCCTGCTGCTCGACCTGGCCGACAGCGCGGACCTGCGCGCCGCGGCCCGCGGATGGTCCGACCGGGTCGACACCGTCACCGTCCAGGAGTCCGGGGACGACGCCGGCCTGGGCGCCCTCCTGGTCCGCCCCGACGGCTACATCGCCTGGATCGGCGGCCCGCACGACGGCCCCGGCGCCGCGACGAGCGGCATGCCGCTCACCGTCGCGCTCGGCCGCTGGTTCGGCCCGGCCGCCTGACCGGAGCCCTCCCACCGCACGTCCATCTCCGAGAAGCGAGGAACCATGCCGATCATCTCGACCGAGGACAACTACCTGACCGTCCTCAACCTGTTCACCACCGACACCCCCGAGCACCAGGACCAGCTGCTCACCGAGATGGGCAAGATCGTCGACGCGGCGGCCTACGAGGGATGGATCTCCTCCACCGTGCACGCCGGCCAGGACAGCCCCGGCACCGCCAACCTCATCCAGTGGCGCAGCGGCGAGGACCTGGAGAAGCGGTACGCCGGCGAGGAGTTCAAGCACCGCACGCTGCCCGTCTTCCGCGAGATCACCACGGCGATCCGGCTGCTGCAGAACGAGATCGTCTTCACCCAGACCCACCCGGACCTCCAGGGCCGCGTCGAGGTCTCGCCGGACCGCGACGACTACACCGTCATCGAGGTCCTCCGCGTCGCCGAGGCCGACCAGGCCGACCTGATCAAGCTCCTGGGCGAGGACCGGCACTGGCTGGTGGACGTGCCCGGCTACCGCTCGCACTCCGTCTTCAAGGGGCTGCGCGCCATGTTCGTCGAGGGCGCCTTCGCCGTCGTGTACTCGCAGTGGGACAGCAAGGAGAGCTACGACGCCTTCCGCGGCCTGTCCCACGCCGACAAGCCGGAGGCCCGCCGCGCCAACGACGAGCGCATCGCCGAGCTGACGATCGAGAGCGACTCCAACACCTACCGCGTGGTGCACACCCGCGCCGCGGGCGAGTGACCCGCGCACCCCGAGGAGCGAACCTATGCACAGCACGCTGATCGTGGCCCGCATGGCGCCCGGTTCGAGCGCGGACGTCGCCGAGCTCTTCGCCGAGTTCGACGCGACGGACATGCCGCACCGCATGGGCACCCGCCGGCGTCAGCTGTTCGCCTTCAACGGCCTCTACTTCCACCTCCAGGACTTCGACGAGGACAACGGCGGCGAACTGATCCAGCGCGCCAAGGACGACCCGCGCTTCGTACGGATCAGCGACGACCTGAAGCCGTTCATCGAGCCCTACGACCCCGCCACCTGGCGCTCCCCGGCCGACGCCATGGCACAGCGCTTCTACCGGTGGGAGGCGTCCGCCTGAGCAGGGCGGAGCCGCCGTACCGCCGTCACACCGGGGCACCCCGCCCGCGACCCATCACACAGATCAGTGGGGGCACCACCCCCGAGAGCGAAGGAATCACCCCATGGCCAGCAGCCAGTTCACCCTTGAGGACCTCCGGCGGATCCTTCTCGAGGCCGCAGGCGCCGACGAGAACGTCGACCTCGACGGCGACATCCTGGACACCGTGTTCGCGGTGCTGGGCTACGAGTCCATCGCCCTGCTGGAGACCGGCGGCCGCATCGAGCGCGAGTACGGCATCGTCCTGGACGACGACGACCTCAGCGAGGACCTGACGCCGCGTGACCTGATCGACGCCGTCAACGCCCAGCTGGCCGTGTCCGGCGCCCAGGCCGCCTGAGGGAGCACACCATGTCCGACACCACCGGGAGGGTCGCCCTCGTCACCGGCGCGACCAGCGGCATCGGCCTCGAAGCCGCCCGCCTGCTGGCCCGGCAGGGCCACCGGGTGTTCATCGGCGCGCGCAACGCCGACAACGTCGAACGCACCGCCAAGGCGCTGCGTGAGGAGGGCCTTGACGTCGACGGCCGGCCGCTCGACGTCCGCGACACCGACAGCGTCAAGGAGTTCGTGCGCAGTGCCGTCGCCGCGTTCGGCACCGTCGACGTGCTCGTCAACAACGCCGGGCGCTCCGGCGGCGGCGTCACCGCGGACATCACCGACGAGCTGTGGGACGACGTCATCGACACCAACCTCAACAGCGTCTTCCGCATGACCCGCGAGGTGCTGACCACCGGCGGCATGCGGGCCAAGGACCGCGGCCGGATCATCAACATCGCCTCCACCGCGGGCAAGCAGGGCGTCGTCCTCGGCGCCCCCTACTCGGCGTCCAAGCACGGCGTCGTCGGATTCACCAAGGCGCTCGGCAACGAGCTCGCCCCGACCGGCATCACCGTCAACGCCGTCTGCCCCGGCTACGTCGAGACACCGATGGCGCAGCGGGTGCGGCAGGGCTACGCGGACGCCTGGGGCACGACCGAGGACGAGATCCTCCAGAAGTTCCAGGCCAAGATCCCGCTCGGCCGCTACGCCACCCCGCAGGAGGTCGCCGGACTGGTCGGCTACCTGGCCACCGACGCCGCCGCGTCCATCACCTCCCAGGCCCTCAACGTCTGCGGCGGCCTGGGCAACTTCTAGGCCGCGTCCGCCGGCGTCCTTCGAACCCCGCCCGCCCCGCCGGAGCCCCGCTCCCCGACGCCCGCACAGCCGGTACCACCGAGGAGAACCCGTCATGACGACTCGTGAGGTCGAGCACGAGATCACCATCAGCGCGCCCGCCGCCGCCGTGTACCGTCTCCTCGCCGAGGTGACCAACTGGCCGCGCGTCTTCCCGCCCACCATCTACGTCGACCGGGAGGGGACCGGCGCCGGCGAGGAACGCATCCGCATCTGGGCCACCGCCAACGGCGAGCCCAAGACGTGGACCTCCCGCCGCACCCTCGACCCCGAGGCGCTGCGCATCACCTTCCGCCAGGAGGTGCCGGCGCCGCCGGTCGCCGCCATGGGCGGCACCTGGATCGTCGAACCCCTCGACGAGGGCAGCTGCCGCGTCCGGCTCCTGCACGACTACCGCGCCGTCGACGACGACCCGCACGACCTGCTGTGGATCGAGCGGGCCGTCGACCGCAACAGCACCAGCGAACTGGCCGCGCTCAAGGAGAACGTCGAGCGCGTCCACGAGGCCGAGGCGCAGGAGCTGACCTTCTCCTTCACCGACAGCGTGCGCATCGACGGCGCCGCGAAGGACGCCTTCGCCTTCGTCAACGAGGCCGGGCTGTGGACCGAGCGGCTCCCGCACGTGGCGCGCGTGCGCTTCACCGAGGACACCCCCGGCCTGCAGGAACTGGAGATGGACACCCGGGCCAAGGACGGCTCGACGCACACCACCAAGTCCTACCGGGTCGTCCTCGGCCAACACCGCATCGCCTACAAGCAGGTCACCCTGCCGGCGCTGATGACCCTGCACACCGGAGTGTGGACCTTCGAGGAGACCGAGGCGGGCGCCACGGCCAGCTCCCAGCACACCGTCACCCTCAACACCGACAACATCGCCAAGATCCTCGGCCCCGGGGCCACCGTCGCCGACGCCCGCGCCTACGTGCGGAGCGCGCTGAGCACCAACAGCCTCGCCACCCTCGGCCACGCCAAGGAGTACGCGGAGCGGAACCGCTGACATGGCCACCGACCCGCACCAGGACCACCGGCCGGCGCCGACCGGGCCTGCCCGGACGGTCGACACCCAGGTGATCGTCGTCGGCGCGGGCCCGGTCGGCCTGCTCCTCGCCGGTGAACTGGCCCTGCGCGGGATCCAGGTGACACTCGTCGAACGGCGGCACGGCCCCACCACCGAGTCCCGGGCCTCCACCCTGAACGCCCGCACCATGGAAGTGCTGGACAGCCGCGGTCTGCTCGCCGACCTCGGCACCCCGCCGTGCGAGCCGCGCGGCCACTTCGGCGGCATCCCCCTCGACCTGACCCTGCCCGGCCCCTGGCCCGGGCAGTGGAAGGTCCCCCAGACCAAGACCGAGTCGGTGCTGGAGGAATGGGCCCTCGGCCTCGGCGCCGACCTCAGGTGCGGGCACACCCTGCGTGCCGTGGACGACCACGGCACGCACGTCGAGGCCGCCGCCACCGACCGTCACGGCGCCCGCGTCCTGCTGCGCGCCCCCTACCTCGTGGCCTGCGACGGCCAGGACTCCACCGTGCGCGCCCTCACCGGCGCCGACTTCCCCGGCACCCCGGCCGCACGGGAACTGCTGCGCGCCGACGTCGAGGGCCTCGACATCCCCGCCCGGCGCTTCCAGCGGCTCCCCGCCGGCCTCGCCGTCGCCGCCCGCAACCCGGCGGGCGTGACCCGGGTCATGGTGCACGAGTTCGGCGCCGCGGTCCGCGAACGCACCGGCGACCCGCACTACGACGAGGTCGCCGCCGCGTGGAAGCGGGTGACGGGCGAGGACATCACCGGCGGCACACCGGTGTGGGTCAACCGCTTCGACGACGAGAACCGCTGCCTGAGCCGCTACCGGCACGGCCGGATCCTGTTCGCCGGGGACGCCGCCCACCGGCAGATGCCCATCGGCGGACAGGCCCTCAACCTCGGCCTCCAGGACGCCTACAACCTCGGCTGGAAACTCGCCGCCGCCGTCGACGGCACCGCCCCCGCCGGACTCCTCGACAGCTACGACACCGAACGCGCCGCGGTCGGCGCGGCCGTCCTCGGCAACATCCGCGCCCAGGCCCTGCTGCTCCTGGGCGGTCCCGAGGTCGAGCCGCTGCGCACCGTCCTCGCCGAGCTCATCGCCCACGAGGACGTGCGCGCCCACCTCGCCGGGATGATCAGCGGCCTGGCGATCCGGTACGACGTCGGCGGCCCCGGGCACCCGCTGCTCGGCGCCCGCCTGCCGCACACCGTGCTGCGCACCGGCGCCGTCGTGTGCAGCACGGCCGACCTGCTGCGTTCCGGACGCGGACTGCTGCTGGGCGCGGGCGGGCCGCCGCCGCACCTCGACGCCGCCCTGGCCGACCGCGTCGACACGGTCACCGCCGAGACGGCGGCCGGCTCACCGCTGGAGGGCACCCGCGCCGTGCTGGTGCGGCCCGACGGCCACGTCGTCTGGGCGGGCGCCGGGGACGGCGACGGGCTCGCCGAGGCCGCCGCACGCTGGTTCGGCTCCCCCTGAGACACCGCCCGGCCCGCCCCGTCCTCGCCACCCCCCGCCCCACCGAGCACGGACCACCGATGACTGAGAGGGATACGACGACATGCAGGACACCACGATGGACGCCGACGTCATCGTCGTAGGCGCGGGTCCGACCGGACTGATGCTCGCGGGGGAACTCCGCCTGGGCGGGGCCGAGGTGATCGTCCTCGACAAGCTGGCCGAACCCACCGGCCAGTCCCGCGGCCTCGGCTTCACCGCCCGCGCGATGGAGGTGTTCGACCAGCGCGGGATCCTTCCCCGCTTCGGGCAGGGCGAAAGCCTGGAGGTCAGCCCCGTCGGCCACTTCGGCGGCGTCCAGTTCGACTTCACCGCCCTGGAGGGCGCCCACTTCGGCGCCCGCGGCATCCCCCAGAGCCAGACCGAGGCCGTCCTCGCCGAGTGGGCCGCCGGCCTCGGCGCCGACATCCGCCGCGGGCACGAGGTGCTCGCCCTCGCCGAGGGCTTCCGCGACGGCGACCACGCCGAGATCACCGTCGGCACCCCGGACGGCGTACGGCGGATGCGCGCACCGTTCCTCGTCGGCTGCGACGGGGGCAAGAGCACCGTGCGCAAGCTCGCGGGGATCGACTTCCCCGGCACCGAGGCGACCCGCGCCATGTTCCTCGCCGACGTC
Source organism: Streptomyces lusitanus (assembly GCF_042647945.1). Classification (NCBI taxonomy): domain Bacteria; kingdom Bacillati; phylum Actinomycetota; class Actinomycetes; order Kitasatosporales; family Streptomycetaceae; genus Streptomyces; species Streptomyces lusitanus. Next base: position 16,256 of record NZ_JBHRWL010000010.1, read on the forward strand.
ACCGGCCTCGACCTCAAGCCCCGCTACCTCGGTGAGGCACTGCCCAACGGCATGGTGATGGCCGCCCCCCTCAAGGAGGGCGTGCACCGCATCATCGTCTGCCCGCACGGCGCCGCCGCGCGCAGCGCCGACGACACCGTCACCTTCGAGGAGGTCGCCAAGGCCTGGGAGCACATCACCGGCGAGGACATCAGCGGCGGCGGCGCCGAATGGGTCAGCTTCTTCAGCGACGCCACCCGGCAGGCCGCCGAGTACCGGCGCGGCCGGGTGCTGCTCGCCGGCGATGCCGCCCACATCCACCTGCCCGCCGGCGGCCAGGGCCTGAGCACCGGCGTGCAGGACGCCGCCAACCTCGGCTGGAAGCTCGCCGCCGTCGTCACCGGACGCGCCGGCGACGCCCTCCTGGACACCTACCACGCCGAACGCCACCCGGTGGGCCGCCGCCTGCTGATGAACACCCGCGCCCAGGGCTCGGTCTTCCTCGGCGGCGACCAGGCGGAACCGCTGCGCCGGATCTTCACCGAACTCACCGGCCACGACGTGGTCCGCCGCCACCTCGCGGGCATCGTCTCCCACCTCGACATCCGCTACGACCTCGGCGAGGACGACGACGACTCCGCCCACCCGCTGCTCGGGCGGCGCCTGGCCAGGCTCCCGTTGACCGGGCCCGACGGAGCGACCGACACCTTCCGGCTGCTGCATGCCGGCCGCGGGGTGCTGCTCGACCTGACCGGCGACGCCGGCCTGCGCGAGGCGGCGGCGCCCTGGTCCGGCCGCGTCGACGTCGTCACGGCCACCGCCTCCCCGTCCGACCGCGACGGCGTCCTCGCGGGCCTGGACGCCGTGCTGGTCCGCCCCGACGGGCACGTCGCCTGGACCGCATCGGGCGGCACGGACGGCCTCGGCACCGTCCTCACCCGCTGGTTCGGTGCTCCCGCCGGGGACTGACGGCAACGCGGCAGAGCAGGGGCGCCGCCCGGACCACCGGGCGGCGCCCCTGCTGCGTCCCGGCGCCGCTAGCGGGCGCTCGCCTCCACGACCGAGATCGCGCCCGCGGTCTGCACCACCCGCTCCAGCCGGAAACCTGCCTCGGCCAGCAGCCGTGCGTACTGCCCGGCCGTGCGCTCCTTGCCGCCCACGAGCAGCATCAGCCACAGGTCGACGAGCTTCGAGGCGTGCGGGGCGTTCGGCTTGTCCGGCACGACCATCTCCATCAGCAGCAGCCGCCCGCCGGGCCGCATCGCGGCGCGCACGTTGCGCAGGATCCGCAGGGCCTTCTCCTCGGGCCAGTCGTGCACGATGTGCTTGAGGACGTAGGCGTCGCCGCCCTCGGGCACCGGCCCGAACAGGTCGGCGGCCACCACCTCGCAGCGGTCGGCGACCCGCTGCTCTTCCAGGTACTGCGCCGCGCCGTTCTCGGCCACCCGCGGGTCGGCGAGGATCCCCCGCACCCCCGGCGACTTCCGCAGGATGCCCGCGAGCAGTTCGCCGCGCCCGGCGCAGAAGTCCACGACCGTGCCGAACCGCGAGAAGTCGTACGCGGCCAGGACCGGCTCGGTCTCGGTGGCGGACATGGCGCCCATGCCCTTGAAGAACACCTGGCCGTACTCCGGCTTCGCCTCCAGGAACTCGAAGGCCGTCATGCCGCGCAGCTTGGGCAGGGACGGCTCGCCGGAGCGCACCGCGTCGACGAAGTGCGACCAGTCCTCCCAGTGGACCGGGTGCCCCATGAGCACCGCGATGCCGCGCATCGACATCGGCGCGTCCTCCAGCAGCGCCTCCGCCATCGGGGTCAGGGCGAAGCTGCCGTCCTTGCGCTCGGCGAAGACGCCGTTCGCGGCGAGCAGTCGCAGCAGCCGGTGCAGCGTCTCCGGGTGGGCCCCGACCTGCTCGGCGAGCCGCGCGACAGGCAGCGGGCCGTCGCGGAGCGCCTCGGCCACGCGCAGCTCCGCGGCGGCGTAGAGGGCCTGGCTGAGCATGGCGCCCTGGACCATCTCGAGCAGCGAGAAGGGCGCGGGGGCCAGCTTGCGCACGAGTCCGAGCAGAGCGTGGCGCACACCCTCGACGATCCGGACCACACGGGCGGGCGGCAGCGGCATGGGTTCCTCCGTGGTGGGCGGCGGGCGGCCGAGCGGTCCGTCCGCGGCGGGCAGGTCGGCGCGTCCCCGGCCGGCGGCCGCCGGACAGCGCCCGGACACCGAGACTCCGGCGGCGCAGACGGGCCGCGCTCGCGGGCGGCTGGAGTCGCCCCCGTGCCGCACCGGCCGCAGGACGCGCGGCGCCAGGGCCCGCCGGGACGCGCCCGGACTCCAGTTGGTCCCCACCCGCGCTCCGGGGGCAGTCGAGACGGCCCGGTGACGATCGGGACCGTCCGTCTCGGCCGTGGCCGAGAAGAGTCCCGGAGGGGGCCGATCCCGTGAAGAAGCTCGCGTCGTCCGCCGCGCTGTCGGAGCGCGCCGATCGCATCACACGGCGCGCCCGCGCCGACAACTGGAAGAAGCCGCCGAGGCGCATCGAACCGTCCGAGTGCATCACCTGCGGCAACTGCCTGCGTTCCTGTCCCGGGGAGTTCGGCGCGATCTTCGACCACGGCCTGGACGTGGTGATCGTCCCCGAGCTGTGCTCGGGCTGCCCCAGCTGTGTCCTGGAGTGCCCGGTCGACTGCATCTACGTCGACGAGGACTGGACCCCCACCGGCGACGCGATGTGGAACCACATCGAACTCACCGCCGAGGGCGCCGCATGAAGGACTCCGGAAGGCGCCAGGAATCCCGTCGCGCCGAACACGCCCGGAAGCGGATCAGCCGCCGCCCCAGCCGGCTCGGCATCCCCGCCGGGACCACCGCCGAACCGGACCACGTCGCCGCACCCGACGCCGGGTTCCCCGGCCTCCTCCAGCGCGTCTGGCGGCGCGCGGGCGGGACCCGGGACCTGCGCTCGGCCCTCGAGGTGCTGCTCACCCTCGACGGGCACGTCCCGCGCGACGTCCAGCTGCGTGCCCTGAACACCGCCGAGCAGGCCGCCCTGGTGGCGCTGGCCGGACTGACCTGGCGCGACGCCGGCGACGGCGCCGACGGGCCGGCCGCCGTGCCCGGGACCGGCACGGCGACCGCGGAGACCGGCCCCCGGCCCTCCGCGCCGGCCGTGTCCGCCGTGCCGTCCGCGTCCGCCGAACCGCCCGCGTTCCGTGGCGAGATCGCCCTCAGCACCAGCGGCCGTATCGTCCTGCGCACGCCCGGCGCCCCGCCGCTGGACCCGCGCGACCTGGTCGCCGGCGTCCGCCGCGTGCCGTGGAGCCGCGCCGTCCTCGACGCCTACCGGCGCGCACTCGACGCCGCCCGCGCCCGGCAGGCCGCCTCCGCCGCCGACTGCCGCGCCTGGCTCGCCGAGCAGGGCCCCGAGGGCCGGGACGCGCTGGTCACGCAGGCCAGGGAAGCGGCCCTGCGCACCGCCCCGTTCGTCCTCTACCAGGAGGACACCCAGTACACGAACTTCCGCGGCCGCAACACCCTGACCGGCAAGACGCTGTGGCCCGGTCACCCCGACTGCGCCCTCAGCGCCCTGCACGGCCTCCCGCTGGACCTCTGGACGGACCAGGACACCCAGCTCGTCGTCTGCCTCACGCTGCTCATCCGCTCGGCCGGCTTCGGCCGCGTCGAGGAGGCCAACGGCACCCAGCTGACCGTCGATCACGTCGCGTACACCCTGGAGCGGGTGCGGCGCGCCTACAACGCCGTGTGCGGGGCCGACCCGGTGCCCGCCGCCTCGCCCCGCGTCGCCGACCTCGACCGGCTCGCGGCCGCGCTGCGCGCGCGCCGCCAGGACGTCGCCCGCAGCGCCCAGCTGTACCGGGAGATCCACGGGGCCCTCATGCACAAGGTGGAACGCGTGGCCGGCGCGCCCGGACCGCAGGCGCGGGCCCGCGAGGACGCCGTCGCCGAACACCTGCGGACCCGCCTGCCGTTGACCGGCGCCACCCTCGCCGACCTCGGCCGGGACCTGGCCGCCGAGCCGGGCTGGCTCGCCCGGCCGCACGGCGCCTTCGGCACCGGCCTGGAGTCCCTGGTGTACGAGAGCGTCGCCGCGACCGCCACGGCCTTCGGCGCCGACTTCGCCATGAGCCGCGGCATGCGCTCCCTGCCCGCCCTGGTGCGCGCGCTGCGCGGGGAGAACTGGGCCGAGATCTGCGACTGGGACATCACCCGCTTCTTCTGCTGCGTGGTGCCGCGCCCGGAGGCCGCCGCCCACTTCGGCGGCTCCGAGGCCGCCCTCGCCGACGCCGCCTGGGCGATGTCCTCACGGATGCAGTACAACTCCTGGCACTTCGTCGCCGGCAATCTCCCCCGGGTGCCCGAGGTCGTGGCCCGCGACCACTTCGTGCCGCCCGTCATCCCCGACCTCGCGTACTTCTCCGACCAGCACCACCACGGGCACGTCAACAACAACGTGCGGTTCTCGATCCGCTCCCCGCAGGCCGTCGAGGTCGACGGGCGCCGGTTCGACGGGTTCATGGACCTGCGGCTGCTGCGCTGCGCCGGCGACCCGTTCGGCGAACAGGACCTGCTCGCCGCCCACCGGGTGTCGGCGTTCATCGCCCGCGCCACCTCGCTCGCCGCCGCCCTCGTCGCCGCCGGCACCGAACTCGAGGTCACCGCGTTCGACTCCGGCTGGCACTGGACGGCCGTCACGGGCCGGGGACCCGCCGACTCGGACCTCCTGGCCGGCCAGGGCCGCCGGGCGTCCTGAGGGGAGACCGATGACCGCCCACGGCATCAGCCGCACCAGGGAACTGCTGCGGCGGGGCGAGCTGTCCGCCGTCGAGCACACGACCGCCGTCCTGACCGCCGCCCGCGAGCAGGACACGCTCGACGCGTACGTCGCCGTCGCGGGCGAGGAGGCGCTGCGCGCCGCCGAACTGGCCGACCGGCGGATCCGCGAGGGCGGCCCCGACATCTGGCGGACCCTGCCGCTGCTCGGCGTCACCGTCTCCGTGAAGGACCTGCTGCAGACCCGCGACCTGCCCACCGCCCGCGGCTCGCTGCTGCCCAACGACCGGCCCCGGGCGGACGCGCCCGCCGTGGCCCGGCTGCGCGCCGCCGGAGCCGTCGTGGTCGGCAAGACCGCCACCTCCGAGTACGGCTGGAGCGCCTCGACGGTCAGCCGGGTCGGCCCGCCCGCCCGCAACCCCTACGACCCCCGCCTGAGCGCGGGCGGCTCCAGCGGCGGAGCCGCCGCCGCGGTCGCCACGGGCCTGTGCGACGGCTCCCTGGGCACCGACGGCGCCGGATCGATCCGCATCCCGGCCGCGTTCTGCGGCGTCGTCGGCTACAAGCCGTCCCTGGGGCGCATCCCGTACGTCCCCAACAGCGCCGACCGGCTCGCCCACCAGGGCCCTCTCGCCCGCACCGTCGCCGACGCCGCGCTGCTCGCCCAGGTCATGGCGGGCCCGCACCCGGGCGACCCGGACTCCGGCCTCGGCTCTCTCGACGCGCCGCGCACCCGCCGGGCCCTGCGGATCGGCTGGATCGAGTACGAGGGCACCGCCGAGGAGGTCCGCCGGGTGACCGGGCAGGCCCGGCTCGCGCTGCTGGGCCAGGGCCACCTGGTCGAGGACGTCGAGCCGTACCGCACCGACCCCTACCCCGCGCTCGTCGACCTCCTCGCCGCCTGCGAGGCCGCCGGGGCCCGCCCCGAGCACGACGAGTGGGCCGACCCCGGCCGCCTCGAGATCGTCCGCCACGGGCGCACCCTCAGCGGCGCCGACGTGATCCGCGCCGAGGAGGTCCGCCAGGAGCTGCGCACCGGCCTGCGCGCCCTCATGGACCGCTACGACGTCCTCGCCATGGCCACCGTGCCCGTCGAGCCGTTCGCCGCCGACGCCATCGGCCCGGCCTGGGCGGCCGACCCCCGCGACCTGCGGTGGCTGGCCTGGGCGCCCGCCGCGTACCCGTTCAACATGACCGGGCAGCCGGCCCTGTCGCTGCCCGCCGGGCTCACCCGCTCCGGCCTGCCCGTGGGCCTGCAACTGGTCGGCCCCGTCGGCGCGGACGACCTGGTCCTCACGCTCGCCGCGCGCCTGGAACCGGACCTCGCCACCCCGGCGCCCGCCCCGGCACGGGCCCTGGAGCCCGCGGCCGCCCGCTGACGCACGCCCTGGAAAGGACACCCCATGTATGCCAGGTCATGGTCCTCGCCCGCCGCGGAGGGAAGCGTCGGGCGGCCGTCGTTCGTCGCCGACCACGGGCTGTGGGACGAAGCCCGGACCGCCGCCGCCGAGCGGGTCGAGGCGAGCCTCGCCGACCTCGACCTCGTACGCCTCGTCTTCGGCGACCCGCACGGACTGGTCCGCTCCAAGACCCTCACCGCCGAGGCGTTCCGCACCGTCCTGCGCAACGGCATGAACTTCAGCCCCGGCCCGTTCGTCTTCGACACCGGGCACGCCGTCGCCGTCGACTTCCTCGGCGATCACGGCATCGGCGTCGACGAGATCGCCGGCGCCGGGAACTTCATCCTCGTCCCCGACCCCCTCACCTTCCAGCCGCTGCCCGGCGGTGACGCCCGCACCGCCTGGGTGATCGGCGACGAGTACCTGCGCGACGGCACCCCCCACCCGCTGTCCTCCCGGGCCGTGCTGCGCCGCGTCGTCGACCGGTACGCCGGGCACGGCCTCGCCCCCGTCCTCGGCCTGGAGGTCGAGTGGTACCTCACCCGGCGCCTGGACGACGAGCCCGGCAACAGCGGCAACGGCTTCGGCCTGCAGGGCAGGGCGCCGCGCGTGGCGGCCCTGAACGCCGGCTACCAGTTCAACCTCGACGCCCACTACGACACTGCCGCGCCCCTGACCGATCCGCTCGCCCTGCACCTGCTCGCCCTGGGCCTGCCCCTGCGGTCGATGGAGCACGAGTCCGGGCCCGGCCAGATCGAGACGACGTTCAGCCCGATGACCGCGCTGGACACCGCCGACGCGATGCTGCTGTTCCGCACGGTCACCAAGAGCTGGTGCGCCCGCCGCGGCCACCACGCCTCCTTCATGTCGCTGCCGCTCCTCGACGCCGCCGACCCCAGCGGCTGGCACCTCAACCAGTCGGTCACCGACGTCGCCACGGGCGGCAACCTGTTCGGCACCGAGGGCCCCTCCGGGGGACTGTCCCCGCAGGGCAAGGCGTACGCCGAGGGGCTGCTGTCGTGGGCCCGCGAGCTGTTCCTGCTCTCGGTGCCCACCGTCAACGGCTACCGGCGGCTGTCCGCAGAGCACTCCCTCGCACCCACGCGCCTCGGCTGGAGCCAGGAGGACCGCAGCGCGATGCTCCGCGTCGTCGGCCACGGCGCCGGGGCGCACATCGAGAACCGGATCGGCGAACCCTGCGCCAACCCGTACCTGAACATCGCCGCCCAGCTGTTCGCGGGACTGGAGGGCCTGACCGCGCAGACCCCGCCGGCCGGCACCGGTGACCCCGCCGGGGCCGGCGGGGCGGACCTGGTGCCGCAGCAGCTGCGCGAGGCCCTCGACGCCTTCCGCGCGGGCCGTGCCGCCCGGCTGCTCGGCGAACCGCTCGCCGCCTGCCTGGCCAAGCTCAAGGAGAGCGAGCTGCGCCGCTACGAGGCCGCGTGCGTGCAGGCGCCCCCCTCCCCGGGCCAGGTCACCGAGTGGGAACAGCGCGAGTACTTCGGCGCCTACTGACCACGGCCGAGCCCCCCGCCCCCTGCCGTTCCCCTCCCGACGAAGGCGGCCCGCCATGATTCCCCGTTACACACTGCCGGAGATGGCCTCGCTCTTCTCCGACCGGACCCGCTACGCCACCTGGGTGCGCGTGGAGATCCTCGCCTCCGAGGCGCAGGCCGCCCTCGGCCGCGTACCCCACGAGGCGGTGGAGGACATGCGCCGCGCCCGCGTCCCCGACCCGGAGCGGGTCGCCGAGATCGAGCGCGAACGCGACCACGAGGTGCTCTCCTTCCTCGCCGCCTACTGCGAGGACATCCCCGACGCGTCCGCACGCTGGGTGCACCTCGGCATGACCAGCTACGACCTCGTCGACACCGCGCTCGGCCACACCCTCGCGCGCGCCACCGACCTGCTCACCGGCGCCGCCCGGCGGCTGCGCCGCGTGCTGACCGGACGCGCCCTGGAGCACTGGGACACCGCGATGGTGGGCCGCACCCACGGCATGCACGCCGAGCCCACCACCTTCGGGCACAAACTCGCCGGACACGCCTTCGCCGTGGACCGCTCGCTGCGCCGGCTCGAAGCCGCCCGCGAGGCCGTCGCCGTCGGCACCGTCTCCGGCTCCGTCGGCACCTACGCGCTGATCGACCCCCGGGTGGAGGAGCACGTCTGCTCCGCCCTCGGCCTCGCCGCCGAGCCCGCGCCCAGCCAGGTCGTCGCCCGCGACCGGCACGCCCAGCTCCTGCAGGCCGTGGCCGTCCTGGGCGCCTGTGTGGAGCAGATCGCCCTGGAACTGCGGCTGCTGCAGCGCACCGAGGTCCGCGAGGTCGAGGAGGCGCGCACCAGCGCCTACCAGGGCTCCAGCGCCATGCCGCACAAGCGCAACCCCACCACCAGCGAACGCCTGTGCGGCCTGGCGCGCCTGCTGCGCGGCTACGCCGACACCGCGCTGGAGAACGTGGCGCTCTGGCACGAACGCGACCTCGCCCACCAGTCCGTGGAGCGGGTGATCCTGCCGGACAGCCTCAGCGTCGGCCACTTCCAGGTGACCAAGGCCGCCGAGCTGGTGGCCTCGCTCACCGTGGACGCCGACCGGATGCGCGCGCACATCGACCAGACCGACGGCCTTGTCTACAGTTCCTCGGTCCTCGCCGGACTCCTCGGCGACGGCATGGAACGCGAACACGCCTACCGCAGCGTGCAGGCCGCGGCCAACCACACTCTGGCGACGGGCGAGCACTTCGGCGCGTCCCTGGCCAAGCAGGGCATCGAGCCGGCCGGCCTCGGACCCGAGCGCTTCCTCACCCACCACGATGTGATCCGCACCCGATTGGAGAAGCTGCATGAGCTGGAAGATTGACCGCGTCGACGGCGCCGCGCTCGACCTGGACGAGGTCCTCGGCGTCTACCACGCCTCGGGCCTCGGCGAGCGGCGCCCGGTCGGGGACCGCGAGCGGTTCGCGGCCATGGTCGAGAACGCCAACCTCGTGCTCGTCGCCCGCGACGACGAGGGCGTGCTGCTCGGCATCGTGCGCGCCGTCTCCGACTTCTCCTACGTCACCTACGTCTCGGACATCGCGGTCGTGCGGGACCACCAGCGCTCCGGCATCGGCCGCGCCCTGATCGACGCCACGCGCGGCGAGGCCCCGGACGCCAAGCTCGTGCTGCTGTCCGCGCCCGCGGCCGTCGACTACTACCCGCACATCGGGTTCACCCGCCACGAGTCGGCCTGGGTGCTCAACCCGTAGGGGGCGTCCCGCCGGGGGCAGCCGGGGCTGTACCGGGGCTCGACCGCCCTTGCCTAGATTCACGGGCAGGGCGGGACCCGGACCCGCGCACAGCACCGCACCCCCGGGGAGGCATGACCGTGACTTCGGCACAGGCGCTGCTCGACACCCGCCCGCCCGCCGGCCCCGCTCCCGCCGTCGGCCGTGCCCCGGCCGCCCCCCGGCCCGCCGGGGAGCGGGACACCGCGGCCGCCGGCCGCGGAGCCGCGGTCTCGATGCCCTCGGGCCGCCGGGTCCTCGTCGTCGACGCCGACACCGCCTGCGCCGAATCCCTCGTCACCCAGCTGCGCCGGCACGGACACGACGCCTTCGGCGTCCGCCGCGGCGAGGCTGCGCTGCGCGCCCACGAGGACGCCGATCTCGTTCTGCTGGACCTCGAGCTGCCCGACCTGGACGGCCTGGAGATCTGCCGCGCCATCCGCTCCGTCAGCCGGGTGCCCGTCATCATCGTCACCGCCCGCGCCTCCGAACTGGACTGCGTCCTCGGCCTCCAGGCGGGCGCCGACGACTACGTCGCCAAGCCCTACGGCCTGCGCGAGCTGATGGCCCGCATCGAGGCCGTGATGCGGCGCGCCGAGTGGCAGCCGGCCGCGGCCCGCGAGATCCGGCACGGCCGTCTGCACATCGATGTGGGCTCCCGTGAGGTCCTGGTCGGCGGCGAGGAAGTCGCCCTGACCCGCAAGGAGTTCGATCTCCTGTGCCTGCTGGCCTCGCACCCGGACACCGTCATCCCGCGCAAGCAGCTCCTGCAGCAGGTCTGGGGTGACTCCTGGTCCCGCCGCACCGTCGACACCCATGTCAGCAGCCTGCGCGGCAAGCTGGGCGACAGCGGCTGGATCGTGACGGTCCGCGGCGTCGGCTTCATGCTCGGCAACGCCTGAGCTCACGACACGTCCCCTCCTGCGCACGTCTGTGCCGCCGTCGCCGGCGCCGCCGGCCGGTCCGGCCTGCCCGGCGTGTGCTCCTGGACGACGTCCTCCGCGATGCGCCGCCCCGTGCGGCGGTCAACCGGACGTGCGGCGCAGTTCCAGCGGGCGTCGAGGCGGTCTCGAGCCGGTCTCATGTGTTCCGGCCGACTCTGGGTGAGGCGTGATCTTCCGAACGCCGTTCCACTTCCGCTGTCCGCACTCTTCGAGGAGACGACCATGCAGATCCGCTCGCGTCTGACCAAGGCCGGCATGCTGGGCTCCGCCGCCGTCGCGGCCCTGGCCCTGTCCACCGCCCCGGCCTCCGCAGCCCCGGCGGTGACCGCCTCGCCCAGCAGCGGCCTGGCCGACGGGCAGACCGTGACCGTGTCCGGCTCGGGCTATCAGGCGGGTGCCGAGGTCGCGGTTTCGCAGTGCCGGGAGAGCACCACCTGCACCGACACGCTGGCCACGGCCACCGTGCGGTCCGACGGCACCTTCACCGTGCCCTACACCGTGCGCAAGCAGTTCACGGCCACCGACTGGAGCACCGGCACCGGTACGTCCGTGACCGTCGACTGCGCCGCGCAGCAGTGCCAGCTGGTCGCCTACCTGGCCTCCACCGGCCCGGTCGGCACCGACATCTCCTTCGGCTGAGGCACCGCATCCGCGAGACGGCAGCCCACCGAGCGGTGCCCGCCCATGGCACCGCTCGGTGGGCGCGTTCGTGTTCCGGCGGCCGGCCGACGGAGTCAGGCGGAGGCGGACGACACCGACGCCGACTCCCAGGCGAAGCCGTCCGGGTCGGTGAAGGACCCGGCGGTGCCGCCGAGCACGATGCGGTGCGAGCCGCTGCCCTCCTCGGGCACACCGACGTCCTTGGCCAGGCCCCGGCGCTTGTACAGCGCCAGCTTGACGGAGGCGTCGTCGGAGGAGAACTCGACGTACTTGCCGCCGAAGCTCTTGGCGACGGACAGGCCCTGCCCGACGTAGAACTGCTTGCTCGCCTTGACGTCCTCGACGCCCAGCAGGAGAACGAGGTCGTCGACCTTGCGGGTGGCGGGGCCGGTGTTCTTCTTGGACGAGGTCGCCACCTTCCAGATCGTGCCGTCCGGCGCCTGCACGACGCCGCCGTAGCCCCACAGGGACTTCGCGGCCGGCTTCAGCGCGGTGGCGCCGGCCTCCAGGGCGGAGCCGAGGAAGCTGTCGACGTCGGCCGGCTGGGACACGGTGATCGACATGGTGAATCCGCGGAATCCGCTCGTCGGCGCCTCGGAGGTGCGCAGACGTACCCGCGGGCCCAGCCCGAAGGCGTCGGAGTAGAAGCGTTCGGCGGCCGCGAGGTCGGCCACCTCCAGGGTGACGTGTGCGAGGAAGCTCATGACGTTCACGCTAGCCGCGGGCGTCCGCCGGAGGCTTCTCCGTTCGTGCTCGATCGCCGGCGTCTCGCCCCCGTCCGGAGCGATCCTGCAGCGGTCCCCTAGCGGGACTCGAGCAAAGTCCCGCGCGCACGAGCCACCCTGTCGAGCGGGACGACACACCTGGGGTGGGCCATGGATGCAGCAGTGGAGCGGGCGGTCGCCCGTATGCGCGAGCGGTTCGGGGACCCGCTGACCGTCACGGACGTCGCGCACGGCGCCTCACTCGGCGATTTCCCCTTCTCGCGTCTGTTCCGGGAGGAGACCGGGGTGAGCCCCGGGAGATTCCTGGCCGCGGTCCGCGTTCACGAGGCGAAGAAGCTCATCGGGAGCACCTCGATGACGTTCGCGGAGATCTCCGCAGCGGTCGGCTTCGACAGCCTCGACGCGTTCACGCATTCCTTCACGGCCGCTGTCGGCCTGTCACCCGGCCGGTTCCGCCGGCTGTGCGGCGCGCAGGGGGCCGAGCCGCCGGCGCCAGAGCCGGGACCGTCGCCGCGGTTCGGCTCGGTCGCCGGCACGGTCAGGCTGCCACCGGGCCACGGCAACGCACGGGTGTTCCTGGGGGCCTTCGCCACGGCCGTCGTCCAGTACCCGGCCGTCGCCCAGGCGGTCGTCGACGTGCCGAGCGACCGGCCGTCCTGCTACTCCCTGCGGGACGTGCCCGAGGGGCGCTGGCACCTGCTCGCGGTGGCGGTGGCGGCCGGCACCGGTCACGACCCGCACGCCGTGCGGACCGGACTCGTCGGAGGCCACGGCACGGCGGCCACCACCGTGACCGTCACCGCCGGCGCCGTCACCAGCGCCGCGGTACGGCTGCGGCCGGCCTGCCCGGCCGATCCGCCGGTGCTGCTCGCCCTGCCGGAGCTCGACCCGCCCGCGACGGTCGTGCCGCATCCCGGATGCGCCGCCACCACACCGGCAGCGGCCGCACCCGGGCGGGAGCCGGCCGGCGCCGGCCGGCTACGGCTGGTGCCCGCCGCGCCGGTGCCGCCAGGGGCGTAGACGCGGCGGTCGGGGATCCGAGGTGCCGTCAGGAGCGCGGGAGCGGTGGTCAGGTCCCCGAAGGCGACAGGGTGCGGCACAGGTCCTGACGGGCCTTCAGCCGTTCGGCGAGCAGACACCACTCCTTGCCGATGTGCTCGGCGATCGGGGCGACCACACCGAGCCAGTGGGGCGGCACGGCGTCGACGAGCCGCCGCCAGTCCTCACCGGGCTCGGTGGTCTGCGACTGCATCCAGCGCAGCAGCTCCCGGCCGTCGGCGGTGTAGCGGATCGCGGGGTCGGTGGCCATCTTGGCCGCCACCGCCGCCCAGGTGGGCGCGGGCTCGGAGTGGTTCCTGCGCTGCGGCGGGGCGGCCTCGGCGCTCCCGGCCACACGCAGCGGCGCCCGGCGCACCCCGTCGGTGTCCGGCCCGGCCGGCGCCGTCACGTCGGCGGGCGCCGGCACGGACTGGACGGGCCGCACGTGCTGCGGTCGCGCGGCGGGCGTGCGGCGCCCGTTGCGTTCGGGCCCCTCGCCGCGCCGCAGCCGGGCGCTGACGTCGTGCACCGTGCCCAGCGACACGTCGGTGGCCTTGGCGACCTGGCGCAGCGGCGCGTCCGGGTGGGCGGCGATGTACTCGGCGGCGCGCCGCCTGCCCTCGCCGGCGTCCACCGGACGCCGCCTGCCGTCCTGGCCGATGCGCTTGCCGCCCAACGGCGTCGCGATCGCCGACCGCTCGCGCAGGGACGCGATGGTCTTGGCACTCAGTCCGGTGACGCCCGCGATGGCACGGTCGGACCAGTCGGGGTGGGAGTTGAGGACCCGCTGGGCGCCGGCGACGCGGTCGGCCCGCGACAGCGGCAGGCCGTGCGTGCCGTTCGCCTTCATGGCGATGACGAGGGCCTCGGAGTTGGAGCAGTCGAGAAAACGGACCTGGATGCTTTCGGCGCCCATGAGCCGGGCGGCCTCCAGGCGGTGCAGCCCGTCGATGACACGGCAGCCGTCCACCTGGACGAGCAGGGGAGGCAGTTCCGCCGAATCCGCGGCGTCCACGAGAAGCCGGACATGAGCGGGGTCCGTTCCGCCCTGGCGCAGGGAAACTCCCGGCGAGAGAGCGGAAAGGGGGACTTCGCGGGCCGGGATCTCCTCGAAATTCCTCAGGTCGAACTCGCTGTGCGCCGAGGCTCCGACGTTCTCCATGCGGACGGCACTGAACGCACTCGTGATCGAGACGGCTTGCGCGTTGCTCTGAGACATCCCTGTGACTCCCTCTCTGCTGCCGCTGCCGACGAGGGTCGCAGGAGGGTCTCCAGCCGCAGTGGAGAGCAGGTTGACGTTCTCTCAAACACGGCTCCGCGGGTGTCCGCCGGGCGGACACCCGCGGGGGGGATCAGGCGTCCCGGCGCCGCATCTGCACCGCCGCGACGGCCAGCAGGACGGCCGCCCAGAGCGCGAGCACCCCGAGCCCCTCCCACGGCCCCAGCAGATCGCCGGCGCGGGAGTGCTGCTGGGTGATCATGAAGCCGGCCTGGGTGGGCAGCCAGGCGTGGATGTGCTCGCCCACGCTGCCGGGCAGCAGGTCCGCCATCGGGGTGATCACCAGGACGAACCCGACGACGACGGTGATGCTGGCCGCGGTGTGCCGGATGATCGCGCCGACGGCGAGGGCGAACAGTCCGAGCAGGGCCAGGTAGAGGCCGCAGCCGACGACCGCCCGCAGGGCGCCCGGGTCGCCGAGGGAGACCGGCGCCTTGCCGTCGAGGATCGGCGCGCCGATGAAGAAGGAGCCGAACGCGGTCACTTCGCCCACCGCCAGGACCAGCAGGGCGAACACCGCGCCCTTGGCCGCCAGGACGGGCACCCGCCGGGGCACGGCGAGCAGGCTGGCGCGGATCATGCCGGTGGAGTACTCGGACGCGATCGCCATCACGCCCATCACGCACACCGCGAGCTGGCTGAGCAGGATGCCGCTGCCCAGGATCGTGCCGGTCGGGTCCATGCGCATCTCCGCCTGCTGGGCGGCATCGGCCTTGTCCCAGTTCGAGATGCCCATCTGCATGAACAGCGCGGTGAACACCAGGGTGAGCACGACCAGGACGGCGAGGGACCAGACGGTGGAGCGGACGGAGCGGATCTTCGTCCACTCCGAGAGCATCAGGTTGCCGAAGTTCGGACCCCGGCCCCCGGAGACCGGGCGGGACCCGGTGGCGAACGTGGTCGTGGCGGTCACTTCACACCTCCGGCGGCGGGCACGTCGGCGTCGTACTCGACGGCGTCCCTGGTCAGTTCCATGAAAGCTTCCTCGAGGGAGCCGCGCCGCGAGGTCAGCTCGTGCAGCACCAGGCCGTCGGCGGCGGCGAGTTCGGCGATGCGCGGGGCCTCGATCCCGGTGACGTCGAGGTCGCCCTCGCCGGTGCGGGTGACGGTGGCGCCCTCGCGCCGCAGCAGCCCGGCGAGCTGCGTCCCGTCGGGCGTGCGGATGAGGACGGAGCGCTCCGTGCTGCGCTCGATGAACTCCTCGGTGGAGCAGTCGGCGACCAGCCGGCCGCGTCCGATGACGACGAGGTGGTCGGCGGTGACGGCCATCTCGTTCATCAGGTGGCTGGAGACGAAGACGGCGCGGCCCTCGGCCGCGAGCGACTTCATCAGGTTCCGGATCCACAGGATGCCCTCGGGGTCGAGGCCGTTGACGGGCTCGTCCAGGACAAGGGCGGCGGGGTCGCCGAGCAGTGCGGCGGCGATGCCGAGCCGCTGCCCCATGCCGAGCGAGAAGCCGCCCGCCCGCTTGTGGGCCACGGAGGCCAGCCCGACCTGCTCGACGACCTCCTCGACCCGGCGCCGGCCGATGCCCTGGGTCTGCGCCAGGCAGAGCAGGTGGTTGAAGGCGCTGCGCCCGGTGTGGACGGCGCGGGCCTCCAGCAGGGCGCCGACGACGCTCAGCGGCCGGTCCAGCTCGCGGTAGGGCACGCCGTTGACGGTGGCCTCGCCGGCGTCGGGCCTGTCGAGTCCCAGCAGCAGGCGCATGGTGGTGGATTTGCCCGCGCCGTTGGGACCCAGGAAGCCGGTGACCCGGCCGGGCTCGACCGTGAACGACAGGTCGTCCACGACGGTCTTGTCGCCGTAGCGTTTGGTGAGGTTCTTGGCCTCGATCATGGTCACCTCGGTTGAATGGCCTGCGAGAGTTCCGCTGGGGCAAATTTCCCCGGCCATTTGTGATAGCAGGATCGCTATCTGTTCAGTAGTCGCAGCCTGGAGCGGACCGTGAACGATGGTCCGCGGCTTCACGGCGCGGATATTTTGGCAGCTCCGTCTGTCCGGGGAAGCGCGTGTTTCATCTGCTTACTTTCCCCAGTTGAACCCGGAAACAAGGGTGGTCATGAATTCAGTCACGAACGGGCCGGGGCCCGCCCGGCGGCCGGTCATCGGGATCTGTGCGCGGACGGCGCCGGTCACCCTCCAGGGCAGCGACCTGGTCGTCGCCCTGGCCCTCCAGTCGCACGTGGCCTTCCTGTCCGAGGAGGGCTGCACGCCCCTGCTGCTGCCGCTGCTGCCGGGCGCGGAGGACCTGGTCGGCCGGCTCGACGGACTGCTGGTTCCGGGCGGGCCCGACGTGGACCCCGCGCTGTACGGGGCGCAGGCCCACCCGGCGACCCGGGCGATGACCCCGGACGCGGACCGCGTCGAACTGACGCTGCTGCGCCGGGCGCTGGACACCGGCCTGCCCGTGCTGGCGATCTGCCGCGGGCTGCAGCTGCTCAACGTGCTGCACGGGGGCACCCTGCACCAGCACCTGGCGGACGTCACGGGGCACGACGGCCACCGTCCGCGGACGCAGACCTTCACGCTGGGCCGCCGGCCGCTGAAGCTGCTGTCCGGCAGCCGGATCGCCGGCATCCTCGACGAGGACGAGCCGGAGACGGCGTGCCACCACCACCAGGCGGTGGACCGGGTCGGCAGCGGCCTCACCGTCACCGGACGGGCCGGGGACGGAACCGTCGAGGCCCTGGAAGTCACCGACCACCCCTTCGCAATCGGCGTGCAATGGGAATCCGGGCACACGGCCGACCGACGACTTCACCGAGCACTCGCGCACGCCGCCGGCGAACGCCTGCGCAAAGAGCAGGCCGCCGCAGTTCCGATTCCCTGAGAAACAGGCGTTGCCGGGAGCAGACCGATTTTCGATCCCCCTACGAAGGAGAATGATGTCGCCGCGGATGCCCAACCCCTCGTTGGTGGTTCCCGATGTTCTTCCGCCCATGCGCGCGCTGGTCAAGGCCGTCAACAGTGTCGGCGTGCCGCTCCAGACGCTCGTGCTCATCCATCTCAGGGTGAGCCAGATCAACGGGCGGACGGTCCACCTGCCCGTGAAGCCGAAGGAGTTCGAGGAGGCGGGGGAGGAGGACCGCCGTCTGCCGCTGGTGGAGACCTGGCGGGAGCAGACCTGCTTCACCGACGCCGAGCGCTCCGTGCTGGCGCTGGCGGAGGCCGCCACGCGGATCGACGGCCGCGAGGACCCGGTGTCGGACGAGGTCTGGGAGGAGGCCGCCAGGCACTGGACCCAGGTGCAGCTGGCCGCCGTCGTCCTGCACATCGGACTGGTCAACCTGTGGAACCGGGTCAACGTCGCCACCAAGCAGGAGGCGGTGGACTGGCGTGTCAACCCCAAGAAGTGGACCCCGATGACCAGCCGGCTCAGCGCGGCGCAGTAGCCCTTGCCGGCACCGAGGCCCTGCCCGGGGATCACCTCCCGGGCAGGGCCTCGTGCCGTCGGCGGACCCGCTCGGGTCAGGGCGCGCCGTCGCCGCGCAGTGCCGGGCCGAGGACGGCGAGCAGGGTCCTCGCCTGGACGTTGACGTAGCGGCTGTGCCCGGCCAGCCAGTTCAGCTGGCCCGGTGTCACCCACTGGTAGCCGAGGGGCGGCCGGGCGGGGGTCGTCGCCTCGTCGGTCTCGACGATCAGGTAGCGGCTCTCCGCGTTGAGGAAGCGGCCGCCCTCCTCGCTGTGCACGGCCGAGTACAGGACGCGGTCGGGCGAGGCGTCCAGCAGGACGTCCAGGAAGGGCGGCCGGTGCTCGGGCGCGTAGTTCGACGGCACGCACTGCACGGTCGGCGCCAGCTCCACGGTGTCGAGGAAACCGCCCTCGACGCGGGCGTGCGCCAGGAGATGCGGGACGCCGTCGAAGAACCGGCAGGCGAAGCCGGCCACCCCGCGCTCGACGGGTTCGATGATCGGCTGGGTCCAGCCGGCCACCTCACGGCCGGCCCCCTCGACGGAGACCGCCATCACCCGGAAGAACCTGCCGTCGGCCCGGCTGACGGAGTGCGCGTCGGTCCGCCAGCCGGCGATGTCGCGCAGCGGCATACGGCGGGCGCGTACGTCGTGCCGGGCGCGTTCCCCGGTGAACCAGGCCAGCAGGCCGGCGTCCGACGACAGCGCCCTCGTCTCGTCGTGGAGGGCCGGCGCGCTCGCCAGCACGGTACGCGCGTCCATGTTCACGACGTTGTCCAGGCGCAGCAGCCGCAGGATCTGACCGAGGGTGAGCCAGCAGAAGCCGTCGTGGACGGTGACGTCGCCGTCCACCTCGACGATCATGTTGCGGTTGCGTTTGCGGAAGAACCAGGCGCCGTGCTCGGACTGCAGGACGTCCGTGAGGACCTGCTCCCTGCGCGGGGCGAGGAAGTGCTCCAGGTACTTCACCGCCGTCCCGCCGTGGGCCTTCGTGTAGTTGCTGCGGGTGGCCTGCACGGTGGGGGAGAGCTGCACCAGGTTGGGGTTGCCGGGCTCCATCTTGGCCTGCATCAGGAAGTGCAGGACCCCGTCGAACTCCTTGGCGAGGATGCCGAGGATGCCGATCTCCGGCTGCACGATGATCGGCTGCTCCCACTCGGTGCCCGGCCCGCTGACGTGCAGTCCCTCGACGGTGAAGAAGCGTCCGCTGCTGTGCCGCAGGTTTCCGGTGTCCGGGGCGAACGACCAGTGGTCGAGCCCCGAGAACGGGATCCGCCGGATGACCGTTCCGCTCAGGAGCCGGTGCAGGTCCAGCCAGCCCGGCACCTCGGACGTCGCGGTGTGCGCGCCCTCGGCCGCCGCGGCCGACCGTGCCAGGCGCTCGGCGACGTCGGCGCCGGTGCGCGCCACCAGCCGCACGGGGGCGCTCACGGCCGGTCCCCGCCGTTCTTGAGCGGCTTCCACCAGTGAGGGTTGTCGCGGTACCAGGCGACGGTCTCGGCCAGACCGGTGTCGAACGCGGTCAGCGGCCGGTGGCCGAGTTCGCGTTCGATCCTGCCCTGGTCCAGGGCGTAGCGCCGGTCGTGGCCCTTGCGGTCGGTGATGTGCCGGATCATGTCCGGTCCCGCCCCGCACAGTTCGGCGAGCCGGTGGGCCAGCTCCAGGTTCGAGACGGCCGTGCCTGCGCCGATGTTGTAGACCTCGCCCGCCCGGCCGCCGGTGAGGACCCGCTGCACGGCGCGGCAGTGGTCGTCCACGTGCAGCCACTCGCGGATCTGCCCGCCGTCGCCGTAGACGGGGATGGGGCGTCCTTCGAGCAGGTTGGTGACGGCGAGCGGGATGAACTTCTCCGGGTACTGGTGGGGCCCGTAGTTGTTGGAGCAGCGGGTGACCGACACGTTCAGCCCATGGGTGCGGAAGTACGCCAGGGCGATCAGGTCGGAGGCCGCCTTGGACGCGGCGTACGGCGAGTTGGGCAGCAGCGGGGACTCCTCGGTCCACACCCCCTCCTCGATGGAGCCGTACACCTCGTCGGTCGAGATGTGCACCACGCGCCCGACGCCGGCCGCCAGGCAGGCCTCGAGCAACGCCTGCGTGCCCTCGACGTTGGTGCGGACGAAGTCGGCGCCGCTGGCGATGGAGCGGTCGACATGGCTCTCGGCCGCGAAGTGCACCACCGCGTCCTGGCCGTCGAGCAGGTCACGCAGCAGCTCCCGGTCGAGGATGTTCCCGTGTGCGAAGGTCAGCCGCGGATGCGAGGCGGGGAGGTTGTCCCGGTTCCCCGCGTAGGTCAGCGCGTCCAGGACCGTGACGTGGGCGTCCTCGAATCCCGGACAGCCCCCGTCGAGCATGGTCCGTACATAGTGCGAGCCGATGAATCCGGCGCCGCCGGTGACGAGGATTCTCATGCGACCACGTCGCAGCCGGAATTCCGCGCTCGAAGCATGTCCTTTTCCCTTCCCTCGGGGGTCTCCACCCACCCTGCGGGAGAGACTGGACGGCCGCCCTCGAAGCCTTCTCGAGACGGGCTCGACGGGCTCCGGGGCGGCCGGGAACGCGGGGCCGGGACGCGGCGTCAGCTGTCCTGCAGCAGTCCGAGGACGTTGCCGTCGAGGTCGGTGACGGTCGCCACGCGCCGGCCGGCGCCGACCTCCGTGGCGGGACTGCTCACGGTGCCGCCCGCTGCGGTGATCTCGGCCAGTTTCGCGTCGAGGTCGGCCACGTGCAGGTAGGCGACCTGCGCGGTGATGCCCTGCGCGCCCGCCGGCACGAGTCCGATGTGCTGGCCCGCGACGTCGAACCCGACGTAGTACTCCGAGTCGGTCTGCGGCTCGATGCCGAACACGGCGGTGTACAGCTTCCTGGCCGCTGCCACGTCCGCGACGGGGTGCAGCACGGTCTTGATTCCCTGGACGGCTGCGTCAGCCATTCTCACTCCCGGTGGGGGTCGGAATTCGTCGCCCCATGCTAGGGAAATGGAGAAACCCCTTGCATCTTCCCCTCCGTCGCCTCAAGGCGATTTCCAGGCGTTCTTGAGCGTGAACCGACGGACCGGTGCCACGCTGCGAGCGCGCTGAACTAGGAGGGGAATTCCGTGAGAAAGCTTGCGTTGGTCATACCGGCGGTGGCGGCCGCGCTGTTGGGTACGGCCGTCGCCCCGGTCGCGGTGGCGAAGAACACGGCCGGACCGGCCGCCGGCAGCGTCGACTGGGTGCCGTGCGAGGGCGGTGATCCGGTCCTCGGCGACATGCTCAAGGGCCTGGAATGCGGCACCGTGCAGGTGCCGCTCGACTACGACGCCCCCGAGGGCACGAAGATCAGCCTGGCGCTGACACGGGCCAAGCACACCGTCCCCGACAGCGAGTACAAGGGCGTCGTCATCCTCAACCGCGGCCAGTGGCCCGGCGGCATCGGCCGTGACCTGCCCACCCGGTACGCCAAGGGCACCACCGGGCTGGCCCAGGACGTCGGCGCCGCCTACGACTGGATCGGCTTCGACCCGCGCGGCGTCGGCGCCAGCGAGCCGTCCGTGGTCTGCGACGTCGACTACATCGACCCCGGGCACGCGCAGCCGGACCCGGTGCCGGGCACGCCCGCCGCCGAGCGGGAGTGGGCGGAGCGGGCCCGGGCCTACGCCGACAGCTGCGACGCCAAGTACGGCGACGTGCTGCGCCACCTGAGCACCGAGGACGCGGCGCGCGACCTGGACCGGATGCGGATCGCCCTCGGCCAGGAGAAGATCACCTACTTCGGCACCGACTGGGGCACCTACCTCGGCTCGGTCTACGCCTCGCTGTTCCCGCAGCGGCTGGAGCGCATGGTGCTGGACAGCGTGGTGCGCCCCAGCACGGTGGGCTACCGCGGCAGCCTGCGCAAGAACGCGCTGTCCGAGCGCAACGCGGAGATCTTCTTCGCCTGGGTCGCCGAGCACGACGCCGTCTACGGCCTGGGCACGACCGCGGACCAGGTGGAGGCGAACTACTACAAGGGGCAGGACGCGCTGCAGGCGGCGCCCCTCGACGGCAAGATCGGCCCGATGGAGTGGGCGGACATCTTCGAGCCGGTCGTCTACCGCAGCTGGACCTGGCTCTCCCGGGCGAAGGTGCTCTCCGACTGGGTGGTGCACAAGGACCCGGCGTCGCTGCGGGCCACCTTCACCCCGGCCGGCTTCCCGCACCAGAACCGGCACGCCATGACCAACGCGGTCAACTGCCTCGACGGCCCCTGGCCGCGGAACTGGAACCGCTGGAGCAAGGACCACTGGCGCCAGTACGACGCCGGTGACCGGGTCCTGACCTGGCCCAACGCCTGGCACAACGCGCCGTGCGCGTTCTGGCCGCAGCCCGCGCGGAGCACGCCGGTCGCGGTCGGCGACGGCAAGGTGAGCGTCCTGCTGGTGCAGCCGCAGTTCGACACCGCGCACGGTACCCGCGGTGCCGTCGAGACCCACGAGCTGTTCCCCAACTCCCGGCTGGTGCTGGAGCGGGGCGGCCACAACGTCGGTGCGGCGCTGTCGGCGAACAACAATGCCTGCCTCAACAAGTACGTCGGCGACTTCTTCCGGGACGGCACCCGTCCCGCCTCCAAGAGGGGGGTCGACGCCGTCTGCCAGGCGTCGGCCGACCCGGTCCCCGCGTCCTGACGCGAACCGGCGGACGGGCCCCGCGTGGAGCACGCGGGGCCCGTCCGTGTTCCCGGCCGGCCCGGACCGCCGGGGCAGCGCTGGTCAGCGCAGGGCGGGCACCGGCCCCGCCCGGTGGGCGACGGCCAGAGCCTCCAGCGTCCGCGCCAGGTCGCCGGGCGCGGGCATGGCCAGCATCTGGTCCCGCAGCCGTACCGCGTTCGCCCGCAGGTCCGCGTCGTGCAGCAGGCGGACGAGGGCGGCACGGACCGCGGGCCCGTCCGCCTCGGCGGGCGTCATGGCGAGCCCCGCGCCCGCGGCCCGAAGGCACCGGAACTTCAGCGGCGCGTCGAACGCCCGGCTGATCAGCAACTGGGGCACGCCGTGGCGCAGCGCGCAGCCGAACGACCAGGTGCCGCCGTGGTGCACCACGGCCGAGCACGTCGGCAGCACCTCGGCGAGGGGCACGGACTCCACCAGGCGGGTGTTGGCCGGCACCTCCCGCAGCTCCTCGCGGACCTCCGGCGGCACGGCCAGCACCAGCTCGATCTCCAGATCCGCCACCGAGCCGAGGATGCCCCGGACGCCCTCGACGGTCAGCGGCAGCCGGGTCCGGCGTTCGTCGGCCGAGTCGCCGAACGTCATCAGCACCCGCGGCGCAGGCGGCGGCCCGGCGAGCCACCCCGGCACCACGGCCGGACCGTTGTAGGGCACGAACTGCACGGGCAGCACGGCCGGCCCCGGGTCGGGCCGGAACGCCTCGGGCAGCGGGGCGACGGTGAACTGGCCGTTGACCAGGTCCTCGGAGAACGCGACGCCGTACCGCCGGGCCCAGCCGGCCAGCCAGTCCCGCATCGCGTCGGTGCGCCGCTCCGGCGGCTGCTGGGCCCGGGCGTGCAGGAAGTCCTCGCGCATCCGGGTGTAGACGTCGACGGAGTACAGCACCCGGGCGTGCGCCGCGCCCACGGCCTCGGCGGCCACCGCGCCCGCGAACGCCTTGGCACCCCACAGCACCAGGTCGGGACGCCAGGCGCGGGCCTCGGCGACCAGGTCGTCCATCATCGAGTCGTTGGAGCGCCGTGCCTGCGGCAGCACCAGGTCGTCGAAGACCCGGCAGGCCTGGTCCCAGTCCAGCCGCTCGCGATCCGGCCGT
The DNA here is from genome assembly GCF_042647945.1 of Streptomyces lusitanus. Classification (NCBI taxonomy): domain Bacteria; kingdom Bacillati; phylum Actinomycetota; class Actinomycetes; order Kitasatosporales; family Streptomycetaceae; genus Streptomyces; species Streptomyces lusitanus. Next base: position 39,516 of record NZ_JBHRWL010000010.1, read on the forward strand.
ATGTCGAACAGCGGGTCGAGCCCCTGCTGCGGGGCTCGTTTCGCCGCCGCGGCGCGCTCGGACGTCTGGCGCCGGTCCCGCTGCCTGCGCACCTCCGCGGTCTCGCCGGGACCGACGCCCACGGCCGTCAGCCCGGCCGAGGTGACGACGTCGAGCAGATTCGGCCAGCAGGCCACCCGCACCTCGTGCCCGGCCGTCCGCAGCGACCAGGCGAGCGGCACGAGGTTGAACACATGAGCCTTCCAGGGAAACGGCACGACGAGGACCCGCACGATGGCACTTCCTTGACAGTCGGGAACAAAGGATCAGGGACGAACGCCGCACCGCCCGGCCCGCGGCCCCTCGCCGCCCTGGTCAGGCGTCCTGCACGCGTCGCCGCCGGGCGAGCCCGGCGGTGCCGGTCGAGGCGGTGACCAGGACGGTGACGACGGCCACCACGGAGGCGGTGGACACCGGACCCACCAGGTCGCACAGCGCACCCAGCGCCAGGATGGACACCGCCACGCCCGCGGGCAGCAGAGTGGCCCGCAGCGTCACCACCGACGGCAGGTCGGCGGCGCGGGCCGTGCTCAGGAGCCGGTTGTTGTAGTGCAGGTACGCCACCTCGAAGAGGACCAGGAACAGCGCGTACAGCACAAGCGTCGGCACCGTACGGCCGACCAGCACCGCCGCCAGCAGGGGCGCCATGGGAAGCAGCGCCCAGACGGCCGAGGGCACACGCGTCAGACAGTGCTGGGCCGGCAGGGCGGCGAGCGACCCCGTGAACAGGGCCACCGAGGAGACGGCGACGAACACACCCACCAGGCGGGTGCCGCCGCCGAGCAACTGGACCGGGACGACGGTGACGGCCACCGTGTGGAAGCCCTGCCAGAAGGACACCAGCAGGAAACGGGCGAACAGCCGGCGCAGCACGGGATCGTCGACCCGCGGCCGGGCGGCGGTTCCGGCATCGTCCGCGGGGGCGGTCTGCCGCGGTGCGGACGGCAGCGCCCACGCGAGCAGCGAACTGAGCACCAGCGTCGCCGCGTTCACCGCGATCAGCCCGCGCAGCGACAGCACCGAGGCGGCCGGTCCGGCCAGTGCCGCTCCGACGCTCAGGCCGGTCAGCTTGCCGATCTCGGCGACGGTGTTCGCCCGGTCCAGCCGCCGCGCCGGCACGGTGTCGCGCAGCACGAGCGCGGTGGCCGAGCGGGTGACCGCCTCGAAGTACCCACGGGCCAGCAGGAGTGCGGCGGTGACCGCGAGGAGCGCCCGCTGCGGGGCCACGAGCGCTGCGGCGGTCAGCACCAGGCTCGTCGCCTCGGCCAGCCGCACGAGCCGCTCCGGGGCGTGCCGGGCGAGCACCCGGTTGAGCGGTCCGGCCAGCAGCAGCGCGGGCAGCCACGGCGCGCTCAGCACGGCCGCCGCGAGCAGCCCCGACCCGGTGGCCGACCCCACGAGCGTGGAAAGGCTCACCAGGACCAGAAAGCTGCCGAAGGCATTGACGAACAGCAATACCGGGATGCAGTGCGGCGAGCGCACTCCTGCAAGAAAAGACGTCATCAGGCACTCCTCCGAAGGGGGAGGATCCCAGAGTTGAACGTCTTTCGGCGAGGGACCGCTCTCTCTACTTTGAACACATGACAGCAGCAATGGATGAACGCCCGTGCATCGTGATGGTGGACGCCTGGGCCTCGGTCCGCTCACTCGTCCTGAAATTCCTGGAACAGGGAAGTTCCATTGTCCGGGTGCAGAGCACTCGGGAAGTTCCGTACGTGTACCGCGCATCGCCGTACGTCCCGGAGGATTTCGTCGCCGATATCGTGCACGACGGCGACCTGGAGGCCACGGTGGCGGCTGTCAAGGCGTTCGCGCCGGTCGCGGTGGTCGCGGGCGGGGAGAGCGGGGTGGAGCTCGCGGACCTGCTCGCGGAGCGGCTCGGCCTGCCGGGCAACGGCACCGCCCTCAGCGCCGCGCGGCGCGACAAGCACCTCATGGTCGAGGCGGTGCGCGCCGCGGGACTTCGCGCGGCCCGGCAGCTGCGCGCCACCGACGCGGACGAACTCGCCGCCTGGCACCGCGAACTGGGCGGGCGGGTCGTCGTCAAGCCGCCGCGCAGCGCGGGCAGCCAGGGCGTGTTCTTCTGCGACACCCCGGAGGAGTCGGCGGCGGCGTTCCGCTCCCTCGCCGATGCCGACGACGTCTTCTCCCAGCCCAACAAGGGGGCCGTGGCGCAGGAGTACCTGCCGGGCACCGAGTACATGGTGAACACCGTCAGCCGGGACGGCCGCCACCACCTCTGCGACGTCTGGCGGACCGGCCGCCTCACCGCGAACGGGGTCGTCGACCTCTGCGACGCCCTGTCGCTGACCGACTCGGCGAGCCGGGCCGTGCAGCCGCTGCGTGACTACGCGTTCCAGGTGCTCGACGCCCTCGGCATCCGCCACGGCCCGGCACACCTGGAGATCAGGATGACCCCGCAGGGGCCGTGCCTGGTCGAGGTCGGTGCCCGGGTCGCCGGCGGCGGCATCCCGGCCTGCGCCGGCCTGGGCATCGGCGAGTCCCAGCTGGAGTGGACCGTCGACGCCTGCCTGCGGCCCGAGCGGTTCCACGCCCGGGCCGGAACGCCGTACCGGGTGCGTCGGTACAGCGCCATCTTCGGCATGGTCTCGCCGGTGGAGGGCGTGCTCGGCGAGTACCGCGGCATCGAGGAGATCGAGCGGCTGGAGAGCTTCCACAGCCTGATCACGCTGGTGAAACCGGGTCAGCGGATCCGCCGCACGGTCGACGACCTCACCTATCCGCTCATCGTGACGCTGCTGCACGACCTGGAGGAGGTGGTGCAGCGCGACCTGAACACGATCCGCCACCTCGACGGCGAGGCGTTCTACGGCCTCGACGGCAGGGCGGACTCCTGACGCCCGCGTTCGACTGCGGATCCGCAGCGGTCGAACGTCAGGCCCGGACCACCGCGGCCGGCTCCATCCGGGTCCACGAGGGCCGCGGCACCTGGTAGACGAAACTGACGGCCGTGCGCGGCTGAGCCGCCGTGGTGTTGGGCGCCGAACGGTGCAGCACCAGGCCGTCGAACACGACGGCGGAACCGGGCTCGAGGGGGACGGCCACCGGGTCGGCCGTGCGCGGCAGGTGCTCGTCCGCGACGTGCGGCTCCACCGCGCCCTCCCGCGGCGGCTCGCCCGGCAGGCGCTCCCGGTCCCCGGTGTGCGGGAACAGCCCGAGCAGATGGGAGCCGGGGAGGAACTCCAGGCAGCCGTTGCGCACGGTGGCCGGCTCCAGCGCGATCCAGATCGTCACGATGCCGTGCTCCTCGGCGCCGAACGAGGGCGGCGCGAAGGCGATGTCCTGATGCCAGGGCTTGGCCGACCCCACCACGGGCGGCTTGGCCCACAGGAACGCGTTGACCAGGGTGCCCGGGCTCCCGGCGGCCCCCGCCACCGGCCCGCCGGCCAGGTCCAGCGACCGCTGCACGGCCGCGAACTCGGGGACGTGCTCGTGGATGCGGTCGGCCGACCTCAGCACCCCGGGGAGGGCCTCGGCGCCCTGCTGCCAGGCCGCCCAGCCGCCGACGCCGGGGGCCTCCAGGACGAAGTCCCCGCCGGAGACCGTGCGGTCGCGGGCCAGCTCCTCCAGGTCGGACACCGCGCCGCGCAGCCGGGCGAGTTCCTCGCCCGCCACCAGCCCGTCGAGCCGCATGAATCCGTTGTCGCGCACTTCCCGGTAATGCGTGGCGCTCATTCTTCTCTCCTCTTCTCTCCTCGTACCACCTCGGATCGCCGCCGGCCGACCCGCCAATACCACGGAAATGTTCATGTTCAACGTCCGCGTTTCAAGGCCGTTGCCGCGCCTTCCGCGCTCTTCGTATGCTTCCGGGCCGTGCGGCCGATCCGGCCCGCGGCAACCCGATACGGCGGAAGGAGTGACAAATGAGCGACCGCGACTTCATCGACACCCGTGACGCTGAGCAGGAGACCAGCAAGTGGTAATCCGCTGACCAGCGAACGCGCCGCCCGTATGGAATTCAGAATCCGTGCGGGCGGCGCGTCGTCCGAGAGAGGCTGAGATGGTAGGTAATCGCGTTTCAGAAGTCATCGACATTCCCGCCGATCTGCTGGAGATCGACGACTCCACCGACGAGCGCTACTGGGCGTCGGTGGAACGTGTCGTCGCGCTGGCCGAGGACCGGGGGCGGGCCGCCGACGGGATACCGCTGCTGGCGTCTGTCGCGGTCACCCACCCCGAATGGCCGGTGCGGGCCGGTGCGGTGCGCCTGCTGGCCAGGCACCACGCGGGCGACCCGGCCGCCGACACCGCCGTGGCCGCCGCCACCCACGACACCGTCGACTGGGTCGCCTTCACGGCGCTGAAGGTCATCGCGGAGCACCGGATCGCCGCCGCCGTACCCGACCTCATCCGCATCTCCGGCTGGCCCAGCAACTTCACCCGCCCCGACTGGACGCGCAAGCCCGTGGGCTGCGGCGCGGCGCTCACCAAGCGGGCCCTGATCGCCGTCTTCGGCACCCGCGACCCGGCCGAACTGCGCCGCCTGGAGGACGAGTACTTCTCGGACATGCGGGCGCGCGTCGAGGCCGCGCGCAAGCGCCCCCGGCGGAACACCGACGTCGTCCTGGTGCCGGGCGGCCCGGCCATCATCGGCGCCGAGGAGAAGCCCGACGCCTTCCGCATGGCCCAGGACGACAGCACGCTGCGCGCCGTGGACGTACCCGCGTTCCTCATCGACCGCACCACCGTGACCAACGCGCGCTACCGCGCCTTCCTCGACGAGGCCGGCGACTCCGGCGAGTTCGACCACCCCGACCAGCCGCTGGAGCGCTCGCACCGTCCGGTGCACTGGCACGACCCGCGGTTCAACGCCCCCGACCTGCCGGTCGTCGGCATCGACTGGTACGACGCGTACGCCTTCGCGAAGTGGGCCGGCGGTTCGCTGCCCAGCGAGGTCCAGTGGGAGAAGGCCGCGCGCGGCGTGGACGGCCGCCGCTACCCCTGGGGCGAGGAGTGGGACCCGGACCGGGTGAACTACGTGGAGCGGTCGTTCGGCGAGGAGGTCGCCGACCTCGACTCCCTGGAGGCGCTGCTCGTCACCGTCTCGCAGGGCGACAACCCCGCCCACCCGGTGCTGCCCGCCGACGCCCTCCCGCAGGGCGCCAGCCCCTACGGCGCCCTGCAGATGTCGGGCAACGTCTGGGAACTGACGCGGACCAACTACTACACCGGCGAGGACATGGACCCCTTCTTCAAGGGCCGGCACCCGCTGGACTTCATGAACCGCAAGGAGGCCTTCCATGTGCTGCGCGGCGGCACCTGGACCTCCCCGCGGTCCTGCCTGACCACGTTCTACCGGGGCAAGGACCTGATCACCGACCGGCACAACGAGGTCGGCTTCCGCTGCGTGTACGAAGCGAGCGCCTGATGCGACTGACCTCCCTCGGCCACGCCGCCGTCCTCGTCGACACGGGCACGGAACGCATCCTCTTCGACCCCTGGCTCACCCAGCGTCTGGACCGCTTCTGGGAGCACCACCCGGCGGTGCCCGACCGGTTGGTCCGTGAGGTCCTCGACGACGGTGTCGACTACGTGGTGCTCAGCCACCACCACTTCGACCACCACCACTTCCCCTCACTCCTGCGCCTGGTCGACGGCGCCGACGTGGACTTCGACGACAGCCCGCGCCAGAGCTCCGAGGTCACCTGCGTCTACCCCACCGGCCCCGTGCCGCCGCAGCTGACCGCGTCCGGGCTCGGCCACCAGGCCATCGCCTGGACCCTGCGCCGCTTCGGCTACGAGAACCTTCAGCCGGTGACACCGGGCGACACCCTCACCCTGGGCCGGACGACCCTGCGGACGTTCCCCTCGGCGGTGTCCTTCCCGGAGATGAGCGTGCTGGTGCAGACCGACGACGCGGCCGTCATGCTGTGCGGCGACGCGCTCCTGCACGAGGACACCGTGGCGGCCTTCCGCCGCCCCGACGCCCCGAGGCTGGACGCCTTGTTCGTCCCCGCGCACAGCATCTCGCCGCCCGGCGTGCTCACCGAGCGCCGCCCGCTGACCGATCCGGACGCGGTGCGCGCCCGCGCCGTCGCCAACTTCGACCGGTACGTCGACGCGATCCCCGCGGCCGTGACCGTGCCCTCCTCGTTCGGCTGGCGCATCAGCGGCGACGGCACGTCCGACTACGACTGGTGCAACCGCACGATCTTCCCCTTCACCCCGGTGCAGGCACTGCGCCGCCTGGACGAGCTGGGCCGCGACGGCCTGCTCTGGGGTCCCGGACAGGCGATCGAGGTCAAGGACGGCAAGGCCGCCCCGGCCGACGGACCGGTGCCGCCCGGCGGGTACGACTTCGACGAGGTCTACGCCGCGGTGACGCTCGACCCGGACACCCCCGTACCGCCGTTCGACGCCTCCCGCGACCGGTACGGCCGTCAGACCCGCGACGCCGAGGACATGCTGCGCGAGCTGCTGGACCGGCTGGTGGCGACCGACTACTGGTACCGGGCCCTGGACCACGGCGCCGGCCGCCACGTCGTCTCGCTGTACGAGGACGACGGGAGTGAGACGTCCTTCCTGCTCGACCCGGTGACCGGCCGGATCACACGGCTGGGCCCCGGACCCGCCCGCGGCCACCTCGCCGGCGGCGAGGGCTGGACCGAGATCGCCGCCTCCACGCTCGAGGCCATGCTCGGCGCCGACCTGCTGTTCGGCAGCTCCTTCGGACTGTGGGCCAGCGACGGCGTGCTGCTCTCCGCGGTCTTCCACCACCCGTCGTTCTACACCCGCCACGTGGAACGTGCGCTGCGGCAGGAGAGCAGGCCATGAGCGAGCCGGTCCTGTTCGACCTCGACAGCGCCTGTCTGCGCGGCAACCCGCTGGGCGACCCGCACCGCCGCCGCGTCGAGGTGCACCTTCCGCCGGGGTACGACGGCGTCCGGCGGTACCCGGTGGTGTACTGGCTGCCGGGCTTCGGCGCCCGGCCCAGCCTCACCCACCGGCCGCTCGCCTTCGGCGGCTCGGTCGCCGACCGGCTCGGCCGGGCGATGGCGGAGGGCAGGGTGCCGCCCGCACTGCTCGTCGTACCCGACTGCACGACCGCCTACGGCGGCTCGCAGTACATCGACTCCGCCGCCTGCGGGCGCTACGCCGGCCACCTGGCGGAGGTCGTCGCCGAGGTGGACCGGCGGTTCGCGTCCCTGCCGGGGCCCGCCGGACGCGCCGTCGCGGGCAAGTCCAGCGGCGGCTACGGCGCCCTGGTCGCGGGCATGACGACCGGGCTGTTCTCGGCGGTGCTCGCCTTCTCGCCCGACGCCGGGTTCGAGCACTGCTACCTGCCGCTGCTGCCCGCCGCGCTGGACACCGTCCGGGCGGCCGGCGGCGTCGAGGCACTGCTCGACCGCCGGGACACCGGCCCGCACGACGTGCCCTTCATGGTGGCGATGAGCATCGTCGCCACGGGCATGTGCTACGCCGACGCCCCCGCAACCGCTCCCGCCGACGCGCTGCCGTGCGACCCCGTCACCGGCCTGTTCCGCGACGAGGTGTGGCAGCGGTGGCTGCGCCACGACCCGGTGCGCATGCTCCCCGCCCACGCCCACCGGCTCGCCGGACTCGGCCTCCTCCACCTCAGCGTCGGCGAACGCGACGACTACGGGATGCACTGGGGCGTCCGCGCGCTGCACGCCGCCCTCGACGCACACGGCGTCACGCACGCCTACCGCGAGCACGAGGGCGGCCACCACGGCATCGAGTACGTGTTCGCCGAGGCCATGGCCCAGTTGTGGCGGGTGTGGGGGAAGACGGAGGCCGGCGCGTGTGCGGCATAGCGGGTTTCATCAGCTTCGAGGGACGGCGGGACGCCGACTGGATGGACGCGCTCGGCCGCACGATGACCGACGCCATGGCGCACCGGGGCGAGGCGGCCCGCGCCCCGTACGTCTCGGCGTGCGGCACCGTCATGCTGTGCGCGACGCGCCTGGCGGTCCGCGATCGCAGCGAGGCGGGCGACCAGCCGATGACCGACCCCACCGGACGCGTCGTCCTGGTGCACAACGGCGAGGTGTACGGCTCCCGTTCGCCCGCCGCGCCGCTGTGGCCCCGAAGCACCGCCTGCGACACCGAGTTCGTCCTCCAGCAGGTGTGCCGCGAGGACGACCCCGCGGCCGCCCTGCGGCCGCTGTCCGGCATGTTCGCCCTCGCCTGGCACGACACCTGGACCGGCCGCGTCGTGCTCGCCCGCGACCACTTCGGCGTGAAACCCCTCTTCTACGCCTTCACCCACGGCGGGCTCCTCTTCGCCTCCGAGCCGGGCGTGCTCCTGCGCACCGGCCTGGTCACCCCCGAGGTGGACCCCGAGGAGTACGTCCTGCGCTCCTGGATCCGGATGGACGCGGCCGACGACCACACCTGGCTGCGGGGCGTGCGGGCCCTGCAGCCCGCCGAGTACCTGTCGGTCGACCGCCCCGGCACCAGCACCCACCGCTACTGGCGGCCCACGCCGGTGGACGGGCTGGTCAGCGCCGAGGAGATCCGGGCAGCGTTCGACCGGGCGATCGCGGAGCGGGCCGTGTCCGACGTCCCGCGGGCGGCGGTGCTCAGCGGCGGCGTCGACAGCACGGCGGCCGTGGCGGCCCTGACCGCGCTGGACGTCCCCGTCCAGGGGTACGTGCTGCGCTACCAGGACGGCATCGGCGGCTCGGGCGACGACGTGGCGCACGCCTCCGAGGCCGCCGAGCGGCTGGGCGTACCGCTGACCGTGTGCGACCTGGACCGCCGCAGCGCCGCCGAGTTGGTGCCCGTCCTGCCCACCCGGCTGATGCGGCCGCTGCTGCACGGCGCGGAACTCGCCATGCACCACCTCTACGGCGCCATCGCCCGCGACGGCAACGTGGTCGTCTACTCCGGCCACGGCGCCGACGAACTGTGGGGTTACCAGGCCGGGCGCTACTTCCCGGTCGTCGACCCCTACGCGCCCACCTTCATCCACGGGCGCCACTACCTGACCCACCAGCTGTACTCCGACGAACGGCCCGTCTGGGCCCGGCTGGTGACCTGGATGGCGCGCGAACTCGGCGTCGACATGGCGGCCGTCACCGACCTGGTGTGGGAGCGCACCATGGAGGAGTACCGGGCGATCAAGACCGCGTCCCCGCTCAAACGCGGCCGGCACCACCTGCTGCGCCGCTTCCTGGTCTACGTCAACGACATGGTCGACGCCACGTCGGCGACCTTCACCCTGGAGGACCGGCCCGTCTTCCAGGACGTCGCCCTGGCCGAGCTTGCCTTCCGCTGCCCGGAGCACCTGAAGGACTCCGGTGAGCCCGGCAGCAGCCACAAGGGACTGCTCAAGGAGGCGCTCGCCGACCTGCTGCCCGACTCGGTGCGGCACCGCCCCAAACAGGGCTTCCCGACCCCCGCCGACCCCCGGTACGTCCGCCGGCTGGCCGCCCTCGCCGACGAGCTCGGCGCCCCCTTCGGCCTGCCGCCGCTGCCCGCCGGGATCCGGGCCGAACTCGGCGTCGGCGAATGGATGTTCCTTGCTTCGACCTCCGCCTGGCTCGGCCATCTCGCGGAGCTTCGCACCCACCCGAGGAGTCATGGTGAGCAGTCCCGTACCCCCGTGGCGCTGGCAGGTCCTGGACCGCGCGGCCGATCTTGACCCGGTGCCCCCGGCGATCGAGGAGACCCGCGCCCAGGACTGGTGCAACTTCGTGCTGTGGCGGCCGTCCCGGCTGCCCGCGGGATGCGACACCCGCGTCGGCACCCTGCGCCGCGAGGCGCCCCCCGGCCGGGTGGCGGCCGAGGGCCGCACCCCGTGGAGCGACGCCAACCCCGCCGGCTACCGCACCGAGATCTCCGGCGGGGGACGGCGGCTGCGCCTGAAGCAGTTCCTCTACGACTGGGCGTTCCCGGCCGCCGACCACCCGTGCCTGTGGGGCAGCGAGACCCGTCCGGCCGAGATCGGCGGGGGCCGCGTCGTCTGGCTCGGCACCGACTACCTGGGCCACCGCGCCGCGAGTGCCAGGATGGCCCGCACCACCGTCGAACTGTCCGTGCTGGAGGGCGAGTTCGACGACGACGAGCTGGTCGCGCTGTTCGCCGCACTGCGTCCGGCCGTGCCGGACGCCGTGCCGAGGGTGCTGGCCACCCCGTTCGCCGACCTGAGCTACTGGGCCCGGCGCCCGGCCTCCATGGTGTCGGTGCCCACGGGCGTCTTCCGCTTCCACCGCAGCGAGCGCGAGCACGAGGGCGACTGGGTCCCCTCGGAGCAGGTGGCGGACTTCCTCACCGCCCAGGGAGTGCCGGTGACGGCCGGGCAGTTCCGCGCCGAGAGCGCCGCCACGTTCGGCGACGGCGCCACCGTCCGCGAACTGGACGTCGTCTACTCCTCGCCGTCCGGCGGCGAGCTGCGGCTGACGGCGCAGCGCACCGGCGGCGGCCGGCTCGCGTTCCCCCCGCAGCGGGACAAGCACCCCGCCACCGCCGAGATCCGCGACCTCGGTGGCCGTCCCCTCCACCTCGGCCACCTCAGCACCCGGTACGGGGCCTGCGACGCCTGGTGGCAGCATCCCGACGGGTACGACCTCCGGCTGCTCGGCAGCGCGGGAGCGGACCTCGGCGCGGAGGCGTTCCACGGCCTGGCCGCCGAGATCGACCGCGGGCTCCGGCTCGCCGGCCGCGCGGCGGTGCTCGGATGACCGCGGCGGGCCGTGCGGTCCTCGACCCCGCCACCGGACGCACCGTCACCCACGTCCCGGACACCGACGCGTCCGGCGTCGCCGCCGCCGTGGCCCGGGCCCGGACGGCGTTCGACAAGGGCTGGGCCGACACCTCCCCGGCACAGCGCTCACGCCTGCTGCGCGAGCTGCTGCGCGAGGACCGCACGGAACTCGCGGCGCTGGAGCGGACCAGCACGGGCAAGCCCACCGCCCGCGCCCTGGGAGAGGTCGACTTCGCCGCCCAGGTGGTCGACTGGTTCGCGGCGGCGGCCCGGTACCCGGTGGGGGAGACCCACCCGGCGGGCCCCGGCATGCGCACCTACACCGACCGGGTGCCGGTCGGGGTCTGCGCGGCCATCGCGCCGAACAACTACCCCCTCCTGCTGGCCGTCTGGAAGATCGCCGCCGCCCTCGCCCACGGCAACACCGTCGTCGTCAAGCCGGCGCCCGAGACACCGCTGTCGATCCGCCGCCTGGCCGAGCGCGCCGGCGACGTGCTCCCCGACGGCGTGCTCACCGCCGTCTACGGCGGCGCCGCGACCGGCCGGCTGCTGTGCGACCAGCCGGCCGTCGGCATGGTCTCCTTCACCGGCTCGACGGCGGCCGGGCGTGAGGTCGCGCGGCGCTGCGCGGACGGCCTCAAGCCGGTCTCCCTCGAACTCGGCGGCAAGAGCCCCGTCGTCGTCTTCCGCGACGCCGATCTCGACGCGGCGGCACGAGCCGTCGTCACCGGCTTCACCGGCAACACCGGCCAGGTGTGCGTTGCGGGTTCACGGCTGGTCGTGGACCGGGCCGTGCACGAGGAGTTCGTCGGCCGGGTGGCCGCTCTCGCGGCCGCCCTCGAGGTCGGCAGGCCGGCCGACCCCGGCACCGACCTCGGCCCGCTGATCAGCCGGGCCGCCGCCGACCGCACGGCCGAGGTGGTCGCGCAGGCGGCGGAGCGCGGTGCGCGGGTGATCCTCCCGCCCGGCCGCTCCTCGGTCCTGCACGACCTCGACGGCGGGTTCTTCGTGCACCCCGCGATCGTCGACCGGGCGCCCCTGGACAGCCGCGCCTGGCGAGAGGAGATCTTCGCGCCGGTGCTGTCCGTCGCGTCGTTCGCCACCGACGACGAGGCCCTGGCCCTCGCCCACGACACCGCCTACGGGCTGTCGGCGTCGGTGTGGACCTCGGACGCCCACCGCGCCGAGCGCTTCGCCCGGACCCTCAGGGCCGGCATGGTCTGGGTGAACACCTGGGGCGACACCGAGGAGACGGTCAGCGTCGGGGGCCTCGGCCAGTCCGGATACGGCCGGGAGCTGGGCCTCCACGCCGTCGACGGCTACACCAGGCCGCGCGCCGTCTGGGTGGCCCACCGGCCGGGGCGGTAGCACCGTGGCGCGCACCGGCCCCCCGCACCTGGACTTCCGCAGCGACACCCGCACCCTGCCGGACGCGCGGATGCGCCGGGCGGCGGCCGCGGCGGAGGTCGGGGACGACGTCTACGGCGACGACCCGACGGTCGTCCTCCTTCAGGAGCGGGTCGCCGACCTGCTCGGCACCGAGGCCGCACTGTTCACGCCCACCGGCACGATGGCCAATCTGCTCGCCCCGCTCGCCGCGGCCGGCCCGCCCGGATCGCCCGCCCCGCAGGTGATCGCCGGCGCGGACACCCACATGGCGTTCCTGGAGTCGGACGGGCTGCGCCGCTTCGGCGGCATCGAGCTGCTGCCCGTGCGGCAGCGCCCCGACGGCCTGCCCGACCCAGACGCCCTGGCCGCGCTGCTCGCCGCCCGCGCGGACGGGCCCGTCGTCGTCTGTGTCGAGAACACCGGCATGATGCACTCCGGCAACGCCCTGGACGCCGAGGCGACGTACGCCGTGGCCGAGCTGGCCCACCGGCACGGCGCGCACCTGCACCTCGACGGTGCGAGGCTCGCCAACGCCGCCGTGGCGCTCGCGGTGCCGCCCGCGCACCTGGCCGGGCCGGCGGACAGCGTCACCTTCTCCGTCTCCAAGGGACTCGGCGCCCCCGCGGGCGCGCTGCTGTGCGGCACGCGCGAGTACGTCGCCCGCGCCCGCGCGCTGAGGGACTGGCTGGGCGGTTCCCTGCACCAGGTGGGCGTCCTCGCCGCGCCCGCCCTGGTGGCGCTCGACCGCCTGCCCGACCTGGCCGCCGACCACGAGACGGCCGCGGCGCTCGCCGCCGGGCTCGCCACGGTGCCCGGCGTGGAGGTGATGCGCCCGCCCCGGCCGACCAACATGGTCATGGCACGGGCGGCCGGACTGGGCGCGGGCGAGTGCGCCGAGCGCCTGGCCGGCCACGGCGTGCGCGTCCTGCCGCTGCCGAACGGACACGTGCGCTTCGTGACCCACCGCGCACACGACATGATCGGAGTACGCGCGGCCGTCCGGGCGTTGGCGGCCGTGGCGGCCGCCGCGTCCGGGCCCGGCCGGCGGCCCAGGATCACCAGGAGGGGCCTCGCCCCCGGCACCGACGGAGGAAGCATGACGACGAAGCCACCCGCGCGCGGACTCGAGGAACGGCTGCGGGACACTCGGGAAAGACTCGAGAACGACGTCGATCTGTGGGTGGCCACGGCGGGTGCCTCCCGCGGCGTCCACCTGATCCCGCTGTCCTACCACTGGGACGGGAACGCGATCCTCGTCTCCACCCCCCGCGACTCGGTCACCGGCCGCAACCTGCTGGCCGACGGCCGGGTGCGGCTCGGCCTCGGGCCGACCCGTGACGTCGTGCTCGTCGACGGCGTCGCGGAGCCGGTGGACGTCACCGAGCTGGGCGAGGAACTGGGAGACGCCTTCGCGGCCAGGACCGGGTTCGACCCCCGCAAACTCGACGAGCCCTACCAGTACTTCCGGATCCGGCCCCGGCGCGTCCAGGCCTGGCGGGAGTCGAACGAGCTGGCCGGACGTGACCTCATGCGCGACGGCGTCTGGCGCGGCTGACCCGCCGGGGACGACACCCCCCCCGGACCGCCCGCCGTGCCCGCGCCGGGCGGTCACCCGCGTGACCGCCCGGCGCCGGCACGGTCCAGCCGTGCTTGACCGCTGCTGAAGACGCCTTTGCCAGGCTGCGACTGGCAACGCATCGGTCGATCCTTAAGGGGCGAATATGGGAGCCATCGAGGTTCCGGTTCTGATCGTGGGCGGTGGCGGATGCGGTCTGTCCGCCTCCGTCTTCCTGTCCGACCAGGGCGTCGATCATCTGCTGGTGGAGCGGCACCCGGACACATCGAGGGTTCCGAAGGCGCACTACCTCAACCAGCGCACGATGGAGATCTTCCGGCAGCACGGTGTCGCCGACGACGTGCTCGCCGAGGCGGCGCCGCTGGAGAAGTTCGGCAAGGTGCGCTGGCAGACCACGCTCGCCGGTGACGGACCGCTGGACCGGCGCCTGATCCACGAGATGGACGCCTTCGGCGGCGGTGCGCTGCGCGAGACCTACGCGGCGGCCGGGCCCGTCCTGCCCGCCAAGCTGCCGCAGATGTGGCTGGAGCCGATCCTGCGCCGGCACGCGGAGGACCGCAATCCCGGGCGCGTCCTGTTCCACCACGAACTGACCTCGTTCTCCGACGAGGGCGACCACGTGGCCGCCGAGATACGCGACCTGGAGACAGGGGAGACCACGACCGTCAGGGCGCAGTACCTGCTCGGCGCCGACGGCGGCCGCACGGTCGGCGCCGAGGTCGGCATCGAGATGCAGGGCCCGCCCGGACTGGTCAACACCACCACCGTGTACTTCTCCGCCGACCTGTCCGAGTGGTGGGAGGAGGGCACGCTCATCACGCACTTCCTCAGCCCCGAGGACCCCGACCTGTCGAGCAACCTGATCGAGATGGGGCCGCGCTGGGGCAAGGAGTGCGAGCAGTGGGGGCTGCACTTCGCGCCCGGCCCCGCCGGCCGCTGGAACAACGAGAACGTCGTCCCCCGGATCCGTGAGCTGCTGCGCATCCCGGACCTTCAGGTGACGGTGCACAAGGTGACGGACTGGATCGTGCACGCGCACCTCGCCGACCGCTACCGGGTGGGCCGCGTACTGATCGCCGGCGACGCCGCGCACCGCCAGCCCCCCGCCGTCGGCCTGGGCCTGAACACCGGCATCCAGGATGCGCACAACCTGGCCTGGAAGCTGGCCGCGGTCCTCGGCGACCGCGCGTCCGACGGCCTCATCGACAGCTACGAGGCGGAGCGCCGGCCCGTGGGCCGGGAGAACGTCGACTGGGCGGTCTCCGCCGCCGTGCACCACCAGGCGGTCATCGACGCCATCGGCGCCGGCCACAACATTCCGGCGGGCCGCCGCAAGCAGCGCCTCGAGTCGTACTTCGACCCCTCGCCGCTCGGCGACACCGTGCGGGCGCGCGCCCTGGAGATCTTCCACACCCACCGCGGGGGCTGCCAGTCCCTCGACATGGAGGTGGGCTTCCACTACGAGGACGGCGCGCTCGTCCCGGACGGCAGCGAGCCGCCGGCCCGCGTCCCCATGCGCAACGAGCACCGGCCCGTCTCCCGGCCCGGGCACCGGCTGCCGCACGCCTGGATCACCGCCGGCGACCGGCGGCTGTCCACGCTGGACCTCGCCGGCCGGACCGACTTCACGCTGATCACCGGTCCGGAGGGGACGCCGTGGTGCGAGGCGGCCGCGCGGGTGGCGGAGAAGTTCTCCGTGCACATCGCGACCGTCCGCATCGGCGCCGGCTGCGAGTACGCCGACGTCGAGGGCGGCTGGGAGGCCGTCCGCGGGATCACCGACGCCGGTGCCCTCCTGGTCCGCCCCGACCAGCACGTCGCCTGGCGCAGCACGGGCGCCGGCCAGGACGCCGAGCAGGCACTGGCGCAGGTGTTCGCCGCGGTGCTGGACCGC
This sequence comes from Streptomyces lusitanus, assembly GCF_042647945.1. Lineage (NCBI taxonomy): Bacteria > Bacillati > Actinomycetota > Actinomycetes > Kitasatosporales > Streptomycetaceae > Streptomyces > Streptomyces lusitanus. The sequence continues at coordinate 55,104 of NZ_JBHRWL010000010.1, forward strand.
TGACACCGCGACGGACACGCAGAGGGGGCCGTGCCCTTCCGGGCACGGCCCCCTCTGCGTGAGTGCGGTCAGGCTCCGACCGCCACCGAGCGGGCCGGCGCGTTCTGCCGCACCCAGTCCAGCACCTGCTCGGCCGCCTGCCGGGCCGAGGCCATGCACACGCCGACGCCGACACCGTCGTAGAGGGCGCCGCAGACGGCGAGTCCGGGCTGTGCGGCCACCGACTCGCGGATGCGCCGCACCCGCTCGACATGGCCGACGGTGTACTGCGGCAGGGCGTCCGCCCAGCGGTTGACCCGGCTCGCCACCGGGGCGCCGCGCACTCCGACGGCCTCCGCGAGCTCGGCCGTCGCCAGCGCCACGAGGTCGGCGTCGTCGCGTCCCAGCAGGTGCTCCTCGCCGAACCGTCCGATCGAGCAGCGGACGATCTCCACCTCGCCGGCCAGGTGCGGCCACTTCACGGTGGTGAAGGTGACCTCCTTGACCGCCTTGCCCTCCGGGGCGGGCACCCGGTAGGCGGCGTAACCGCGGCCCGCCAACGGGACCGGGAACGCCGAGCGCGGGTAGGCGAGCGTCACCATCGCCACGCCGGAGTACGGCACCTCGGCGAACGCCGAGACGGCGGCGGTGGTTCCGGGCACCTGGGCGAGCAGCTTGCCCGCGGGGCCCGCCGGCACGGCGATGACGACCGCGTCGGCGTCGATGTGCTCCGGGGCGGCGGCCGTGCCCACGGTGACCCGCCAGCCGTTCGCGCCGCGGGTCAGCTCACGGACGGGGGCGTCGGTGCGCACCGACGCGTCGGGCGCCGCCGCCAGCACCTCGCGCACGAGCACGGGAGGCAGTGAGCCGAACCCGCCGTCCAGGGTCGCCACCCGCACGGGCGGCGGCTTCTGGCCCTCGGCGAGCACGGGCGTCAGCGAGGCCGCCGCGTCCGCCAGCGAGACGTGCGCCCGGGCCGCCTTGGCCAGCGGCGTCAGCGTGGCCTCGAACGACAGGTCCGCGGCACGGCCGGCGAACACCCCGGCGACGAACGGCTCGACCAGGCGGTCCACGACCTCCTGGCCGAAGCGGCCGCCGACGTAGTCCGCGACCGAGACGTCGCCCTCCAGGTCGAACGACGGCAGCACCAGGTCCTGCCGGGCCCGCTCGACACCCTCCGCGGAGACGACGCCCGACCGGGCGAGGTCCTCCATGTCGCAGGGCACACCCATGAACTGACGGTCCGGCTGGTGCCGGACCTCGCCCCTGCTCCAGATCGCCGACGCGGTGACGCCGGCGGACATGATCTTCTCGCCGAGCCCGGCGTCCGCGATCAGCCCGGTGGTCCGGCGCCGGTTGGCGTACAGCGACTCGGCGCCCTCGTCGACGGGGACGCCCGCCACCTCGGAGACCGACAGCTTCCCGCCCAGCCGGGACGACGCCTCCAGGACCGTCACCCGGACCGGCTCGCCGCGGAGCCGGAACGCCGCCGCCAGTCCCGCGATGCCGCCCCCGATGACGACCACATGGGGCTTTCCACTCACCTGATCCTGTTCGGTGCCAGCCATTCCACCAGATCCTTCGCGGTTAGTGTCGTGAGAGCCGTCCCGGCGCCGGCGACCGGCGCCGGGACAGGTCCTGGCAGTCTCGCCGGGGGGCCCGGCCCCCCGGTCGAGAGCGCCTAGAGGGCGCTGCGGGCGGTGCCGAACCAGCGGTCGAGGGCCTGGGTGAGGTCGTCGGTGGTGCCGGGGGAGGTCCAGGCGACGTAGCCGTCGGGGCGGATGAGGACGGCGTCGGCGGGGGTGCCGGGCAGGGTCCATGTGCCGGTGCGGGCGTCGACGCGGTCGGTGTGGCCGTGGGCGGCGGTGGTGGTGGTCTCGTCGGTGGTGAGGAGCAGGCCGCGTCCGGTGCGCAGGAGTTCGGCGACGCGGGGGCGGGTGCCGTCGGGGAGGGTGACGGTGGTGTCGGGGGGCATGCGCCGGCCGAGCAGGGGGTGGTCGCCCTTGGCCAGGTCGTAGCGGATGCCGAGGTTGCTCAGCATGCCCGCCGCGTACTCGGCGGCGTCCTCGTGGGCGAGCAGCTCGCCCACGATCTCCCGGACCGGGTCCATGTCCTCCCCGGTGAGGCGCAGTTCGATCGCCGCGCGGGCGTTGCGCGCCAGCTGCTCGCCGACCGGGTGGCGTTCGGCGTGGTAGCTGTCGAGCAGGTCCTCGGGGGCCCAGCCCTGGACGGCCGCCGCCAGCTTCCAGCCGAGGTTCACCGCGTCCTGCACGCCCACGCTCAGGCCCTGTGCCATCGCCGGGGGCTGCACGTGGGCGGCGTCGCCGGCCAGGAACACCCGGCCGCGCCGGTAGTCGGCGGCGGCCCGGGAGGCGTCGGTGAAGCAGCTGATCCAGCGGCAGTCGCCGTGGTGGATGGACTCACCGGTCAGCCGCTGCCAGGCGTCGGCGAGGTCGGCGTAGGCGATCGCGTCGCGGTCGCGCGGCGGCTGCGTCCCCGCCTCGTGGACGACGACGCGGGTGACGCCGTTCTCCAGGTCCATCGCCATCACCATGCTGCCGCCCGGCAGGTTCTCGCCGATGCGCCGCTTGCGGGTCTCGATGCCGGTGACGTCGGCCGTGAGGAAGCCGCGCCGGCCGTCGGTGCCGGGGAAACCGATCCCGGCCAGCTTGCGGACGGTGCTGCGCCCGCCGTCGCAGCCGACGAGGTAGGCGGCGCTCTCCTCGGCCGCCCCGCCCGGGCCCTCGACGCTCACCACGACGCCGTCGTCGTCCTGCCGCAGACCGGTCACCTCCCGGCCGCGCAGGACGGGCACGCCGAGTTCGCCGGCCCAGTCCTCCAGCATCCGCTCGGTGCGGAACTGGGAGACGCCCCGGTGCCCGTAGTGGTCCTCCGTGAGCATGCCGAGGTCGATCGGCACCCCGCCGAAGTGGGCGTCGGCCCGCTCGGTGGCGCCGAGCCGGCCGAGCAGGCCCCGCTGGTCGAAGCATTCGGCGGTGCGCTTGGTGAAGCTCGCGCCCCGTGACTGGCGCGTCGGGGCGGGCAGCCGCTCGAGGACGACGACGTCCACGCCGCGGAGCCTGAGTTCGCCCGCCGTCATCAGCCCGACCGGGCCGGCCCCGACGACGATCACATCCCTGGCCATGTGGTTACTCCTTCGCGAAGGGGCCGGCGTTCACCGGCCGGCGGACTGCGGCAGACGGGCGGTGCCGAACCAGCGGTCGAGGGCCTGGGTGAGGTCGTCGGTGGTGCCGGGGGAGGTCCAGGCGACGTAGCCGTCGGGGCGGATGAGGACGGCGTCGGCGGGGGTGCCGGGCAGGGTCCATGTGCCGGTGCGGGCGTCGACGCGGTCGGTGTGGCCGTGGGCGGCGGTGGTGGTGGTCTCGTCGGTGGTGAGGAGCAGGCCGCGTCCGGTGCGCAGGAGTTCGGCGACGCGGGGGCGGGTGCCGTCGGGGAGGGTGACGGTGGTGTCGGGGGGCATGCGCCGGCCGAGCAGGGGGTGGTCGCCCTTGGCCAGGTCGTAGCGGATGCCGAGACCGCTCACCACGCCGGCGACCTGCTCGGCGGCATCCTTGTGGGCCAGCAGCTCGCCCACCACCTCCCGCACCGGCTCCATGGCCTCGTCACCGAGGTAGAGCCTGGCCGCCGCGCGGGCGTTGCGGATCAACTGACGGCCGACGGGACGGCGTTCGGCGTCGTAGGAGTCCAGCAGGTCCTCGGGGGCCCGGCCCTGGACCACCGCCGCCAGCTTCCAGCCGAGGTTCACCGCGTCCTGCAGCCCGGCGCTCAGGCCCCACGCGGCCAGCGGCGGGATCTCGTGCGCGGCGTCGCCCGCCAGCAGCACCCGGCCGCGCCGGTACTGCTGCGCCAGCGCCGAGGAGTTGCCCGAGGCCCACAGCCACAGGCACCGGGCGTCGTCGATCGACTCACCCGTCAGCCGCCGCCACGCGGCGGCGACCTCGGCGAAGGTCAGCGCGCCCGGCTCCGGGCGCGCGGGCAGCCCGGGGTCGTGAACGACCACCCGGCAGCGGCCCTCGCCCAGCGGGGTGCACACCACCATGCGCCCGCCGGGCAGGCGTTCGCCGATCGGCCGGGGGCGCGGGGCGACGCCGGTGATCTCCGCGGTGTACATGCCGCGGGTGGACTCCCAGTGGACGACGGGGATGCCGGCCAGCTCGCGGACCGTACTGCCGGCGCCGTCGCAGCCGACGACGTACCGGGCGCTCTCCTCGCCGGGGCCGTCGGGGCCGGTGAAGGCGGCCACGACACCGTCGGCGGTCTCGCGCAGGCCGGTCACCTCGCGGCCACGGCGCACCGGCACACCCAGCTCGGCCAGCCAGCCGCCCAGCGCCTCCTCGGTCCTGGTCTGGGACAGGCCCAGCACGCCGCTGTGGTCCTCGTCCAGCATGTCCAGGTCGAAGCGGACGCCCCCGAAGTGACCCATCGGGCCCCACCGGAAGGCGCCCAGGCGGGGCAGCAGCCCGCGCTGGTCCAGCGACTCCGCGGCCCGCCGGTTGAAGCCGAGCGCCCGGGACTCCTCGGTGGGGGCGGGCAGCCGGTCGTAGACGGCCACCTCCGCCCCGCCCAGGCGCAGTTCTCCGGCCAGCATCAGGCCCACCGGCCCCGCACCGACCACTATGACGTCCGTTGTCTTCATTCTTTTGAGGCCCTCTGCGCTGCGGCAATGGTTGGCCATTGGGAAGCTACTCAGACAAATCCCGGGCCGCAACGATCGGAATTCCGACGCATACGGCGTTCGACCGCGGAGCGATGCCGTTGAACGCGGGAGATGAACGCTTGAGCGTGCGGTCCGTGCCGCAGCAATATCGTCGGGTGCCTTCAGGTTTCTTCTTCACCTGGTGAATGTGCGCATTACCGGCCGCAGAAAGGGAAGCTGACGTGACGGACGAGAAGATCGCGCTCGTCACCGGTGCCAACAAGGGCATCGGATTCGCCGCGGCGCGGCAGCTCGGTGAGCGGGGGGCCGTCGTCATCGTCGGCGCGCGCGACGAGACGCTCGGCAAGCAGGCCGCCGACGCGCTGGCGGCCGACGGCGTCGCCGCGACGGCGCTGCGGCTGGACGTGACGGACCCGGAGGGTGTGGCCGAGGCCGCCCGTGAGATCGAACGGCGCCACGGCCGCCTGGACATCCTGGTGAACAACGCCGGCACCGCGGGCGCCTTCACCGGACGGCCCGGCGAGGCCACCGCGGCCGACCTGCGGGAGGTCTACGAGACCAACGTCTTCGGCGTGGTCACGGTGACCCACGCGATGCTGCCGCTGCTGCTGCGCTCCCCCGCCGGCCGGATCGTCAACCTCTCCAGCCACATGGGCTCGCTGACCCTGCACGCGGACCCGGACTCTCCGCTGGCGGGCGTCAACATGATCGCCTACCAGTCGTCGAAGACCGCGCTGAACGCGGTCACGGCCGCCTACGCGAAGGAGCTGCGGGGGACCCCGGTCAAGGTCAACGCCGCCCTGCCCGGCGTGGTGGCCACGGACATGAACCACCACCGCGGCCGGCGCACACCCGCCGAGGGAGCCGCCGTCGTGGTCCGGCTCGCCCTGCTGGACGAGTCCGGCCCGTCGGGCATGTGCCTGGCGGACGAAGGACCCGTCCCCTGGTAGCACGCGGCCCCCTGGCCCACGGCTGCCGCCGCGCGGCCGCCGCATACGACCGCACCGCCCGGGCGCGTCCCGGCGGGCACGAGACATGGAGACAGACAGTGGCGCTTGACGGAACGATCCTGGTGCTGGGCGGAACCGGCCGGCAGGGCGGGGCGGTGGCCCGCGAACTGCTGCGGCGCGGCCGCACCGTGCACGCCCTGGTCCGGGACCCGGCCAAGGCCGACGCGAAGGCGCTGCAGGAGGCGGGCGCGGTCCTGGTCCGCGGCGACATGGACGACGCGGCCTCGCTGACGGCGGCGATGCGGGACGTCCACGGGGTGTTCAGCGTCCAGACGTTCCGGGGGCCCGGCGGCGTCGAGGCCGAGGAGCGCCAGGGCCGGGCGGTGGCGGACGCCGCGGTGCGGGCCGGGGTGCGGCACTTCGTGTACAGCTCGGTCGGCGGCGCGGACCGCGACACCCGGGTCCCGCACTTCGAGAGCAAGCACCGGGTGGAGCGGTACCTGAGCACCCTGGACCTGCCGACGACGGTGCTGCGCCCGGTCATGTTCCACGACATCCTGCTCGACATCGCGCCGCGCCCGTCGGGCGACGGACTGGTGCTGGCCATGTGGCTGGACCCGCGGATCCCGGTGCAGCTCATCGCGACCAGCGACATCGGCGTGTTCGCCGCGGACGCCTTCGACAACCCCGGGGCATGGCTGGGCCGTACGGTGGAGATCGCCGGCGACAGTCTGACCGGGCCGCAGATGGCCGCGGCCTTCGAGGCGGTCTCCGGCGTCCCGACCCGCTACCAGCAGCTGCCGACCGAGCCGCTGCGCAACGCCCGCCCCGACCTCGCCAACATGTTCGACTGGTTCGAGCGGGACGGCTACCGCGCCGACCTGGAGGAGCTGCGCCGCACCCGGCCGGGCCTGGTCACGCTGGAGAGGTGGCTGGCCGACAACTGGACGGCCCCCGTGGCCGCCGCGGCCCGCTGACACCGCTCAGGTGAGGATCGGCCGGCGGGTGCGGGTGCGCTTGAGCTCGAAGAACCCGTCGGTCGCCGCCACGGCGAGCACCCCGTCCCACAGCCGCGCCGCGGCCTCGCCGCGCGGGGCGGGGCTCACCACGGGGCCGAAGAACGCCACGTCGCCGACCGCGATGACGGGCGTGCCGACATCGGAACCGACCCGGCCGATGCCGTCGTGGTGCGAGGCGCGCACCACGTCGTCGTAGGCGTCCGTACGGGCCGCGTCGGCGAGGGCGGGGTCGAGGCCGGCGGCGCCGAGGGCCGCCGCGTAGGTGGCGTGCTCCTTGGGCGCCTGCTGCAGGTGGAAGCGCGTGCCGAGCTCGGTGTACAGCCCGCCCAGGACCTGCGGACCGTAGGTCTGCCCGGCGGCCGCGCACACCCGCACCGGCTCCATGCGCACGGCGAGGTCCCGGTGCCAGCGCTCGGGCAGGTCGGTGCGGCCCTCGTTGAGGACGGTCAGGCTCATCAGGTGCCAGCGCACGTCGAGGGACCGCTGCCGGGCGACGTCGAGCAGCCACCGGGAGGCCATCCAGGCCCAGGGGCAGGTCGGGTCGAACCAGAAATCCACCGGAGTGGGGGTGTCGTGTCGCAACGGGGCCTCCTCGACATAGCCGGGCCAGGCCAATTTGACGAGCGGCACCGGAATGCCGCTGGAGCGGTACTGGACAGGCCCTGTTCAACCGCTCAAATTCCACGGTCGAACGCCCGGACGGCATTGCGGGAATGGATAAGTTGCGGTTTTGAGAATGGCCGTCCTATGGTCTGGAATCCGCGAGAAACCGCAAAAAGGCGCTCCGAGAGGAAAAGCATGTCCGTGCTGCCCGAGGTCCGTGACCAATCAGACTCGTACGCGCTGCTCCACCTCATCCAGGGAGCTGTGGTCACCCAGGCCGTCTCGGTCGCGGCCCGGCTCGGCGTCGCGGACGTGCTGGCCGGCGGCCCGCTGTCCGTCGAGGAGATCGCCGCGCGCGTCGGGGCCGACGCGAAGGCGACCCGCCGCGTCCTGCGGGCCCTCGCTGGCCACGGGGTGTTCGCGGCCGGCCCGGACGGCCGGTACACGAACACGCCGCTGTCCGACAAGCTCCGCGAGGACGCCCCCGACACCATGCGCGGCTTCGCCCTGCTGATGAACCACCCCACCCTGTGGGAGGAGTGGGGGCACCTGTACGACACCGTGGAGACCGGCGAGCCCAACCTGCCCAAGCTGCGCGGGATGGGCGCACTGGACTTCTTCCACGCCAACCCCGACTACGCCCGGGTGTTCTTCCAGGCGTTCGGCGAGCTGTCGGCCTCGGAGACCGACCCGATCCTGGCCGCCTACGACTTCTCCGGGTTCGGCACGGTCGTGGACGTCATCGCCGGCCGCGGCAACCTCCTCGCGGGCATCCTGCGGCAGGCGCCGGACACCAAGGGCGTCCTGTACGACTCCAAGATCGCCACCGTCGACTCGCCCGCGCTCTTCGAGGCTGCCGGGGTCGCCGACCGGCTCACCATCGAGCACGGCGGCTATCTCGACAAGCTCCCCGCCGGCGGCGACGCCTACGTCTTCAAGCACATCATCCACGACTTCTCCGAGGCCGACGCCGTGACCGCGCTGCGCAACGCGCGCGAGGCGATCGCCCCCGGGGGCAAGCTGCTCGTCGTCGAGTACGTGATCCCGGAGCGCAACGAGAAGCACGTCGGCAACACCATCGACCTGTGGCTGATGCTGATGCTCGGTGCCCAGGAACGCACGCTCGCCGAGTACACCGAGCTGTTCGCGCGGGCGGGCTTCGAGCTCACCAGGGCCGTTCCCACCAGCGCGCCGATCTCGGTCATCGAGGGCATCCCGGTCTGAGGCCACCGCACCCACCCGACCCGTTCCCGCACACCGCACAGGAGAAGACCCGATGACCCCACGGATGGACAATCCCTCCCTGGTCGTTCCCGGCGCCCTGCAGCCCCTGCTCGACCTGACCGAGGTCATCGGCAAGGTGGGCGTGCCGCAGACCACGCTGGACCTGATCCGGCTGCGCGTCAGCCAGATCAACGGCCGCGGCTACACCTTCCCCGACGGCCCGGACCGGACGGCGAAGACCGACCCGCGCCTGCGGCGGGTGGCCGGCTGGCGGACCGAGTCCTGCTTCGACGAGGCCGAGCGCCACGCCCTGGAGATGGCGGAGGCCGTCACGCTGATGACCGACCCGCAGGACATGGCGTCGGACGAGGTCTGGGAGAAGTCCGCCCAGTACTACACCGACGAGCAGCTCGGGGCGCTGGTCATGCACATCGGACTGGTCAACCTCTGGAACCGGGTGAACGTCGCCACCCGCCAGGACGACGCGGCCTGGCGCTGAGGAGGGGAAGGCACCGTGCTCAAGCTCATCAACGCCGGTCTGGGACGGACCGGCACGACCTCGCTGAAGGTGGCCCTGGACCGCCTGGGCCTCGGCCCCTCCTTCCACATGTTCGACATCGTCGGCGATGCGGAGCGGCTCCAGCAGTGGGAGAAGATCGTCTGTGACGGGGAGCGGCCCGACTGGGCGGCCGTGTTCGACGGCTACCGCTCCGCGGTGGACGGCCCGTGCGCCGTGTACCACCGGCAGATCAGCGAGGCGTTCCCCGACGCCAAGGTGATCCTGACGGTGCGCGACGCCGAGAGCTGGTACCGCAGCACCCACGACACCCTGTACCAGTTCGCCCTGCGCAGCACGGCGAACCCGCCGGAGCCCGGCAGCCCCCAGGCCCGGCTGTTCCGTGTCACCAGCACCATGGTCTGGGACGGGCTGTTCGGCGGCCGGTTCTCCGACAAGGACCACGCCATCGAGGTCTACCACCGGCACAACGAGGACGTGGTGCGCGCCCTGGGCGCGGACCGGGTCCTCGTCTACGACGTGCAGCAGGGCTGGGAGCCGCTGTGCGCCCACCTCGGTGTCGAGGTCCCGCAGGAGGAGTTCCCGCGCACCAACGACACAGCGTCCATGCGGCAGCGGATCGCCCGGGCGGCCGGCGCCCCGGCCGCCGCGGGCTGAACCGGTGAGGAGCCTTCGGTGCGGATAACGGAAATGACGGTGCCCGGCGCCTACCGCGTGGAGCCCGAGCCGCTGAGCGACCGCCGGGGCCACTTCTTCGAATCGGTGCGGGCCGGCGCGCTGCTCGGGGCGAGCGGCTGGGAGTTCACGGTCCGTCAGGTCAACTACTCGGTGTCGCGGCGCAACACCCTGCGGGGCATCCACGGCACCAAGGTGCCGCCGGGCCAGGCCAAGTTCGTCACGTGCGTGCGGGGCAGCGCCCTGGACATCGCCGTCGACCTCCGGGTCGGCTCGCCGACGTTCGGCCACTACGACGTCACGCTGCAGAGCCCGGGGACGGGGACGGCGGTGTACCTGCCCGACGGGGTCGGGCACGCCTTCCTCGCCCTGACGGACGACACGTGCATGAGCTACCTGTGCTCGCAGGAGTACGTGCCGGGGACGATGATCGACATCGACGCCCTCGACCCCGAGCTGGCCCTGCCCTGGGACCTGAAGGAGCCGCCGATCCGCTCGGACAAGGACGCGGCGGCGCCCACCCTGGCCGAGGCGGCGGCGGCCGGCCTGCTGCCGACCTGGGAGCAGTGCCCGCCGCGCATGCTGGCCGCGGTGCCGGGCGGGCTGTAGAGCGCGCGGACAGGGGAGAAGGGCGGTCGGCGTCCACAGGACACCGACCGCCCTTCTCCGTGTTCTCCCATGCGCCTCGCGGGTCTCACCGGCTGCCGCTCAACAGGGTCCCTCGGTGAGGGCGTGGGCGCGGATGCGGGCCATCAGGCCGGCCTGGCGGACCAGGTCGCCGTGGTGCTCCGCCCGCGCGGCCGGGTCGCGCACCGCGTCGTGGAACGTGGTGAAGACGCCGAGGAACTGGTCCGCGGCGGGTGCGAGGATCTGCGTCTCGCGGTCCTTCTGCTGCAGCCGCAGCACCGGGCGGGCGCCGACCGAGGGCGTGAACGCCCACTCCAGGACCAGCCGCCCCTCGCTGCCCCACAGCTCGTAGGCCGACCGGTAGCCGTGAGACAGGCCGAAGGAGCAGTGCGCCGTGACCCCGTCGTCGTCGCCGAGCAGGGCCGCGCCGGCCACGTCGACGCCGAGCCGCGGGTCGAACTTCAGGCCGGCGCCGAGGACCCGAGCCGACGCGCCGAGGTACTCCTGCGCGGCCCGCACCGGGTAGCAGCCGACCTCCCACAGGGCGCCGCCGCCCAGGTCCGCCTGGTACTTGATCCCGCTCGGATCGGTCGGCGGAATGCCGAACGAACCCGTGTAGGACCGCAGTTGCCCGATCGCGCCGTCGGCCACCAGGGCCTGTGCCCGGGCGTGCTGGGGGTGCCGGAGGAACGCGAAGTTCTCCATGACGGCCAGCTCGCTCTTCTCGGCGAGCGCGACGAGGTCGCGTGCCGTCTCCTCGGCGGGCACGGCGGGCTTCTCCAGCAGGACGTGCTTGCCCGCCTCCAGCGCCCGCCGGGCCCACACGGCGTGCTCGCTGTTGGGCAGCGGAATGTAGACGGCGTCGATGCCGGGCAGGTCCAGGAGCCGCTCGTAGCCCTCGACGGCCGCACAGCCGGCGGCGGCTGCCACGCCCTCGGCCTTCTCCCGGGAACGGCTCGCGACCGCCATGAGGCGGAACGGCGACCCGTGGATGGCGGGGAGGGCCCGGCGCACGGCGATGTCGGCGCACCCGATGATGCCGATACCGGCCCTCTGCTCATTTTCGAGAACGGGCGTCAGATTGTCGATTTCCACAGGTCCACCTAAACGACGACAGTAAATGCGCTTGCCTGAACCGGTATGCCGTCAGCCTGAGTAGGCGGACCCGTGTCTGTCAACAAAACGGCCTTTCCGAGCGGTGATTCCGACGAGGCTTTCGGCCTCGTGGCCGACACCGATAAAGTGCGTGCACTGCCCAGGGGCACGACGTTACTGAGGAGGCGCCACGGTGAAGGGCATCATCCTGGCCGGCGGCAATGGCACGAGGCTCCATCCGATCACTCTCGGGGTCTCCAAGCAAATGCTTCCGGTCTACGACAAGCCGATGATTTACTACCCGCTTTCCGCTCTGATGCTGGCGGGGATCACCGAGATCGAGATCATCACCACGCCCGAGGACTCGGAGATGTTCCGGCGGCTGCTGGGCGACGGCTCGTGGCTGGGCATCACCCTGACCTACGCGGAGCAGGACAAGCCCCGCGGTCTCGCGGACGCGTTCCTGGTCTCCGAGGACCACATCGGGGACGACTCCGTCGCCCTGGTGCTGGGCGACAACATCTTCCACGGCTACGAGTTCGGGCCCATGCTCCAGCGGGCCGCGCAGGACATCAAGGGATGCGTCCTGTTCGGCTACCCGGTGAGTGATCCCGAGCGCTACGGCGTCGGCACCCTCGACGAGCGGGGCCGGCTCATCGCCCTGGAGGAGAAGCCGGCCGATCCGAAGACCAACATGGCGATCACCGGGCTGTACCTCTACGACAACCAGGTGGTGGACATCGCCCGGCAGCTGCGGCCCTCCGAGCGCGGCGAGCTGGAGATCACCGACCTGAACCGGATCTACCTGGAGCGCGGCGAGGCCACGCTGATCCCCCTCGGCCGCGGTTTCGTCTGGCTGGACACCGGGACCCACGACGCGCTCATGGAGGCCGGGGACTACGTGCAGGTCCTGGAGCACCGCCAGGGCGTGCGCATCGCCTGCCTGGAGGAGATCGCCTGGCGCATGGGCTACATCGACCGGGAGTCCTGCTACCGGCTCGGCAGCCGCCTCGCCCACTCCTCCTACGGCCAGTACGTCATGGAGATGGCCAAGGCCGGCTGACCCCCCTGCGCCGCACCCCGCAGACCCCCCGCCCCCCAACGGAAGAAGTGCGACAGCCATGAAAATACTGTTCACCGTCGGTGGCAGCCAGGCGGCCGTCTTCGGCGTCGCCCCGCTCGCCGCCGCCGCCCGCAGCGCCGGCCACGAGATCCTCCTGGCGGCCGACGAACCGCTGATGGCGGCCGCACAGTCCGTCGGGCTCCCCGCGGTCTGCATCACCGCCGAGCGCATGCGCTACGGCCAGGACGGCACGACCGCCGCCGCCCGCATCGACGCGCTGCTGGACCTGACGGGCCGGTGGGCCCCCGACCTGGTCGTCGGAGGCCTCTCCCACGTCCCCCGGGTGCTCGCGGCCCGGCTGAAAGTCCCCTACGTCCGCCACATCTGGCACATCGCGCCGATGGCGCGCCGGGACCGCACGGCGGTGGCGGAACTCCAGCCGCAGCTGGAGCGCCTGGGACTGACCGAGCTGCCCGCCCCCGACCTCTTCATCGACCTGTGCCCGCCCTCGCTGCGCCCGCCCGGCGCCCCCGCCGCGCGGTCGATGCGCTGGGTGCCCCGGGTGACCCAGCGCCGGATCGAGCCGTGGATGTACACCCGGCCCGAGGGCCGCCGCCGGGCCCTGATCACCGCGGGCACCCGCAACCTGGTGCTGGACACCCCGGGCAGCTCACTGCGCCGGCTGGTTCAGGAGCTGACCGGGGCGGGCGTGGAGGTGCTGATCGCGGCGCTGCCCGAGGCGGCCGAGCGCCACGGCGCGGAGCTGGGGGACGTGCGCATCGGCTGGATCCCGCTGGACGTGGTCGCCCCCACCTGCGACCTGGCGGTCCACCACGGCGGCGCCACCACGGCGATGACGCTGATCAACGCGGGGGTGCCCCAGGTGGTCGTGCCCGACAACGGCTACGGCAAGGCCGTCGCGGAGGCCGTCAGCGGCTTCGGCGCCGCGATCCTGGCGGACCCGCACCGGCCGCCGGCGGGGCAGGCGCCGGGCGAGGCGGTCGTCGCGGGCTGCCGCGAGATCCTCGGCGATCCCCGGTACGCCGAGCGGACCCGGGCGCTGGCCCGGGAGACCGCGGCGCTGCCCACCCCGGACGAGGTGCTGCGCGAGATCGAGGCGCTCGTCGCCCGCTGACCCGGCGGCCGGGCCCCGGCCCGGCCGCCCTTCCCGTTCCCCGCCCTCCGTTCCCCGCCCTCCGTTCCCCGCCCTCCGTCCCTCGTGCTCCGTCCCTCGTCCCGTCCTGCGTCCTCGCTTTCCGCCCGCACGCACAACGCCGGTCGCCCTGGGCCCGACGGAGCAGTCCTCCGCGGTCCCAGGGCGACCGGCGTGCGCCGGGGCCGGCGTACGGCCGTCAGACCAGCGCCTCCAGCTTGGGCACGATCTCGGCGGGCGTGGGCAGGGTCGAGATCTCCTTGGCGAGGAACTGCGTCCGCTCGGTGTAGCCGGGGTTCTCCAGCAGCTCCCGGCAGGCCGCGGCGATGACCTCGCCCGGCGCCTTGTCCGGCTCCTGCGCCTGCGGCCACAGCGTCTTGCCGGCGCCGAAGTCGGTGATGGCCTTGGCGATGGCCTCCCGGTGGTAGTTCGGCGGGAACTCCGGCGGGTTCTCCGGGATGACCAGCTGGGGCACCCCGTTGGCCATGAGCGTGGTGGCGGTGGTCGCGCCGCCGTGGTGGACCGCCAGGTCACAGGTGGCGGCGGTGACGTCGATCGGGATCCAGCCGACGCGCGCGTCGCCCAGCTCGGCGCCGAACCGCTCGACGGCACCGGGGTTCGCCGCGATCAGCGCCTCGGCGCCCAGCTTGTCGAGCTCCTTGACCAGCAGCGGCATGGACCAGCCCGGGTCCCGGAACATCAGGCTGCGGAACCCGGAGGTGATCACCACACGCTTGCGGCCCTCGGGGCGGGTGTACATCCAGCGCTCCAGCCGGCGCTGCGGGTTGCTGGGGATCCAGCGCATCGGCTGCGCGGCCGGGTCGTGGGCCGGCCGCAGCGACGGCGGGGTGGAGTCCAGGAGCAGGTCGGGCTTGAGCAGCCCGTCCACGCCGAGGCGCTCCATCTCCGGCCGCAGCTCGAGCTCGGCGCCGGGGTCGATACCGGTGAGCGGGATGCCCAGGTACTCGACGTGGCGCACGTAGGGGACCTTCAGGTGGGCGGCGAGCAGCATCGCGGCGTAGCTCTGGGAGCTGCCCACGACGACGTCCGGGGTCCAGTCCTTGGCCAGTTCCAGCAGGGACTCCACCCCGGCCAGGCCCATCCTGGCGAAGCCGCGGCCCTGCCCGATCATCTCCTCGTCGCCCAGCTCCCGGGGGAAGCGCAGCCCCTTGCCCGGGTTGCTGATCCGCATGAAGTGACGGATCGGGTCGACGGTGAAGCAGAAGGTGGGGAGGCCGATGGCCTCCGCGGTCTCCACCCACGGTTCGTGGGCGGCCAGCATGACCTGGTGGCCCGCATTGCGCGCGGCCGTCGCCAGCGGGGCAGCGGCATAGTAGGTGGCCTGGCTGCCCGTGGTAATGAACAGGATTTTCATGGCACTCCGGATGCTTTTCGTTGGACGCGGCCTGCAGCATTTGCGAGCACCACCGATGGTCCGCAGCGCGGCCTTTTCCTGTCAAACACCGGAATTCGCGAACCCCGTTCGATCGCGGATTCCCCGCAGTTGAACGGAGTATTCTCCGCACGTCGTTGCACACCCTTCGGCGGCTGACCATCATGTGGTCGGTACGTGTGACCAGGAAGCCTCAGAAAACCGGATACCGAAAGTCGGTGGCACATGAACAACCTGATCTACGCAGCCCGGATGGCTCTCCGTGACGTCATGGAAGTGAACATCTACAGCCAGGGCAACGACAAGGTCTATCTGACCGTTTTCCCGGAGCTGGTCTGGGAGGGCACGGAGAAGACCCGGCCGGAGACCGTGGTGCAGAACGTCATCGGCCTCCTCCACGACATGGACCTGGACGTCGCCGGCGGCGAGGACGCCGTGCGGACGCTGCTGGACTCCGGCCCCGTGGAGATCGTCCGCAAGGCCGCCTGACCACGCCGCCGGCACTCGGTGCTCCCCGCCCGCCGTCAGTGGTGGCCGCCCGCGTGGCCGTGGGCGGCGGGTGCGACCACGAGAGGGCGCACCATGTGCTGCTCGTGCTCCAGCATGTGGCAGTGGTGAACCCCCCTGCCGACGGCGGGGAAGCTGACGGCGACGGTGACCAGTTCGCCCGGGGTGCCGTTCGGGCCGGGGCGGATCTCCCCCGCGGTCCCCACCCGGACGGTGTCCTTCAGCCCGCGTTCGTGCGGGTCCAGCTCCCCGGCCCGCAGATGGGCGGCCGGCCGGACGGTGCCGCGGACGGTCCGGTCGAAGCCGGTCACGTCGTACTGCTCGCGGGAGAGCACGTGGAAGTGGGCCAGGTGGATGTGCATGGGGTGGGGCGAGGCGGCGAGGTTGAGGTACTTCCAGATCTCCGTGCTGCCGTGCGCCACGGTGAAGGCCCGCCCGTCGTCGTAGCGCAGGGCCGTCCTGCGCAGCGTCGTGAGCGTGCCCTCGGCGTCCCGCACCTGGACGATCCCCGGGGCGGGGAAGGTGAGGCCGGCCGTGTCCGCCACCTCCTCCATCTCCCACAGTTCGGGCACGTTGTCCGCGCCGGGACCGACGAGCACCACCCACCGGGGTGCGCTGTCGTGGGGCAGGTCGTGGTGGGTGGGCCGCTCGAACGTGGGCGAGAGCACCGCGGGCGGCGTGAACCGGCCGGCGGACCCGCGAGCGGCGACGCGGAACTGCATCACATCGGGTTCCAGCAGGTCGTGCCGGGTGCTGGAGGAGCCGGGCGGCACGCCCTCCATGGTGTTGACCAGCTTCAGGGAGCGGCCGCGGTACGCGCTGAAGTCGACCAGCACGTCGACGCGTTCGCCGGAGGAGAGGTTCAGCGCCCCCTCGACGGGCAGGGGCGTGTCGATCAGGCCCTGGTCGGTGCCGATGACCTGGAAGGCGCCGGGGACGGGCTCGCCGTCGGCCAGCAGCATCAGCCGGTAGATCCGCGAGTTGGCGGTGTTGGCGATGCGGAACCGGTACCAGCGCGGCTCCACCTCCAGGTAGGGCCAGATCACCCCGTTGACCAGGGTGTAGGGGGCGGCGTGGGCCCGCATGAGCCTGGTGCCGACCATCTCCACCTTGTGGACCAGCCGCCCGGTGAGCGCGCCGGAGGCGTCCAGCGCGAAGTTGCGGTCGCTGAGCACCAGCGGCACCTCGTGCCGGCCCCTGGGCAGACCCAGCGCCCGCTCCTCCTCGTCACGGCGGACGAACAGGCCGGCGAGACCGGCGTACACGCTGAAGCGGCTCACATGGTGGGTGTGGTCGTGGTACCAGAGCGTCGTCGCGGCCTGGTCGTTCGGGTACGCCGACAGCTGCACGTCACCGGGCGCGACCAGGTTCTCCATCCAGCCGTCGTTGCCGCCGCCGGTCAGCATGCCGTGCAGGTGCACCGCGGCCCACGGCCGGAGGTCCGCCACCCCGGGGACCTCCCGGCAGCCTTCCGTGCCCGGGTAGTTGGACAGCGGGTCGGGGGAGGGGCCGCCGGGCTGCCCGAAGTCGACGGCGGTGACCGGGAGGGTACCGGTCAGGTGGTTCTCCCAGGCCACCCGCAGGCGGCGGCCGCGCACCGTCTCGACGGTGGGGCCCGGGTAGCTCCCCTCGTACGTCCACATCCGCACCGGCGGCAGGTCGGAGTGCACCAGGACGTCGGCGGTGCGCATGCGCACGGTCAGCTCGTCGTGGCCGCCGCGGCCGGCCGGCCGCAGCACCGGCGGTATGCGCAGCGGGTCCTTGAACTTGGCCAGGATCAGCCGGTCCGCCGACGGCTCGGCGGCGCCCGGGCCGTCGTCCTCCGGTGCGGCGAGGGCGGTGTACGAGGACATGAGGGCACCCAGCCCGGCCACGGCACCGCCGCGTATCAGGGTGCGCCGCTTCATCAGGGGCGAGTCCGGTGTTCCGGCAGACGCAGTCTCCATTCGCCGGATGGTAGGCACGGCCGCTGCAGAGCCACTCGAAGTGGCGTCCAGCCCGGTCGAGTCACCGCCGTGAGCTGCGGGGACGCGGCATCCCTGGCGCGGCTAGACGGCCGCCATCTCGCTGTCGCGGCGGACGAGGGTGGCGTAGTGGCCGTCGAGGGCGAGCAGCTCCTCGTGGGTACCGCGCTCGGCGATGCGGCCCCGCACCAGCACGATGATCTCGTCGGCGTTGCGGACCGTCGACAGCCGGTGCGCGACCGTGATGGTGGTGCGGCCGGCGCTCGCCGCGTCGATGGCCTGCTGCACGGCCCGCTCGGTGCGGGTGTCCAGCGCGCTGGTGGCCTCGTCGAGGACCAGGACCGGCGGGTCGCGCAGGATGGCGCGGGCGATGGCCAGGCGCTGCTTCTCCCCGCCGGAGAAGCGGTAGCCGCGCTCGCCCACCACCGTGTCGTAGCCGTCGGGCAGGGACATCAGGTAGTCGTGGATGTGCGCCACGCGGGCCGCGGCGACCAGCTCCTCGTCGGTGGCGCCGGGTTTGGCGAAGCGCAGGTTCTCCGCGACGGTGGCGTGGAAGAGGTACGACTCCTGGGAGACCACCCCGACGGCGGCGGCGAGGGTGTCGAAGGACAGGTTGCGCACGTCGACGCCGTCGATCGTGACACTGCCGGACGTCGCGTCGTACAGGCGCGGGACGAGGTAGCTCAGCGTCGTCTTGCCCGAGCCCGTCTCGCCGACGACGGCGAGGCTGCGGCCGGCGGGCACGGTCACGTCGACGCCGTCCAGCGTCGGCCGTTCGGCGCCCGCGTAGCGGAAGCCGACGCCGCGCAGCCGCACCTCGCCGCGCAGCTGCGCCGGCACCACGGGCCGCTCCGGTTCGGCGACGTCGACGGGCAGGTCGAGGTACTCGAAGATGCGGCCGAACAGCTCCAGTGAGCTCTGGATGTCCAGGCCGATGGTCAGCAGGCGCTGCGCGGGCCGGAACAGGATCTGCTGAAGGGTGGCGAAGGCGACCAGTTCCCCGATGGAGACGGCCATGTGCCCGCCGCTCGCGGTCAGGCCCGCCACCCAGTAGATCACGGCGGGCATCGCCGCCATGACGACCCAGATGGTGGACTGGTACCACAGGCCGGCCGTGCTCGCGCGGACCTCGGTGTCGGTGAGCTTGCGGGACTGTGCGGCGAACGCGTCGCTGAGGGAGCGTGAGCGGCCCATGGTGTGGCCGAGCATGATGCCGCTGACCGACAGCGACTCCTGCACGTTCGAGGACAGGTCGGCGAACTGGCGCTGCCGGGAGCGGGTCAGGACGCGCAGCTCGTCGCCGACGCGGCGGCTGACCCACACGAAGCCGGGCAGGACGACCAGCGAGGCCAGGGTGAGCCGCCAGTCGAGCAGGGCCATGGCGGTGACGGTGGCGATGACGGTGGTCACGTCCGACACCAGGGCCGTCGCGGTGGTCGTCACCGTCACCTGCATCCCGCCGATGTCGTTGGCGATGCGCGACTGGACCTCGCCCGTGCGGGTCCGGGTGAAGAAGGCCAGCGACATCCGCTGGAGGTGGGAGTAGACCGCCGTGCGCAGGTCGTGCATGACGAGCTGGCCGACCTTGGCGGACAGGTAGGTCTGCCACACGTTGAACGAGCTGTTCGCGACGGCGACGGCGACCATGCCGAGGGCGAGGAGGGTCAGCAGTCCGGTCCTGCCCTGCGGCAGCGCCACGTCGATGATCTGGCGGATCAGGAAGGGGTTGACGAGGGAGACCAGCGACGACGCGGCGACCAGGAACGCGACGGACATGAGGCTCGAGCAATACGGGCGGAACAGCTTGAGTATGCGGCGCATCTGCACGGGATGGCGGGCAGCGGCCGACCCGGTTTCGGTCACCCCTGGTCTCCTTCGGTTCGGTCGGGTCAGGACGGTGGGCGGGCGCGACCGCCGCGGCGGGTGCTCACACCTCTTCCATCAGCTCCAGCCGCCGGGCGATCTCCTCCTGCGACAGCGGGGGCAGGCACGGCTGTTCGCCGGGCAGGGTCACGTATCCCGTCCAGGGGTGCGGCAGCTGGACGGTGAACCATCCGAACCCCATCCACATGACGCCTTCGCCGAGGCTCCTGCCGAAGGACCTGATCAGGCCGGGTGAGCGCCGCGCTCGCATGTCGGTCTCCGTTCGCCGGTCAACCTTTCACCGCCACAGTGGGCGACCTGTCTCAAGGAGCGGCGGACGATGCGTCGAGCCCCGCTCGAGGCGCGGCTCAGCCCTTCACGAGCAGTCCGCGGGTGCGCAGCACCCGGCGTTCGAGGGGGCTGAAGACCAGCAGGTCGACGGCGACGCCGACGGTGAGGATGAGCAGGATCGCCTCGAAGACCATGGCCATGTCGCTGGCGTTGCGGCCGTTCTCCAGGAGCTGTCCGAGGCCGACGCCGAGGTCGGGGAAGGAGGCGATGATCTCGGCGGCCATGAGGGAGCGCCAGGAGAACGCCCAGCCCTGCTTGAGGCCCGCGACGTAGCCGGGGAGGGCGGCGGGCAGGGTGATGTGCCAGGTGCCCTTCAGGCCGGTGGCGCCCAGGGTGCGGCCGGCGCGCTGGAACAGCGGCGGCACCTGGTCGATGCCGGAGACCAGCCCGTTGGCGACGGACGGCACGGCGCCGAGCAGGACGACGGCGTACATCATGCGGTTGTTCAGGCCGAGCCAGATCACGGCGGGGGGCACCCAGGCGACGGACGGCAGTGACTGCAGGCCGGACAGGACGGGCCGGACGGCCGCCCGCAGGAACCGGAAGCGGGCCACCAGCAGGCCGAGCGGCGTACCGAGGGCGAGGGCGAGGAGGAAGCCGAGCAGTCCGCGCGAGACGGAGGTCCAGATGTAGCCGAGCAGGGTGCCCTGGAGCCAGGCGTCGTGCAGGACGTGCCACACGTCGGCGGGGGCGGGCAGCTTGGTCGGGTCGTCGACGATCCGCAAGGACACCAGTGCCTGCCAGACGGTCAGGACCAGGGTGAGGGCGAGGACGGGCGGCAGCACCTTCTCGGTGAGGACCCGCCGCAGGGGGGTACGGGCGGTGGGCGCGGTCTCCAGGGCGTCCAGGCCCGCTTCCAGGCCGGCGAGGTCGCCGTCGTCGGCGCGCGGGGCGGTGTCAGTGGCGGCCATGGCGGCGGATCTCCCCACGCAGTTCCTCGGTGATCTCGGCGGACAGGTGCGCCACGGCGGCGTCCTCGATGCGCCGAGGCTGCGGGATGCCGACGGTCCACTGGCGGGCGATGCGGCCGGGGCGGGAGGACAGCAGGACCACGCGCTGGGCGAGGCGGACGGCCTCGCGGACGTTGTGGGTGACGAACAGCACCGACAGGCCGGTCTCGCGCCAGATGCGGGTGAGTTCGTCGTGCAGCACGTCGCGGGTGATGGCGTCGAGCGCGGCGAACGGCTCGTCCATCAGCAGCAGCCGGCTCTCCTGCGCGAGGGCGCGGGCCAGGGCGACGCGCTGGCGCATGCCGCCGGACAGCTCGTGCACCCGCTTGCCGTGGGCGCCCCGCAGACGGACCAGTTCGAGCAGTTCCTCGGCCCGCTCGCGGCGGCGGCCGCGGGGCACCCCGCGCAGGCGCAGGGCGAGTTCGACGTTCCTGCCGGCGGTCAGCCAGGGGAACAGGGCGTGTTCCTGGAACATCAGGGCGGGGCGGCCGTCGGTCGTGACCGACCCGGCGGTGGGGCGGTCGAGGCCCGCCACCAGGTTGAGCAGGGTGGACTTGCCGCAGCCCGAGGCGCCCAGCAGGGTGATGAACTCGCCGGGGGCGATGTCGAGGCTGATGTCGTCCAGCACCAGCTGCTGCCCGGCGGGGCCGGGGAACGACTTCGAGACGTGCTCGATGCGCGCGGCCCACGCGGTGGCGCCGGTGTTCGCCGCGGTGGCTGCGGCGGTCGTGGCGGCCTGGGCGAGCGGTGTGGTCATGGTCATGGTCGTCACCTCCTGTTCTGTGCTCGTCGACCGGGGTCACCGGCGCACGCCGAGCCCGGCGTCGTCGACGGGACTTCCGCCCTCGGCCGTGAGGACCTTGTTGAGCAGCGTGAGGTCGTAGATGCCCCGCAGGTCGGGACGTTCGAGCAGGCCGGCGCGGACGGCATGGTCGGCCTGCGCGGCGAGGGTGGCGGCCAGCGGGTCGTCGGTCACCTCCAGCGACGCCCAGGCCGGGTCCATGACCTCGGCGGGCAGCGCCTTGCCGGCGTCGCGTGCGATCTGCTCGTTCGCGGCGGCCTTTGCCTCCTCGGGGTGGGCCTTGATCCACCGGTTGGCCGCCACGGACGCCCGCAACACGGCCTCGACGGCTTTCGGATGCTCCCTCAGGAACGTCTGCGACACGACGATGTGCGTGGTGGTGAACCGTCCGCCCGGCCACAGGGACGCCTCGTCGAGCAGCACCTTCCCGCCCTCGGCGACCAGCTTCGACGCGGTCGGCTCCGGCACCCAGGCGCCGTCGACCGACCCGGACCGGAACGCGTCCGGGATGACCTTGTTGTCGTTGCGGACGACGGTGACGTCGCCCTTGCCGGTCATCGGGTCGACGCTCCAGCCCTGCGCGGCGGCCCAGTGGAGGAAGGCGACGTCCTGGGTGTTGCCGAGCTGCGGGGTGGCGATCCGCCTGCCCTCGACGCCGGCCGGCGTCCTGATCTTCTTCGGGTCGACGACCAGTCTCACGCCGCCGGAGGCCGAGCCGCCGATGATCCGCAGGCTGGTGCCGCCCGACTTCGCGTAGCCGTTGACCGCGGGGGAGGGGCCGATCCAGCCGATGTCGATCGAGCCCGCGTTCAGCGCCTCGATCTCGGAGGGGCCGGCGTCGAACACCGCGTACCGGGCGCGGGTGCCGCCCAGTTCCTTCCGGAGGAAGCCTTTGCGGTGGGCCACCAGTGCGGTGGCGTGGGTGACGTTGGCGAAGTAGCCGATGCGCACGGTGTCCAGACCGTCGGTCAGGGGCGCTCCCGGAACGGCCTGTGCCGCGCCCCGGTCGGCGGCCCGGGAGCCGTAGCCGCAGCCGGCGAGCAGCAGCAGCGCCACAGCGGCCAGCGCGGCGAGGGTACGGCGCGGAGGGGCGGTGACGGACACGGCAGGCGTTCCTCCCGGCGGCCCGGCGGTCACGGCCGGCCGGGGCGCGTCGGACACCTCGGCCGGGCCCTGGCCGGGAAACGGAGGACCGGTGCGTCCCCGGACGTCGGTCACAGGTCCCACCCGTCGTCCGCGGTCTCGTCGCGCACCGGCTCGGGCGCGGTGGAGGAGGCGCCGGCCATGCCCGCGGTGAGGGTCGTGCCGTCGGCGGGGTCGATCAGGAGGAACGACCCGGTGCGGCGGGAGTCGGCGTAGGAGTCCACCGGCAGCGGCTCCGCGGTACGGATCCTCACCCGGCCGATGTCGTTGGCGGCGAGCTGTCCGGGGCGCGGGTGCAGGGACAGGTCGTCGAGGGCGAGGCGGGAGGGGATGTCCTTGACGACGGCCTTGACGGTGCGGGTGCCGTGCTTGAGGAGGACCCGGTGGCCCACCCGCAGCGGCTCGTCCGCCACATGGCAGACGGTCGCCTCGACGTCCTGCGTGGTCGGGGGTGCGAACCGGCTGGGGACGACGAGGTCGCCGCGGGAGATGTCGATGTCGTCCTCCATCAGGAGGGTGACCGACTGAGGGGCCCAGGCCGCGTCGACGGACCGGCCGAGCAGGTCGATGCCGGCGATGCGGGTGGCGCGCCCGGAGGGCAGGACGGTGACGGACTCGCCGACGCGGAAGGCTCCGGCGGCGATCTGGCCCGCGTAGCCGCGGTAGTCGGGGTGCTCGGGGCTCTGCGGGCGGATCACGTACTGCACCGGCAGCCGGGCGTGGCAGCGGGTCAGGTCGTGGCTGACGGGCACGGTCTCCAGGTGCTCGAGGACGGTGGGGCCGCCGTACCAGTCCATGTGCGCGCTCGGCTCCACCACGTTGTCCCCGACCAGCGCCGAGATCGGGATCGCGGTGACCTCGGGCACGCCCAGCTCGGTGGCGTAGGCGGTGAACTCCTCGGCGATCGCGGCGAACACGGATTCCGCGTAGGCGACGAGGTCCATCTTGTTGACGGCGAGGACGACATGGGGGACGCGCAGCAGGGCGGCGATCGCGGCGTGCCGGCGGGTCTGCTCGACGACGCCGTTGCGGGCGTCGACCAGGATCACCGTCAGCTCGGCCGTGGACGCGCCGGTGACCATGTTGCGGGTGTACTGCACATGGCCGGGGGTGTCGGCGAGGATGAACCGCCGCCGGGGCGTGGCGAAGTAGCGGTAGGCCACGTCGATCGTGATGCCCTGCTCGCGCTCGGCCCGCAGGCCGTCGGTGAGGAGGGCGAGGTCGGGTGTGCCGTGCCGGGTGACCGACTCCAGCTGGTCGGCGAGGACGGACTTGGAGTCGTGCAGGAGCCGGCCCACCAAGGTGGACTTGCCGTCGTCGACGGAGCCGGCCGTGGCCAGCCGCAGAGTGTCGGCGGTCGTCGTCGCGCCGCCGGTCTCGAGAACGGTCATCGCTAGAAGTACCCCTCGCGCTTGCGGTCCTCCATCGCGGCCTCGGACAGCCTGTCGTCGGCGCGGGTCGCGCCCCGCTCGGTCAGCCGGGACGCGGTGATCTCCGTGATCACCTTCTCGATGGTGTCGGCGTCGGAGTCGACGGCGCCGGTGCAGGACATGTCGCCGACGGTGCGGTAGCGCACCAGGCGCTTCTCGACGCTCTCGCCGTCCTTCGGGCCGCCCCACTCGCCCGCGGTCAGCCACATCCCGGCGCGCTTGAACACCTCGCGCTCGTGCGCGTAGTAGATCTGCGGCAGTTCGATGTTCTCGCGGGCGATGTACTGCCACACGTCCAGCTCGGTCCAGTTGGACAGCGGGAACACGCGCACGTGCTCGCCGGGGGCGTGCCGCCCGTTGTACAGGTTCCACAGCTCGGGGCGCTGGCGGCGCGGGTCCCACTGGGAGAACTCGTCGCGGAGGCTGAACACCCGCTCCTTGGCGCGGGCCTTCTCCTCGTCGCGCCGGCCGCCGCCGAACACCGCGTCGAACTTCTCCGCCTGGATCTTCTCCGTCAGCGGCAGCGTCTGGAGCGGGTTGCGGGTGCCGTCCGGGCGTTCCTTGAGGACGCCGCGGTCGATGTAGTCCTGCACCGAGGCGACGTGCAGCCGCAGCCCGTGCTTCGCGACCGTGCGGTCGCGGTACTCGAGGACCTCGGGGAAGTTGTGCCCGGTGTCCACGTGCAGCAGCGCGAACGGCACCGGCGCGGGCGCGAACGCCTTCAGCGCCAGGTGCAGCATGACGATGGAGTCCTTGCCGCCGGAGAACAGGATCACCGGCCTCTCGAACTCACCCGCCACCTCACGGAAGATGTGCACGGCCTCCGACTCGAGGGCGTCCAGATGGGAGAGGGCGGGGGCGGAGCGGGCGAGCCCCGACGGACTCGGTGTCAGGACCGTCATGCCAGGCCCCTCTCGACGAGGAAGCGGTGCAGTCCGGCGGCCGTGTCCGCCACCCGCCTGCCCTCCGTCCGGATGCGCAGGTCGGGTGCCGCGGGCTCCTCGTAGGGGTCGTCGACACCGGTGAGTCCGGTCAGTCCGCCCGCGGCCTGCTTGGCGTACAGGCCCTTCACATCGCGTACGGAGCACACCTCGACCGGGGTGGCCACGTGCACCTCCAGGTAGGTCGTGCCGGCCGCCTCGTGCCGCTCGCGCACCGCCTCGCGGCTGTCCGCGTACGGGGCGATCACCGGGACCAGCACCAGCACACCGTGCGAGGCGAGCAGTTCGGCGAGGAAGCCGATGCGGAGCACATTGGTGTGCCGGTCCGCGCGGGTGAAGCCGAGTTCCCGGGACAGGTGGCGGCGGATCTCGTCACCGTCGAGCACCTCGACCCGGCGGCCCGCGGCGGCCAGCCGCTCGGCGACGGCGCGGGCCAGGGTGGTCTTGCCCGCGCTCGGCAGCCCGGTCAGCCACACGGTGGCGCCGCGCTCACGGGCGGCGGCTCCGGCCGCCCGCACGGGGGCCCCGGCGGTCGGGGGGTCAGCTGTGATCACGGTGATGCCCTTCTAGAACGTGGGTGACGTGCCGGAGCGGGACGGTCAGGCGGTGGCGAACTCGGCCAGGGTCCAGCCGAGGACGTCCATGTCGATCCGGTGCCAGGAGCCGGGCAGTTCCAGCCAGCGGGCGTTGGGCAGGGCGGCCGCCGTGGCCTGAGCCGCCGCGCGCAGCCACTGGCTGGTGCCGGAGCTGTTGAGGACCAGCGTCCGGGTCCGGTAGCCGGCGAGCCGGTCGGCGGGGACGGCGCAGTCACCGCAGATCCTCACGTCGTAGGCGAGCGTGTGGGCGTTCGCCTCGTTCATCGCCCAGATGGGGCCACTGCGCCACTGGGCGACCGTGTCCGGGGTCAGTCCGAGGAAGCTGCCGAGGAAGTATTCGACGGCTTCCTGGCGGCGGTCCTGCTCCATGAGGACCCGCAAGGTCTTGGCGACGTTCCACGGGGGCTTGGGGAAGCCGTCGACGCGGTAGAACGGCTCGTGCAGCGCCAGCCTGGTGATGGGAGTGCCGGCGAGGGCCGCCTCGATCGCGAGGTTCGCCCCGGACGAGCCGGCGAACACCACCGCGGACCCGCCGGCCGCCTCGATGACCGCCTGGAGGTCCTCGATCTCGCGGGCGACGGCGTACTCGGGGGAGTCCCCGCTCTCGCCGCGTCCCCGGCGGTCGTAGACGTAGGTGGTGCAGTGCGGCGTCAGCTCGGGGACGAGCGCGTCGAAAATGGTGTGGTCGCGGAACGATCCGTTGAGGAGCACGATCGGCGGGCCGTCTCCGGCCTTCTCGTAGGCGATCGTGGTGCCGTCACGGGAAACGACCTTCTCCATACCCACTCCTCACGCCGTTCGGAGGTGCCCTCACCTCCCCACCTGGCGGCATCCTCGAGCGGTCTGCTGGACCACCGGTCGAGGAACGGTCGCAAGGCCCCTGCGTCCCGGTCGTCGCCCCCGGCCCGTCCACCGGCCGCTGCCCGGCGCCCGCGGCACCCACCGCCGCGCGCGCCAGCGGTCCGCGAGCGGCGCCACAGCCGGATTCGACCGCGGGGCCATGTCATGGGAGGCGGCGGGACCGGGCCCGACGGCGCCCGCGGCGGCAGGGGGCCGGGCCCGTCCCGTCCTGCTGCCGAACACAGGGGGAGACCGACATGAGCGACCGGGGCGAGCTCGGCGAGGTGCGCGCCGCCCTCGTGGCGCTGCCCGGTGTGCGCGACGCCGCCGTCCACACGGCCCGCAACCCTCCCGGTCCTTCGCGGATCGTCGCGCACGTGGTGACGCGCCTTCCGCTCGCGGAACTGCGCGCCGCCCTGAGGTCACGGCTGCCGTCCCACCTGGTGCCGTCCTGTCTGCACCCGGTGCCGCACATCCCCCTGCTGCCCGACGGGCGAGCCGACCGGCGCGCCCTGGCGGCGCTGACCGCCGGGCAGCCGGATACGGCCGCGGCCCCCGCGCCACGGGAGAAGACGGTACGGGAGAAGGCGGTACGGGAGCAGGCCGGCGAATCCCCGCAGGACGGGACCACGTCCGTGCCGGTCACCGCCCAGCAACGGGCCCTGCTCGCCCGCCGCAACACCGTCCCCTGTGTGCAGCAGTTGCACTGGCGCTGGCGCGGTCCGCTGGACACCGGCCGGTTCACCGCGGCCTGGCAGTCGGTGTTCGACCACGAGGCCGTCCTGCGCGCCGCGTTCACCTGGGACGCCGGGCCGCGCCTGGAGCTGCACGAACACGCCCGCGCCGAGGTCGTCCGCCATCCCGCCGGCGCCGTCGACTTCGACGCGATCATGGAACTCGACCGGCTGCGCGGCTTCGACCCGCGCTCCCCGGGCATGCTGCGGCTCACCCTCGTCGACGAGCCGGCCCCCGCCGACGGCGGCCCGCCGTCGGTGCGGATCCTGCTCACCTTCCACCCGGTCCTGCTCGACACCTGGAGCGTGTCCGTCCTGCTGGAGGAGTTCTACCGCTCCTACCTCGCCGGAGGCCGCCTGCCCGGCGGTGAACGACGGCCCGACTGCCGTGACCACGCCCGCTGGCTCGCCGGGCAGGACACCGCGCCCGCCCGGCACTTCTGGTCCTCGGCGGCCCCCGACGCCGCCACCCTCGTACGGCCCGCGGCCCCGGGCCCGGCCACCGGTCTGACCGGGGCGGGGCGGGCCGAGGCCCGGCTGGGCGCCGCACCGGCCGGCCGGCTGCGCGACTGGGCCGCGTCATGGGCGGCCACCGAAGCCGGCGTGCTGCAGGCGGTATGGGCGCTGCTGCTGTACCGGGCGGGCGCCACCTCGGGCCCCGCCCTGGTCGGCTTCGGCGTCACCGTCTCCGGCCGCGGCATCGCCCTGGACTCCGTCGAACGCCTGCCCGGCCTGCTGGCGAACTCGCTGCCCATGACCGTCCGCGTCGACCCGGCGGCGCCGGTGCCCCGGCTGCTGGCCGAACTACGCGACCAGAGCTTCGAGATGGCCGCCTACGAATGGGTCTCGCTGAGCCAGATCCAGCAGTGGGCCGGGCGCGGCACGGACGACGAACTCGTGGAGAGCCTCGTCGTCTTCGAACAGCAGCGGCACGGCTCCGGCGCCCTGCGCGCCGCGCTCGCCGCCCAGGGCATCAGCGTGGGCACGCCCCGCACGGCCGGTACGTACACGGCGTTCCCCGTGACCCTGCTCGCCCACCGGGACAGCGACGAAGGCCTCGTCCTGGCCGCGGTCCACGACCGGGCGCGCCTGGCCGACGACGACGCGGCACGCCTCGTCCGCCAGTGCGCCCGGCTGCTGCACGCACTGCCCGGTCTCACGGGCGGCCCGGTCACCGTGTCCGACGCGCTGGCAGTGCTCGCCGACGAGCCGCCGGTGCGGATGGCCCCGGCGTCCGCGGCGATGACCGCCACCGCCGCACCGACGTGAGGAGAGCACCGACCATGACCACCCGCCACCGGCGCGGTACCCCGCCCGCCCCCGGCAGCGCCGGGAGCACGAGGTGAGCGCCGAGGACCTCACCCTGTGCATCGTGGGCGCCGGGCCGCGCGGCCTGTCCGTGCTGGAGCGGATCTGCGCCAACGAGCGGGCCGCCGCCCCGTCACCGCGCCGCGTGACGATCCACCTGGTGGACCCCTGCCGGCCCGGCGCCGGCCGGGTCTGGCGCACGGACCAGTCGCGGCTGCTGCTGATGAACACCGTCGCCTCCCAGGTGACGGTGTTCACCGACGACACAGTGACGATGAAAGGGCCCGTGGAACCGGGGCCCGACCTGTACGAATGGGCCCGCTCCGTCGTCCTGGCCTCGCCCGCGGACCGGTTCGGCGCCGCCACCTACACCGAGGCGGCGAACCTGCACCCGGACGCCTATCCGACCCGCGCCTTCTACGGCAGCTACCTGGAGTACTGCCACCACCGCATCGTGCGGCGGGCGCCCGCGCACTGCCGTGTCGTCGAACACCGCACGTACGCCGTGGCCCTGCGGGACCAGTCCGCCACACCCGGCGGCCCCCAGATCCTCACCCTCGCCGACGGCACCCGGCTGCGCGGCCTGGACGCCGTGGTCCTCGCCCAGGGCCACGTGCCGCTGCGCGAATCGGCACAGGAGTCCGCCTGGCGGCGTGCGGCAGTGCGGCACGGGCTGACGTACATCGCCCCGGCCAACCCCGCCGACGTGGACCTGTCCTCGGTCCCGTCCGGGCAGGCCGTCCTGATGCGAGGGCTGGGGCTGAACTTCTTCGACGGCATGGCGCTGCTCACCCTGGGCCGCGGAGGCGAATTCGTGCGCCGCTCGGGAGGCCTGGCCTACCTGCCCTCCGGCCGTGAACCGCTGATCTACGCCGGCTCGCGCCGCGGCGTCCCCCACCACGCACGCGGCGAGAACGAGAAGGGCGCGGCCGGCCGGCACCAGCCCCGGGTGCTCACCCCCGACGTCATCGGCGCCCTGCGCAGGCGCCGTCCGGCCGGGAAGCCGGTCCGCTTCCGCGCCGACCTGTGGCCGCTGATCCGCCTGGAGGTGGAAAGCGTCTACTACGAGACACTGCTGCGCACGGCCGGCCGCGCCGAGGAGGCGGCGGCGTTCGTCCCGGCCTTCCTCACGGCCGGTACGGAGCCGGCCCGCGCCCGCCTCCTGGACGCCCACGCAATCGGCCCCGCCGTGCGGTGGGACTGGGACCTCGTACAGCGTCCCACCGCGGGACGGCGCTTCGCCGACCGCGCGGAGTTCCGGCGCTGGCTGCTGGACCACCTGGCCGAGGACGTCCGCCAGGCCCGGGCCGGGAACGTCGGCGGACCGCTCAAGGCCGCCCTCGACGTGCTGCGCGACCTGCGCAACGAGATACGCCTCGCGGTGGACCACGGAGGCCTGGACGGTGACTCCTACCGTGACGAGCTGGCGGGCTGGTACACCCCGCTCAACGCGTTCCTGTCGATCGGCCCGCCCGTCTCCCGCATCGAGGAGCTGCACGCGCTGATCGAGGCCGACGTCGTCCGCCCGCTGGGGCCGGGCACCCGCATCACCCTCCACACGAGCGGCGGCCGGGCCGCGTTCGTGGCCACGGCCGACGACGTCGACGCGGCGCCCGTGCGCGCGTCGGCGCTGATCGAGGCGCGGCTGCCCGAGCCCGACCTGCGCCGCACCGCGGACCCCCTGCTGCGGCACCTGCTCGCCACCGGCCAGGCCGCGCCCTACCGCATCCGCGCCGCCCGCGCCGCCTACGAGTCGGGAGGACTGGCCGTCTCCGAGCGGCCCTACCGGACCGTCGACGCCCTCGGCCGGGCCCATCCGCGCCGCTTCGCCTACGGCGTCCCCACCGAGTCCGTGCACTGGGTGACGGCCGCCGGGATCCGGCCGGGCGTGGACTCGGTGATCCTCGGCGACTCCGACGCCATCGCCCGGGCGGTGCTCCGCCTCGCCCCCGCCCGCCTCACCGTCGCCCTGCCCGGCCTGCCGGAAGACCTCCTGGAGATGACCCCATGACCCGCCCGACCCCTCCCTTCGACGGCGGTCCGGACGCCGGACTGTTCTCCCCGGTGCGCGCCGGGACACCCGTGGAGGAAGCCGTCAGCGAGACGGCGTGGCTGCAGTCCATGCTGGACGCCGAGGCGGCCCTCGCACGCGCCCAGGCCGCCCTCGGCACCGTACCCGCCGCAGCCGCGCGCGCCATCACACGCGCGGCGCGCGCCGAGCGGTTCGATCCGCGGGCGCTCGCCGTGCAGGCCCGGGAGACGGCCAACCCCGTCGTGGGGCTGGTGCGGGCGCTGACCGAGGCGGTGGCGGCCGAGGACCCGCAGGCCGCCGAGTACGTGCACCGCGGCTCCACCAGCCAGGACGTGCTGGACACCGGCACCATGCTGATGTGCCGGCGGGCGCTGGACCTGATCCTCGGCGACCTCGACCGCACCGCCGCAGCGCTGTCCGCGCTGGCCGGCCGGCACCGCGACACCGTCATGGCCGGCCGCACCCTCGCCCTGCACGCCGTCCCCACCACGTTCGGGCTCAAGGCGGCGGGCTGGCACCGGCTGGTCGCGGACGCCGCCGCCCGCGTCGGGGCCGCCCGCGACGCCCTGCCGGTCTCGCTCGGCGGGGCCGCCGGAACACTCGCCGGATACCTGGAGTACGCCGCCCCCGGGGCCGCCGGCACCGCGACCGCCGACGCGTACCTGGAGCGGCTGGTGGAGGCCTTCGCCGCCGAGACAGGGCTGGCCGTCCCGGCCCTGCCGTGGCACACGCTGCGCACCCCGGTCGCCGACACCGCCGCGGCGCTCGCCTTCACGGCCGGCACCCTCGGCAAGCTCGCCGCGGACGTGCAGGTGATGGCCCGTACGGAAATCTCGGAGATCGCCGAGCCCGCCGTCACGGGCCGGGGCAGCTCCTCCGCCATGCCGCACAAGCGCAACCCCGTGCTGTCCACGCTGATCCGCAGCGCCGCCCTGCAAGTGCCGCCGCTGGCCACGGGGCTGACCCAGTGTCTGATGACGGAGGACGAACGCTCGGCGGGGGTGTGGCACGCGGAGTGGCTGCTGCTGCGGGAGGCGCTGCGCCTGGCGGGCGGGGCCGCCGTCACGGCCGCCGAGCTGGCCCAGGGTCTGACACCGGACCCGGACCGCATGCGCCGCAACCTCGGCCTGACGGGCAGCCAGGTGGTGACGGAGCGGCTGGCCGCGCTGCTCGCGCCGCGCATCGGGCGGGCGCGTGCCAAGGACCTGCTGGCCGGGGCGTCGCACGCGGCGGACGCGCGCGGGGTGCCGCTGCTGGCGGTGCTGCGCACACTGCCGGAGGTGACCGCCCACCACAGCGTGGAGGAACTGGAGGAACTGCTCGATCCGACCGCGTACACAGGCGGCGCGCCGGGCCTCACGACGCGCGCCCTGGCACCGGCACCGGCGGCCCCGGCACCACCGGCGGCAACCGTGCCCACCGGGACGGAATCCGCGAAGCCGGTCACCGCCCCGGCTCCCGCCCACGCCACGACGTGCGTGGTGTAAGGCCCGCACCCGCCCGGCCCGCAGCCCCCGCCCCCGGCGGACGAGGCACGTGCGCACATGGCCGATTCGAGTCTTCCTCCAGGTACGTCGGCGAGGCTCGGACCAGTCGACGCGCTCCACCACGGCGGCCGAGGAGGTGCGGTACATCATGCGGGACAGCTCACCGGTCACGCTCTACTGCTTCGCGCACGCCGGCGCGGGCGTGTCCGGGTTCACCCACTGGCGCACCGGCACCGGTCCCGGCGTGCGGACCGTGCCCGTCCCGCTGCCGGGGCGGGGCGCCCGGCGCCGGGAGACGCGGATCACCTCGCGCGAGGACCTGCTGGACACCCTCCTTCAACCGCTGGCCGAGCAGGTCGCCGACGGCCGCCCGTACGTGCTGTACGGGCACAGCCTGGGCGGCCTGGTCGCCCACACCCTGGCCCGCGCCCTGACGGAGCACGGGCTGCCCGCGCCCGCCTGCCTCGCCGTCGGGGCGAGCCCCCCGCCGCAGATCTCGCCGCCCTGCGACGACGACGAGCTGACCGACGGACTGCTGCTGCGGTTCGCCACCGGCCTCGGCGCGGCGCCCGACGGCGCGCTCGCCGCTCCCGGCAGCCTCTGGTACCGCCGCGTGCTGCCCCTGCTGCGGGACGACCTCAAGCTCGCCGCCGCACTGCGCACCGGCGCGCTCACCGACCCCGGCGGCCCGCTCCCCGTGCCGATCCTGGCCGTCGGCGGCCAGGACGACCCCGTCGTCGGCCCGGCCGTACTGGAGGGCTGGGCCCGCTGGACCACCGGCCGCTTCGTGCGGCGCACCGTCCCCGGTGACCACTTCTTCGTCCGCGGCCCGCACGCCCCCCGACTGATCGGGCGCGCCTGCCGCGTGGTGCGGCGCACCCGGCTCGTACCTGGGCTCATATCTGGAGGACAACTGTGAGGGACAACCGATGAGGCGGGTCGTCATCACCGGCATCGGGGTCGTGGCCCCGGGCGGCGTGGGCACCCGCGCGTTCTGGGACACGCTGACCGCGGGCCGCACCGCCACGCGGGGCATCACCCTGTTCGACGCGAGCTCCTTCCGCTCGCGCATCGCCGCCGAGGCGGACTTCGACCCGGCCGCGCACGGAATCGGCGCGGCCGACGCCGCCCGTCTCGACCGCGCCGCCCAGTTCGCCCTGGTCAGCGCCCGGGAGGCCCTCGAGGACAGCGGACTGGCGGGCGCGCTGGAACCGGTGCGCACCGGTGTCACCCTGGGCAGCGCCGTCGGCTGCACCACCGGCCTGGACAACGAGTACGGCGTGGTCAGCGAGAACGGCAGCACCTGGGAGGTCGACCACACGCGGGCGGTCACCCACCTCTTCGACTACTTCGTGCCGAGCTCCATGGCCGCCGAGGTGGCCATGGCGGCGGGCGCGCAGGGCCCGGTGTCACTGGTGTCGACCGGCTGCACCTCCGGCATCGACTCCGTCTGCCACGCCGCCGACCTGATCCGCGAGGGCAGCGCCGACGTGATGGTGACGGGTGCGACCGAAGCGCCGATCTCCCCGATCACCGTGGCCTGCTTCGACGCCATCAAGGCGACCAGCCCGCGCAACGACGAGCCGGAGACCGCCTCACGCCCCTTCGACCGCTCCCGCAACGGCTTCGTCCTCGGCGAAGGATCGGCGGTGCTGATCCTCGAGGAGTTCGAACACGCGCGGCGGCGCGGCGCCCGCGTCTACGCGGAGATCGCCGGGTTCGCCGGACGCAGCAACGCCTACCACATGACCGGGCTGAGGACGGACGGCGTGGAGATGGCCGAGGCGATCCGCGCCGCCCTCGACGAGGCCCGCCTCGACCCCACCGCCGTCGACTACATCAACGCCCACGGCTCGGGCACCAAGCAGAACGACCGGCACGAGACCGCCGCGTTCAAACGCAGCCTCGGCGAGCACGCCTACCGGGTGCCGGTCAGCTCCATCAAGTCGATGATCGGTCACTCGCTGGGGGCGATCGGTTCGCTGGAGATCGCCGCCAGCGCCCTGGCGATCGAACACAACACGGTGCCCCCGACAGCCAACCTGCACGAGGCCGACCCGGCCTGCGACCTCGACTACACCCCGCTCACCGCACGCGAGCAGCGCACCGACACCGTGCTCAGCGTCGGCAGCGGCTTCGGCGGCTTCCAGAGCGCCATCGTCCTGACCCGGCCGCGACTTCAGGAGGCCGCATGACCACAGCCACACTGGGCCGTCCCGCGCACCGGGCGGACGCCCGCGCCACCGTCGGCTCCGTCGTCACCGGCATCGGCGTCGCCGCGCCCAACGGGCTCGGCACCGAGGCATGGTGGGCCGCGACCCTGCGCGGCGACAGCGGCATCCGCGCCCTGACCCGCTTCGACGCCTCCCGCTACCCGGTGCGCCTCGCCGGAGAGGTCCCCGGCTTCGTCGACGACGAGCACCTGCCCAGCCGGCTGCTGCCGCAGACCGACCGCGTCACCCGGCTGTCGCTGGCCGCCGCGAAGGAAGCCCTCGACGACTGCGGCACCGACCCGGCGGCACTGCCCGGGTGCGGAGCCGGGGTGGTCACCGCCTCCTCCGCAGGCGGGTTCGAGTTCGGCCAGCGCGAGCTGCAGGCCCTGTGGTCCAAGGGCGGCCAGCACGTCAGCGCCTACCAGTCCTTCGCCTGGTTCTACGCCGTGAACACCGGCCAGATCTCCATCCGGCACGGGCTGCGCGGATCGAGCGGGGTCGTCGTCTCCGAACAGGCCGGCGGCCTGGACGCCGCCGCCCACGCCCGCCGGCAGGTCCGCAAGGGAGCCCGGCTGGTGGTCACCGGCGGCGTCGACTCGGCGCTGTGTCCGTGGGGCTGGGCCGCGCACCTCGCCGCCGGCGAGCTGAGCCAGGTCGCCGACCCGGCCCGCGCCTACCTGCCGTTCGCCGAAGAGGCCTGCGGGCACGTCGTCGGCGAGGGCGGCGCCCTGTTCGTGCTGGAGAACGCCACCGCCGCCCGCGAACGCGACGCCCACGTCTACGGGGCGTTCACCGGGTACGCGGCCACCTTCGACGGCGGCGGGGCCCCGCGCCTCCGCGACGCCGCACGGCTGGCCATGGACGACGCCGGGGTGCTGCCCGAGGACATCGACGTGGTGTTCGCCGACGCGGCCGGCGCGCGCGCCGCGGACCGCGCCGAGGCAGAGGCGCTCGCCGCCCTGTTCGGCCCGCGGGGAGTACCGGTGACCGCGCCGAAGTCGATGACGGGGCGGCTGCTGGCGGGCGGCGCGTCCCTCGACGTCGCCGCGGCCCTGCTGTCCCTGCGCGACCAGGTGATCCCGCCGACCGTCGGCACCGCCGAACCCGCCGCGGACTGCCCGGTCGACCTCGTCACCACACCCCGCCGGACGCCCCTCCGCCACACCCTGGTCCTGGCCCGCGGCCGGGGCGGCTTCAACTCGGCGGCCGTCCTCAGCGCCGCCTGACCGCCGGCCACCCCCTCGGCGGACAGCCCGGACACCGGGGCCGCGGGACGACATCCCCCACGTCCCGGCGGCCCCGGCCCCCCCCGCACGACATGACGCATCCTCAGGAAGGCACCGGATGAACGCCGCGACCACCCCCACCGCCCGCATGAAGAACCCCGCCATGGTCCTGCCGGACGCCATGAAAGGCATCCAGACCCTCCACCAGGCCATGTACCAGGGCGGCGTCGCCCCGCAGATCCTCGAACTGGTCCACCTGCGGGCCAGCCAGATCAACGGCTGCAGCGCCTGCGTGTTCGCCGGAGTGACAGGCGCGAAGAAACACGGCGAGAGCGACGAACGCCTGCACGCCGTGGCCGCCTGGCGCGAGACCCCCTTCTTCACCGACGAGGAACGCGCGGCCCTCGCCCTCACCGAGGCCGCCACCCGCATCGCCGACCGCTCCGGCAAGGCCGTCGCCGACGAAATCTGGAACGAGGCCGCGGACCACTTCACCGAGGAACAACTCTCCGCGATCATCCTGATGATCGCCCTCACCAACTTCTTCAACCGCATCAACACCACCATCGAGGAGCCGGCCGGCACCACGTGGTGACCGGGCCGCCGGCGCCATCGCCTGCCCGAGACCA
Source organism: Streptomyces lusitanus (assembly GCF_042647945.1). Taxonomy (NCBI): domain Bacteria; kingdom Bacillati; phylum Actinomycetota; class Actinomycetes; order Kitasatosporales; family Streptomycetaceae; genus Streptomyces; species Streptomyces lusitanus. The sequence continues at coordinate 91,096 of NZ_JBHRWL010000010.1, forward strand.
CCGGCCGCCGCGGTCAGGCGGACCGGACATGTTCCGTGCCCCCGCCGACGACCGCGGGACCACGCCACCCGGCACGCCGTTCACGCACGCAGTCCAGCCACCGCCGGTTTCGAGCGGCGAGGTCCCCCGCGACGGCCAGGCCGAGCGCACCGCGCAGGGCGGCATGCCAGGAGACGTGGGACCGGTGGCCGGCCCCGGCCCCGTGCCGGCGCAGTCACTCGTCCAGCCTGACCGGGTGGGTACGGTGCTCGCCGGTCTCGTCGTCCAGGACAGGGCCTCGGCCTCCCCGTAGGTCGCACCGCCAGCGCGTCCCGGGGGTCACCAGACGGCATCGTCGCATTCCCCGCTCATGAGCAACGCACTCGCGTCGGCAGAGGGCCTACAGCTCGATGTCGACGTGTTCCACGTCGGTGAACTCCACGCCCAGGCCGCGCGCGCGGGTGTCGTTCGCCCGGAAGTACATCTGGGCCAGGCCCTCGGCCGCGATCTGCTGGAGCTGCTGCTCGGTGGCGCCCTGCTCCCGCGACGTGAACAGGCGGTCGGCGTACTCGGGCGGCAGGGCCTGGGTGATGTCGCGGATGCGGGCGTCATCGGTGGTGCCGGGCGCGGCGGTGAACCCGAAGCGGGCGCGGGTGGACACGACCAGGCCGCCGGTGGAGGCCGCCCTCTTCTTCGCCCTCGCCCTCACCTGCGGCTGCCACCGCTTCCTGACCTCGCGCTCCATACGGCCGCGCAGATCCGGGCGGGGACGCTTGAGCTGCCCCTTGACGTACCGCTCCACGGTGCGCTGGGAAATCCCGAGCGCCTGCGCGGTGGCCATGGTGCCCTTGAGCTGCTTGACCAGGTACTTCATCTGCGCCTGGGCGCTCTGCGGGGGACGGCGGGTGAACGCCGACTCCAGCGCGCGGTCCAGGCCGTCCCCGATCGATTCCGCCATCGTGGGCTACTCGCCTTCCCCGGCCGACTGGTCCGTCTTGATGAGATTGGCGATGTTGAAGACGTCGCCGTGCTCCTCGAACTGCTGCTCCGCCCACAACACGGTCTGGGTGCCCTGGTGCTTGACCATCCCGGGCGAGACGCCGAGCCGGAACGTACCCGGGGCGGGCTTGCCTTCGGGCGTATGCGGCAGGAAGTCGAGAGGGGACGGACCGGGCGAAGGATAAACGAGAGCATCGGTGCCGATCGCGACCGGGTAGACGCCGGCCACGGCGGCGGTCTTCAGCATCTTGCGATGCATGCTGACCCGGACCGTGGACAGGACCGCGGCCCGGATGTCGGGGCGCCACGTCCTGCGCTCCAGGGCCGGCCACGGCTCGTAGTACGGCACCTGGCCCCGGTTGCGCTGACGCAGCTTGCCGATACCGCCCTTCGCCGTGGCCTTGATCGCCTTCAGCACCAGCGACAGGGCCGGGTCGACGTCCTTGGACCGGGCCATCGCGTCCAGGAACTCACTCCCGCTCATGGCGGTGGTGACGCCGAGGTCGGCCATCGTCTCCACGTACGCGTCACGCAGCCGCTTGTACCAGGGATCCAGGTAGCGGCCGGTCCGGGTACGCACATACGCCTCGACCGGCGCGACGTCGAAGCCGAGCTCCACCGCGTAGGCGACGGTCGGGGTGGCGTACCAGGCCGGGCCGGCCGGGTGCTCGCCGGTCGGCGTGAACGGCGAGGGAAGCAGGCCGGCATCGATCCTGCGGCCGCCCGCCTCGACGCGGGAGAGGTCGACGTGGGAGAGGTCGACCAGCCACGAGCCGGGCAGCGCAGGGTCGAACGCCGGGTTCTTCACATGGGTGGGGCCGTTCAAACCGACCGTGAGGCCGTTCGCGGCCGCCGCGAACGCCATGTTGACGTCGATCGCGACCAGGTACGGCTGCATGCACTCGGCATCGGTCAGCGGCCGGCACCAGTTGTAGGGCTCCTCCATCAGCATCTCGGCCGGGGTGCGCTGATGGTGCCGCTCGTACCTCCCCTCCAGAAGCGGATGCTCGTCCGGGACCTCGCACTCCACCACGTCGTACAGCCCGGTGAGCGCGTCGTCGTTGAACGCCTGCCTGAACTCGCCGGTGGCCTCGTCCTTCTGCGCCCGGGTCGGCGGGCGCAGCGCCGTCATCAGCTCCAGGCCCGTGACCGCCGTGGTGCCGCGCGGCGTCATCACCCGCTCCGCATACGTGCCGAGGAAACGCGCGAGGTCGGCAGCGTGCATGGTGGGCAGCAGCGGGTTGCTCTTGTCGTCCCACTCGTCGACGGGCAGGGCGCCCCAGGCAGGGACGCACAACTGCACGCACCGGCGCCGGGAACCCTCCGGCTCGCGGTAGACCCGGGCCCACGCGCCGAAGCCGCGCTGGGTGAGCTGCTGCCCCGCCTTGGCGATCTGCTTGAGCACCTTGTGGCCGGCCGCGAGCCGTCCGGCACGCCGCTCCTCGGGCGACAGCTCGGCAGGCAGGCCGTAACGCTCCAGCGCGGACGCGGTGAGGACGAGGACAGGGTCGGCGTCCTTGCCGTGGCGATGCAGCCGCGCCTGCCCGAGGCGCGCCTCCGTAAGAGTCCAGTCGACCAGCGCCGGGATGCTCTTGGCGGGCACGTCCAGAACCAGCCCGCCCACGCAGTACGCGACTACCCGGCCGTCGTCATCGACGTCGACGACGGCCAGCGGACCGTTCTCAAACCGCGCCTGCCCGGCCGTCGCGACGGCCGGCGGCTTCGTCGCCTTCTGCGCCTCCGGCCGCGGTCGCCCCGCCGCCGGCGCCGGAATCCGGCCGGTGAACACTTCCTGGACCGCCGGCGCCGGGGCGGGAAAGCGTGCGGCGAGGCCCTCCAGGAGTCGGGCGTATGCGGCGCGCTTGGGCGGCCGCGGCTCAGTGGCCCCCGACTCCCAGTTCCCGATGGTCTCCCGTCGGCTCTTCAGAGCCTTCGCGATCTGTTCCTGGCTCAGTCCCGCGGCCTCGCGCAAACGCCTGCGCTCGTCGGGCGGCGGAAGCTCGTCCTGAGCGACCTCCTCCAACAGCGCATCGACGGCACGGAACATCTCGTCCTCAGCGGGCACAGAGCTCACCTCCATGCCGCACCCTACCTCAACCACGCCTTAGATCTAACAATGGATTTCACATGAATTACTCGCGCCCGCCTGGGAAGTGCTGGAGCGGTGTGAAAGGCGGGACAGCTGCCGCACCGTCCTTGCTCGCCACAACCTGCTTGGCCGGCCGGGCCAGGAGCTGAGGTGGGGTCAGTGCGGCTTGGTGGGTTGTTGTCCGGGTCGGTCGGCTCGGTGCGGCCGACAACACTTACCGTGTCCCGTGTCCCGTTGCTGTGTCTTGCAGACGGGTCGTTCGGCCAAGGGGCCTCTCCGTTGTTCCATGACACTCCGCACTCTGGAGCCCCCTTGGGGGGTCCTGAGCATCTTGCTCCGACTCGTGCAGAGCCCAACCAGGCCTGGACCACAAGGTGCTGACGTGTTGCCACTTTCTGTGTCTCACTGTCTGGACGGCAGTCAGCCGTTCGGATCCGCCAGTTCGCATGGAGGGACCGCCCGCCTCATCTGACCCGCCGTCTTGCTCTTGGGCAGCTGCCTCGGTGACCTTGTCCGCAGGGGCAGCCGCATCGTGACCGTTCGCCTGGTGCCTCACCTGGTCACGCGCCACCTCCTGAACACTCCACACACGCATTTTTCCGCTTCCCTCTCGGCAGAGCATGAGCCCGTCAAGAGAAAGCTCGGGGATGTGCCGTGTTTTCGCCAACCCTACATGCTGCATCAAGTCATCCACCCACTAACA